>CAJMSQ010000017.1 GCA_905216095.1 uncultured bacterium | reverse complement strand
AAACTCAATTTTCATCCACCAATTGAGGTCTTCTTAAAACAGATAATATAAATTTGCACTTGCTTGTTGAATTCACCCTACGAGACGGCGGTTGCGCTTGCCGCAGACGCGGCAGAAAGTCCCGCTCACACCGTCAAAGGGGCCGCCGTGGATGCGGACATGTTCGCCGGCGGTAAGCCGGACTTCGGTGGGCGAGAAGTAGATGGGGTCGGCACTTTCGGTCGATGCCACGGCAATGAAGTCGGCCATGCGGTCGTCGGGGACGATGACAGGATAGCCGTGCCCGTCGCGCCGTTCGATGAGATAGTGCAGATAGGGGAGGGAGTGCTTGGCCGACCGGATGCTTTCGGCGGTGGTGCGGGCAAAGAGCAGGTTGTTCACGGCCGGAACAATCTGAAGGCGCTTGCGGCCGCCGATGACGCGCATGACATGACGCATGGGGATGAATGTCTCGATGCCCCGCGCGTTCAGTTCGGCCTGAGCCTTCAAAGAGCGATTATACACGGCGCTCATGGCCCACCAGTGTATTGTCTCTTTCGACTCCTCCATGTGAATAGAATAAGTTTTGTGGCTAAACGGTATATTCTTAGCTCCCTCTTTCTTTTATAAAATACTATAAACTAAGCATTTATGTAAATTGGGGGGGGTAATTGCAGATGCTTTCGACCTTTTGGGGAAAGATGGAATCCACATCCATAGCCATAAATATTTTGCAAATATAATCCTTTTTATGAGAAATTCAAAAGATTTTCTCTTTTTCTTTAGTTGGTGTTCCAGTTTGTGTCTTCGCCGGAAGTTGTAGAAAAGGCCGCCACTCTTCGGATGGAAGAGTGGCGGCCGTATGGTTGTGCGAGGGCCTTATGCCGTGTGGACCGGAGTCGTGGTGCGCGCGGCGTCAGGCTTCATTTTATTGCAAAGCCACCTTGCAGGCCGAAACGCGGCCCGACTTCTCGGTCACTTGCAGCAGGATTACGCTGCCGCAGGCCTTGTCTACGCTGAATGTATTGCGGCTTGTGGTGAACAGGGTGCGTCCGGCGAGGTCGCAGGCCTTGACTGTTGCCACTTCGGCGCCGCTGACGGTGACGGTGCGTCCCGCTGTGCTGACCTTGAGTGTAGATGTCTGTGCTGCCGACGCGATGCCGGTGGCCGTTTCGTTGAAGTTTACGTCCACTTTCGCCCCTTTTCCTGCGGGAATGCTTACGGTGTTCTCGTCGATGACGGTGGCATTGATTTCGGTACCGTCCACGCAGATTTTCTTATTGCCGATGCCCGGATAGTTTACCACGAGAGGTGTGCCTTGGTTGGATACGATGTCCACCGCGGTGGCCGTACCGTTTTCCCAGCTGATGCCCACGGTGAAGTCGCCCACGGCTTTCAGACCGGTGACATGGCCTTTCTGCCATACGTCGGGCAGTGCGGGCAGAATCTGCAACGTGTCGGTGTGGCTCTGGAGCAGCAGTTCGGCGATGGCAGCCGTCATACCGAAGTTTCCGTCAATCTGGAAAGGTGCGTGCGAGTCGTAGAGGTTATAATAGATGCCGCCGGCATTCTGGTTCGTACCGTAGGAGGTGGAATGCTTGAGCGCGTTGTTGAGGATGACATGTGCGTGGTTGCCGTCGAGCGCACGTGCCCAAAGGTTTACTTTCCAGCCCATTGACCATCCGGTAGCGGCATCGCCGCGCAACTTCAACGAGTTTACGGCAGGCTCGAAGTACTTGCTCGACTTGCTGATCTGCGTCAGCGGATAGAGCGCCATGAGGTGGGACATGTGGCGGTGGCCTTTGTCGCCCGATACGTCATAGCTTGCATATTTCCATTCCTTCAGCAGGACGTCACCGGGCACGATGCCTTTGTCCGCGCCCCACGAGAGCCAGTCTCCGCCCTTGAATACCTCGGTGTGCAGACCGCGGTCGGTCTTTTCGATGTATTCGTTGAGACGTGCCATGTCCGCGTCGCTCAGGCCCACGGCCTCTTGTCCGAGTATTTCGACGGAGGATTTCACGTTCTCCAGCAGGTTGATGATGAGCTGCTGCGCGTGTGCGGTTCCGTCTTCCTTGGGATGGTCGTTCTGTTCGGCCGAATATTCGTCCGGGGCCACGTATGTGCCGTCATTGACCACGCGGTCCTGAATCATACGCGCCATCCAGAACTTCGCACACGACCACATGGTGGGGAATGCACGGGTAAGGAAGTCCTTGTCGAGCGTATAGCGGTAGTGCTGCCACAGGTGTGAGCAGAACCATGCGTTGGCCACGAGATAGTTGGAACCGAATGAGCCCATGCCGCCGAAGATGTTGGTTTCGGTCAGACAGGTCCAGCCTTCCTGGCCGCCGAAGTTCTGTGCACACCATTTCCATCTGTCCTTGTTGGACATGTTGATGATGTAGTTCAGTAAGGGCATGTGCAGTTCGCTCAGGTTGGTCGGTTCCGCCGGCCAGTAGTTCATCTGTACGTTGATGTTGGTATGTATGTCGGAGTTCCAGGGAGCGTTTTCCCGGTCGTTCCAGATGCCCTGCAGGTTCGAGGGAACATCCATTCCGCGCGAGCAACCGATCATCAGATACCGTCCGTAAGCGAAGTAAAGCTGTTCGAGGAAGAGTACCTCGGCCTCTTTGCCGGTTACGTGTACGGACCTGTTGTTGTAGCGGTCCACCAGAACATCGGTGGGATAGGTGCTGGCGGCGCCGTCAATCTTGAAGTCCACGCGGCCCATATAGGACTGGAAGTCTTTCACGTGGTCTGCGTAGAGGGCATCCCATCCTTTTTCGGCGGCTGCGGCGACTCTGCCGGCTACCACCGTCGGCACGTTGGCCGTACCCGAAACCTGGGTTGCGCTGTAAGCGTCGAAGTCGGTTGCACCGGCGAGGATGAGCAGTACTTCGTCGGCACCGTTCACCGTGATACCTTCTTCCGTGCTCGTGACGGTGGCTGCGTCGCCTGTGGGCACTACGCGGAAGCGCGTGTTGTAGGTTACGGTGGTTAGTTTGCCGCCGAACGAGGCTTCGCCGTTCTCATAGACGATGTCGGATGCGTTGATGCCCTTTCCGGGAGCGAAGGTAAAGCGGAGGTTGAGTTTCTTCTCGCCGTCGGCCTTGTAGCGCACGGCCACCACCTTGTCGGGGTTGGAGGCGATATAGCGGCGGCTGTAGTTCGTTGTGCCTTCATAGTCGCTGAAGTTCACGCCGCCGGTGGCTGTTTCGATGTCGAGGAAGCGCACGTAGTCCTTGGCGGGTGCGGTGTTGCCGAAGCTGAAGTCCTCCGTAAGGTTCTCGACGATGACCGAACCGAAGTTCTTGTAGCCGCCGTAACCGCCGAAGTCGTTCGGTCCGCCGGTCCACAGGGATTTTTCATTGAACTGGATTTCGTCTTTGTAGATACCGCCGAAGAGGCTGGCGCCGAATTCTCCGTTACCGATGGGGAGGGAGTATTCCATCCATTTGTAAGTGGAGGATGTAGCCGTGGCCGGCTGGTCATACCAGAGCGTCAGGGCGTTTTCGGGAGTGAACGAGGCGATGCCGTTTACCTTGTACTCGCTGTAAGTCATGTTCTTTTCGAGTACAGCCTCGAACGCGTTGTTCTTGTTTGCATGTGCCCAAAATCCTATCTCCTGTCCCAGTCGCATGCTTTCCCATTGGTTTACATATTTGTTGTTGCCCGAGATGGCGTTGGCGCCCATTTCGAGGGCAATGGGGTAGTCTGAGTTGCCCGAAGCTCCCAGGGAGAAGCCTTGGGTCGGTGCGGTGGCCTGCGTTTTCAGACGGGCCGCGTTTCCCGAACCGTCAGCATAGGCATAATTGCCCAGCTTGCTGACAAGCTGGAAGTTATCTCTCGTTCCCACGAACTTCCAGAGTTGTCCGGCTGCGGGTTCCACTTCGGCCGTGACGCACTTCTGGCCTGCGCCCTGGTCGAGCAAGGTGCGGCCTTCGTACGAGAACCGGATGAAATACCAGTATTCGTTTTCATCGTCGCTGAACAACGGATAGGCGGGACTGGCCGACACGAATTTGAGCGGGTTTCCGGGGTCACCCACGGTATATTCGCGGATTTCCTTGTTGTCGCCTGCACCCTGGTGCATGTTCATTGTGTTGGTGCCGGCCGCGCGTGCGATTTCCCAGCAGCCGTCCGTGCCGCTCTTGACGAGCTTCAGGTCCACGCCACCCGTGGCGACAGCCGTGAATGACGTGCCGTTCCAGCCGATGTAGTTGCCGCTCTGGCTCTTCATCTTGAAACTTTCGGGCGTACCGATGAGCATCCATTTCTGTGCGGCTGCGTCAGCCTTTGTCGCGGTCCTGACCAGTTGTCCCGCGCCCTTGTCGGCGATGGCCCAGTTACCGTTGTTGAATGTGACCCAATACCATGCCGGGTCGGCTTCCGTCGAGAAAGCCGGCGGCATGAGCTGCTGGGCCACGGCTGTGACGCTCATGACGAGCGCCGTCAGCAACATGTAGATTTTTTTCATGAACATAATATTTAATTTAAGATATGTTTCGGTATGGGAGAGACATGGCGTGTCTCCCGTCACGCTGGTTGTGAAGCAGTTCCTATATATATAAGATGTAGGCTGCCGACCTGCAATGGCTGCACGAGTCCCCATATGATGGGCAAATATACAAATCTTTTCAGGCAAGGATATGTTTTTATTGAGAAAAACGTATTTTTGCATCTGTTCTTTTTCAAACAGATACTGCATGATGAGACTGGAAATAGCATCCATAGACCAGATAGACGCAGCCGCGCGCACCTTTGCCGGACAGATGGGCGGGCACAAGGTTTTTGCCTTTTACGGTGAGATGGGAGCGGGAAAAACCACCTTTGTACGGGCCTTGTGCGCCTGTCTCGGCGTTACCGACCCCGTGACTTCGCCCACGTTCTCCATTGTGAACGAGTATCGTTCCGAAACCGACGGCCGTCCGATTTTTCATTTCGACTTCTACCGCATACGTCGCATCGAGGAAGTCTATGACATGGGGTATGAGGAATATTTCTACTCGGGGGCGGTCTGTCTTCTGGAGTGGCCGGAACTGGTCGAGGAGTTGCTGCCCGAAACGGCCGTCCGCGTTCATCTGGAAGTGTTGCCCGACGGCCGGCGCGTCCTGTTCACGGAGTGAGATACCGCTCGTTTTTTTGTTTGTCCCCGGTGCGTTTCCGTTCTTTTCTGCGGGAAGTGCATATCCGTATTTTCGTCATGAGACATTTATATATATTATTGTTGGGTGCCGTCATCGCCGTGTCCGTCCGGGCACAGCGCATGGATAATCTGACATCGTTGTCGCCCGCACAGGCGGCTTCGGTCACTCGCATTGCCCTTACCGGGAAACTTTCCACGCGCGGCAATTCCGACTTCCGCCGGCTTCGCGATTGTTGTTGGCGGTTGCAGTCGCTCGACCTTGCCGGTGCGGATTGCCCTGTGCTTCCGGACAATGCCCTTCATTCCCGGCATCGCTTGCGTGAAGTGCTGTTGCCGGCCAATCTGCGCCGCATCGGTTCGCAGGCGTTCTTTGCCTGCGACTCGCTGCGTGCCGTCCGTTTGCCCGCGGCCCTTGAAGAAATTGACGAACGTGCCTTTGCCTCGTGTGCCGGTCTTGAAGAAGTGGTATTCGAAGGCCGTCCGCGCCTCGGCGCCTTTGCCTTTGCGGGATGCAAGGGCCTGCGCCGCATTGTCGTGTCTGCGTCCGCACCGCCTCCGGCGGCCGTAACGGCCTTTTACGGGGTAGACAGCAGGCGTTGCCGCCTGATTGTGCCCGCGGGGGCGGAAGAGGATTACCGCCGGGCCGAGGGATGGAGCGCGTTTTTCGGGAAGCCGGACGGACCGTTTCGCCTGTGTCGCCCGGCTGAATGCCTTGTGCCTGTTCCTGCGCGGCTGGAGACCGATTCACTCGCCGCACCTTTGTCCGTCAGGCGTGGGTGGAAGGTGGTGGCCGACAAGGCTTTGTCGAACGAAGCGGCACATGCGCGCCGCATCCTCGACGAGCGTGTCGGCCGCAATGCCGGCCGCAAGGGCGGAAAGGCATGTCTGGAACTGTCGCTCGATGACAGGATACCCGATGACGAGGGCTATATGCTTGATGTGACGTCACGCGGTGTGCGTATTGCGGGCAAGACGGCGGCCGGCGTATTTTACGGACTGATGACCCTCGACCAGCTGCTGGCGGGTTGTACCGAAACGTCCTGCTGCGACGCTTTGCCGGTGCTGCATGTCGAAGACGCGCCCCGTACACGGATACGCGAGTTGATGATTGACCCGGCCCGCACGTTCATACCCTATGACGAACTGAAGAAGATAGTGCCCGAGATGGCGCGTTATAAACTGAATACCGTCCATTTGCATCTGGTGGACGACCAGGCCTGGCGCATGGAAATCAAACGTTATCCCCGGCTCACGGAGGTGGGTTCGCGGCGGACCTCCATGGACGACATGCAAGTGCCGTCCGAGGGCTACTATACGCAGGCGCAGATGAAGGATTTCGTGGCTTTCGCGGCCCGCCATCACATACAGGTGATACCCGAAATCGAAATGCCGGGGCACGAGGTCGCGGCCATACATTGCTATCCCCGGCTGACTTGCGGTGCGCGTCGGGTGCCCCTGCGTGTCACCAGCGGTGTGTCCGACGAATTATTGTGTCCGGGCGAGGATTTCGTATATGAGTTTCTCGGCAATGTCTTCGGCGAACTGGCCGAAGTGTTCCCCTGCCGGTATGTCCATCTTGGCGGTGACGAAGCGGGTAATCCGGCGTTGGGGTGTTGGACGGACTGTCCGAAGTGCCGTGCCCTTAAGCGGAGGCTTGGCATCATGGCAGACCGTCGCGAGGACAACTGGCGGTTGCAACAGTATCTCTTCGACCGCGTCATCGACACCCTGCGCACGAAATATGGCAAGATACCTATGTTCTGGTATGAGACCGACTTCAAGGAAATTCAGCCGGGCTGTGTGATCTTTGCCTGGCGTCACGGACTTACGGATGCGGCCATTGACGCGGCCATACGCAACCGCGCGCAGATTATGCTTTGCCCCGGGGAGCATTGTTACCTGGACTATCCGATGCATCCAGGCGATATGCCGGAAAAGAACTGGGGTATGCCCGTCACTTCCCTTGAAAAGACCTACAGTCTCGACCCTTCGTGGGGACGGGGAGCGGACTTCGTGCGCGACAACCTGCTGGGTGTGACGGGGACATTGTGGAGTGAGTGCATCAATTCGCCGGAGCGCATTTTCTATCAGGCGTTCCCGCGTGCGTTGGCCTTGGCCGAAGCAGGCTGGAGCCTGCAGGAACGCCGCTCGTGGCCGGATTTCGTGCGGCGCATCCGTCCGGTACTGGAGGACATGCGGCGACGCGGCATTTCGTTTTCCACACAATTCTGATGTGGCCTTTGTGAGCCTGCGGGATTGAATGGGCGGTTATGTGCCGGAATCGGCCGGTTCAACCTTCATTCATTCCGGACGAAGCCCCGTAGTGTCTTTAATTGGAGTCGGTTTGCTTATCTTGGAGGTATTCGGCAACGAAATTGATGATGGTGGTATGCTTGTCGCGATAAAATGCCCGCCCCAAAGACTGGAATCCTTCTGCTCCCACGATAACATCCTGCACGTTTATTCCCGCGTTCCGTGCCACACACATATATAATTTGTCGAATAACTCCCATCGATAAACCTGAGGTGATTTATCAGGATGATTTGTGTTCAAATCGTCTGTGGAACAGATAAAGGTGAAAATGGCGTTCTCGTATTTATCAAATTGCTGCAGTAACCATCTGCTCATCTTGAAAAGCGCAGCAGGATTTATGGGCTTGTCAAGTCTTGCTTTGGTGATATTGATGTCTATAACGTTGATGTCGGCATACTCTTCCGGAATATTTAAGACCGCTTGCTTATAGTCTTTATCATAAAAATAGAGGGCGACCAATATGTGATTGCCCCTATTATCTGAAAAAACTTGTTCTACCGACTTCATTGTTTGTCAAAAGCGTGTGATTGTGAGAATTTCTTTCGCATTTGCTTCAGACGCTCTCTCTTATGTTCCTGCGCTTTCTCTATGAAAGCGACCAGTTCCATTGACGGATTCTTGATTTGAATGATATTTGTCGTTTTCATAATGCCAACACTTTTACGTTATCACTGTCGCAAAGGTACAATAATTATTCTATTCAGGCAAATTCCGGCGGACAGTATTGATTTTATGCTGTTTCGGCTTAGAATATTTCCATCCGCATGCCGGGTGTCGGCGGGTGGATGTCAAAATATCTCCATTCTCACGCCAAAAGATAGCGAGAGGATGTCGCCCAGGCGTACATTGCGGTTGGTTGCGGCCGAGGCTACGTAGAGGTCGCACGTACTCAGTTCGTAGTAGAACGACGCGCTCTTGTTCCAGATGCGGTGGCGCGAGGGAATCCTGTAGCAGAAGCGCTGGCCTATGAACACATGTGTGCGTACCTTTGTGGAGAATCCGTAATATTTTTTCGGATAGCGCGACGGCTGGTTGGCCCAGAAATCCTCGCCGAAGATGGTGTTGAAGAAAAGTCCCGTCGTGAGCGGTTCCACGGTCCAGCGGCTGCTTACGCGTAAGTGCCAGGGCACGAAACGCTCCTTCAGCGTGAAAGTGGCCTTGGCGCAGTCGGAATGATATTTGGGTACGAAGCCGACGAGGATTTCCGTCTCCCAGCTGTCCCGGTGTCCGTAGTGCCAGCCGAGTCCCCAAGACATCAGTCCGATGCTTCCGGCGAACTGCATGACCGACTGGCGGGGTATGAGTTTCTGCCACAGGCTTTGGTAACGTCTGGTGTGCCGGTCGTAATAATCCTGCTGCCGTCCGGCTTTTTCGGGCTGCAGCGAGTCGGTTGCGACAACTGTCCGGGTGCTGTCCGGCAGGCTGTCCGTTACGGCGGAGGCTGTCATTGCCTGCATCGGCAGGGAGCAGGTCAGCAGCATCGCCGCGCTAATAATTCGCCACCTCATAGTCGTAACCTCCTTCCTGTTTCATGGTGAATACTAAATACTGGCGTCTCTTGGCCGCTCCGCACTGGTGGTAGGGAATACCGTCGTCGAAGGGATAACTTGTGCTCGTGTAGTGGTTGTGTCCGCAGAGGCAAAACTGCAAACCGGGATAGCCGAGAATTTTTTCCTCGAAGATTTCGGCCACATTGTTGTTGAACTGGTCGCTGAACGGGCTGGCGTGCATGGCCACGACCGTGCGCCGCACTTCAGGGCCGACAGCCGCGCGGTCGGACTTGAGGAATGTGAAGTCGGGGATGGCCACCGAGTAGTCGTATTCGTAGGAATTGGTGTTGAGACATACGAAGTGGGTGTCGCCGGCCGTAAACGAAAAGTTCGGTGTGCCGTATATGTAGCGGAACATGTCGGCGCCCGTGCCGAGGCAGTCGTGGTTGCCGATGAGGCAGACGTAGGGAACGGCGAATTTCTCGAGTTCCCGTCGCATCCATTCGTATTCCCGCGTCACGCCGAAGTCGGTCAGGTCGCCGCAGTGGATGACAAAGTCGATGTCTCCCCGGGCATTGATGCTCGCCACGGCGGCCGCGGTCTCGTCATACCAGCGTTGCGTGTCGCTGATGACGGCGAAGCGCACCTGCGTGCGGCCCGCGCAGGCTTTCTCTATGCGTGCGATGTTGCGGGCGTTGATGTCGTGCGCGCCGTCCACCTTGGTGTCGTAAGGATGGACGTCTATCAGCTCGCAACCCGTGCAGGCAAGCAGCATCAGGAAGGAAACCGAAATACGTAAAATAGTTTTCATAACTGCAAAAGTAAGCATAAAAAAGTTCCGTATGGCATTTGCTTTCGCTTTTTTTACCATACGGAACGTTTTTCGCGTCGGTCGGACGGGCAGGAGGCCCTTCTGTCGGTCTGTTTCCGCGCGCCGTCAGTCCTGTATGCCGTAGCACGCGCTGTCACCCAGTTCTTCCTCGATGCGCAGCAGGCGGTTGTACTTGGCGATGCGTTCGGTGCGGCTCAGCGAGCCCGTCTTGATTTGTCCGCAGCCGGTCCCGACGGCGATGTCCGCGATGGTCGTGTCCTCGGTCTCGCCGGAACGGTGGGAAGTCACTGCGGTAAATCCCGCTCTCCTGGCCATGTCGATGGCTTCGAGCGTTTCGGTGAGCGTTCCAATCTGGTTCAGTTTTATCAGGATGGAGTTGGCGCAGCCTTCGTTTATTCCACGCGCCAGAAAGGCCGTGTTGGTCACGAACAGGTCGTCGCCGACCAGCTGTACGCGGCGGCCGAGGCGTCCGGTCAGCAGTCTCCATCCCTCCCAGTCGTTCTCGGCCATGCCGTCCTCTATGGAATCGACAGGATAACGCTCGACAAGCGCCGCGAGATAGTCAATCTGCTGTTTGGCCGTGCGGCGTGGCGCGTCTTCGCCCTCGAATACGGAATAGTCGTATACGCCTTCGCGATAGAACTCGGAGGCCGCGCAGTCGATGGCTATGCGCACGTCGTCGCCGGCCCGGTATCCGGCGCGGGCGATGGCCTCGACAATGCAGTCGAGTGCCTCCTCGGTGCCGCCGAGTGCGGGTGCGAAACCGCCTTCGTCGCCTACCGCCGTGCTCAGCCCGCGTTGCCGCAGCACCTTGCCGAGCGTGTGGAACACCTCTGCCCCCATGCGCAGGGCTTCGCGGAAGCTGTCGGCGCCGACGGGACGTATCATGAACTCCTGGAAGGCTATGGGTGCGTCGGAATGGGCGCCGCCGTTGATGATGTTCATCATGGGAACGGGCAGGACATGTGCGTTCACGCCGCCGATGTAACGGTAGAGCGGCAGTCCCAGCTGGCGGGCGGCGGCATGTGCCACGGCGAGCGATACGCCGAGCAGGGCGTTGGCACCGAGGCGCGACTTGTCGGGCGTGCCGTCAAGGGCAATCAGCAGCGAGTCGATGCCGCGCTGGTCGTCGGCACGCCGGCCTGCCAGCGCGCGGCCCAGCACTCCGTTTATATTCTCCACGGCGCGGAGCACGCCTTTCCCGCCATAACGGTGCGGGTCTCCGTCGCGCAGTTCGAGCGCCTCGTGCTCTCCCGTCGAGGCGCCCGACGGGACGGATGCGCGGGCCTGCACACCCGATTCGAGCAGGACTTCCACTTCGACGGTCGGATTGCCTCTCGAGTCGAGGATTTCGCGGCCTGTGACAGTTTTTATCTTCATAAGTTCCATGTGTTTCTACGGCAACGCGATTTGTCCGCCTTGCAAGGGCAAAGTTACGCCACGTAAAGCACACGGGCAATAGGGCCCGCCGCCACGTACGGACAATAAACCGTAAAAGAAACTATGGTCGGAAAATAAAGGCTACCGTATGTTAAACGGCAGCTGCCTTTCAAGAAAAATTCTCAACGCGGACCATCCGTAAGGCACGGAGGGTCCGGGCATGTGTCAGTACAGGAAACCGAACAGCCACAAGGGGATTTCGTTACCGTGTCCTATTTCGGTGTTGTAGCGTGCGCAGATGGTGTCGGCCCCGCCCTTGACGCGCTTGCCTTTCTCGCAGACGCAGATTTCGGTGGTGCCGTTCACGAGGAAGAAACCGTCGCGCCGTTCCTTGTTCACCACGTGGTGGCGCCACAGCGAGTTCACGAAGAAAGTTTCCATTATCATCTGCTCGCTCATTTTGGGCGAATAGACGGCATACATCAGGTTGGTGTCGTGCAGCATGACGGCGGCCGGTTTCTTGGGGAACGTGTCGCCCGTGCGGTAGACCATGTTGATGAGGCGTGCCTCTTCGAGATACTTCAGGTAGTTCATGACGGTGGCGCGGCTCGTGCCGATGACTTCCGCCAGATGGCTGACGTTGGGCGCGGAGCCGCCGTCGAGCGCGAGCATGTAGAGCAACCGTTTGACGCGGGCCAGGTATTTCAGTTCCACCTGCTTGTTGAAAAGGATGTCCACCTCGAGCATCATGTTCATTGCCTTGAGCAAAGCCTCGGTGAAGTTGTGGTTCTCCAGAAAGAAAGGGTAGTATCCGTGGTGCAGGTACTCCTGGAAATACTGCCACGGCTGGGCTTTGGGCAGCAGAGACTTGAGAATGCGCTCGTGGTTGTGGAGCAGTTCCATCAGTGTGAGCGACTGGAAGTCGTTGCCCGTTTGCAGGTTGATGAACTCGCGGAAGGAGAAGCCGTGGAGCACGTATGTGCGCGAGAGCGTGGAGAGTTCGGTCGTGTCTTCCTCGGCTCCGTCCACCGATGTCGTGGAGTAGACGATGCGGAGATAGGGATAGCGGTGGTAACATTCGCACAGCTGTTCGCGCCAGTCGGACAGTTTGAACGCCTGGTCCACCAGCAGCACCTGCCCGCCGGCGGCCACGAACTGCCCCGCGAAGTCCACGATGCCGCAGCCCTGGAAGTAGAAGTTGTTGAGATTGATGTAGAGACACTGGCGGGGATGGTCCGTGTAGTGCTCCTTGGCATACTGCAGCAGGAACGAGGTCCGCCCCACGCCACGCGGCCCGCGGATGCCAATCATCCGGTAGCTCCAGTCGATGCCGTCCATCAGAGCGCGGCGTACGGGAGCGTTGAAATGCTCCATCAGGTAGCTGTGAGTGCGAAAGAAGGTCTCTAACATATTTATATATTTATGAATAAGTGCAACAAGCTTGCTCGGATTGCCGAGACGCCGCCTATCTTCTGCAAAGATAGTGCAAGTCGAGCGCAATAAGCTTGCTTGAATTGCCGAGACGCCGCCTATCTTCTGCAAAGATACGATTTCAAAACAAAATGCCAACCCGACTTCGCAATTTTTTTATTTCCGGAATCATTTGGCATCAGATTGACACTCCGGTCTCTGCGGACGGAAGGGGTGTCTCCGATGTCGTGCTCCGGTCTTCGCGGAGATTTTAACACAATTTGCTTTTCGGCGAAAAATGTTGTATCTTTGTATCAGCGATAAAGGGAGAGGCGGTCATGGACCGCCTTTTTTCGTGTAAATAAGCCCGTTCCGTGACGATTTACATGCACATGTGGAAAAAATTAGAAGCAGCCTGCGTGAAAATACATGCCTTCCGGTTTGAAATGGAAGCCGCCCGCGCGCAAAAAGATGCCTTTCAGGCGTTCGTAAACCGCATCTATTTACGCTTTTTAACGTAACGGAAGTTAAAGATGTTAATCTCCGTCGGCCCGCCAGGCCGGTCCGGCCGGCGAAGTGTCCGGACATCCTCCCGTGTCGGGGCGGAAAACGGTACAAATTGCCGGATATATAGACACAATCGGCCGTTTGGTCTAATTTTTCCACTGAAAATTTTGGTGCGTGTCTTTTTTACTCTAAATTTGCTACGACTATGAAAGAACGCGAAGCCATACTCGACAGTCTGGTACGTGAATTGCCTGCCATTACGCTCGAAGACATGTCCTCCATCCGGTTGATGAACCGGACGGACACGAAGTTCGTGACCAATGTGCCCACGCTCATGAAGTTGCTCCGTATGACGCAAGGCAGTTACTACTCGCAGGAGACCAACGGCAAGCGCATCAGCCCTTACAAGACCACCTACTGGGACGGGCCGGAACGGCACGAGATGTTCCGCACGCACCTGTGCGGGCACGCTCCCCGCACGAAAGTGCGCGTCAGAACCTATCTGGACACGCAACACACCTTTCTCGAAGTCAAAAAGAAGAACAATCACGGAAAAACCAACAAGAAACGCATTGCCGTGCCCTCGATGGAGGCCGTCATGAACGACCGAGCGGGCGAGGAGTTCCTTGTGGAGCGGACGGGATATACCTTCGACGACATCAAGCCCACACTCGGCAACCGCTTCAACCGCATCACGCTGGTGAACTATGCCAAGACGGAGCGGCTCACCATAGACTTCGGACTGCGTTTCCACAACTACGAGACGGACAACGACGCGGAAATGGGCAACATCGTCATCATCGAGCTGAAGCGGGACGGACGTGTGCCGTCGCCCATCCTGTCCATGATACGCACATTGCGCATCAAGCCGTCAGGATTCAGCAAGTACTGCATCGGAACGGCCGTCACCAATCCCGGCATACGGCAGAACCGGTTCAAAAAACGCCTCATCAAAATCAGAAAAGTGGCGGAAAGGGGCGGGCAGGACGTGCCTGCAGACCTTTGCCTACCGAATTGAAACAATAACAACTACATACCGGCATGACAGATTTCATACACAATTTCTTTTGCGCGGAGTGGCTGGCGCCTACCTACGGGCTGGCCAACCTCTGCATCAGCTTCCTGCTGAACTCCATCACCGTCTGGGCCATCGTCCATTTCTTCTACTATCCCAAGGGACGGCGCAGGGACTATTATTTCACCTTCGTACTGCTTTCCGTCAGCATATTCATGCTCATCTACCTGCTGCTCAACAACAGCAACGACATGAGCATCGGAGCCGCACTGGGCTTGTTCGCCATCTTTGGCATCATCCGCTATCGCACGGAAAGCGTGCCCATCCGCGAGATGACCTATCTCTTTTTCCTGGTCGCCCTCAGCGTGCTCAACGGAAAGATGGGAGACACGCCCTTGCTCACGAGAGTGGTCATCAACCTCATCTTCGTCCTCGTGACCTGGGTGTCCGAGAATTTTCTCTCGGCATACAACGAAGGCTGCAAGTTCGTCAAGTATGACAACATCGAACTGATAAAGCCCGAACGCTACGATGAACTGAAGGCCGACCTTGAAGAGCGCCTCGGACTGAACATCATACGCATCGAAGTGGGGGCTGTCGATTTCCTGACGGACATGACGATGCTCCGGGTCTTCTACAAGGACCCCAACAAACGTATCAAGTCGGTAGACCGACTGTTCAAAATTCCGCAAGACAATGCTTTCTAAAAAACACCTCCTGCTGGCCGCGGCGCTGACGGCGGCCGCGCCCGCCATGGCCGGGGACGATTTCGGCATCTGGGCGGGGCTGTCCGCCGAGAAGGCGCTATCGAAAAAGACTTCCCTTGATTTCGGCGTCGATTTCAGGTCTGCGCAGAACTTGGAGGCGATTTCGCGCTGGGGAGCCTCCGTCGGGTTCGGCTACAAGCCTTTCAAATGGCTCAAGTTCGGCGCGGGCTATACCTATATATATGACCGCACCACGCAAGAGACTGCCGTGAACTACACGAACAAGGGAAAAATCAACGGTTACAACGTAAACCACGGTTTTTGGCGTTCCAAGTACCGTTTCAACTTCGACGTGACCGGCAAGGTCCGTTTCGGCGGCCTCTCCGTCAGCCTGCGCGAGCGCTACCTGCTCACAGAGTATGCCGCGGCCGACTATGTGCGCGACCGCTACCGCGATCCCAAACAGGGCGGATATACGGGACCGACCTACGTATGGGCGGGACAGGAATTCATGAGATACGAGCAGGCGGAACAGGAAAAGTCTTCGCACAACCGGCACCTGTTGCGCTCGCGGCTGCAACTGGAGTACAATTTCACCAACTGCCCGGTCACGCCGTACGTTTCCTATGAAATAAGCAACGACCTCAGCAAGTCGCTCGAACTGAAAAAGACCCGCCTGTCGGCAGGTGCCGAATGGAAAATCAACAAGAAGAACATAGTTTCACTGGGCTATATCTATCAGGACGGCATTGACGATGACAGCAACAGCGACATGCACGTACTCGACATCGGATACAAGTTCAGGTTCTGATCGACTCCGTGCCGCCTCCGTTCATCCTGCATCCGGACGGAAGCGGCACGTTCCTTTTTAACGAGAAAATCCTTTTGCTTATGAAAAAAAACTATCTTGCTTTATGCGTCCTCCTGGCTTCGACGTCCGTGACGCAGGCCCGGGACTTCGACTATCTGACCTTCCTCGACGCCAACGGCAGCGAGCGAAGCGTACCCGTCGAAGGACTTAAAATCACCTTCGCGGACGGGAAACTCCATGCCTCGGCCGCGTCGAAGGATGCCGTGTTCGAGCTTTCGCAGCTCCGCGAAATGTTTTTCTCCCTCACGCCTACCGGCATCTCTTCCGTCGGCAATGACGAAGTGAAAGTCGGCATCACGGACGGACAACTCCACGTGGACGCGCCGGCCGGCAGCCGCATTGCGGTATATGCCGCCGATGGGCGACTGGTGGAGGGACGCACGCTCACACGCGGCTTGTACATTGTGAAAGTAAACGACAAAACCTATAAACTGCTGGCCCGATGAAAAAGATTTCTACATTTGTCCTGCTTTCCGTCGTGGCCTGCACGACATTTGCCCAGACCCTGAAAGTACATACCGGACAGGTAACGGTTGCCGTCCCGGCAGACAAGGCTGACAAAATGCGCTATGAGGGCGGCACGTCCCTGACCATTTATGGCAAGACCTATGACATCGCCGCCATCGACAGCATCACCGTGGACAGAAGCACGGTGCCCGACTCGACGGTCAGCGTGGTGTATGGCGGCAACACGGCACATGTGCTCGTCAGCGGCGACATCTACCCGAACCTTACGGTGACGGCCGAGGGCGCGGATGTGTCTGTCATTGCCGATGCCCGGTTGTTGAGCGAGGTGACCTACCGGTTGAGCGGAGCATCCGCCGCCGGCTCGTTCATGATGGACGGGGAGTTCAAGGCAACCCTTGTGCTCGACGGACTGACACTGACCAACCCGGCCGGACCGGCCATTGACATCGAAAACGGAAAGCGCATAAACGTCCTGCTCACGGACGGAACGACCACTACCCTTGAGGACGGTGCCGGCGGACTGCACAAAGCCTGTTTCTTCATCAACGGACATCCCGAATTCTCGGGTGCCGGAAACCTTGTCCTGACTGGTAATTCGCGCCATGCGTATGCCTCGGACGAATACACCTATCTCCGTTCCGACTTCAGCGGCAACATCGAGGTGAAGAAGGCGGTCAGCGACGGCCTGCACGTGGAGCAGTATTTCCGGATGCGCGGCGGAAAACTCAAGGTTGCCGGGACAGGCGGCGATTGCATTGACGTATCCGTCACGAAAGACCCGCTCGACGTGCTGAACGGGCAGGTATTCGTCGAAGGCGGCGCGATAGAAATGACGGTTGCCGCGGACGACGTGAAAGGACTCAAGAGCGACAGCCTCATGACGATTTCGGGCGGCAGCATCACGGCCTTGGTGAGCGGTCTCGGGACGAAAGGCATCAGTGTCGGGACGAATCTGCTCATCAACCGGGCTTCCGGCAACGCCACGTCCGTCAATATGAACGTGACAGGTACGACCTACAAGCCCGGAGATGCCTTGCTCGAATCGAAATGCCGCGGAATCCGCGTCAAAGGTGACTTCACGTTCGACGGAGGAGACATCCGCATCTCGGCCACCGGCGTGAAGAGCAAAGCTGTCAAGGTGGACGGCGTCTATACCTACAAGAGCGGAAGCATCAACTGCGTCGTCGAAGACATGAACTCCATCTGACATCCGTGCGGCTCCCGTTTCGGGATGCCGACATGCCGATAAGGGAAACCGGGCCGCCCGCTGCGTTCATACAGCGGACGGCCCGGTCCTTTTTACCGGCGGGAAGAGCCGTTTTACCGAAGGGTGGCGGCTGTTTTCCCCCTTCCGTTATTTCATACGCCCCATTGCGAGGGGTTGCTGCGCCATTCGTGCAAGAGGGCCACGTGTTCCTGGCGGATGTATCCCGTGGAAAGCGCCACTTCCACTACGGCTTCGTAATTTGTAAGTGTCGTCAGTTCGACACCGGCGGCGCGGAAGGCTTCCTCGGCCACGGGGAAGCCGTAAGTATAACTGGCCACCATGCCGACTACCTCGCAACCGTGGGCGCGCAAGGCCTCGACGGCCTTCAGACTGCTGCCGCCCGTCGAAATCAGGTCCTCGATTACGACCACCTTCATACCCGGCTGCAAGTCGCCTTCTATCAGGTTGGTCATGCCGTGGTCCTTGGCTTTGGAGCGTACATAGGCGAAAGGCAGTCCCAGCTCTTCGGCAACGAGCGCGCCCTGTGCGATGGCGCCTGTCGCAACGCCTGCAACGGCTTCGGCTTCGGGATATTTTTCGGCCACAATGCGGCTCAACTCGAGTTTGACGAAGCCTCGCAACGCGGGATAGGCGAGGGTCTTGCGATTGTCACAGTAGAAAGGGGATTTCCATCCGCTGGCCCATGTGAAGGGCTGCTCGGGTTGCAGTTTGATGGCCTTTACATCCAACAGCTTTCCGGCGAAGATTTTTTCCAATGTATCCATATACATATATATATTAAAGAGGTTTTTCTGTGCAAATATACGAAAAAGCGGGCGTTCAGCCCTTTCTCTTCGTTCTATTTGCACATGTGGTAGGTTTCAGAATCGGCCACCGTTCCGTTTTACGGCAAAAAAGTCCGCCGCCATGTCCGAAATTCATCAGGACATGGCGGCGGCGCGTCCGTAAGTCGTAGTTGCCTGTTCCGCCCCGTCGGTCCGTGCGATGCGACATTAACATATTTAACTTTTCGTTACATTCAGTGCAGCGTACATGGCTTGTAGTTTCGCTGATATGTAGTGAAAGAAAATCGTACAAGCCATGTAGGAAAAACTACAAGGCATGTAAATTTTTTCATCATAGGGACGGTTTCGCCCGAAAAAGGGCTTTTGGGGGACGAAAATAGGGCGGCTCGGGCCGCCCTATGCACTTTGGTAATACAAAGATAATACTTTTTTTCGCTAAAAGCAAATTGTGTTAAAATCCAAAAGGGGCTGAAATCGCCGGATTAAGGACTTTCGTTCCGGCCCGTGGGGATGTCGTGACGATACGGGCATCCCCACGGGCGTGGAAGGTTGGTATCAGAGCGAAACCTTGACGCTTTCGGATTTACCTCCGCGGATGACATTCACGATATATACACCCTTACCGGTCTTGACGGGCAGGGAGAAGGATGTTTCCGTACCGCGGGCAGACGCTACCACGCGGCCGGTGGTGTCGGACACGAGGATACGCTTGGTCTGACCCTTTGTTCCTTTGCAGTCCACCTGCACGCTGCCGTGCGCACCCTTGACCTTGACCGTTGCGTTACCGGCTACGGAGGAAATACCTACCGGGGTGTTTTCCTTGAGCGAGAGACGGTAGACCTTGGTCTCGTGCGAAGCGACACTGGCATCGAAGGAAGTGCTGTAAGTGCCCGTCTCGGCGTGCTGCCACAGGTCACGTACGATGTACTCCTTGCCGTTTTCGAGGGCGGAGAAACGCGAGAAATCGACTTTTGCATTCGCGGCGGCAGCGCCCATGTTGAGCACGGCGATGGCTACGTCCCCATTCTCGAGGTCCTTCATGTAGTACTGCACGTCACCGTCCTCGCCGATGAGTTCGGCCTGCTGGCCCATGCGGTCCTGGTTGATGGCAATCAGTTCCTCGTTGCACATGATGGAGAGGTCATCGTCCGTGATGGGCTGGCGCAAATCGAAGGACAACGTCAGCGGGGATGCCCACATGCACCACATGGAGAACTGCGTGCGGTATTCCGTCTGCGTCATGCCCGGTTTGCCATCGACAAGGTCGTTGCTCGACTTGCCCGTTCCGTGAATGCCGACGCACATCATGTCGGCATCGTTATAGCGGTTCGGACCGGAATATGCCCACAAGTCCTTCATACCGTGCACACTCTGCACAATACCTATACCGCTGCCACGACCATTCCAGCCGTCGCGCGTGTCATAAG
Source organism: uncultured bacterium (assembly GCA_905216095.1). GTDB lineage: Bacteria > Bacteroidota > Bacteroidia > Bacteroidales > Bacteroidaceae > Alloprevotella. Next base: position 25,332 of record CAJMSQ010000017.1, on the reverse strand, counting down.
TACAGCGCCAAGTCGTGGCACCTGTTTCGGAACCCCATTTCCACGGCTCGCGCACGCCCCACTCGCACATGTAGAACAAGATGTCGCGGCCCGAAGCCTTCAAGGCGTCGCCCATGGCTTTGTAGCGGGCTTTGCATGCCTCGGTGGCGCCGGGAGCGTTGCAATAGTCGTATTTCAGAAGGTCCACGCCCCATTCCGCGTATTGGTTGGCGTCGATGGTCTCATAATTATATGAGCCGAACTTTCCGGCACAAGTAGCGCTGCCGGCGTCAGAATAGATGCCGAACTTCAGACCCTTTTCATGCACGTAGTCGGCAGGCACTTTCATGCCGTTAGGGAACTTGGCGGGGTCGGGAAGCGGCTTGTTCGTTCCGCTTTCGCGGGCATTGGCATGCCAAAGGTCGTCGATGACGAGATAGCGGTAGCCGGCATCGGCGAGTCCCTGGCTTACCATTGCGTCGGCAACGGTCTTGATGACATCTTCCGAGATGTCGCCCTGCACTACGTTCCACGAAAGCCAGCCCATGAAGGGCACAGGCTGCTGCAGGTCTTTGGAGACAGTGAGCAGGATGCTTTCTTCGGACTGTTCCTCGCCGGCTGTGATGATGGCCTTGTAGGTGTAGTCGCCTTCTTCGCTGACGATACCTTCCACCAGCTTGCGGCTTGCGTTCCATTTCAGGCCGGCAGGCAAATCTTCAACGGTGATGGTTGCGTCGGGATTGGCCGTGCGGATTTTCTGCATGAAGCGTACGCCCGGCTGGGAGAATACCCGGGTGGCGCAAGCCAGTTTTGAGGAAATCTCTTCGGCCGATACGACGACGGGAGGCGTGGAGTTCTGTTCTATATATTCGAAGTAAGCGTTCGCCCAGTCCACGTGGTCGTTATCATTACCGCCTGTACCTTCATCGGCCTCAAGGATGAGGTATTTCCAGCCGTTGCAATCAATGTCGATGAGAGGGGTTGTCGCGTCGGTATAGCGGATTGTGCCTTCGGCCATTACTCTCGTGTCGCCGTTTTCGGCTTTCAGTGAGACGCGATAGTCGCATACGCCGGCGTTGGGCCTGTTTGCGACACCGCTGGCTACTTCGTCGTCAATGCCGACGCGGGTGCAGAAGCGCGTAACCGAGCCATTGAGTTTCACGATTATCTGGTTCGTGGCATGAGCGCCGACGCCGCTGGTATAGACCGTATCTTTCAGCGTGATGGGATTGTCTCCGATGCTCTTGTCGGCGCGAATCGTGCCCCAACCGTTGATGGCCTTGCCGATTTCCAAGGAGCTGAGAGGAATAATCTCGGCCCCGTCGGTTCCGACCGTAGGCAAGTCCACCACTTTGGAGCCATCGAAGTACATTTCGTTCTCCAAAATCGTGACAGGCTTCTCGCCGGAGTATTCAAAAGCGGCGTTGGCCCACGAAACCTCGTCGGCCCATTTCTGTGCGCCCGGCTCCAGATTGAGCACCAGGTAGTCGCACCCTGTCAGGTCTATGTCTATGGCCACGGTCCGGTCGTCCGTGCGGTTGATGGTGCCCTGCATCACGGTTGTGGCCACCTTGTCCTTGTAAGTGGAAATCACATAGTCCACGATACCGTGGTTGGCGGCGCCCGAAGCCTCGTCGTCCACGCCCAGGCGTGCCGTGAAGCGGGTAGCTCCCTTGACGTCTATGACGGCCTTGGAGGGCGCGTGCGTGCCCACACCGCTGGTGTAGAGGGTGTCTTTCAGTACGATGGGATTGTTCAACGTCGTGCGGTCGGCGCGTACTTTCGTCTTGCCTGCGTCATCGAAGCAGGTAATCTTGGTGAGGTCGAGCGAACTGAAGAGGCAGATGCCTTCTCCGGTCGGCGGATTGACCGTCACGCTCTCGTCCGTGGCGGCCGAAGCCGAGACGGTTGCCGTCAGGAAAAGAGCGGCCACGGGCAAGCGCAACATGGTAAAGATTTTTTTCATAGAAATGGTAATTAAAGTTTTTGATGTATTATGATTGTTTTGTCTTGCAGACGACAAGGTCTTCTTGTGTGGAGAGGAATAGATGCTACAAAGGTAATATTTTTTTAGGAAATAAAGCCTTTTGTTTTCTAAAAGTATAAAAATGCGGCCGATAGCTTTCGGGGGGGGTAATTTTTAGGGCGGTTTTTCTTTCAAAATGTAAAATAAGAGGCGATATATGGATGAAAGAGACGCTTTGTCGGCGTAAAAAAAGAAATGCGACGGTCTGTGTGTTTTATACAAGGAGAAAAGTACGGCGCAACATTAACATTTTTAACTTTCGCTCACTTTTGAGGCGGCGTACATGGCTTGTTGTTTTTCGTACATGCAGGGACAGAAAACACTACATGGCATGTAGGAACAGCTACATGGCACATAGAAAATCCTTTTCCGTGGGAAAAATCGGGGCAAAACGGGCCTGCGGGTACGAAAAAAGGGCGGTTTCACGCCGCCCCCGTACTTTCGTAGTGCAAAGATAATACATTTTTCGCCCGAAAGCAAATTGTGTTAAAATTCCGGGCGGGTGCCGGACTGTTGGACGAAAGGTCTTCGTCCCGGTCCGGCATCCGCCCGGTTTTTCATGGCTTTCCCTTGTGCGCGGAAGGCCGGAAATCAGAGCGAAACCTTGACGCTCTCGGACTTACCGCCGTGGATGACATTGACGATATATATACCTTTTCCGGTCTTGACGGGCAGGGAGAAGGACGTTTCCGTCCCGCGGGCGGACGCTACCACGCGGCCGGTGGTGTCGGACACGAGGATGCGTTTGGTCTGACCCTTTGTTCCTTTGCAGTCCACCTGCACGCTGCCGTGCGCACCTTTGACCTTGACCGTTGCGTCACCGGTTACGGAGGAAATACCTACCGGGGAATTCTCCTTGAGCGAGAGACGGTAGACCTTGGTCTCGTGCGAAGCGACATTTACATCGAAGGAAGTGCTGTAAGTGCCCGTCTCGGCGTGCTGCCACAGGTCACGTACGACGTACTCCTTGCCGTTTTCGAGGGCGGAGAAACGCGAGAAATCGACTTTTGCGTTCGCGGCGGCAGCGCCCATGTTGAGCACGGCGATGGCTACGTCTCCATTCTCGAGGTCCTTCATGTAGTACTGCACGTTACCGTCCTCGGCGATGAGTTCGGCCTGCTGGCCCATGCGGTCCTGGTTGATGGCAATCAGTTCCTCGTTGCCCATGATGGCGTAGTCGTCATCCGTGATGGGCAGGCGCAAATCGAAGGACAACGTCAGCGGGGATGCCCACATGCACCACATGGAGAACTGCGTGCGGTATTCGGTCTGCGTCATGCCGGCTTTCACCACGAGGTTGCTGCTCGACTTGCCCGTTCCGTGGATGCCGACGCACATCATGTCGGCGTCGTTGTAGCGGTTCGGTCCGGAGTATGCCCAGAGGTGTTTCATGTCGCGGACACTTTCAACCATGCCGATGCCGCCGTTTTTGCCCTGCCAGCCGTCACGTGTGTCGTAGGTGCAGCGCCAGGTCGTCCCACCGGCTTCAGCGCCCCATTTCCAGGGTTCGCGCACGCCCCACTCGCAGATGTAGAACAGAATGTCACGGCCGGAGGCTTTCAGGGCATTGCCCATTTTGGTGTAGCGTGCCTTGGCCTCGTCCACACTCACGTCGTCTACGAAACAGTAGTCGTATTTCAGGAGATCGACATCCCATTCGGCGTATTGTCTGGCGTCGATTTCCTCGTAGCCATACGAGCCGAAGCGGCGCGCACAAGTCATGGAGCCGGCATCGGAATAGATACCGAACTTCAGACCTTTGGAGTGAACGTAGTCGGCTGCGGCCTTCACGCCGTTGGGGAACTTCCGGGCGTCGGCGACCGGCTTGCCCGTGGCGGCGTCACGGTTGTCGGCGTGCCAGTAATCGTCCACGACGAGATAGCGATAGCCCAAATCGGCGAGCTTTGTGCTGACCATGGCGTCGGCCACGGTCCTGATGGCTTCTTCCGAGATTTCATTTTCCACGACGTTCCAGGAGAGCCAGCCCATGAAGGGCACGGGCTGCTGCAGGTTGCTCGAAACGGTCAGGTGGATGTCATGTTTGACCGAGTTCTCGCCTACCGTGACGACGGCCTTGTAGGTGTAGTCGCCTTCAGTCTCGACGATACCTTCGACGAGCTTGCGGTCCGCGTTCCATTCGAGGCCCTCGGGAAGGTCTTCAACGGTCACCACGGCTTCGGGATTGACGGTCGGGATTTTGTGCATGAAGCGTACGCCGGGCTGCGAGAACACCCGCGTGGCCGCAGCCAGTTCGGTGGCAATCTCGTCAGCCGTCACGATGACGGGAGGCGTCGAGTTCTGGTAAATGTATTCGAAGTAGGCGTTCGCCCAGTCCACGTGGTCGTAAGAGTTTCCGCCCTGGCCGGCGTCAGCCTCGAGGATGAGGTATTTCCAACCGTTCAGGTCGGCCTCGATGACGGGTGTCGTCTCGTCGGTGGCGCGGATAACGCCTTCGGCCACGACAAACTCGTCGCCGTTCTGTGCCCTCAGCGTGGCGCGGTAGTTACATACGCCGTAGTTGGCATTGCTTCCGCAGTCCGCCCTCACCTCGTCGTCAATGCCGACGCGGGAGTAGAAGCGCGTGGCGGCGCCGTTCAGCTTCACGACAATCTTGTTCGTGGCGTGAGCTCCCACGCCGCTGGTGTAAATCGTATCTTTCAGCGTGATAGGACGCTGGTCGATGCTCTTGTCTGCGCGAATCGTGCCCCAACCGTTGATGGCCTTGCCGATTTCCAAGGAACTGAGCGGAATGATTTCGGCTCCGTCGGCACCGGCTTCGGGCAAGTTCACGATGATTCCGCGGGAGGCGTTGAATTCTGCGTCGGTCATCGTGGCAGGTTGCTCGCCGGCGTATTCGAATGCGGCGTTGGCCCACGAAACCTGGTCGGCCCACTGCTTTTCGCCCTGCCGGAGGTCAAGCACAAGGTAGTCGCAGCCCGTCAGGTCTATGTCCACCTTGACGGTCGCGGCATCCGTGCGGCGTATGGTGCCCTGCATCACGGTTGTGGCCGCATTGTCCTTGTAAGTGGAAATCACGTAGTCCACGATACCGTGGTCGGCGGCGCTCGAAGCCTCGTCGTCCACGCCGAGGCGTGCCGTGAAGCGTGTGGCTCCGCGCACATCAATGATTGCCTTCGAGGGCGCATGGGTGCCCACACCGCTGGTGTAGAGCGTGTCTTTCAGCACCATCGGGTTGTTGAGCGTCGTGCGGTCGGCGTGTACAGCCGTTCTGCCCTGGTCGTTGTAGCAGGTAATCTTGGTGAGGTCGAGCGAACTGAACAGGCAGACGCCTTCACCTGTCGGCGGATTGACCGTCACGCTCTCGTCAGCGGCGGCCGAAGCCGATACGGCTGCCGTCAGGAAGAGAGCGGCCACGGGCAAGCGCAACATGGTAAGGATTTTTTTCATAGAAATGGATATTAAAGGTTTGGATATATTGTGATTGTTTTGTCGTTACCTACGAAAGGTTTCCTTGTGTGGAGAGGAACAGATGTCACAAAGGTAATGTTTTTTAAGAAATAAAGCCTTGTGTTTGTGCGTAAGGGGGAAAGATTCAATGTGACATTAACATTTTTAACTTTTCTGCACTTTTCGGGCGGCGTACATGGCTTGTAGGATTTCGTACATGCAGGGCCGGAACATCCTACAAGCCATGTAGAACATCCTACAAGCCATGTATTTTTCTTCATCACAGAGCGGTTTTCTACCGGAAACGGGCCTGCGGGTACGAAAAAGGGACGGTTTCAGACCGTCCCCGTGCTTTCGCTGTTGCAAAGATAATACATTTTTTGCCCGAAAGCAAATAGTGTTAAAATTCCGGGCGGGCATCAGTCCGCATCCTTTACGGTCTCTTTCCCGGCCCTGTCCCCGTGCAGGCGGCGCAGCATCCCGTCGGCGGCGTGCTGCGGTGCGCCCGGCGTTCCGAGGAGCCCGGCCATTTCTTCGTACCCGTCCAGCATCGCCTGCCGGCGCGCTCCGCCGGGCAGGATGGCCTCCAGTTCCCCGCGTATGCGGTCCACGGTCATCCCGTCGGCCACCAATTCGGTGACGATCGCTCGGCCGGCCACCAGATTGACCAATGAAATGAACGGAATCTTGAGGAAAAGGCGGCGCAGCAGGCGCACGGCGCGGCCGCACGCGATGTAGTAGCATACGACCTGCGGGACGCGGAACAACGCCGTCTCGAGTGTGGCCGTTCCGCTGGTGACCAACGCAGCCGTGGCACGGGACAAAAGTTCGTAAGTGCGCCCTTCGACCACCTCGACATGCCCGGCGGGAACGCCGCTGCGGGCAATCAGCGTGTCGTAGAAGCCGGGCGGCACGGCCGGCGCGGCGGCCACGGTCAGACGGAATCCCTTGTCGGTGAGCGGGGCTGCCGCACGGAGCATACGTGAGAGGTTGTCGCGAATCTCGTCCAGGCGGCTGCCTGGCAGCAGGGCTATGGTGTGCCCGTCGGGCTGCGGGCGGCCGTTCCGCTCCACGTATCCGGCCACCTCGTCCACCGTGGGGTTGCCCACATAGGTGACGGGATAGTTGTGTTTCCGTCCGAAGAAATCGACTTCGAACGGCAGGATGGAGAACAGATGCGTCACGTCACGTTTGATTTGGTGTATGCGATGCTCTTTCCAAGCCCATATCTTGGGCGATATATAATAGTATACGGGGCAGATGCCCGCCTTGCGGACGTACTTGGCCACCTTGAGGTTGAATCCGGGATAGTCGATGAGGATGACGGCGTCGGGCTGCCATCCGGCAATGGCGCGCTTGCACCGGGCAAGGCCGCGCAGGATGGTGGGAAGATGGGCGATGACGGCCGCGAAGCCCATGTAAGCCAGATGGCGGTAGTGGCAAAGCAGCCGCCCGCCGACGGCCTGCATGGCGTCGCCCCCGTAGAAGCGGAATTCGGCCTGCGGGTCTTTGGCCTTCAAGGCCTGCATGAGGTGGGAAGCGTGAAGATCGCCGCTGGCTTCGCCCGCTACAAGAAAATATTTCATGGGAATAAAAAAGCAAATGAGGGTTGTCCGTGCCGGAATGCCGACGGCGCGTTACATGACCGTCTTGAGAATCTCCACCAGCCCCGTGGCGGTGACGTCGAGCTGCGTCGGCGTGACGGCCACATATCCGTGTACCAGCGCCCAGCGGTCGGTGTCTTCGGCTTCAGGCTCCAGTTCGCGGCAGTTGCCCACCAACCAGAAATACTCTTCGCCGTAAGGGTGTTTGCACCGCGCGAGTTCCTTCTCCCAGCGGCTGTGTGCCATGCGGCAGATGCGCACGCCCTCGAAACGGGAACGCTTGGGGAAATTCACATTCAGGCAAGTGAAGGGCGGAAGCCCGACGGCGATGGCCTTGAATACCAGATCGACCAGATAAGGCGCGAGCGGCGTGAAGTCGGCTTCGGGAGAGTGGTCGCAAAGTGAGAAGGCAATGGCCGGATAGCCCTGCAACGCGCCCTCGGTGACCACACCCATCGTGCCGGAATAGTGGGTATTGACCGAAGAATTGTCTCCGTGGTTGATACCTCCCACGACGAGGTCGGGCCGCCGCTCGGTGAAGACGTTGAGCGCCAGTTTGACACAATCGACGGGCGTTCCCGTACAGCTGCATACGGTGAGTCCCTCTTCCTGCCGCAGGATGTGGTAGCGCAGGGGCGTTGTCGAAGTGATGGAGCAGGCGCCGCCCGAGCGCGGGCCGTCGGGAGCGACGACGAGCAGGTCGGCCACGGGGCGCAGGGTGTCGATGAGGAAATTGATGCCGCGCGCCTCGACGCCGTCATCATTGGATATGAGGATGAATGGTTTGGACATTTTCGCGGATAGTCTTTGGATGGTTCGGAACGGCAGGCCGTTCGCGAAGCAAAAGTACGAAAAAAAGTATAAAGACCGGCCGTTCAAAGAAATTTTGTTACCTTTGCAACTCATAGTATCGCCCGACGGTGGCGGCCGGAAGCCTTGGCCGCGGAGGGTCACGGGCATCACCAAACCAAAGAATATGGGCAAAATCATTGCATTAGCCAACCAAAAAGGCGGTGTGGGCAAGACAACCACTTCCATGAACCTGGCTGCGTCATTGGCCACGCTGGAAAAGAAAGTGTTGCTGATAGATGCGGACTCGCAGGCCAACGCCTCGTCGGGACTGGGCGTGGACCTCAGCCAGATAGACTGCTCAATCTATGACTGCCTCGTGGGGCAGGCGGACATCCGGGAAGCCATCTACACGACAGACATCGAGCGGCTGGACATCGTTCCCTCGCACATCAATCTCGTGGGTGCCGAAGTGGAAATGCTGCAGCTCGAGGACCGCAACCATATCTTTCGGAACGTCCTCGCGCCCTTGCGGGACGAATACGATTACATACTGATAGACTGTTCGCCCTCGCTGGGACTCATCACGGTGAACGCTCTCTCGGCGGCCGACTCGGTCATCATTCCCGTGCAGTGCGAGTACTTCGCGCTCGAAGGTATCAGCAAACTGCTCGACACGATACGCATCGTGAAGCGCAAACTGAACCCTTCGCTCGAAATCGAGGGCTTCCTGCTCACCATGTACGACTCGCGCCTGCGTCTGGCCAATCAGATTTACGACGAGGTGAAGCGGCATTTCCAGGAACTGGTGTTCAAGACGGTCATACAACGCAACGTGAAGCTCTCGGAAGCCCCGAGCCACGGACTGCCCGCCATCCTGTACGACGCGGATTCGACCGGGGCGAAAAACCATCTGGCATTGGCCAAAGAAATCATACAGAAGAACAAATAAACTCCGGCGGCAGAGCGGAATCAAGCGGCGGACACGCGCCCGGACATCCGCTCCCGTCTCGCACAGAATAGACCTGAATATGGCTGTACACAAGAAATTCCCTGCGCTCGGGCGTGGACTCGACGCGCTCATATCGACCGAGGACGTCCACACCGGAGGTTCTTCTTCCATCACCGAGGTGGCGCTCGACAAAATCAAGGCCAATCCCAACCAGCCGCGGCGCGAGTTTGACGCGGCCGCGCTCGAGGAACTGGCGGAGAGCATCCGCCAAATCGGCATCATACAGCCCGTCACGCTGAGAAAGATGGAAGACGGAACTTTCCAGATTATAGCCGGCGAAAGACGCTGGCGCGCGTCGCAGATGGCAGGGCTTACGAGCATTCCCGCCTATGTGCGCACCGCCGATGACGAGAAAATGATGCAGATGGCCCTCGTGGAGAATATCCAGCGTGAGGACCTGAACGCCATAGAAGTGGCTCTGGCCTATCAGAACCTGATAGAGCAATACGGACTGACGCAGGACATGCTCTCCGAGAAGGTCGGAAAGAAACGTACCACGATAGCCAATTACCTGCGGCTGCTGAAATTGCCGGCGCAGGTGCAGGTGGCCTTGCAGAACAAGGAGGTGGACCAGGGACATGCGCGGGCCTTGCTCGGACTGGACAAGCCTTCGTTGCAGGTAAAACTGTTTGGCGAGATAAAGGAAAAGGGCTACTCCGTGCGGCAAGTGGAGGAAATGGTAAAAGCCATCAACAGCGGCGAGACGGTAAAGAGCGGAAGACGGCAACTCAGCGACAGACAGAAAAGCAAACGCCTGCCGGAAGAATACAACCTGCTGAAGTCGCGGCTCTCAGACTTCTTCCAGACGAAAATACAAATGACCTGCACCGCACAGGGAAAGGGAAAAATCAGCATACCTTTCGCTTCGGAAGAAGAACTTGAACGCATCATCAGCCTTTTCGACAAAATGAAAGGATGAAGATAAGGGCAACACGGACGCTCATGGGAATAATCTTGACCGGGTTATTCCTTTGTGCTTTGAAAAGCCGGGCACAAGTGGCACACGTCGCGGATACGGCCGCGGTGCGGCTTGCCGCCGACGCAGGGTTGCGGGACAGTACCGCCGCCTTGCCCGGGACGGACGTCCGCATCCTGCCCGACACGGCCGGGACGGCACCTGAGGACGACCTGAAGCGGCTCACGGAAGTCAATGACTCCATACTGAAAGAGACGGCCGCCATGAACAAACTGCCGAAGCGCTTTGTTCCCAATCCCAAAAGGGCATTGTGGCTCTCGCTCATACTGCCCGGTGCCGGACAGATATATAACAGGAAATACTGGAAACTGCCTATCATCTACGGAGGCTTCCTCGGTTGCACCTATGCCTTGATGTGGAACCAGCAGATGTACAAAGACTACTCGCAGGCCTATCTTGACATCATGGACGACGACCCCAATACGAAAAGTTATCTGGAAATGTTGCCGCCGAGATACGACATAACGGGACGGGAAGAGCAGTTCAAGAACCTCTTCAAGCGCAAAAAGGACTTTTACCGCCGTTACCGCGACCTGAGTGCCTTCTGCTTCATCGGTGTCTACCTGCTTTCGGTCATCGATGCCTACGTGGACGCGCAATTATCGGAATTCGACATCTCGCCGGAACTGAGCATGAGGGTCGCACCCGCCGTCCTCGACAATCCCGGCAGCACCCGCCGTCGCGCTGCCGCCTATGGGGTGGGGTGCAGCCTGAACTTCTAAAGAAAAACACGTATCAATGAAAAAAATAAGACTATTACTCTTGTTCCTGGCCATAGGCCCGACGGGACTGAACGCACAGACAGAAAACGAAATCACGGTACACAACGACCGCAACGGCAGGGACGAAATCATAGAACTGCCCGAAGGCATGACGCTCGATTCGGATTCGCTGCTGAAAGAATGGCACGCGCAACACTATCTGTATCCTGACACGACGTGTGCCACACCCGATTATAATCCGCCCTTTTCCGCCGAAGTCTTTCAGGACAGGTTGAGCCGCATTCCTGCCGTCATGGAAATGCCTTACAACAGCGTGGTGCAGAAATTCATCGACCAATACAGCGGCCGGCTCAGACGTTCGGTTTCCTACATGCTGGGCGCGGGCAACTTCTATATACCTATATTCGAGGAAGCGCTCGACTACTACGGACTGCCCCTCGAACTGAAATATCTTCCCATCATCGAGTCGGGACTCAACCCTACGGCCGTGAGCCGTGTCGGCGCGACAGGGCTTTGGCAGTTCATGCTGGCCACGGGCAAGCGTTATGACCTGCAGGTGAACAGCCTCGTCGATGAGCGCCGCGACCCTATCAAGTCATCGTGGGCCGCAGCCCGTTACCTGCGCGACCTGTATAAAATCTTCGGGGACTGGAATCTTGTCATCGCCGCTTATAACTGTGGGCCGCAAAACGTGAACAAGGCCATCCACCGCGCCGACGGCGTGAAGGACTATTGGGCCATTTACCCTTATCTGCCCAAAGAGACACGCGGATATGTGCCGGCATTCATCGCGGCCAACTACATCATGAATTATTATTGCGAACACAATATCTGTCCGATGAAGACAAAATATCCTGTCACGACAGACACTATCGTCGTGGCCAAGGACCTGCACATCGAACAGGTATCCGCTCTCTGCGGCATCGACAAGGAGGCGATACGGGCCCTCAATCCGCAATACCGCACCGACATCATACCGGGACATTCAAAGCCTTGCGCCATCCGTCTGCCCCAGGAAAAACTGACTACATTCATAGACCTGAAGGACTCCATATATAACTATCGTGCCGAAGAACTGCTTACGCGCCGCCACAACGTGGAAGTGAGTGAGCCGGTGGCCGAGACGGTGAAGCGGACCGCACGCGGCACGTCGAAAAGCAGACATGCGCAGACGTCCGGCCGCAGGGGCAAAAAACAGCGCGGCGCATCGCAGGCAGCAACCGTGCGCAGCGGAGACACGCTCAGCGCCATCGCCAAGCGCAACCATACCACCGTCAGCAAACTCAGGAAGATGAACGGGCTGAAAGGCGACCGGATTAAACCGGGGCAGAAGCTGAAAGTGAAATAAAGCCGCCTCGCCGTCACCGGACGGTATCCTGAAAAAACGGGAATGCGAACCCTCTTAACCGAAAGACCATGCAAGACTCCAACGCAAAGGCACTTACGCCTCAGGAAATCAAGGACGAGGAAATGATAAACGCCGCCTTCCAGCGACTACTCGACACCTACCTCGCTTCGAACCACCGCCGCAAGGTGGAAATCATCACGAAGGCTTTCAACTTTGCCAAACAAGCGCACAAGGGAGTGCGCCGGCTTTCGGGCGAGCCCTATATCCTTCACCCCATCGCCGTGGCGCAGATTGTCTGCGAGGAGATAGGGCTCGGTTCCACGTCAATCTGTGCCGCCCTGCTGCACGATGTGGAAGAGGACACCGACTATACCAACGAGGACATCGCCAACCTGTTCGGACAGAAAGTGGCCAATATCGTCGAGGGACTGACAAAAATCGCCGGAGGCATATTCGGGGAGCACGCATCCACGCAGGCCGAGACTTTCAAGAAGCTGCTGCTCACCATGAGCGACGACATCCGCGTCATTCTCATCAAGATAGCCGACCGTCTGCACAACATGCGCACACTTTCCAGCATGATACCCTCGAAGCAGTACAAGATAGCCGGCGAGACACTCTATATATTCGCTCCCATCGCCGACCGACTCGGACTGAACAAAATCAAAACCGAACTCGAGGACCTCAGTTTCCGTTACGAACACCCCGAAGAATACGCACAGATAGAGCGTGAGCTCGCCGAAAGCCAGCCCGAGCGCGACACCATCTTCGATAAATTCACGCCCCCCATATGTGAGGAACTCGACGCCATGGGAATAAAATACACCATCAAGGCCCGCATCAAGAGTCCCTATTCCATATGGATGAAGATGCAGAAGAAACACATTCCCTTCAGCGAAGTCTTCGACATACTGGCCATCCGCATCGTCTTCACCCCCAAGGACCGCGCGGCGGAAAACGATGAATGCTTCCTTATATACAGTAAACTGAGCAAACTCTACAAGCCACATCCCACTCGCCTGCGCGACTGGCTGTCCAATCCCAAGGCCAACGGCTATCAAGCCCTGCACAACACTTTCATGAGCAAGCAAGGCAAATGGGTCGAAGTGCAAATCCGCACCGACCGCATGGACGATATCGCCGAAATGGGCTTTGCCGCACACTGGAAGTACAAGGACAAGGACGCAGCATACGACGAAAACGAACTCGACAAGTGGCTTAACTCCATCAAGGAGATACTTGACGACCCCCAGCCCGACACACTCGACCTGCTCGATACCATCAAACTCAATCTTTTCACCGACGAAATACTTGTCTTCACCCCCAAAGGCGAACTCAAGAACATGCCGGCCGGCTCCACCGCGCTCGACTTCGCCTTTTCCATACACTCTTTCCTCGGCAGCCATTGCTTCGGCGCAAAAGTGAACCACCGGCTCGTGGCGCTGAACCATCGGCTCAAGAGCGGCGACCAGGTGGAAATCCTTACCTCGCGCAACCAGCACGTCCAGCCCGAATGGCTGGAGTTCGCCACTACGGCCAAGGCCCGCAACAAGATACAAGCTATACTCCGCCGCGCCGGCCGCGAAAAACAGAAACAGGGCGAAGACATCCTGCGTCAGTTCTTGAAGGAAAAGGAGATAGAGATAGCACCGGCCGTCATAGACAAACTCTGCACACTTCACGGTCTGCCGTCACGCGAAAAGCTGCTGCAGGCCATCGGCGAGGGGAAAATCAAACTTGACGACAGCGACCGCGACTGCCTGCGCGGCAAGAAAAACTCGAAGTCGTGGACCAAATTCATTCCCTTCATCGGCAAGAAGGAAGCACCCGTCGCACAGGAACACCGGGACGAGGACTTCGTGAAAAATCTGAACCGCAAACAGACGCTTGTGCTCGATGAAGAGACGCTGTCCAAGTGCAGCATGGCCCCCTGTTGCCGGCCCATCCCCGGCGACGACGTGATGGGATATATTTCATCGAAAGGTACGCTCGACATCCACAAGCGCAGCTGTGCCGAGGGCGTGAAACTGAAGACCCGTTACGGCAACAACATCATAGCCTGCCGCTGGGACACCCACCGCATATTGCTTTTCGATACCACTATATATATAAAAGGAGTGGACAGCCACGGCGTGCTCTACGCCATCGCCGATGTGCTGCACAAGCAGAACGAGTACGTGGTGAAGCGCATCACGCTCGAGACGAATAACGGCATCTTCGAGGGTACGCTCGAAATCTCCGTCTTCAGCACCGACGACGTGAAGCAGATTTGCGACTCGCTGATGCAAATCGAGAACGTCACAAAAGCCACACGTATAGACTGAGCAAGGAAATATAAGGACACAGGAGAGCGGTGAAGCCGTATGGCCGGACATAACACGACGACCGGGACTATTTATCCCCTGCTACGGCCGCCGGTTCCCATGCTACGGGAAACCGCACCTTTCCCCGAAAAGACCAAGACAGGAATAGGCAAAACTATTCCTGTCTTGGTCTTTCTTACATGCAGGGCTGGTGTTTCGCAGGATAAGGCATGTGTTTTTCCAGCCGGTTGTCGGCCGACTTTCATAAAGCGATTCCGCCCCGCAATATGCTGCGGGGCGGAACGATGATGCTTGTGAGCGGAAGCGGATGAAGGGTCAATTTGTTTCGAACGACTTGATTTTGGCTTCGGGACGGATGTAGTCGGCCGAGAAACTGATGTTGTTCTCCATGTCCGACAGGATGGCGTTGATGATGCTTTGTCCTTTTTCCGTCAGGTCCTCGTCGGGGATGACTATCCATACGTTGCCGATGGTGCAGGTCACGCCGTAGTCGGCGTTGTAGTCCCATGTCACTTTCCCAGCCCGGCGGATGGTTTCGGCCAGCGGTGCACCTACGGTGATGGTGACACCGGCCGCCGTTACCGACTTGCCTGCCGGTTGTGCCGAGGTCTCACCCTCGTAGGCGGGTTCTGCTTCTTCAGGCTCATTTTCTGTACTGTCGGCCTCTCCAGCCTGTACCGCTGCGGTTTCGCCATTGGGCACGATGACAATCTTGGTGCAGGTTGCCAGCGCCCGCGCCATTTCCGGTCCCTTGTGCGTGGTGATGCGGAAGTTCAATGCGAGGGTTCCGTCTTCCCTTGTGCCGGCCAGGCTCTCGTAGACCACGTCTCCGTTCTTGTTCTCCATTCTGAAGCGGTATTTGCCTTCCAGAGGTTTGTCGGCGGTTACGGTCATGACGATGTTGGCCAGTTTGTCGCCGGCCTGCACCACGGTGAAGACAGCGCTCTGTATGCTGAAATCTGCTCCCGGCACGGCCTCGCAGTCCATCGTTTTGCCTTGCAGCGCTTCGCCTGCGGCGGCGGCCTTTTCGCCCAGTGCCTTGTTATCGGCTTTCACCCTTTCGGCCACTCCGGTGGCCTGCTGTTGCAACTGCTGTTGTCGCGTCTTGTCTTTCTCTGCATAGACGGCCTGTAAGGCTTCCGCCATCTTCTGGTTGTTCTCGGCCATCTCGGCGTAGACGGATGCCAGCGGCTCAAGCGGAGCGGAAGCATTGTCGCCGCCGCAGGCCGTCAGTGCGAGCCATGCACAGCAGACGGCCAGTAGTTGAATTGTGTTTTTCATACTTATTGTAATTGTTGTAACAGGTTGATGCGGTGTGTGGCCGGCAGTCTGTCGGTTGTCTGCCGCTATATGTTGCAAATATAGGCTTTTTTACACATAAGGGTGATTACATCCCGATTTTAACAAATAATTAACAATAAGAAACAGGGAAATGAACAGTTTGTCGCCGATGCGTAGCCCCCGATAAGGACCGTCGGATGCGGGGGCGTTGCAGGCGGTGTTATGGTGCGGAAAAGTATATGTACATCTAAGAAAAACTATCATAGGGATAGTTTAAACTAAGATAGGGATAGTTTTTCCTATCCCTATCTTAGTTTTTACGTGCCTATATGTGCATATAAAAGCCCTGCGTACCGGTGCTGTCTGTCTGTGCAGCCGTGCGCTGCGGTGTCAGGTCCGGACGGTGCGCGCTACATGTCTGATTACCCGTCGCACGGTGCTCCACTTCGGGAAGACGGCGAAAGGCCGCGCCGGGCCGTAGCCGGCGACGATGACCAGCAGGGATGCGAGCGCCGCTATCAGCAGCCAGCCGTATATTTCCTTCATCGAAACAATCATGGCCTGTGCCTGTATCGTGCCGAAAAGCCGGCCGATGAAACCGTGCGCCACGTCGGGATTGCAGTCCGTTATGCGCGCTCCGGCAAGTGCTGCGTTGCGGGCCATGGTGTGGCGCAGCAGTTCGCCGACGACGGCCGGACCGAGTGTAGCCCCCATGACCGCTCCGGTGAAGCCGTTGATGGTGAGCGCTTGCGGGAATACCTGGAACGGCAGGCCGCTCTGCACGATGGATGTCAGGAACACGATGGACACGATGACGGTGGCTGCGCCGCGTAAGAACAGCGGGACGAAGAACATCTCCTTTTCCACACCGTAGTCGATGACGAAGTAGAAATATGCCAGATAGCCCGCGGCGAGCGCGAATGCGATAGCCGTCATCGTCTTGTACCGCCACTTGCGCCGCGCAAAGGTGACGTAGGTGAACAGGCAGCCGGCGGCGATACCTGTCAGCGCATACCAGTTGAGGTCGATGAGGTTCGTGTTGTCGAAGCCCAGTATGTGCTCGGCGTAGGTGTGCTCGAACACGTGCTCGGTGGCCATGAGCGTGAAGAATACCGTATAGATGGCCGTCGCGCGGATGACGTTGCGGTTGCGCATCGCCTGCAGGCTGATGTACGGATGGCGCAGGAATGTGGCCCGCCACAGGTTCAGGCCTGCGCAGATCGCACCGATGACGGCCGCTCCCCTGATTTCGACGGCGTCCCACCAGTCGAAGTAATTGCCATATACGCAGATGAACGTGAAGCAGAGCATGAAGACCGACCACAGGGCCGCACCTGCCCAGTCGATGCCAAGCAGGGGGATGAACATAGGTCCGCGCATGGGCCTGACCAGCACAGCCGTGAGTAGCATCATCAGGGCGAGCAGGCCCGTCATGGTCCAGTGCATGTACGTCCACGGTACGGAGAAACCGATGTAGATGGCGGCGAGACCGCTCAGTTGCAGCACACCGTCCACCACTATATATACGTAGCAGAAGAAGACCGCCATGTCGCGTACCGGAGTGAGCCACAACTGAATCGTGGAATTGCAGGCCAGCGTGGCTTGCATCCTGAACCATCCCGCGACAAAGCACACCGGAACGAGCACGAGCATGTTCGACGTGTAGGCGCAGATGATGTTGGCCGCTATCAGTACGCTTCCGGCCGCCAACAGCTGGGTGCGGGTGGGGAACCGGAATTTTATGCGGAACATCACCGCGAAGTTGATGGCCATGCCCGCCAGCGAGGCGTAACCGGCCATGAGTATGTCTTCCTGCATCAGCGCGGTGCTGCCTGCCATTGCAGCGGCCGCCGGCAGGTAGACGCCGCCCGAGAACTGGATAATCAGCACAAAGAAGATGAAAAGCCAGGGCTTGAGGCGGCGGGGCACGGCGTCGGAAACTTCCGCAATGTCGAACGGCCCCTGTGGAGTATGCCAGTCTGCCATGTCAGTATCTTACGCTGCATTCCACATTCATTCCCGCGCGCAGACGGGCCATGTCGGCCGGCTTGTTTGCGGATGTGAACTCTATGCGCACAGGGATGCGCTGACGTACCTTGACAAAGTTGCCCGCCGAATTGTCCTGAGGGATGAGCGAAAGCGAGGCTCCCGTGGCCGTGGATATGGACCTGACCGTTCCTTTGTACGTCACGCCGGGCACGGCGTCTACGACAACGTCCACCTCGCTGCCCGGGGCGATGTGGTGGAGTTGCGTCTCCTTGTAATTGGCCGTCACCCACACGTCGGCGGCATCCACGATGTCGAGCAGCGTCTGTCCGGGTTGCACGAGCTGTCCCGTCTGTATTTCCTTGCGCGAGGCATATCCGTCGCACGGAGCGGTGATGACGGTGTAGCCGAGATTCAGTTCCGCGGTCTCGAGCAGGGCTTTCGCCAGCGCGATGCCGGCCTCGGACTGCGACTGCCGCTGACGGTTGGCATCGGCTGCGGCCGAGGTGGCCGACCGCTGGCGGGCCAGCATTCCGTAGCGTGCCTTTTTCGCTTCGTAGTCGGTCTTGGCAGCGTCGTACTGCTGACGCGTGACGGCGTCCTGCGCCAACAGTTGCGTGTAGCGGGCAAGGTCGGCCGCCGCCATGTCCATCAGGGCTTTCGCCTCGGTGATGGCCGCCTCGCCGGCCGCGACGCTCATTGCGGCGGAAGTGACGTTGTGCTCCGCAACTCCTTTTCCGGCAAGCGCGTCGGCATATCCGGCGCGGGCGCGTGCCACCTCGAGGCGCATGTCTGCGTCGTCGATGATGACCAGCGTGTCGCCTTTTTTGACCGGCCCGTATTCATTGAACCGTATCTCCTTGATGTAACCTTGCACACGGCTGTTCACCGGCACTATCTGCCGGCCTACCTGTGCGTTGTCGGTGAACTCGATGTTGCCGAGACGGACGAAGCGGCTGCCGGCCCATGCGGCAGCGGTGACGATCACGATGACCGTCGCGATGTGGGATATTATCCTTTGGTTTCGGTGTTTCATATTTTTCCGGAAATGAAGAGAAGTTTGTAGTGATTGTATATGATGTCGATGCGGGCATTGACGAGACGCTGCCCGGCGTCGAGCCTGGCGTTGGCTGCGTCCAGCATGTCGGTGACGAGCGCCATGCCTGCCGCGTAGCGTGTGGCGGTCGTGTGGTAGTTGCGCTCGGCGAGTTCCACGCTCTTCTGCAGGCTCTGCAACCTGTCGCAGGCCTCGATGTAACGTGTGTGCCCGTCGCGCACGGCCAGCTCTATGTCCTGCCTGGCGGCGTCAAGTTCTGCTTCGGCCTTCAAGGTGGCCGCACGGCTTTTTGCCAGCGCGCGCCGGCTCTTGTAGAGCGATGAGAGGTTGTAGCTCAGTCCCACGCCGACGTACCAGTAGCTCAGGTTGCGGTTGATGGGAGGGACTTCCACGAGAATCGGCCCTTCGAGGTTCCAGCCGGCCTGCAGCCCGACTTTGGGCCGGCGGGCGGCGCGCACGAGGTCCTCGCTTTTGCGGCTGATTTCGACGTTTGAGCGTGCGAGGCTTAGTGACGGGGCGTTGGTCACGGCCTCCTGCTGCCACCGGGCGGTACCTGCGTCGGGCAATGAGCGGGTCAGGATGGCGGTGTCGGGCACGACGACCGTACCGGCCGGCAGTCCGGCGGTCGTGACGAGGTTGTCGTTGAGAATGTCAATGGTGTTGCCGATGCCGGTCCGCTGCAGTTCGAGGTCGGCCACTAATAATTCATAGCGCGTCATGTCGTTCCGCAGTGCCGTTCCCTGTGAATGGCGCGCCTGCATCTCGCGCAGCACCTCGCGGGCCGCTTCAAGATTGTTCTCGACCACTTGCCGCAGGTTGGTGTACTTATAAATGTCGAGGTAAAAGCCGGTGAGCCGGAAGCGGATGTTGTCACGCCGGAATTCTGTGGCATATCTTGCCGCCGTAGACTGCAATTCGGCGAGTTCCACACCGCGGCTGACGGTGCCGCCGGTGTAGACCGGCTGTTCTATGCTTAGCGCAATCCGGTTTCCGAAGTGGGGAATCGGCGCTTTCCGGCGGTCACTGAAGTCGCGCTTGGTGGTAAATCCGTCGCCGATGTAGTTCAGCGCGAGCGATGCGCTGATGCCGGGAAGCCGTTCCGCGCGGGCCACGCTGATGCCCTGCACGGCCTCGGCCTGCGCCGTGCGGGACGGGCGGAGCTGTGCGCTGTTGGCCTCGGCCGCCTCGAAGATTTCTTCGAGCGTCATTACCGATTGACCGTAAAGACACGCTCCGCCGCTCGACAAGGCTACGGACAGCAGCCCTGTGAGCAATCGAAGATTGTTCATAAAAAAGGAAAATGAATGATGAAAAGGGTTTGTGAATTCTCTGTCCGGCCTGTGATGGCCCGTACCCTGCGTGATGGTTCCCGTCCGGGCCTTTTGCCCTCGCGTTTATTCCTTATGATATCCCGTTCCGTTCTTCATGCGCGGACGGAATGCCGGTGCGGGCGGTATTCAGTCACAGGCTTATGCAGGTCGAAGCCGTGCTTTTCCAGTTTTCGAGATACCCCCAGTTTCTGACGATGGGGCAAGGCATTTCGATGGTTTGGGATAGTGTGTTCATGTACGGGCAATTCTTTGTGAATTGCGCCGCGAAATTACGAAAAAATATTGAAAGACGTAATTTGTCCTTCGGATTTTGTGTCCGGCAACCGTCCTGCTCCGTCCTTTCTGCGGCCTCCGGACGTGCCTCGGCTTCAGTCCGTTTACGGGCATATATGGGGTGGAATTTTCGTGCAGTCGGCGGTTTCGGGCGGTCTGTTCCGGCGGCTGTCAGGTGCATATCCGCCGGTGTATGAAAGTGCATTTGCGTCGATTTTGTATATAGCTGGAAAACAGTACGATAATTATGCGAAAAACTATCATAGGGATAGTTTAAACTAAGATAGGGATAGTTTTTCCTATCCCTATGATAGTTTTTCGTACATGTGCATGTAGTTTTTCGCGGGTGTACATGCGGGTTTCCGTGGGTGTATATAGCCGTAGTCGCACGAGCGGCTTGCGGCGTCCTGTCCGCATATATAGAAAGCGCTATCCCCGTCCTGGCATCTGCCAAAACGGGGATAGCGCTTTCCTCCTGTATGTCGGGAGGATGGAGCGGAGAGAGAGGGAAAGGATTTATCGGGCAAGTGAACAATCATAGAGGTTCATGTATTTGTATTTGTGCGTTTTAGCGATTGCATGTGAAATGTAAACAATCGTTAATGCTTTACAGTCTGATTCAAAATTTCTCAATTTTTTTTACTTTTAGGGTTAGGTTTTTGAGAAGTTGTGGTTTTAATAAGTGTATGACGAACAGAAACGACATAGAGCGGCTTTTCCGCAGCAACTATTCGGCCATGCTGACACTGGCGATACGCCTGCTGCATGACACGGATACAGCGAGAGACATTGTGCACGATGTCTTCGAGTCGGTGCTGTCGGATAATCTGTCAACCGTCACTCCCGCCTATCTGCTTACGGGTGTACGCTTTGCCTGTATAAAGCATCTTCGTACACTTTCGTTGCGCGAGCGGTTCAACAATCTCTACGCTCTCGATATTGATGCGATTGAAGATGACGAATGGCCCGACCCGGAGGATGTTGCGCGGTTGAACGAGCTGATAGATCAATCGTTGACTATGCAAGACAGACGAGTGGTAAGAATGCGCTTCAACGAGCGTATGTCTTACGATGAAATCGCCGGGCAGTTGGGTATCAGTGATGTGGCTGTCTATAAACACTTGTGTCATGCAATGGATGTCTTACGTCAAAATTTTAACCGCAAATGAAAGACAATATCGACCGGCTCCTCGATGCTCTGGAGCACCCCGAAAATTATAGCGATGCCGAGCTGGAGCAGTTGCTTACAGATCCTGGGGCACGTGAAGTTTATGAAATGTTGCACAAAGTGACTGATGCTTCCGCACCGGTACCCGAGATAAATATCGACGAGGAATGGCGGAGCTTTGAGGCAAAGCAACCCAAGCGCAGACCCAGTATCCTCCGTTGGCTATCCTTCGTGGCATCGCGCAATGCCGCAGCCGCAGTACTCGTACTTGTCGGCACCCTCGCTGTGGTGACCGCCACTATCGGTGTGACTCATTATTTCAATGCCAATAAAGAAATGACGCAGACAGAGCAAACCGAACCGCAGAAACAAACTGCCATAACCGACGCCAATGTTGCTCCGGCGGACACCATTCCGGCTGAAGAAACTCCACAGCCCGAAACCATTGTTTTCAAAGGAGAAAGTCTTGAAACTATTCTTGCTGACATCGCCGGCTATTACGGCGCGACGGTCAAGTTCAATAAAGATGCCGCCAAGTCTCTAAAGCTATATTTTGAATGGAACCGGTCTCTGCCACTCAATGAGGTTGTGGAACAGCTAAACAACTTCGAGCAAATTGACATTACACTCACCGACAAAGTATTGACCGTAAAATGAAACGCCTTATTATACTCTTTGCGGTGATGCTTTGTGTCGCCACCGTCTTTGCGCAGAAGTTCAGCTACCGCTTCAATCATACACCTCTCGCCGATGCGCTTGTGCAGATTGCCGCGCAGCATCCCGACATTCACATCAACTTCATTTATAATGAACTCGACAAATATCCAGTCTCGGCAACCATACATACAAATGATGCCTACGATATGCTCAGACAGCTGATCGGGCTGAATCCGGTGTCGGTTATCAGTTCCGGCGGCAGGTACTATGTAGAGGCGTTGCAACATGGCAAGTTCAGCTACCGCGGCCGAGTCCTCGATGAGGAACACCAACCTGCTCAGGGAACTACAATCATGCTTCTTGCTCCCAAAGACTCTACCGTAATCACATACGGCGTAGCTGATAATGCCGGTCGTTTCACCATTCCTTGCGACAGCCGAAATGTTATAGCAAAACTAAGCTGCGTAGGCTACAAGACCACTTACCGCCGCCTGACAGACTTCAACGTAGGAGACATAATCCTTCCTATTGATGCCGTGGCGTTGCAGCAAGTCAATGTCGAGGGGCAAATGGCATCCGCATATTCCGACTGCACTGTCTATCTGCCCTCACAGCGTCAGAAAAATGCCGCGCAAAATGCAGTAGACCTTTTGCGGCAAATGGCAATTCCCCAGATACGAATAAATCCGATAGACAATTCGGTTTCCGACAACACCGGTGGAGAGGTCGCCATTTTCTTTAACTATATGCCAGCGACACAAGAGGATATTGCCGGCTTGCGCACGGCAGATGTCCGCAGGGTTGAATATCTTGAATTCCCCTCTGACCCAAGGTTCAGAGGAGCGCAGAGAGTTATCAATTTCATTATTCAGGAATATGAGTATGGTGGTTATACAAAAATTACAGCAGATGAAGATTTTCTTGTAGGCCTGTCATCGGACGTCAACATCTTCTCTAAGTTTGCTTATAAGAAAATGACTTATGACATCTATGTGGCAGCAGATAATCTTAACAGCCATCATAGCGGATATGACGTTAACGGCAATTACACGCTGAAGGATTCCGATGGAAAAGATTTTACTTTGAGCCGCAACGAAACCACCGATTACGCACATTCAAAACAAAATCAATATCCGGTGACATTCCGGGCTTCTTACAACACAGAAAAAGTTCAGATCAGCAATACTTTAGGATACAGCCATTCGGCTAATCCTATTCAGGAACAGAACGGCTCGCTGACATATTCTCCAGCCGTGGAACAAGACTATTCTTACAGCCGCAGCAATCCATCTCGTAGCAATTCTTTGAGTTATCAAGGCACATTTTTCTTTGCTTTGCCGAAGGATTATTCGGTTAATTTCAATCCTCAATTCTCATATTTGCATAATAATAATTCACTGACTTATACCGCTTCCTCAACGGAGCCAATTATCCGCGATGCCCGCGAAAATGCCTATTACTATCGAGTAAACGCCTACATTAATAAGCGTTTTGCCCAAAAGCATACGCTTATGCTGGGAATTAACACCGGCAATACAATCAACCGGTTGCGCTATACGGGCAATGTTTCCTACTCTGACCGTTTCAGCAATCCATTTGTAACCGGACAGCTCTGTTATCAGGCGCAAATACAGAAATTCAGCCTGTATGCAGATGCCGGAGTGTTATGGGAACGAACAAGTATCAACAGTATTAAAAATGATGACGTATATCCCTATGTTCATTTCAACATCCGCTATACGCCCAATAATAAAAACGCATTCTCGGCATATTTCCAGTTTGCCAACAATACACCCGGCATTGACCAGAAGGCTTCAGACCTGTTACGCGACAACGAAGTCATGTATATTACCGGCAATCCGTCACTTGACAATTCCCGTCATATTACTTTCAATGTGGCATACACATGGTTGCCGTCAAACGTATTCAACATGAGTGCCTACGGAAGATATTTTGAATTATTCGACCGTTTTATCACTGCATACGAGCTATTCGACAATGGTCGCGCCTTGTTGCGTACTTACATCAATGACGGAAACTATGTACAAAGTGAAATCGGTATTGCTGCGACACTGAATCTGTTCAATAAGTCATTGCAATTATACGTCAGTCCCAATCAGAAATTCTACCGTTCTACCGGTGTGTTTGATAAAAGTTTCTATCCCTTTCAGATAACGGCACAGGCTACATATTATCTCAAACAATGGTATTTTCAGGCATACTACCAATCGCATCAAAAAATGATGTTCACCGGTTCTCCTACAACATATAGGTCACGAGATTTTTATGCGTTGTCTGCCGGATGGTCAAACTCTGACTTGAACATAAGCCTTACGGCATACAATATATTCAATTCTAATTGGGACACCTCAGTTCGCTATATTCAGTCTCCACTATATTCCGAACATCGAACAACCTTTGGCACAAATTCCCATGCCAGATTGAACCTTTCGGTAACATATACCTTCGGATACGGAAAGAAAGTTAAGCGCGGCAACGAAGTCGGCAAACAATCCGGTGCATCTTCAGCGATTATGAAATAATCTACAATACATTATATGAACAAACTGCTCCCGTTTTGTCTCGAACTCACTTGGTATGATGCGCCCGACAGTGACGATTTATGGGATGCAATGGAATATTATGTAGTCGTAAAATTGACACCACGGAAATGTGGCTGAGGCCACACCAGAAAGATGTCCCCGATGACATCAAGAAATTCATCCGGCGCAATGAACTCCCCATACCCTCACTACAATTCCCCAACCCGTAAAACAGCTTTTCATACAAACCTCCGGCCCTCGGTAATCGTTGCCGGGGGCTATTGATGAAATAGAAACCCAAAATGAAATACAATATGTTTATGGAAGAGTTGGCGAAGCCATTAACATCATTCAACACCGACAAGTCAATACTCGTCATAAAGTCGTTAAGCCGCGCCATGCCTTTGGAAGTTTCTGTTTCTTTTCCTCAGTTGTGATGGTTTCAGCTTTGTCTGCCTCGTTAAAAAGTTTGGTTCGGGCTTTATATATGCCCGACTAAACTCAAACCTATATATAGGGCTGAGGAAAAAAGGAGGAGAGGCAGGAGTAATGGGAAGCTGAGTTGTGCCTAAAATGTTAAAGCCGTTTCTTTTTGACCAACCTGCACAGTTAAGAATATATAAAAACGCCCAACTTTACACGATTCGGGCGTAAATACAATAAAAGCCTGATAATCAGGCTTTATTGCGGAGAGAGAGGCTCTCGAACCTACATATTCAAGAAATATCATAAAATTGCAAACTATTGATAATCACTCACTATTTGGAGTGTATAGTAAATCTAAATCTTTCTGAATATCTTTTGCTATTCCAAATATTGGGTGTATATTTGGGTGTAGAATTTCAAAC
>CAJMSQ010000016.1 GCA_905216095.1 uncultured bacterium | reverse complement strand
TAAAATCAAGATGTACAAGAATGCATTTTGAACCAATAGAAAAAGAAAAAGTAAAACAATTTATACATGCTAATTATCCAGATATTGAAATGAGTGACAAAATAATTGAATTAGCTCAAGGAAGTATTGGAAAAGCAATAAGATTAAATGGGAACAAAGATGTATATGAAAATATAGAAAAAATATTCTATAATAAAAGGCATAAAAAGAAATATTCGAAAAGTGCTACCATATAGACGGTTAGCCCAGTTGTTATATGTTAAAATAACCGCTCTAGTTTCCTAGGCTAAGGGGCGGTTATTTCTTTTTGCAAGTAAATGCAAAGGTGAGGATAGCAAAGATTACTAAAGTATATGTAAACAAGTCCGAGTATGTAACCATATCCAGTGTCCTCCTCTCGTAAATTTCCCCGAAAGGATTTCTATGTCAACGTAAGTTCAGTCTTACGATTAGAGGACTAACCGCCTACCCGTCTGGTAGCACTTCATTAGTATTGCATTAAATAAGAAAATTGTCAATTAAAAAAGATTATAGGCATATCAGAGAAAGAAAATTCTGGTATGCCTATTTTTTTACGTTTTTTCAGTTTTTATACCGCTCCAATTATAAAGGCTGGTCTGTATCAGATGGGATATATTGCATAACATCTTCTACTTGACAGTCTAAAATACGGCAGAGGTCGTTGATAGTACGAGTAGATATATTCTGATTGTGTTTCAGACGATGTAACGTACTATGAGATAAATGATACTTATTTGTCAAAGTATACCAATTTTCAGTTGACTTTTCTAATGTATCCCAAAATGGGGAATAGTCAATCATTACAAGAACCTCTTTTTATTAAATAGGATATAGAATTATAATAAAATATATTCGTGCTATTGAATATCTTCGATAAAACGAATATAATAGAGGCATATCTATATTTATACGTTTAAGAGGAGGAAAAATATATGAAAAAAAGTTGTAACTTTGGCGTTGGATAAGAAAAGATGATAGATTATGTCCGAAGCGGAAATGAACAGCTACCGGCTTACATCGATGGAGGAACCGGGTGATGAACGCATGGCTCAGATTATGCGTGAGGTCGCAGAAGATGCCCGTGAGAGCACTCGTCGGGCAGCCGAGCATGTGGCTGCCGGTATTGAGGCTGTCACGAAAGAAGCCCGTGTCAGAGTAGAAGAAATCATAACCAGGCTTCGCAATGAAGGCAAGTAGTCATTGCCCCGTATTGATTGTGATTGCCGGGCCTAACGGTTCGGGTAAGACGTCCGTGACTTCAAAGATTCTTCACCATGAATGGATTGAGGACTCCGAGTATATTAACCCGGACAATGTGGCCCGCGATGTTTTCGGAGACTGGAATAATCAGGTAGCAGTTTTCAAGGCTGCTAATTACTGTAATGAATGGCGCGAAAGATGTCTTGCCGAGCGCAAGAGTCATATCTTTGAGACTGTAATGTCTGCCATTGATAAGGTGGACTACATCCTCCGTGCCAAACAGGCCGGCTTTTTTGTCCGGTTGTTTTTTGTATCGACAGAATCTCCTACAATTAATGCTAAACGCGTCGCAAACCGTGTGCTAAACGGTGGACATGATGTTCCAATCCCCAAAATCATATCTCGCTATGACAAGTCTATAGCCAATTGCACTGCGTTAGCTCCATACGTAGACCGACTTTATGTCTATGATAATTCAGTTGAGGATGTTGAAGCCCGACTTTTATTCCGGCTGAGCGATGGTAAGCTTGTAAAACGCTATGTTGAAGAACTTCCGAAATGGGCCATTCCTATTCTTCCGAGGTCGGAAACGGAAAAGTAGCCGATGTTATTTTAATGAATTGTAGCGTTTACAACAAAAAATAAGTACATTTGCAAGCGGATGCCCTGCGGCCGCCGGCGCAATCCGGCCATGCCGCTCCGCCCGCATCCGCCAATCCACATTGTTACACCCTTAAAAACACGCACACAAGAAACAGACACGAGAGAGAAGAACGCAAACAGGGAAATGCAGTGCCGGCTTTCTGCCGCACCCTCCCGCAGGTTAAAACCAAAACAATTACAAACCGAAGAAGCGCGTTCCCATTCCTCAGAACTTGAAACGAACATACAATACTTATTGAGCTTTTAGCTCTTGTTCTCTTCATTCAGAATACCGCCAATATTCAAACGTGTGAGAACAGGCAGACTGAAAGTTCACGCCGGTCGGGCGTGGACTATTCTGTGCTTGTTACACGTGTAGGTCACTTGGCGGTAACCATGAATGAAGGCAAGCAGAAGAATGGTACACGCCTTTTTCATATTCCGAAAACAAATGAAAAAACAATTACGTAAATTATTGCTGCTGGTCGTGGCGGCTTTTTTCGCAGGTTGCGGATATGCACATGATGTGGAGATTGATGGAATTTTTTATAATTTGGATGCGGTCCACAAGACCGCCAGCGTAACATTTGAAGGTTCGGTGTATTTTTCTACAAACGAATATACCGGCGACATAATTATTCCGGAATCTTTTACATATAAATGGTCTACCTTTACAGTGACGAGTATCGGAAACTCGGCGTTCCGTTCTTGCAGTGATCTGACTTCTGTCACTATTCCTTCCACAGTGGAGAGTATTGGAAACTCGGCGTTTGATCATTGTAGTAACTTGGTGTCCGTTACCATCCCTGAAGGATTGGTTAGCGTGGGAAACTATGTGTTCGATGGCTGTAGCAACTTGACATCTCTCACCTTCCCTGCCTCCATGATGAACATTGGAAACAATCTGTTCAACTTAGACTATAAACTGATGGCTATAAATATATCGCCAGACAATTCTGTGTATAGTTCCGTTGATGGCATACTGTATAATAAGGAACAGACTGAGATTCTGCAGTGTCCAAGGGGGAAGGCCGGCGAGGTAATTATTCCTTCTTCTGTGACAAACATCAAAACTCACGCTTTCTTTGATTGTAGATATTTGACATCCATCACGGTTCCGGAAAGTGTGACGAGTATCGGAAATTCGACCTTTGGGTATTGTACATTAAATGCCTTATATTTGTATGCCAAACTTTCCTCGGATTATAGCTGTTTCAGCAATCTTAATGCATCTTCTGTTGTCTACGCTTATGATTCTGAGATAAATGCTATTAGAAACTATTGGCCCGGTGTCGTTACAGACATAGAGAAACCTTTTGGAATTTCCGTGCAGACTACTAATCTGGGAGGCCTGTTGTTTTTTCTTGCAGCTAATGCGTATGTGCCTGCTATCATGCAGAATGTCAAATTTGAAAATACTGAAATTACTCCCGATGAGAACGGTTTGTATACTGTGACAGGTCTTGAACCTGATACTTTGTATGGTATCAAGGTAACTTATCAGACACCGGGAGGGGAAGAGAATAGTTACACGCACATGGTGAGAACCGGAAAGCCCAATGTGACTGCTTCTCATGATTACACACAAACCACAATGACTGTTTGGGTGGATGCAAGTTACGACGAAACTTGTTCTGCGGACAAAAAAGGAATCTATTACGATGGGAATGAGTATTATTGTACGAGAGGTAAAGTTGAGCTACGTGGTTTGCAGCCGAATAAGGCTTACGACATTGTTCCTTTCGCTGAATATGGAACTAAGCGGTTTATAGGTGAACACAAATCGCTGAGTACTGCATCCTTGAGACCTGCCATCAATCCGCAGTATATAGGTCCCACCAGCATATCCGTCAAGGGAACTTATGTTGCCGGTAATGCTCATGTGTCGGAAACCGGTTTTACGGACTACGGCGTGGGCAACACGTTGGTTTTGACGGGGCTCACACCGAATACATCCTACACCGTAAGCTATTACGTCCGGACAGAGGAGGGGAGTGATGAGACTGTCAAGCAAACATTTACCACTCCGGCATTGAATTTGGTCACCCTACAGCCGCGTGGTGTGTCAAGCACGTGCGCCATCGTGTCTGCCGATACCAATATCGGCGAAGACGAGGTGAATGCAGGCTTTCAGTGGAAGAAGTATGATGCGCCTGAATCGCTAAAACCCAATGAAGGTTATGCAGCTGTTTATGGTGGACAGTTGGAAGGTTATATCCGCAACTTGCAATCCACTTCGTATTACAACGTGCGTGCGTTCTACAAGTCGGCCGAAGGCAAATATTACTACGGCGACTGGGTGACGTTCGATCCGAGCGACTTCAGCTACTTCGAACCGACCGTCCACACCTACGCCGCGACCGAACTGACACACAGCAGCGCGCGAGTGAGGGGCTATGTATTGGCCGGAACGGATGATATCGAAGAGCAAGGTTTTGAATACTGGCCCGTAAGCGACAGCGAGGTAAATGCCTTGCGCGTGAAAGAGGCCGTGACTGACGACAGCAACGTGCAGACCGTGCTGGCTACTGGGCAGGTGATGACGGCTGAGCTGCGCGACCTGCGGCCCGGAACGACCTACAGCTGTCGCGCATTCGTGAAAACAGCAACGCGCACCACTTATGGAGAGACGCAGACCTTTACGACAGAAGGCGACCCTACGGGTATTGACGATATCACCATCGACACGCCGGCTGCGATGCCGACCGTTACTGGGTATTATGACCTGAGCGGCCGCAAGTCCGACACGCCGCACCACGGCGTGAACATCGTGCGCTATTCCGACGGTACCGCACGCAAGGTTATTATGAAATAAATTCTGTGTTTCCGACACGGGAATTCTCACAAAGCCATCGGCCGGCCGCAATCGTACAACCGCGGCCGGCCGATGGCCGTTATGATGTCCTTTCTTTCGTCAAGGTAAAGGCGTGATTATTATGAATAAAAAAGAATGTACTTTGTTTGTCAAATAAAAATAAATTCGTACTTTTGCAGCCGAAAAGTAGGAAACGTAAGATAACTGCTTTATTTTCTGAGAGGTTATAAATAACCTGCCGCCCCAGTGTCATGACGGTGACGATGGGCTACGGAAGAGAAAGAAAACATTTTAATTAATTCATAAATATAAAACTGAAATGCCAGGATTATTAGGAAAGAAAATCGGAATGACATCCGTTTTCAGTGCCGACGGCAAGAATGTGCCGTGTACTGTTATCGAAGTTGGTCCTTGCGTGGTAACTCAGATTAAAAGTGTAGAGAAAGATGGATATGCAGCCGTTCAGGTTGGATTCCAGGATGTTAAGGAGAAGAATGTTTCCGCTCCTTTGCTCGGACACTTCAAGAAAGCTGGTGTTACTCCCAAGCGTCACTTGGCCGAGTTCTCAGGTTTTGATCAAGAGTTGAATTTGGGCGACACCCTCACGGTCGAACTTTTCAACGACGCAGCCTACGTAGATGTTGTAGGTACTTCCAAGGGTAAGGGCTTCCAGGGCGTTGTGAAGCGTCATGGTTTCGGTGGTGTAGGTCAGACTACCCACGGTCAGGACGACCGCCTGCGTAAGCCGGGTTCAATCGGTGCCTGCTCCTATCCCGCAAAGGTGTTCAAAGGTATGCGCATGGGCGGCCAGATGGGCGGCGACCGCGTAACTACCCAGAACTTGAAAGTGTTAAAGGTGATTCCCGAACACAACCTGCTCCTTATCAAGGGTTCTGTTCCCGGATATAATGGTTCAATCGTAATAGTTGAGAAATAATGGAAGTTAGTGTATTTAATATCAAAGGTGAAGATACCGGCAGAAAGGTTGTTCTCAATGATTCCGTGTTTGGCATTGAACCGAACGACCACGCTATCTATCTCGATGTGAAGCGTTATCTTGCCGCTCAGCGTCAGGGTACGGCCAAGACGAAGGAAAGAAGCGAACTCAGCGGTTCTACCCGCAAGCTCGGACGTCAGAAAGGTGGCGGCGGTGCACGTCGCGGTGATATCAATTCTCCGCTGCTCGTCGGCGGTGCCCGCGTGTTCGGTCCGAAGCCCCGTAACTACGACATCAAACTGAACAAGAAGGTGAAGGCTCTTGCCCGTCGCAGCGCCCTTTCCTATAAGGTTCAGGAAAATGCTCTCGTAGTTGTCGAGGACTTCGAGTTGGAAGCACCCAAGACAAAGTCTTTCGTTGAAATCGTAAATAATCTTAAAATTTCCGATAAGAAGATACTTATGGTTTTGCCGGAGGTGAATAAAAATGTATATTTGTCAGCTCGCAATTTGGAACGCGCAAAGGTGGCAACTGCTTCGGATATCAATACTTATGGAGTGTTGAACGCCGGAGTTATGGTGGTTACCGAGAATGCGTTGGGCAAAATCGAAGCTGTCTTAACCAAGTAAAGAAGCTACGTAATCATCATGGCATATATCATCAAACCTTTGGTCACTGAGAAGATGACCGGTATTACAGAGAAGCAGAATAAATTCGGCTTCATCGTGCGTCCCGACGCCAACAAGCTTCAGATCAAGTCTGAGGTCGAAGCATTGTATAATGTGAATGTAGTGGCTGTGAACACCATGAAGTATGCCGGCAAGAACAAGGCCCGCTATACGAAAGCCGGCCTTCTGCGCGGTCGCACCAATGCTTTCAAGAAGGCTATCGTGACCCTTAAGGAAGGCGAAACAATCGATTTTTATAGCAATATCTAAATAACAGATGGCAGTACGTAAATTTAAGCCCACGACACCGGGGCAGAGACACAAGATTATTGGTACGTTCGAAGAAATTACTGCATCCGTACCAGAAAAATCTCTCGTTTGCGGTAAGCGCGCGACGGGTGGCCGTAACAACGTCGGAAAGATGACCATGCGTTATCTTGGCGGCGGTCACAAGAGAAAGTATCGCTTCATCGACTTCAAACGTGAGAAAGACGGTGTGCCCGCAGTAGTAAAGACCATTGAATACGACCCGAACCGTTCGGCCCGTATCGCTTTGCTCTTCTACGCGGATGGAGAAAAACGTTATATCATCGCTCCCAATGGATTGAAGGTGGGTGACAAACTCATGTCCGGTCCGGATGCTGCTCCCGAAGTAGGTAACACGCTTCCCTTGCAGAACATCCCCGTCGGTACGGTTATCCACAACATTGAGCTTCGTCCCGGCCAGGGCGCGTTGCTCGTTCGTTCCGCTGGTAACTTCGCACAGCTCACTTCGCGTGAAGGCAGCTACTGCGTGATTAAGTTGCCCTCGGGCGAGACTCGTAAGATTCTTAGCACTTGCAAAGCCACTGTGGGCAGTGTCGGTAATTCAGACCACGCCCTCGAAAGCTCCGGTAAGGCCGGTCGCTCTCGCTGGTTGGGTCGTCGTCCTCACAACCGTGGTGTGGTTATGAACCCTGTTGATCACCCGATGGGTGGTGGCGAAGGCCGTCAGTCCGGTGGACACCCGCGTTCACGTACAGGTCTGTATGCTAAGGGCTTGAAGACAAGAGCTCCGAAGAAGCAGTCCAATAAGTACATAATCGAAAGACGTAAGAAGTAATTAAGCGCTAAAAGAATAAATATATGAGTCGTTCATTAAAAAAAGGTCCGTATATCGCAGTCTCTTTGGAAAAGAAGATTCTTGCCATGAATGAAAGCGGCAAGAAGAGCGTTGTGAAGACTTGGGCCAGAGCTTCAATGATATCCCCCGACTTCGTGGGTCATACCGTTGCGGTTCACAATGGAAACAAATTTATTCCCGTTTACGTTACCGAAAACATGGTAGGACACAAGCTTGGAGAATTTTCTCCTACCCGCAAGTTCGGAGGCCATGCCGGTAACAAGAAAAAATAATACGGGGCATAATTCATCCAGATAATAAAAAAGAAATAAATAAATGGGAGCAAGAAAAAGATTAGCGGCTGCAAAAAGAAAAGAAGCCCTGAAGACCCAGTATTTCGCTAAGTTGCGAAATGTTCCCTCCTCTCCGCGCAAGATGCGCTACGTCGTGGACATGGTCCGCGGCATGGAGGTGAACCGTGCCCTCGGTACGCTTAGATTCTCTAAGAAGGCAGCTTCGCAGGACGTTGAAAAGTTGTTGCGTTCTGCAATTGCCAACTGGGAACAGAAAAACGAGCGTAAGGCAGAAGACGGCGAACTGTTCATAACCAAAATTTTTGTTGATGAAGGTGTGACGCTGAAGCGTATGCGTCCCGCTCCGCAGGGAAGAGGTCATAGAATTCGTAAACGTTCGAACCACGTAACTATTTTCGTGGGCACACAAACTAATGATTAATAGAAAATAGTATGGGACAAAAAGTAAATCCGATAAGTAACCGTCTTGGAATTATTCGCGGCTGGGATTCAAACTGGTACGGCGGTTCCAACTTTGGCGACAACTTACTTGAGGACAGTAAGATACGTAAGTATTTGGATGCCCGTTTGGCAAAGGCGAGCGTTGCACGCATTGTCATAGAACGCACTCCCAAACTGATTACCATCACCGTATGCACCTCGCGTCCGGGATTGATCATTGGCAAAGGTGGACAGGAAGTTGATAAACTGAAAGAAGAACTGAAGAAAGTAACGGACAAGGATGTCCAGATCAATATCTTCGAAGTGAAGAAACCCGACCTTGATGCTACCATCGTAGGTAAGAGCATCGCTCGCCAGGTTGAGGGCAAAATCGCATATCGCCGCGCTATCAAGATGGCTATCCAGAATGCCATGCACGCCGGTGCCGAAGGTATTAAGATTCAGATTTGCGGCCGTCTGAACGGTGCCGAAATGGCCCGTAAGGAAATGTTCAAGGAAGGCCGTACGCCGTTGCATACTTTCCGTGCGGATATAGATTATTGTCAGACTGAAGCCCTTACCAAGGTAGGACTCCTGGGTATCAAGGTTTGGATCTGCAAGGGAGAAGTTTACGGAAAGAGAGACTTGGCCCCCAACTTCACTCCTGAAAAGGAAACCGGCCGTGGAAACGGTTATGGTAATGGTGGTCGCAAGTTCCGCGGCAAAAGAAACAACAACCGTTAATTGATTACAGTTAGAGTATTATGTTACAACCTAAAAGAACAAAATACAGAAGACCGCAAAAAGGCCGCTGCAAAGGAAACGCACAGCGAGGCAATCAGCTCGCGTTCGGTAGCTTTGGCATCAAGAGCTTGGATACGCATTGGCTCACCGGTCGTCAGATTGAGGCTGCCCGTATCGCCATGACGCGTTATATGCAGCGTGAAGGACAAAGCTGGATTCGTATTTTCCCGGATAAACCTATTACCAAGAAGCCTGCCGACGTGCGTATGGGTAAGGGTAAGGGTGATCCCGTAGGATATGTATTCCCCATCACTCCGGGACGCATCATCTTCGAAATTGAAGGTGTTCCCTTTGAAGTTGCTAAAGAGGCTCTCCGCCTTGCAGCCCAGAAACTTCCCGTGACTACTAAGTTTGTTGTAAGACGTGACTACGATAAAAACGCTTGATTATGAAAATTGCAGAAATCAGACAAATTCCTGCCAACGAGTTGGCTGAACGTCTTGAGACAGAAAAGGCAAAGTACCAGCAGATGTTGCTGAACCACAGCATCGCTCCGTTGGAAAACTCGGCTCAGATCAAGACTGCGCGTCGTACGATAGCAAAGATGAATACAGTGTTGAGAGAACTCGAACTTAACAAATAATGATGGTCCATTATGGAAGCTAGAAATTTAAGAAAAACAAGACAGGGTGTTGTCGTTAGCAACAAGATGGATAAAACCGTTGTTATCGCTGCCAAGTTCAAGGAGAAACACCCTATTTACGGAAAGTTTGTCTCCAAGACGAAGAAGTATCATGCTCACGATGAGAAGAATGACTGCAACGTAGGTGATACGGTGCTGATTATGGAGACCCGTCCTCTGAGCAAGACAAAGCGTTGGAGAGTTGTTGAAATTGTAGAAAGAGCTAAGTAATTATGATACAAACAGAATCCAGATTAACTGTAGCAGACAACAGTGGTGCCCGCGAAGCCCTTTGCATCCGTGTGTTGGGTGGTACCAAGCGTCGTTATGCTTCTGTCGGCGATGTAATCGTAGTCTCCGTGAAGAATGTGATACCGTCGAGTGATGTTAAAAAAGGTGCCGTATCAAAGGCTTTGATTGTACGTACGAAGAAAGAAATCCGTCGTGCAGACGGTTCTTATATCCGTTTTGATGACAATGCCTGTGTGCTGTTGAACAATGCAGGTGAACTGAGGGGAAGCCGTATCTTCGGCCCTGTGGCTCGCGAGTTGCGTGCAGTGAACATGAAAGTCGTTTCTTTGGCGCCTGAAGTACTTTAATTTAGTAAATTGAATAAGTAATGAGCAAATTACATATCAAGAAAGGCGATACCGTATTCGTAAATGCGGGCGAGAACAAAGGTGCAACCGGTAAGGTTGTCAAGGTTTTCGTAGAGAAGAAGCGTGCCATTGTCGAGGGAGTGAATATGGTATCAAAGAGCCAAAAGCCCAATGCCAAGAACCCCCAAGGTGGTATCATCAAAATGGAGGCTCCTATCCACATCTCCAATTTGAATGTGGTGGACCCCAAAACAGGTAAACCGACCCGTATTGGCCGTCGTCGTAACGAAGAGGGCAAGTTGGTTCGTTATGCAAAACAATCAGGAGAGGAGATTAAGTAATGAGTAATACAGCGAAACTAAAGAAGGAATATGCCGAGCGTATTGCTCCGGCTCTTATGAAGCAATTCAATTATACTTCTTCGATGCAGATTCCCGTACTCAAGAAGATTGTCATCAATCAGGGCTTGGGTATTGCTACTGCCGACAAGAAAATTATTGAGGTTGCCATCAACGAGCTTACCGCCATCACCGGTCAGAAAGCCGTTGCAACGGTTTCCCGTAAGGACGTATCAAACTTCAAACTTCGTAAGAAAATGCCTATCGGCGTAATGGTTACTTTGCGCCGTGAGAAGATGTACGAATTCTTGGAGAGACTTGTTCGTGTGGCTCTTCCCCGTATCCGTGACTTCAAAGGCATTGAAAGCAAATTTGACGGCCGTGGCAACTATACCCTCGGTATTCAGGAGCAGATTATCTTCCCTGAAATCAACATTGATGCCATTGACCGCATCTTGGGTATGAATATCACTTTCGTAACCAGTGCTCCTACGGATGAAGAAGGCTACGCTCTTCTCAAGGAGTTCGGTCTCCCTTTCAAAAACGCTAAAAACAATTAATACGATATGGCAAAAGAATCTATGAAGGCTCGCGAAGTGAAGAGAGCCAAGTTAGTAGCCAAGTATGCCGCAAAGCGTGCAGCGTTGAAGGAAATAGTGAATAAGTCGGACGATCCTGTAGCCGCTTACGAGGCCGCTCGCAAGTTACAGAAAATCCCCCGTAACGCCAATCCTATCCGTCTGCACAATCGTTGCAAACTCACCGGACGTCCCAAAGGATATATCCGTATGTTCGGACTGTCTCGTATCCAATTCCGCGAGATGGCTTCCAACGGTCTGATTCCCGGTGTTAAGAAAGCAAGCTGGTAATTTTATTATTTAATATTGTCGGGGTTGTCCCGATTAATTAAAACAATTTATAACATGACAGATCCAATAGCAGATTATTTGACGCGGTTGCGCAACGCCATTATGGCTAAGCATCGTGTGGTGGAAGTGCCCGCATCGAATTTGAAGAAGGACATCACGAAAATCCTTTTTGAGAAGGGTTACATCCTCAACTACAAGTTTGAGGAAGATGGTCCTCAGGGAACCATTAAGATTGCTTTGAAGTATCATCCTCAGAGCAAGGTTAATGCCATCAAGTGTTTGAAGAGAGTATCTACTCCCGGTATGCGTAAATATACCGGTTACAGAGATATGCCGAGAGTTATTAACGGACTGGGTATTGCCATAATCTCCACGTCCAAAGGTGTGATGACGAATAAGGAAGCTGCCGAGTTGAAGATTGGTGGTGAAGTTCTCTGCTACGTCTATTAATATAATAGGAGGAAAACAATGTCTAGAATAGGTAAGTTGCCGATTAACATCCCTGCAGGCGTAACTGTCAGCTTGAAGGATAATGTAGTGTCTGTAAAAGGACCGAAGGGTGAGTTGAGCCAATTTGTGCATCCTTCTATTATCGTAACCATCGAGAATAATGTAATCACGTTCACCATTGACGAACAGAACGACACTGTGGAACAGAAGCAGAAGCAGGCTTTCCACGGTCTGTACAGAGCGTTGGTGAATAACATGGTTGTAGGTGTTTCTGAAGGATACAAGAAAGAGATGGAGCTGGTGGGCGTTGGCTACCGTGTCTCCAATCAAGGTAACCTGATTGAGTTCTCTTTGGGTTATACCCATAGTATTTTCCTTCAGTTGCCGAGCGAAATCAAGGTAGAAACAAAGTCTGAAAGAAACAAGAACCCGTATATTTGTCTGGAGTCTTGCGACAAGCAACTTCTGGGACTTGTATGTGCGAAAATACGTTCTTTCCGCAAGCCCGAACCTTACAAGGGTAAAGGTATTCTGTACGTTGGCGAACAGATTCGTCGTAAGTCCGGTAAGTCGGCAGGTGCTAAGTAATTTTAATGGAATAAGATTATGACAACTAAAAAAGAACAAAGACGCATCAAAATTAAATATCGGGTTCGTAGCAAGATTTCCGGCACGGCTGCCCGTCCTCGTATGAGCGTGTTTAGAAGCAATAAGCAGATCTACGTTCAGATTATCAACGATGAGACCGCTTCTACTTTAGTCGCTGCTTCCTCTTTGGGTATGGAGACCATGCCTAAGAAAGAGCAGGCCGCCAAGGTTGGTGAAGCAATCGCAAAGAAAGCCAT
This sequence comes from uncultured bacterium, assembly GCA_905216095.1. Classification (GTDB taxonomy): domain Bacteria; phylum Bacteroidota; class Bacteroidia; order Bacteroidales; family Bacteroidaceae; genus Alloprevotella. Next base: position 41,379 of record CAJMSQ010000016.1, on the reverse strand, counting down.
TGAGGCTGGTATTACCGAGGTCGTATTCGATCGTAACGGTTACCTTTATCATGGCCGAGTTAAGGAAGTGGCAGACGGTGCCCGTAACGGCGGACTTAAATTCTAATTGATTATGGCAAACAGAGTAATTGTTAATAGCGAAGAATTAAAGGATAGACTGGTTGCTATCAATCGCGTAGTTAAGGTAACCAAAGGTGGTCGCACCTTTACCTTTGCCGCCATCGTTGTTGTCGGAGACGGTAAAGGGGTAATCGGCTGCGGTCTTGGTAAAGCAGGCGAAGTTACGGCTGCAATTGCCAAGGGTGTAGAGGCTGCCAAGAAGAATTTGGTAAAGGTTCCTGTCATCAAGGGAACGGTTCCTCACGAGCAAGCTGCTAAGTTTGGCGGAGCTGATGTACTGATTCTTCCCGCTTCCGAAGGTACGGGAGTTGTGGCCGGTGGTGCCATGCGTGCTGTACTCGAGAGTGCTGGTGTCAAGGACGTTTTGGCTAAGTCCAAGGGATCTTCCAATCCCCACAACTTGGTTAAGGCGACGATCTTGGCTTTGAGTGAGATGCGTGATGCCCGTACTGTTGCTCAGCATCGTGGTGTTTCTATGGAAAAAGTATTCAGAGGATAAACCGTTATGGCAACTATAAAGATTAAACAGACAAAGAGCCGGATAGGTGCTTCTATCGATCAAAAAAGAACGCTTGACGCGCTCGGGCTCAAGAAAATGAATCGCATGGTGGAGAAAGAAGATTCTCCCGTTCTTCGTGGCATGATCAACAAAGTTCATCACTTGGTTACGCTCGTAGATTAAATTAACCATAAAAAAGAAAGTCATGAAATTACATACTTTAAAACCTGCTAATGGTTCTACGAAGACACGCAAAAGAATCGGTCGCGGTCCGGGTTCCGGTATGGGCGGCACTTCTACTCGCGGTCATAAGGGTGCCAAACAGCGTTCCGGTTATAGCAAGAAGATTGGATTTGAAGGCGGTCAGATGCCTTTGCAGCGTCGTTTGCCCAAATTCGGCTTCAAGAATATCAACCGTGTAGAGTACAAGGCTATCAACATCTCCACGCTTCAGGCTTTGGCCGATGCCAAGTCTTTGACTAAGATCGGTGTTGAGGAATTGATAGCTGCCGGTTTCATCTCTTCCAATCAGTTGGTCAAGATTCTTGGAAACGGACAACTGACTGCCAAGCTTGATGTAACGGCACATGCTTTCTCCAAGAGCGCAGAAGCTGCTATACAAGCTGTTGGAGGAACTGCTACAACACTCTAAACTAATCTTTGTCGATGAAAAAAATAATCGAGACCATTAAGAACATTTGGAGAATTGAGGATTTGAAAGTTCGAATCCTCATCACTCTCCTTTTTGTTGCAATCTATCGATTCGGCTCGTTCATCGTGCTGCCCGGTATAGACCCCGGTCCTCAGGGATTGCAAGGTTTGAGAGATCAGACCAATGAAGGCTTGATGTCTTTGTTGAACATGTTCTCCGGTGGAGCATTCTCCAATGCTTCCGTCTTTGCTTTGGGCATCATGCCTTACATCTCCGCATCCATCGTCATACAGCTCTTGGCTGTTGCTGTGCCTTATTTCCAAAAGATGCAGCGCGAGGGAGAGAGTGGCCGTCGGAAAATAAACCAGTACACGCGCTGGCTCACCATCGCGATATTGATTTTCCAGGCACCGGCTTACCTGATAAATCTGCACAATCAGGTCGGTGGAGCGTTCCGCGTCGAGATGGGCTGGGCATTTATGGTATCGTCTACGATTATTCTCGCAGCCGGAAGTATGTTTATACTTTGGTTGGGCGAACGCATCACGGACAAGGGTATCGGCAACGGTATATCCTTAATCATTATGATTGGTATTATCGCACGCTTGCCCGAATCTTTGGGTCAGGAGTTTGTAAACGCACTCTCCGGCAGCCAAGGAGGCGGTTTGGTTAAGTTCCTTTTCGAAATCATTGCCCTGCTCTTCGTAATGGCTTTGGCAATACTTCTGGTAAAGGCAACCCGCAAGATTCCCGTGCAGTATGCCAAGCGCGTAGAAGGCAACAAGCAGTTCGGAGGAGCACGTCAGTACATCCCCTTGAAACTTTTTGCTGCCAACGTGATGCCCATTATCTTTGCACAGGCCATCATGTTCATTCCTTTGACCATTGTGTCGGCATCGAACAACGTGAGTGGGTTCTGGTTGAACTTCCGCGACCACACCAGCATTGCTTATAATGTAGTATTGGTGGTGCTGATTATCGCGTTCACCTATTTCTACACAGCAATCACGCTCAATCCCGTTCAGATGGCAGAGGACATGAAACGTAACAACGGTTTCATTCCCGGCATCAAGCCCGGAAAGAATACTGCCGACTATCTTGATACCGTTATGTCGCGTATCCTTCTTCCCGGTTCATTGTTCATCTCCCTTATCGCCATTCTTCCCGCGTTTGCAGGTGTATTTGGCGTAAGTCAGGGGTTTGCACAATTCTTCGGAGGAACGTCACTGCTGATTTTGGTCGGCGTGGTGTTGGATACCTTGCAGCAAATCGAGAGCCATTTGTTAGTGAGACGTTACGACGGATTGCTCAATTCGGGCCATGTCCGTTCGACAGGTAACGTTTCTGCCTATTAAGATGTTCGAATGATATATCTTAAGACGGAAGATGAAATAGAGTTGTTGCGCAAGGCCAATCTTTTGGTGAGCGACACTCTTGCCGAAATAGCTAAAATTGTTGAGCCGGGTGTTACAACCCGCCGGTTGGACACCTTGGCTGAACAATTTATCCGGGATCACGGTGCGATTCCAACTTTCAAGGGATATCCCAATCCCTACGGTGGCGACTTTCCTGCCTCCATCTGTACTTCAGTGAACGAAGTTGTCGTGCATGGCATTCCCGATGACAAACCATTGTCTGACGGAGATATCGTTTCTGTTGATTGTGGAACACTTTTAGACGGTTTCTGCGGTGACTCCTGCTACACGTTCTGTGTGGGCGAAGTCACTCCTGAAGTAAAAAAATTGCTTCAGGTAACCAAGGAAGCGCTCTATAAAGGAATTGAGCAGGCCATAACGGGCCATCGCCTCGGAGATATCGGCTATGCCGTACAGTCTCATTGTGAGGCAAACGGTTTCGGAGTCGTTCGTGAGTTTGTCGGACACGGCATCGGTCACGAAATGCACGAAGATCCGCAGGTCCCCAATTACGGCCGTCAGGGAACAGGTAAGCAACTCAAGAACGGTTTGTGCATCGCCATTGAGCCAATGATTACGATGGGCACGCACGAAATCCGCTTGCTTCCCGACCGCTGGGGAGTTGTTACAGCCGACGGCAAGCCGGCCGCACACTTTGAGCACACCATAGCTATCCATCACGGAAAGGCAGACATCATGTCCTCTTTTGAGAAAATCGAAGCAATAGAAAGACAGAAAAATTAATATGGCAAAACAAACAGCAATTGAGCAGGATGGAGTGATTGTAGAGGCATTGAGCAACGCAATGTTCAAGGTTGAGTTGGAGAACGGGCACGAAATAACCGCTCATATCTCCGGAAAGATGCGAATGCACTACATCAAAATCCTTCCCGGCGACAAGGTAAAGGTCGAGATGAGTCCTTACGACCTTTCAAAGGGACGAATTGTGTTCAGATACAAATAAAAAACAATAAATACATGAAAACAAGAGCATCTTTGAAGAAGCGGACGGCAGATTGCAAGATTGTGCGTCGTAAAGGCCGTTTGTACGTGATTAACAAGAAGAACCCTAAGTTCAAAATGCGTCAGGGTTAATTCAGTTTTCGTAAAATAACAACACGAATATATGGCAATAAGAATTGTTGGTGTCGATTTGCCTCAGAACAAGCGAGGCGAAATCGCTTTGACCTATATCTATGGTATAGGCCGTAGTAGTTCGGCTAAGATTTTGGATAAGGCCGGAATTGACAGAGATCTTAAAGTAAAGGATTGGACCGATGACCAAGCCGCTAAGATCCGTGAAATCATCGGTGCTGAATACAAGGTAGAGGGAGACCTCCGTTCCGAGATTCAGTTGAACATCAAGCGCCTGATGGATATCGGTTGCTATCGTGGTATTCGCCACCGTATCGGTTTGCCTGTACGCGGTCAAAGCACCAAGAACAATGCACGTACGCGCAAGGGCCGTAAGAAGACTGTCGCTAACAAGAAAAAAGCTACTAAATAATAAATAGATATGGCAAAGAAAACAGTTGCAGCTAAGAAAAGGATTGTGAAAGTGGACGCTCAGGGACAGTTGCATGTCCACAGCTCTTTCAACAACATCATAGTATCTTTAGCCAACAGTGAGGGTCAGGTTATATCTTGGTCTTCTGCCGGAAAGATGGGTTTCCGCGGTTCTAAGAAGAACACTCCTTACGCAGCTCAGATGGCCGCCCAGGATTGTGCGAAAGTAGCTTATGATTTGGGCCTTCGCAAGGTCAAGGCTTATGTCAAGGGTCCCGGAAACGGCCGTGAGTCCGCTATCCGTGCCTGCCACGGTGCAGGTATCGAGGTAACCGAGATTATCGACGTTACTCCGCTGCCCCACAACGGCTGCCGTCCTCCGAAGAGAAGAAGAGTTTAATTTTTATCGTAACGAAATCTATTTTAGCAAAAAGAAAATATGGCTAGATATACAGGACCCAAGTCTCGCATTGCACGTAAGTTCGGAGAAGCTATCTTTGGACCGGATAAAGTTCTTTCCAAGCGCAATTATCCTCCCGGACAGCACGGCAACTCCCGTCGCCGCAAAACCTCCGAGTACGGTGTCATGCTGGCTGAAAAGCAAAAGGCAAAATATACATACGGTGTATTGGAGAAGCAGTTCCGCAATCTGTTCAAGAAGGCGGCTGCATCCAGCGGCATTACCGGTGAGTTGCTGCTTCAGGCGCTCGAGTGCCGTCTCGACAACGTGGTATATCGCCTTGGCATAGCTCCTACTCGTGCTGCTGCCCGTCAGTTGGTCAGCCACAAGCATATCGTAGTAGATGGTAAAGTTGTCAATATCGCTTCTTTCAGTGTGAAGCCCGGCCAGATTGTCGGTGTGCGTGAGCGTTCCAAGTCGCTCGAGGTCATCGCCGATGCGCTCGCAGGTTTCAACCATAGCAAGTATCCTTGGATTGAGTGGGACGAAAACACCAAATCCGGAAAACTGCTTCACAAGCCCGAACGTGCTGATATCCCCGAGAACATCAAGGAACAGCTGATTGTCGAGTTGTACTCTAAAAACTAATTAAAAAACTGAAATTCATGGCGATATTAGCATTTCAAAAACCTGACAAGGTCATAATGTTGGAAAACGACGCCAAGTACGGAAAGTTTGAGTTCCGTCCTTTGGAGCCGGGTTTCGGCACAACCGTCGGAAATGCACTGCGTCGCATCCTGCTCTCTTCACTCGAAGGATTCGCCATCAACACCGTCAAGATTGAGGGTGTTGAGCACGAGTTCGCCTCAGTAACGGGAGTCCGTGAAGACGTAACCAACATTATACTCAATCTGAAGCAGGTGCGCTTCAAGCAGTTAGTAGAAGAAATCGAAACAGAGAAAGTAAGTATCACTGTTGCCAACTCCACAGAATTCACTGCCGGAGACATCGGAAAGTATCTTACCGGATTTGAAGTGTTAAACCCGGAACTGGTGATTTGTCACTTAGATTCCAAAGCCACGATGCAGATTGAAGTTACCATTAACAAAGGACGCGGATATGTCCCTGCCGACGAAAACAGAGACTTCTGCACCGATGTGAACGTAATACCCATCGACTCCATTTACACACCCATCCGTAATGTCAAGTACGCCGTTGAGCCGTATCGTGTCGAACAGAAGACCGACTACGACAAACTCGTGCTCGAAATCACTACGGACGGTTCCATCCAACCGAAGGAGGCTCTTAAGGAGGCCGCTAAGATTCTCATCTATCACTTCATGCTCTTCTCGGACGAGAAAATCACGATTGACGATTCCGCCAACCTCGAGAATGAAGAATTTGATGAGGAAGTATTGCACATGCGCCAGTTGCTTAAGACCAAGCTGGTCGATATGGACCTCTCCGTCCGCGCTCTCAATTGTTTGAAAGCCGCAGACGTGGAAACCCTTGGCGACTTGGTACAATACAACAAGAACGACCTTCTCAAGTTCCGCAACTTCGGTAAGAAATCGCTCACTGAGCTTGATGATTTGCTCGAGAGTCTGAATCTGTCGTTTGGAACCGACATTTCTAAGTACAAATTAGATAAAGAATAACAAAAATGAGACACAATAAGAAATTCAACCATTTGAGTCGTACTGCCTCTCATCGCGCGTCCATGTTGTCTAACATGGCCTGCTCCTTGATCAAGCACAAAAGAATCACTACGACTCTTGCCAAGGCCAAGGCGTTGAAAAAGTACGTTGAGCCGCTCATCACCAAGAGCAAGAACGATACGACCAACTCCCGCCGCGTGGTCTTCAGCTACTTGCAGGACAAGTACGCCGTGACCGAACTCTTCAAGGAAATCTCTGTCAAGGTGGGCAACCGTCCCGGTGGTTACACCCGTATCATCAAGACCGGTTTCCGTGCCAGCGATGCCGCTGCAATGTGCTTCATCGAACTCGTAGACTACGATGAGAACATGGCCAAGGAGCCCAAGAAGAAGGCTACCCGCACCCGTCGTTCCAAGAAGTCTGCCGCTCCCGCTGCCGAGGCCGCACCTGCTGCCGAAACTGCAGCCGAAGCTCCCGCAGCAGAGGAAGCACCCAAGGCTGAATAAGTCATATTATTGCCTGATACAAGCAGGGGCTGTCATCCGTACGATGACAGCCCCTGCCTTTTTAATGATATTTATTTGAGGTTGTATAGTGTAGAAGCAGAAGTTCATTTTAGGCTTTTTCCACTACGAAGGGCGTATCAATCAGCCTGTCAAAGTAGACGGGTGGGAGAACGTAGCCGGACAGTGGCGTGTCGGTCGTTCTGGCAAACAATACGCCACGCATCGTTCCGTAGCCGAGTGACGCGAACTGTATCAGCAGAGGGATGGGGAACTCCACCTTGTCATCGTGGCTCAATGTCTCCATCGTCTGTGCATGGATGTTGAAGAAGTTGCACAATACCGCTTTCAGAAGTTGTTTTCCCGTCTGAAACATGTTGATGGTCACCTTGCAGCATAAGATGCAGTTCAGTTTGTCAAACGAAAACTGGACTTCGGTCTGGTATTGCACCTCATCGACGGATTTGTCTACGTTTTCTTCGAAAATGGCAAACTGGGCGAGCTCCATTTTGCTGTATTTGTACATGATTGCGTTCTCCATGGCGTAGTTTTATGCGACATTGTTGTCGGTGAATACGTAATAATCGTTGAGCTGTACGGTCTCCCGGTACTTTTCGCTCTTTTCCGCATCGGCAGAGAAACACAACGTCGTTGCGCGTGCCACCGCCACCGCCGAGACATACGGTTTGCAGATGGATACGAGGTTCTCTCCGATGCATTGCTCCAGTTTGCAAATGGTTTCGAGGGTGAGATTTTCACCGCCTTTCAGGAGTTTTCCCACGTAAACGGGCGTTACGCCCAATTTGTCGGCCAGTTCTTTCTGCGTCATGCCTTTGCTGCGCAAATGGTAGTGCAATACGAGTGCAATTTCTTGCGACTTTCTCAGCGCGTCTCTGTTTCTTTTCCGGTTTTCGGCGCGTCTAATGGCAGCCTCACTGCGAGGCGTTACCAACGCGTCGAGTTTGTCTTTGTGAAATGCCATGATGTTTGTCGTCTTTAAGTGATTTGTTGCTTGATGATTAGTCTTCCAGGTCGTCGCTGTCCATAATGCCGTTGGCTTTCAGGTAGGTCCTCACCCTGTCTATGTTTTTTATCACATGGTCTTGCAGACCGGGTGAATTTTGTATCGTGTCGGCCAGTTTGATGCCGCCTCCGGTAATCAGGTAAGTATTTGCTCTCAGCTTCACTGCATAGAGCCTGATTAGTGAGGGCGATTCCGTGCCATACGATTTCATTGGTTCATACTCCAGCATATACTTGTATTTCCCGCCGAGATACTTGAAGTGGCTGTCGAAGTCCGGTTTCCTCCCCACTCTTATCATAGCTTACGCTATAAATGTATCCATCGTATATGGGCACAATCTTCATGCAAATAAACCTGTAAGTTTATTCGTGGGATAAAAATACGATTTAATTTATTGTTGAACAAATATATTGCCGATAAAATAAACTTATAGGTTTATTGTAGGCTCGTTTGTGATTAGATGATTTGCCGGCGCAGATTGTCAATGCTCGCCGTGTCGTTGTCCGAGAAGCCCGGGTGACCGTTGCCCGCCCCGCTGTCAGGTTAGCAACTGCGGCCGCAGTCTGAGTTCACGCTGTGAGGAGGAGCACCCAAGGCTGAATAAGCCCGAGTGGTTATCCTATATGGCGTTTCTGTTGCCAGATTCGCACGCAAGAAAGTTATGGAAAAGCCGGCCTGTTCTGGATGGTTACGCTTGACTGCCCATGTAGTTCATCCTACAAGGCACATAGTTCATCCTACAAGCCATGTAGTTCGTCGTAGATGCCATGTAGGAAAGCCTTTGTGCCTTAGTACTTTACAAGGGCTGGCCGGAAGGCCCTTTTTATTGCTGTTATTCGCTGAATTTATTTCCTGTTCAGGGCTTTTAGCGGATGGTAACGATTAAGGATATAACGCTATTTCTTCTTTAGGAGACTTGCACGCTATAAGTCCTGTATCATACGGACAAACAGGCCCGTGCAATGTGTCCGGAACGGCTGCCGTTTATCATTCCGGCTGCAGCGGGTGGCCACTGAGCGGTAACTTTGCAAGCGGATGGTAGTCGCCTTTTAAGCCTATGGGCGTGGCATGGCGTATGTCGCTTACAATCTGTATGCAGTTACGGGCCTCGCTGATGCGGAAGCCCTCGCCGCTTAGGATTTTCCGGTAGCTCATGGTGTGAAGTTCGGTAAAGCCTGTGCTGAATTCAAATTCGCTGCCGTCAATACGGATGGTTCTGTAAGTTCTCTTCTCTCCCTGTACGGCGTTCTCCGGCAGGCAGTCGGAATTGATGCTGAGGAAGTAGCGTACACGCGCTTTCTCAAATTCCAGATAGCCGGCAACGCGGTCGAAACTCATCACATGCACGATGTTTTGTTTCACCGGACCGAATATCCATTGGAGCATATCATAGAAATGTACTCCGATATTGGTGGCGATGCCGCCGCTTTTGCGTATGTCGCCCTTCCATGAGGCGTAATACCATCTGCCCCGTGAAGTGATGTAGGTCAGGTCCACATCATGGATTTTGTCTTCAGGCCCTTCGTCTACCTTCTTCTTCAGCGCCACGATTGAGTCATGGAGACGCAGTTGCAGGATGGTGTATGCCTGATGCCCGGTTTCCTTCTCTATATCCATCAGTTCGTCGATGGTGTCCGGGTTGAGCACAAGAGGTTTCTCGCAGATGACATCCGTTCCGAGCCGCAGTCCGTAACGGATAAAGGCATCGTGTGTATGGTTGGGCGTACAGATTGACGTATAGTGCAGCGGGCAGTCTGTCTTCATCCGTCCGGAGCAGAAACGGTCGAACTGTTCGTCCTTTGTGAAGAAATAACATTCAGGGAAGGAACTGTCCAGGCGTCCGACGCTGTCAAAGCAGTCATAAGCGGCTACGAGGTTATTGCCCGTATCGGCAATGGCCTTGATGTGACGTGGTGCGATGTAGCCTGCTGCACCAATCAACGCGAAATTTTTTCCTGCCATTATTCTCTCAGTATTATTCCGGTTTCCTGTCAGTTATTTCTCGAATGATGATTTTTCCGGTAAGATTTTCTGGAAAGCAGCATTTATCCGTTCCTTTGCCGTTTCAAAGGAGGAGACTTCTCCGTCATTCAAACAAACAATCTTTTTCTTCTGGCATTCTATGGTCTTCACGATTTTATCTAAGGTATCATCTTGTATTGTAAAATAGGCATTGTCTTTTTGTACATTAAAGGGGACAAAGTCTCCTTTAACCAGTTGCCAATAACGTATCAGCCATGAATTGACATCAGTGATACTTCTAAACCGTGAGGCTGTAGTGCGGAGCAGAATATCCTCATGTTTTTCCCATACTTCTTCAAAAGTGGATTTGAGGAAAACTTGCAGAAGGTGATGATCGTAAAAGCCTGTAAAATGGCGCCAAGGTAATAAAAATAATGTACGCAAGAGCTTGGTTCCCGCCTGAAGGGAGAACCATTTCTTAAAATGTTTGCGCATCATCTCATATTTGTTAAAAGTAGCATTTATTATACTTATATCATTTACTATGTTATGCGTAAAAATGCTGCAAGGAGATACAGCATTGAATGCCGCCTTGTCACATGGCAATCCTTTCCTGAAAAATCTTTCAGGTTCAACCTTGTCAATCAGAAAGCAATCATCATCGAATAAAACGAAATGCTCGGATAACTCTTTTATGCGGTGTAGGTTCAGTATTATAGGGCGTGAACTGAATGTAGGCAGATACTCGTTTGGTATATAGTCCGAATGTCTTACCAAATGCAGTTTTGGTGCTTTAACATTCAACCAGTTTGGTATCTGTCCGCAGGTGATTAGATGTACCTGATTAACCCATGGGGCAAACTTTTCCATCCCACGAAACAAATAACGTAAGTTGTCCCAATTGCGGTAACGTATATGACTGGTATCATCCGTACATTGACTTTGAGGCAGACAAGAATGAAAAGCATTCTGCCATATCGGGTCATTGTCATCTACCCATGTTATTACAAAATCTATTTTTTCCATTTTGCTTTGCAACATCTTAATTTAATCTATTGGCAATTAATTGAGTGTTGTTCCTGCATAAACTGTTTATCAGTTCTATTTCCTGTTGAACTCGTTCTTCCCAAGATGGCCATGTGTCAATTGTTTTTTTGGCTTCCAAGCCTAATCGGGTAACCAGATTCGTATCTGAAAGAAGTTTTATTATCGCATCTTTCAGTTCTTCAAACGATTCTATTACAATTCCGTTTTCTCCATCCTTGATTAATTCTCGGGTTGTGCCTCGATCCAGGGCTATAACACATTTACTACAGCTCATTGCCTCAAAGACAGGATTAGAAAGACTACTGATGCCATTCATACTGATAAATATATCAGCAATACTTTGATATCTGAATACGTCTTTATGATAGATTGCTCCGACAAAACAGATACGGTCAGAAATACCCAATTGGGATGCCTTTGTTTCCAACTCTTTCCGTTTCAAACCATCGCCAACAATAACTAATCGTGTATTGGGTAAGATTTTCGATACTTCATAGAACGCGTCGATTATTTTATCTACATTTTTTGAATTAACAAGTCGAGAGACAGAGAGTAAAAGCTTTTCATTATTTGGGGCAAGTTCTTTATACAAGCGTTCGTCCTTTTTTAGATTTTCCGGTTTATCGATTCCATTACGAAGGAACGCTATCTTGTCAGGAGATACACCTCTTTTTAGCGCATATTCATATCCATTTGAGCCATCATTTGTGATGATATACAAATCTGAAGGATACCAGAAAGCGGATTTACGTAGTAAATCAGGATGCCCGGGAGCACTTGGCCCTCCAATACCATAGAATTTCGAAACATATTTTGCCTTAAATATTTTTGCAAGTGTGTATCCCACAAAGGCCAGATAATATGAATGGCAACAGACAACAGTCACATTCCTGTTTTTTCCCATTCTTATGGCATGATAAAGAAAAAGCGGATAAATTATGGGGAAATAAATAAGCAACATATATAATCTTGTATAGGCAAAGTTAGTCTTAGTAAACGGGTCGTTTATTTTAACCACTTCTATCCCTGGTTCCGAATCGTCCGGACTTGCATAAGGGCTATTGGTTATATAGATATTGTCATATCCGGCTTTTACTAACCCCTTGAGGGGTAGGTAGGTGGAAACTCTTCCTTTTCCTTTCCCCATATTCTGAATAGGGAATGGGGCAACATGAATGATAGTCTTTTTTTTCATAACGTTCTTCTTAAAATATGAAACACCAGGATGATGGAGAGAATATATTGAACCGTAAGGGCGAGACTGTAAGCGATAATGGTATTGGCGACAGAAAAGTCGTAGATGTAAGATATAAAGATACTCGATGCCACAATCGCCATACGTGACACTTCGAGCCAAAATACGAGTTTCTGCTGTTCGAATACATTGAATATGCCGTCGCTTATCGGGCTATAAACAAACCGGAATATCAGATAGAAACAAAGGTAACGGGCAAAAGTTCCCGATTGGCTCCATTCGGCACCAAAGAATGTCCGGAATATCCAAGGTCCGAAGCAGATGATAAGCGTGAAGGGGATGATGCTGACAGCAAACAGCCTTATCATTATCCGTACTGTGAGAGTGGATATCTCCTTGCCGCTTTTCCTACCCAACGATGCAATCTCACCATAAAATGCTTTCCCAACAGACCTGCATACAACTGCAACAGGTACAGACAGCATGGTTATTGCCAAACTTATCTGACCGGTTGTGTCAGTACCGGAATGCCATGCAAAATAGAGAATAGGTAGGCTTCCCGAAGCCTTAAGAAGTATTTGAGAAGGAATCCTGTATAACGGGAAATCCATATATCTTTTTAGTACAAAACAGACTCTCTTCCATGTCACATTGCGGAAACCTTCTTTCAACCTTTTCCAATAGGTGCGTATGTATAAGGAAAGTCCTCCGCTCTCGGCCAGTATGTTTCCTATCAGCAGGCCGATTACATTAAAGCGGAACAGTCCGAGAACTATCTTTGTTAATGCTCCGATTACTTTCTGGACCACGGTAACTTTCGCAATGGTCGAGAAGTCACGGTAGCGGGTGGAGTAATATGACAGGACTTCAGCTGTTCCATTGAGGAAGAATGCCAATGGAATAAAATACCAGAAAGCATCTATGTTCTCAGAAGAGAAAAACGAAAGAACCGGCGAATGGAAGAAAACGAGGATGATGCCAATGATTACGGTATTGATGAGAAGTATAAGGAAACATGCCGCCAATGAGTTGATACCAATCTTTTCATTGGAATGCAATGGTATGGCGAGCGTATATCTAAGCGTACAGAAGGGATAGCATAAGACACATAATGAGGCAAAGACCGCAAGTATCCCGAAGTCTGACGGCGTGTATAGTCGTGTGATGAACGGCGCTGTCATAAATCCGATGGCCCTGCCGATACCCTCTCCTGATATCAGTTTGAGGATATTCTTAGAAAGCGTATTGTCTGAATCGGATTTCATACTTGTTCCGCCTGTTTTATTCCGTTTATTGAGGTGTTGGTTTGTTTATTCCTTTTCCCGATGCAGGAAAGCCTTGATTGCGTCGCACACACCATGGATATCCTTCAATGAGATATAAGGATGTATCGGCAGGGAGAGCACAGTCTCGCACAGTTTGTCGGCAACCGGACAATCCGGTTCGGACGAATCCGTAGTCTCGTATGCCTTCTGCCGGTGCATTGGAGTCGGATAGTAAACCATTGACGGGATTCCTTGTCCTTTGAGATATGCCTGCAATCCGTCACGTTCGGTTTTGCTGTTCAGTTTGACGGTGTATTGTGCCCAACTTGACAGGAAACCGGCCGGAACGACGGGTATTTCCACTATACCTGTCAGCCGGGCCGTATATTCTGCCGCAGCTTTGTTGATGGCTGCGGACTCTTCGGCAAAGGCCTTCAGTTTGACTTGGAGGATGGAGGCCTGGATGGTGTCCAGACGCGAGTTCATGCCGATACGTACGTTTTCGTATTTGGAAGCGCCTTTTCCGTGCATACGGTATGAGTCCATCAGCGCGGCCCATTCATCGTTGTCGGTGAAACAAGCCCCTCCGTCGCCATAACACCCGAGCGGCTTGCTCGGAAAAAACGAAGTGATGGAGATGTCGCCGAAGGAACAGTTGCGTTTCCCGTTGATAGTGCCCCCGAAGCCCTGGGCACCGTCCTCAAGTATGGGCAGATTGTGCCGGCAGGCGATTCTGCGGAGGACAGGATAATTTGCGGGAAGCCCGAACATATCAACTGCTATGATGGCCTTCGGGGTTAATTCTCCTTTCTGAATTGTCGCTTCGATTTTATTTTCGAGATCCGCCGGGTCAATATTGAAGGTTTTGCGGTCCACATCGACAAAAACAGGGGTTGCTCCTTCCAATGAGACTGCTTCTGCCGAGGAGAAGAAAGTGAAATCGGGGACAAACACGGCATCTCCCGGTTGGATGCCCCATGCTTTCAAGGCCAGCGTCAAGGCATCGGTACCGCTGGCGCACGATATGCAATGCCTCGTGCCCACATAGTCGGCCAGCTGCCTTTCAAGTTCCTTTACCTGAGGTCCCATTATATAGGCACTTGAGGCCGCCACGTCGAGTATGGCCTTGTCTATGTCTGTTTTCAAGACCTGATATTGCTGTTTTAAGTCCCTGAATTGCATAGTCAGTGTTTTTTCTTTAGATTTTCTCCGTCGGACGAGTACTCTCTGCCGCACGGGCATCTCAAGGTTTCGTCAAGCCGTCGGCCGCATTCACATACCCATCCTATCTGTCGGGCTGGCACACCGGCCATGAGCGCATAGTCCTTGACATCTTTGGTCACCACGGAACCTGCGGCCACCAATGCACTGCGCCCTACGGTATGACCGCAGATTATGGTACAGTTTGCCCCTAACGACGCTCCTTCCTTGATGAGTGTTTTGACATATACACCATGCACCGGGAAATGCGCACGTGGAGTTTTTACGTTAGTAAATCCAACGGACGCCCCGCAAAATACATTCTTTTCGATTTCAACCCCCTCATACACAGATACATTGTTTTGGATGCGCGTCCCGCTGCCTATTTTGACATTGTTGCCGATGTATACGTTCTGTCCCAAAGAGCAGTTACGTCCAATCGATGCTCCTGTCTGCACGTGGCAGAAGTGCCATATCTTTGTGCCATCGCCCACAGTGACATTATCATCAATATAGCTTGACGGATGTACAAAATATTTCTTGTCTTCCATGTCAGATGATTAAAGCAGTTCTATATTGCTCTTGTCGGCAAGGTCTTTGGTGGCGTTTCTTGTGTCGAAGACAGCCTTTGCATGACGCTGGACAAATTCGTAGTCCATTTTGCTGTGGGAAGTGGTGATAACCACCATATCGGAGCTTTGGATAAGTTCGGCCGTCAGTTCCCTCTCTCCCTCATATACTTTGCCTTGGTGAAGGATTCGGTGAACATACGGGTCGAAGAATGTGGTCTTGGCTCCTTCCGCGTGCAATTTGTCGATGATGCTGATGGCAGGAGCTTCACGGTAGTCATCAATATCTTGTTTGTAAGCAACACCGAGTATAAGTATCCTTGAACCGTTGAGCGACTTGTGGAAGCGTCGGTTGAGCATGTCTCCGATACGTTTCACACAGTATTCGGGCATACGGTCGTTGATGGCAGTCGAAGCCTCTATCGTAGAGAACCGGTAATCGTACGTGCTCGCTTTATGGTTCAGGTAACAGGGATCTATCGGAATGCAGTGGCCGCCAACTCCGGGGCCGGGATAGAATGGAGCGAAGCCGAAAGGTTTGGTCTTTGCGGCTTCTATCACTTCCCACACGTCAATGCCTATCTTATTGCAGAAAATCGCAAATTCGTTGATGAGTCCGATATTGACGTTGCGGTAAGAATTTTCCAGCAATTTGGCCATTTCTGCCACGGCCGGAGAAGAGGTACGGAACACCTTGTTCCCCAGCACAGCCTCATACATCGCAGAAATAAGTTCGCCGGCATCAGTTCCGATACCACCCACCACTTTTTGCATATTGGGGGGGTAAATAGCACTGCCTGGATTGACACGTTCGGGAGAGAAGCCGAGATAGAAGTCCTTGCCGCATTCCAGACCGGACGACTCGAGGATAGGTTTCACAAGTTCTTCGGTAGTGCCGGGATAGCTGGTCGATTCAAGCACCACCATCATCCCTTTGTGGAGATGTTCCGCGATTGATTTTACCGATAGTTCCACATGACTGATATCAGGCTGCCGGTGCGCATCAAGGGGCGTGGGCACACAAATCGCCACAAAATCAACTTTGTCGATTTCGCTGAAGTCGGTTGTAGCGGCAAGCATACCATTCTCAACAAGCATTTTCAAGTCGGAGTCGGCAACATCTCCGATATAATTGCGGCCTTGATTGACCGAATCGACTTTCTCTTTCTTGATATCGAAACCAATGGTCTTAAATCCGGCCTTGGCCATCTTTACTGTCAGCGGCAAGCCGACATAGCCAAGACCTATGACTCCTGCAACGACTTCCCGATTGGTAATTTTCTTCAATAGGGTTTCTCTGACAGTCTTATTGAATTTAGTATAATCCATTCACTTTGAACTGAAGGAAATTCTTTGAATTGGCGTTCGAGGACCGGATTGGTGGTAATTTTGATAAACTGTCCTCTTTGCCATATTTATTAAATGCAAAGATAGTTATATATCTCTAATTCTCAAACAAGTTGTTGTGTTTTGTATCAACAAAAAGCATAACCCCTTCTATTGGTTCTTTGGAATGGTTTATACTTTTTAATTTGACTGAAAGTCATTCCGGTAATCAAGTCTGTTGCGTCTGGTTACCATACCCGCGATGCCTTGAAATGTGAAAGTGCCTAAAGTGCAAATAATGTAGGAGTATTACCTTCAACAGCTGTTAATCTTATGTGTATGACAATCATGCCGAGGATAAAGGGATGACAATTTTGATAATAAAACAAGCCAAACTGCTGCGGATTAGCAATTTGGCTTGTTTTTATTGGTGATTCGCTTGGGGTTCGAACCCAAGACCCCAACATTAAAAGTGTTGTGCTCTACCAGCTGAGCTAGCGAATCAAACCTTTATCGCTGTTAAGCGAGTGCAAAGATAGAGGTTTTTACGGGATTGACAAAGAAAATCATTGTTTTTTTGCGGATATATGTAGGTTGATGGCTGGAAAGAGCATGAAACAGAGGGAAAAGGATGAAATACGGGGATTGACGGAAAAGGACGAGGACATTACGTCGTTTCAGAAACGGACAGTCGTTTTTTGAGGTGCCTGGCGGTTTTAACATTTGCCTTTCGGCGAATTAACACTTCTTGCTTTTGGCCGGAAAATGTATTATCTTTGCAGTGCGGAAGCGCGGGGACGGCCTTAAACCGTCCCTTTTTCGTATCCGTAGGCCCGCTTCAGGACGAAACCGGCCCGATGAAAGGATTTTCTACATGGCATGTAGGAGAAATTACATGGCTTGTAGTTTTTTCCGTCCCTGCATGTAGGGGAAACTACAAGCCATGTACGCGGCGCCAAAAGTGCATGAAAGTTAAAAATGTTAAAGTCGGGTGACGTCGGACCGGCATTATGCGCGCAGGTCGCGCAGGTCGCGGCCTGCGGGATGCTGGAACACGCGGAGGCCGAAGGCGGGGAGCGTGGCGATAAGATGCTCCATGCAGTCGGCGGCCAGGGCCTCGTAGCGGCTGAAATCGGTCTCGTCAAGATAGAAAAAGAACTCTATGGGCAGTCCGTCGGGCGTAGGTTCCAGCTGGCGCGCCATAATCCACCCGAAGACGTTGGCCGGTGCAGTCGGTTCAGCATCCGAGGCCTCTTTTCTTCCTTTCGCCACGTCGGGCCGCCGGCGCAGGTAATTCTCGGCGTAGAGGCGGAACAGCCGCAGATTGACGGGTCGTTGTCCGTCGTCGGCATAGGCGGGCGCAAGCAGGTGGAGGCGTTCCAGTCCGGCCACTTCCTCGGCACTGCAAAAGCGGATGGAGTCGATGTCTATGCGCAACGAGCGCTTCACACGACGCCGTCCGCTCGCAAACATGCCCTCCCAATTCCGGAAAACGTCGCTCACCAGCGTATAAGGCGGTACGGTGGAGACGGAATGGTCGAAATTGCGGATTTTCACGGTCGTGAGCGAGATGTTCTCCACGATGCCGTCCACGCCCAGGCGTTCTATGCTGATCCAGTCGCCGGGCTTGAGCATGTTGTTGGCCGAGAGTTGTATGCCGGCCACGAGTCCGAGGATGGAGTCGCGGAATATGAGCATCAGCACCGTGGCCGCCGCTCCCAGACCGGCGATGAGGTGAATGGGGTTGCGCCCGAAGATGAAGGCTGTCACGACGATGCCGCCCACACAGTAGATGATGAGCTTGACGAACTGTACGACACCGACCACGTGGTGTACTTTTAGGTTGTCGGCACGGTCGGCCACCTCGACGAACTGCGACAGCAGACGCGACGCAAGCAGGACGAAGGTGACGGCCACATAGATGGCCGCGCCGCGTTCGACGAGGGTCTGTGCCACGGAATAGCCCCCTGTGCCACCGGGCGGGAAGCAATGCGGCTGCAACTGGTAGAAAAGCACGCCGGGGACTACGCTGAACAGGGCGTCGAGCACACGGCGGTCGAGCAGGATGTCGTCCCATTCCATCGGTGTGCGTTGTGCCAGATGGCGGATGAGGGGCGATACGAAACGTTTGCACAGTGCGCCCGACAGCCATGCCGCGAAGGCCAGCAGGAGGAGCAGCAGGAATACGCCTGTCGCCTCGGCGTTGTCTTGCGAAAGGCCGGTGAAGTCGTGCAGGAAGGTTTCCAGCGGTTCTCTGAGGGACATCATCATCTCAACTTGTTTTTCTTGTAGTGCGGGGCTACGATATAGGTGAAATAAATCATGGATACGAGGCTCAGTATGCCGCCTGCGAGATAGACGGCGGCGAACGAGAAGTGCTCGGCCACCACACCGCTCGTCAGTATGCCCAGACCGATGCCCACATCCCACGAGGTGAGATATGTGCTCGTGGCGGTGGCGCGGCGGTTGTTAGGGGCAAGATTGATGTAAAGGGAGTTGTAGGCGGGAAACATGATGCCGAATCCCACGCCCTGGAGCAGGGCGATGACGAAGAAGCACGCCACGGCCGCCGGAGCGCTCCACAGCACGATGCGCGAGCAGGCTGCCAGCAGCAGGAAGGCGGCCACGACCAGATAGAAGCCGCTCCGGATGCACTCCGTCACGTACCCGCGGTCCACAAAACGGCCGGAGAACAGGCGGGATATGCCCATGCCTGCCGCCAGCACGGTGAAAAAGAGGCCGGGCGCCACGTCAAGATGGATTTCGCGCACGTACATCGCCACGTAGTTCGTGGTCGCGCCGTAGGGGATGGAGATGAGCAGCAGGGCAATGCCTGCGGGGATGCCTTTGAGCAGGATAAAGCGGTCCAGCGACAGGGCAGGGCGTTTCATTCTGGGTTTCGTCGGGGCCTTGACGCAGAGGGCGAGGACGAAGCCGCCGAGGCAAATCGACATGCCCAACAGGAAAATGTGCTCGAAAGGCAGGACGTCGTGCAGGAAAAGGCCGACCATGGGGCCTATGCTCATGGCCGTGTTGTTGGTCAGGCCGTAATAGCCGAGTCCTTCCCCGCGCCGCGCCGACGGCATGATGTCTACCACGAGCGTGTTGCCGCCGACGGTCACCATGCCGAAGGCCAGTCCGTGGACCACGCGGAAGATGACGAACAGTGTGAGCAGTCCGCCGGCCACATAACCGAAGAAGATGAGCGTGAACACGGCATATGCCATTATATACAGGGGCTTGCGCGCGAAAGTGTCGAGCAGGTAGCCGGAAAAAGGCCGTACCACGAGCGCGGATATGGTGTAACTGCAAAGTATCAGGCCGATGAGTCCCTCGGAAAGGCCGTAACGCTCTTTCAGATAGAACGGAAGCAGCGGGATGAGCAGCCAGAATCCGAAAAACAACAGGAAATTGGCTGCCAGAATGCAGCAATAACTCCGCGTAAAGAGCCTGGGACGCACTTCGGCCGCGATATTCTTTTCCATAAGCATTTCTTGTTTTCAGAAAAAGGAGAAAATTTGCCGGAACGTCCCGACAAATCCTCTCCTCGTATATGTCTGTTTTCCGTTTCGCTGGTGGGCGGCGGCCGATGTCCGTCATGTACCGGCCGGCAGCGGATTACCGGAAGGGAAAGCCGCTCCTGTCGTCAGTTGGCCGCCATGAACTCGTCAAGGAAGCGCACATCGTTCTCGGAGAAAAGGCGCAGGTCTTTCACCTGATACTTCAGGTTCGTGATACGTTCCACACCCATGCCGAAAGCATAGCCTTTGTATTGCGTACTGTCTATGCCGTTTGCCTCCAGGACGTTGGGATCGACCATTCCGCAGCCGAGAATTTCCACCCATCCCGTCTGTTTGCAGAACGAGCAGCCTTTTCCGCCGCAGATGTTGCACGATATGTCCATCTCCGCGCTGGGCTCGGTGAAGGGGAAATAGGAGGGACGGAGGCGTATCTTGGTGTCGGGGCCGAACATCTCGCGGGCAAAGGTGAGCAACACCTGTTTCAGGTCGGTGAAAGATACGTCGCGGTCGATGTAGAGGCCTTCCACCTGATGGAAGAAGCAGTGTGCGCGTGCCGAGATGGCTTCGTTGCGGTAGACACGGCCCGGACAGATGACGCGGATGGGAGGTTCCGAACTTTCCATGACGCGGCTTTGCACGGAACTGGTATGTGTGCGCAACACGATGTCGGGATGCTGCTCCACGAAAAAGGTGTCCTGCATGTCGCGTGCGGGATGGTCTTCCGCAAAGTTCATGGACGAGAACACATGCCAGTCGTCCTCGATTTCAGGTCCGTCGGCAAGGGCGAATCCCAGGCGCGAAAATATGTCGATGATTTCGTTTTTCACGATGGAAAGGGGGTGGCGCGTTCCCAGGTGTATGGGGTAGGGCGTGCGCGTCAGGTCCAGTTCCGCGTAGTCGTCTTCCCGTACGGCGAGTCCCTGTCTCAACTCGTTGAGTTTGTCCTGCAAGGCGGTTTTCAGCTCGTTGAGCTTCATGCCGACCTCGCGTTTGCTTTCTCCGGGGACGTTGCGGAACTCGGCCATCAGGTCGTTGATGATGCCTTTCTTGCCGAGATATTTGATGCGGAGGGCTTCAAGTTGCTTGTCGTCCTCGGCCGATAACGCCGTAACCCCGCTTAGCAGTTCTTGGATTTTATCTATCATGGCGTAGAATGCTTTTATTTCTGATTTACCGGCACAAAGTTAATGAAATATTGGCAAACAGACCGCCTAACCGCGCAGAAATACCGAATTGTGTCGCATGTGGCGGCCGGAATGTGCCGCCCGGTCCGGCATGGAAGCAGGGCGAGGCCGCCCGAATCCGGACGGCCTCGCTTTGATGTGTGGGATGGCGGGGCTTATCTCACCAGGACCTTGCGGCCGGCCACGATGTAGAAACCGGGATCAAGCGTCAGGGTGACGCTTTCACGGACATAGCCTTCGTAAACGCTCAGACCGGCTGCCGTATATGCCGCAATCCGGCGCGGGGAAGGCACGCTGACCTGTACGGTGCGGCCTTTCACCGTGACTGTCGCGGGCGTGTCGGCGTCCGGGCCGCCGGTCACGGGTTGCAGACCCGTGAAAGTGAAGTCGTCATTGCTGGAAAGGGTTTCCAGATAGAAGCGACGGAACTTCATCGTGTACTCGCCGCGCACGTTGAGCAGCATACCGAGTGACAGTTCGGTGGGATGGCTGACCGAGAATACGGTCTCGCCGTCGGCCAGCGTGGCATAGGAGAGCGCATCCGCCGTCAGGTGGCTCGTATTGGGCAGTCCCTTGCCCTTGGCCGCCACGATGTAAGACTCTTTCTCGGTGATGGCCTCGCAGCCTTCTACACCAAAGGCGTAATAGCCCGCGGGGAGTGTAATCGTCTGATAGACCTTGTGGTCGTTTACTTCGGCCTCGAAGTCCTCATCCTTGGTGATGAGCGTCATGGCATTGCCGAACTTCGTATCGACATAGACTCCCGTGACGATATCCTTGAATACGGTGGGATTTTCCAACTTCCACGTGGACGTTTCCGTTTCCTGCAGCAGCGCAAGGAAGCGGGAGGCGTCCGCAGGATTGACAGTCTTGTCGGAAGAAAGGAACGGCATCTGATAATTGGTGAGGTAGTCGGCCGTAACGTCGGGCCGCGTACTCGTATCCAGGCAGAACGCGCCCAAGGATGGACTCCAGGCGTCGCCTTCCGGGCCGAAACCCAGTCGTATGCCGGTATTCGCGTTCGAGGTGGCGTCGGTCACGTTGCCCGAAGACTGGTTGAAGCGGTAGTAAACGGCCAGCCCGTGCTGTTTCTCCGCCGAGGTGACATCCTCCAGCGGCTCGTTGGCAAACGCTTTCAGGTTGTCCTGCGTCAGTGCGCTGTTCCAAATGCGGAATTCGTCTATGACAGCGTTCATCGGGTCGCCGCCACCGCCCAGGTAGAACGTCTTGGGCATGTCGGGCACGTAGCTTGTCCACGTGGTGTGCAGGACGGATTGCAACTTGCAGTCTCTATAAAGGTAGAAGTCGCCGTTTTCGAACACGACTGCGTAGTGATGCCATTCCGAAGGTACGACGTAGCCGGCGTCGGACTTATAGCTCATGTTGCCTAAGGTAATTATCATCATTCCTTCGCTCGTGGTCTGCATGAGCAGGTCGGAGCCGGTGTTTCCCATGCGGTTACAGAAGTCGCGGTTGCCCTTGGCATACATCCACCAGTCAATGGTGAAAGCGGATTTGGAACGGATGGGCTCGGCGATGGAAAGCATTTCGGAGTCGGTTCCCCTGAAGTTGAGTCCCGTAACGGCGTCGGCGTTGCATACGACGAGGGCTCCCTTGCGCGTAAGTTCGTCGCTGCCCGTCGTGTTGCTTGCATTCAGACACACGTCATAGCGTCCGGGAGCGTCGGGGCTGAAGGTAAACGTATTTCCCTCGCCGACCAGCACGCGCGAGGTGTTGGACACGCGCCAGTGGATGGCTTCCGGCTGGTTCGTGCTGCGGTCGCTGAGCGTCACGCTGCCGCCTTTGAGCAGCACGCCCGGCGTAACTTCGAAGTCGGCCTCGGGGGCTTTTTCGTGTACCGTGATGGTGTGGCGCACTTCATGGCTTCCGGCGGCGTTGGTCGCCTTGAGCGTGACGACGTATTCGCCGGCCTTGTCGTAGGTAGTGGCGGCATTGAGCGACGAGGCCTTGTCTGTGACGGCGCCGGGCATACTCCATTCGTAGCGGCAGCCTTCTGCCGGTTCCGAGGTGTTGATGAAGCTGACGCGGCGTCCCACGGAAACGATGTCGGGATAGACTTTGAATCCGGCAACGGGCAGGGCGGGGGCAACTACCGTGACTTCGGCGGATGTCTCGTCGGAGTTGCCGGCCATGTCATAGGCGGTGAGGTGCAGCATATACTTGCCCGGTGCGTCGAACACGAGGACGGGCTCGTCGGCCTCGTATGTCTTCTCCTCTCCCTCTACACGCCATATCCAGCGGACGCTGTTTGCCGAAGAGTTGTTGTGGGGAACGACATCCGTGCCAGCGGTGACCGATGCCGAAGGCAGGGCAAATTCCGCCTTGAGGGGGCGTGTATCGACCAGCAAGGTGTTGTCGGCGTTACGGGACTGTGTGCCGGAGAACAGTTGCGTGGTGTGGTTGCCCGTAGCATCGACCGGCGCTACCGTACCGTCCTCGTCCATTTTCAGTTCGAGCATGAGGTGAGGCGTATCCGTGGGGTCGGCCACCTCGGCATACATCATTTGCCGGATTTCGCGTTCGGAGCGTGCCGTGTCCCATACGCGCAGTTCGTCCATCATGCCGTTTATGCCGTAGTTTGTTCCGCCCGTGCCGATGTAGAAGTCGCCAAAGGCGTTGATTCCCGTCTGGTTGGTTTCTATCTCCCCGGCTTTGTTGCCGTTTATGTAGGCGGTCAGATGTCCTCCGTCCACGACAACGGCCACGTGTGCCCATTTCCCCGCTTCCAATGTGCCGGGAGCGGTTGTCAGACGGTCGGTTGTGTTCCAGCCGGCCACGAATTCGCCGGCATTTGTTGTGTGCGACATGAAGCCTCTGTTCCATCCCGGTCCCATTTGCTGGTTCCAGTTGGTGCACGTCGTGGGCTTGAGCCAGTATTCAATCGTGGCGGCGGGGAGGAATGAGGTGAAAAGGTTCTTCACCGCGAAGCCCGAGTTCACGAAACGGCGCACGGAGTTGGCGGCAGGCGCTTTTCCGGTGGCGGGAGCCTTGGGAACGGCTACGCGGGCCGACTCGAATTCGGTGCCGTTATAGTCGTAGACGGCAGCTATCTCATGGTCTGCGCCGCCCGAAGCCTCGTCAAAGCGGACGGCTGTGGCGTCCAGACGTGCCGACAGGCTGTTTCCTTTATATATATTATAGGCCTTCAGCGCGTAGGGTGACGGCGCGGGTGCGTCCCACGCGAAGCCGCTGCCATCGGCCGCCAGGTTGCGCGGAGCGTTCAGGGGCTCGCCGGCGGCTATGACGGAGATGATGGTGCGTTTGCCTTTGTTCTCGATGGTTACGCCAGAGCCGGCCATGTCGAAAGGCAGTTCGATGCCCTCCGGGTCGAACTCATAGTCCATCAGCGCGCATTCGTGGATTTTTCCCTGTCCGGAAGCCTGTGCCTTGGTGTCGATGATGAAGAAATACTTCAGCGGCCGTCGCCGGTCGTAGGCGGCCGAGAGGTCGGTCAGGTCATATCCGAACTCCATCGGCTCAAAGTGCAGCCCGTCGGCCCAGCGTCCGAGCATGGGTGTCTCTGCATCGGCGCCGTTGCCGTCGCCATCGCCGGCATACTTGAAGTGTTCCATGCGCACGGTGCGCTCGGGGGCGGTGGCGGAAAGGTCCGCCGCGATGCCGGCCGACAGGCACAGTTCGCTGCGCTTGGAGTAGTCCATCTTTATCTTGAGCGTGCGCAGCGGACGGTAGTCCTTGCGTATGTGATATACCTCGGGGCTGTAATAATCCGTGCTGTTGCCCGTCGTGACGGCGTTCTTGTAGGGGCAATATATGAATCCGCGGTTACACCAGCCCGAGCCCCACGAGTTCACGATAATCCAGGCGCCGACTTCGTCCTTGTCCTTTTCGCCGGCCACACCGTTGCCGTCGAGGTCGAACTCGATGCGGTCGTCGTAGCCCACGATGGTCAGCGCGTGGTCCACTCTTTCGCCCCAGCTCTGCACGAAATACTGTCCTGTGACGCCGAGTTCGTCGTTCACGTCCGTGGAGGGGATGTTCTTCCATATACCGGTCGAGGCCACGCCGATGCCGCAAACGCCGCCGGCCTTGAAGTCAGGGTCGCCGTTGTGGTTCCAAAGCCAGTTTTTCACGGCCTCGCGGCCCTCTTCCGTGGCGACGGACAGGGGGAAGTTGGCGGTACGTCCGAGGCGGTTGCACATGGCGGCATACCACTTGTCGTATCCGTTCATCCAGCCGAAGTCCGGGTCGGCGCAGTCCTGGTTTCCGAACTGGCGGGAATAGGTCCGGCCGCCGTAAGTCGGCACATTGGGTATACCGTTGGCTATGGCCATGGCGTCCTTGCTCGACCCGCTGTTGGTCAGCAGCCATGTGAAGTGTGTGGGGTACTGGTTCTCGGCGAGTGAGCCGTCAAGACCGCGCAGGGCATTGATTTCGTAATTGAACATATAGGCGATGCGCGATGCCGAGCCGCAGGAACCGCCGTCCTGGTTGAACACAGGAGGGAAGTAAACCGTTTCGGCATTGTTCACCCGTACGGGCCGTGCCGTCTTGGCGGCTTTCGGCATGAGCGACAACGAGGGCTTCAGGCGTGGGGAATAGTCAGGGTATTTTTTTCTGTCCCAGTCCGTCTGTCCGACGGCGGGCAGGGAGAGGACGAACGCCAGTATAAGCGT
Organism: uncultured bacterium; assembly: GCA_905216095.1. Lineage (GTDB taxonomy): Bacteria > Bacteroidota > Bacteroidia > Bacteroidales > Bacteroidaceae > Alloprevotella. The sequence goes on along the minus strand of CAJMSQ010000016.1, from coordinate 15,678 downwards.
TGCGACGAGGCTCGGTCTGTTTTTCATGAAAAGGATATTTTGGTTTTTCGGCGTTAAAGATACGACAAAGCATCGGAAGCGTTGTCATCGGTTGCCGAATAATTTTGAATAAAATGCCGGTTGTCCCGTTTTTTCCTTTTCTTCGTGCCGGACAGGTCACAAATATCCTTACGGGAGTATGCGGAACGCGCACCTGACATTAACATTTTTAACTTTCACTCACTTTCGGGACGGCGTACATGCCTTGTAGTTTCCCGTATATGCAGGGCCGGAAAATACTACATGCCATGTAGTTCGAACTACAAGCCATGTAGGAAATTCTAAAATAGGGCCGGTTTCTCCCTGAAACGGGCTTGCGGACACGAAAAAGGGACGGTTTAACGCCGTCCCCGTGCTTTCGCAGTACAAAGATAATACATTTTTCGGCCAAAAGCAAGAAATGTTAAAATCACCGTAGATAAACGATATGGATAATCGGGAGGACGGCAGGCGAGCGTCGGGGAGAGACTGCTCCTGCCGGACTTTCACGCCGCCGCGTGGTGGAGATTGGCCCGCAGCACGTGGCGGAAACGCTGGTAAAACAGGGCGGCGGCCGTGAACAGGCCGACCGAGAAAGCCAAGAAGACACCGCGGATGCCCAGTCCGAAGGGGAAGCCCAACAGCCAGCCCGCGGGAATGCCTACCAGAACGTAGCTGACAAAGGCTATCCACATCATGGGCTTCACGTGGGCCGTTCCGCGCAGCGCGTTGGCAAAGCAAATCTGCATGGCGTCGCCGAACTGGTAGAGCAGCAACGGCCCGATGAGCATCATCGACGTGGCCAGCACGAGCGGGTCCGACGTGAAGCAGCAGATGAGCGGGCGGGCAAAAAGCAAAAAGGCGAGCGAGGAAATCGAGGCCATGACTGCGAGGATGTGGGTGCCGGCCTGCGCGGCCGAACGCACGCGCAACCAGTCGCCGGAACCGACAAAGGCGGCGACACGGATGCTCATGGCCGCGCCGAAACTGTAATAAAAGAGGAATCCGAGCGTTCCGACCGTTACCATGACCTGGAATGCGGCCTGTTCGACCATTCCCAGCCAGCCGGCCATGATGGCGCTGAACGTGAACGAGCCGGTTTCCATGCCCATCTGCAGGGAAACCGGGAGCGAAATCGAATTGATGTGCGCCACACCGCCGGCAGTGGTGCGGGCGTGGCGGAAACCGGCACGATAGGCCGCATAGCGTTTGCGCCACATGACGATGCCGCAAAGCATGACTGCCGTGAAGATGCGTGCGAAAAGGGTGGAGATGCCCGCTCCGAGCAGTCCCAGTTCGGGAAACGGGCCGATGCCGTAAATCAGCAGGTAGTTGCCGACGATGTTCAGCCCGTTGCCGGCCAGCAGGCTCCACATGCCCGACGCCGTGTCGGCGGTTCCGTCGGTGAACTGGCGGAGTACGTTGAACAACAGGACGAAAAGCATGGAGCACAACACGACTAAATAGTACGGACGTACGAGCGGGATGATTTCCGCGGGTTGTCCCATGCCGTCAATGAAGAAAAAGAGCACGCCCATGCCCGTCAGCAGCAACAGACCGTAGGCCACGTTGGCGGACAAGGCATTCCGGAACACCTTGCCGGCCTCGTCGGGATTGCCGCGTCCGCAGGCCGCGCTCACCAGCGGGGTAAGCCCGTAGGAGTATCCCATCATCAGGAACGTCACAAGCGTGAACAAGTTATTGACAAAAGAGGCTGCCGCCAGCGCGGATGTGGAATAATGGCCCACCATCATGGTGTCGGCAAACCCCATGACGATGACGCCCACCTGCCCCACGGCGATGGGAAGTCCGATGCGCAGCGTGGCGCGGTAGTGCGGCCTTAGTGTCCGGTACATGTCTCTATGAAAGGTCGGTAGGAGGGATTGCGGCTGAGGCGGAAGCCATCCGCCGCTCAGCGGGCCGTGCGGATGCGGAACGACTTGGCCGTGACTTTCCGCTTGCCCTCGCCAAAGGCCACGCTGAAGGTGAACGTGTCATCCTTGATGCGCTCGGGGGCGATGATTTCCGCCTGGTAGCGGAATCCCTGTCCCGACTCCAGGGCACTGACAATGGCCGGCGGGGAAATAATCACGCGACGGTTGCTGCAGGATATGTGCGGCGCGATGTTACGAAGGGTGCGGTCGCCGCGGTTATAGATTTCCATGGTGAGGAAAGCCCGTTCGCCGGCATCGAGCCGGTGGTTCTCGTTGGCATCCGAGAAGCGGACGCCCGTCACTTCGAGGTAGCCCCAGTCGGAACCTGTATAGGCCTCGTTGTCATAGCGGACATCTTCGCGGTAGCCCCCGTATTCGACACCGTCATAGCTTTCGGTGCGTGCGGACCGCTCGCTCGTGACGGCTGCCCCTATGGCGCCGCCGGCCAACATGCCGATGGCATTGCCCACGTCGGCCCCGCGGTAGCCTCCGAATATGCCGCCGACGCTCGACCCGAACATGCCGCCCACCATGCTGCCCGTAGTGACGCCTACAAACTGGCTGGACGTGCAGCCGCTCGACAGAATGACGACGGAGAGTAAGGAAAAGAGGAGTTTCTTCATGATAATCTGATTTAAGACGGAGCGTCTGTCCCGCAGAATAGGGATTCCGCCGGACAGACGCCGATAGGGAGGATGAAATTACTTGACAACGACGACCAGATAGCGGCTGACGCTCCAGAAGGCGTCGGGGTCGGTGATGCGGAGCGTGTACTGGCCCTGCGCATCCTTCTCCAACGAGTAAGAGCCTGCGGGGTGCGAGGTCTTTATCTCGGCACTCTTGGAATAGAGCTTGACCGACTTCGTCACACGTGTGTCTATCTTCGTGAAATATTCCTTGTTGGCGCCGGCGGAACGCATGGCATCGTTCTTTTCAAGGATTTTCTGCTCGCGCAGTTCCTTTTTCGTGCCGAATACATACCATGCCGTGTGCATCTGTTTGTCCTGTTCGGCGACGGTACGTTCCTTTTCGGCATTCTTTACCGTGAGGTCCTCGACATTTTCGCTGAGTTCGGAAATCTTGTTTCCCTGTTCGGCAATCGTTATGTCCTTTTCGGCCAGTTGCTGGCGCAGGGTTTCGATGTCGCGTCTCTTGGCTTCGAGCTGCAGATTGAACTCATCGACCATTCTTTCATAGGCCGACTTCGCCTCCTTATTGGTTTGGTTCGCATTACGCAGCTGCTGGTGCAGGTCGGCTATGCGCTGACGGTTCAGTTTCAGGGTCTGCTGGATGAATTCCATGTTCTCGATGATGACTTGCCGGTCATCCCCTTCGGTCTGGCTCACGGTTACGCGGTTCTCGGCCTCGTTTATCTGGCGGAAACCGTCTTGTATCTGCTGGATGGTCTTGGCCATGTCTTCCGACTCGCTGTTGCTCTGTGCGATAACGGACTGCAAGGAGTCAATAGTTGCCTTTGACCTGTCTTCAATCTCGTTCTTCTCTCTCTTGGACTGGCAGCCGGAAAGCAGCAGCGCGGCGGCTGCGAAAATTAAAATCTTCTTCATATCAGTCGAAATCTTTATATTTTTCTTTTTTCTTGTCAGTTTTCTCTTCGCGTGTGCTTTTCTTTTTCGTTTCGGGGCAGCCTTCGACCACGAGGACGAATTCTCCGCGCGGCTCGTTGGCCTCGAAATGTGCCCTGACCTCGGCCACCGTGCCGCGGACGCACTCTTCGTGTAGCTTGGATAGCTCCCTGCAGGCCGCTATCCGGCGCTCGGGGCCGAATACCTCGGCAAACTGGCCCAACGTCTTGAGCACACGGTAGGGCGACTCATATATAATAATGGTGCGGGGCTCGGCAGACAGTTGCTGCAGACGGGTGGCCCGGCCCTTCTTCTGCGGCAGAAAGCCTTCGAACACGAAGCGGTCGCAAGGCAGTCCCGAGGCTACGAGCGCCGGGACAAAGGCTGTGGGGCCGGGAAGACACTGCACCTCGACACCTTTCTCTATGCAGGCGCGCACCAGCATGAATCCGGGGTCGGATATGCCCGGCGTACCGGCGTCGGAGACCAGTGCCATCACCTCGCCCGCGGCCATGCGCGCCGCAAACGCCGAGGCGGTCTGATGTTCATTGAACTTGTGGTGCGAACAAAGCCGGCTCTTGATTTCGAAATGCGCCAACAGCAGCCCCGAAGTCCGCGTGTCTTCGGCCAGAACGACATCCGCTTCTTTCAGGATGCGCAGGGCGCGCAGCGTGATGTCCTCAAGATTTCCCACCGGCGTGGGCACCAGATAGAGCATTCCCATGCTGCAAATTTATAGAATTATCAAAGGCGGGACAAACAAAAAGGATGCTTATTTGCTTTTTTGTGAAACTTATCGCTATTTTTGCATTGGCGCGGAGCCGACCGGACAGTGCGGAACGCGGTGTGCACGGAGCGTGCGCCGAAGGGCGGGGCAGTGGCGCGCCGCCCGCATCGGGAGGGGAGAATCCGCCGTCTGCGGTCGCCCGTAACGGACTTGACAGAAACTACATAACTTATTAGACATGAAACCTATCACTTTCGACCGTTTTGTACGAGGACTCGTCTCCGTGGTCCTCATCATACTGGTGGGTTGGACCTTCAACCGCCTCAGTAGCGTGATTATACCCTTTCTGGTAGCGGGCGTACTGGCCTATATGCTGAATCCTGTCGTGGACTTCCTGCAGAAAAAGTGCCGCCTGCGCTTCCGCTTCGTCTGCGTCATCCTCACGTTGGTGCTCTTTGTCGGCACACTGACCGGCCTGTTGTGGCTTTGCGTGCCGCCCATGCTCGACGAATGCGACCACTTGGAGGAAGTCGTGCTCCACTACATCGAGGACCGTGACAGCGCAGGCATACCCTTGAGCGTCCGTGAATTCGTGGACGAGCACATCCGCATAGCCGACCTGAACCGCTACCTGCAGTCGGGCAACCTGCAGGCCGTCATCAAGGACATCCTACCCCACATCTGGGCAATGATTACCTCGGCGGCCAATGCCGTCATCCACATGGTGGCGTGGCTCTTCGCCCTGCTCTACCTCTTTTTCCTCATGATGGATTACGACAAGTGCGCGCAAGGCTGGATTTCCTACGTGCCCGTCCGCCGTCGTCCCGTGGCCCGGCAAATCGTAAACGACATCGGCCACTACATGGGCGGATACTTCCGCGGACAATGCGGCATCGCGCTGAGCAATTGCGTGCTTTTCACCCTGGGTTTCCTGCTTGTCGGCTTCCCCATGCCCCTGGCTCTCGGCTGTTTCATCGGCATCATCAGCTTTGTCCCCTATCTCCAGGTGGCCGGCCTGCTTCCCGCCACCATCCTGGCCCTGCTGCGTGCCGCCGACACGGGACAAAATTTCTGGCTGCTCATAGGTAGCGCGCTCCTGGTATACATTGTCGTGCAAATCATTCAGGACGCCGTCGTCACGCCCCGCATCATGGGGAAAATCATGGGCCTTTCGCCCGCCATCATCCTCCTGTCGCTCTCCATCGGCGGCTCGCTGTTCGGCATTATCGGTCTGATTATCGCCCTGCCCGTCACGACACTGACACTCAGGTACTACAAACACTACGTCGTCGGCACACCTTTCGAAGCGTGTTAGCCACATGGCGCACACCCGACTTTAACATTTTTAACTTTCGTGTACAATTCGTGGCGCGAAAGCCCGCGGTATTTGTTCGTTGAAGGGAGAAAATTTTTCTTACAAGCCATCTGAAAAAAACTACATGGCATCTGCTGAAAACCACATGCCATGTAATTTTCCGTTCTTCGCGGGCAAAATCCGCCGGAATCCCGCCCGGCCGGTACGAAAACAGGGCAGACTTTAGCGGTCTGCCCTGTCAGCTGTTACAAAGATACAACATTTTTCCGCCAAAAGCAAGAATTGTTAAATCGCCGCAAGGCAAGTGTTAAAATTGCCCGCGGGATAAAATTGCGGCCGGCAGACCGTGTGTCGCGCGGCCCGTCGCCGAAGCAAAAAATATGCAGGCGGCCCGTATTTTTCCGTCGGGTCGCCTGCACTGTTCCGTAGGCAGGGGCTGTCTGCCCCGTGTCCGTTCTTATTTCTTCTGCTTGTTCTGCGGGCAGAGCTTGTTGCACTGCTTCTGACAAGCCTTCTGGTTCTTCTGGCAAGCCTTTCCGGTGCATTTTACGCCCTTCTTGCACTGCTTGGCGCAGGCCTTCGTGCAGTCTTTGCACTTCTTGTCGCACTTGCCGCAGTCCTTCTTTTGCGTTTTGCAGCACTGTTCGGTCTTTTCGCACTTCTTCTCGCACTTCTTCTGGGGGCATTGCGCGCCGAGGCTTACGCAAAATACGGCCATGACGGCCAAAGTCATCATTTTCTTCATTTCTGTATCTCTTTTTACGGTTTATATTATGCGACAGCCGCTTCTGCCGCTGTTGGGCGCAAAGATACGAATTTGCAAGTTTACGGCATATAAAAATAACCAAAAAGAAATATTACGTTCCCTAAACGCCCTTCCGGACCGATGCCTTTCCCGTCCGCGTTGCCGGCTCTTGCGTCCGCGTACAGGACCGACAGGCGTTTCCGGGTTCGTGGCCGGCGCGTGCCGGTGCGTATAAGACAAAAAAACAGCCCTCCGTCGGGAGAGCTGCCCAGTCATATTGCTGATTTTCAGCATGTGACCCCGTTGGGATTCAAACCCAAGACCTTCAGAACCGGAATCTGACGCTCTATTCAGCTAAGCTACGGGGCCGTAAACCGGTGCAAAGATAGTGCAAGCAGGGGGAACTGCCAAATTTATCGGGACTTTTTGTCCGAAAAAGCATCGGCGGACGTGCCGGAAGGCCTGTCCGCCGATGGAAATGGCTGTTTGTTACCGCCAAAAGCGGCTGTATTATTCTTTAGTCCAGCTTTCGCTGTTCCAACCTTTCTTTTCGGTGTGTTCCGGACCTTCTACGACCTCGTTGTTCGTATTTGAGTCGAGAAGGAAGTTGCCTTCGCAGTTCAGGTCCACGACGGACATTTGCGGTTCTACGTATTGCTTCATGTTTGTTTCGTTTATCATTTTACCATAAGTTTCTTTCCATTCATTATATATATGCCTGCGGGCAATTCGCTCTTGGCTGTGCGCACGCGGATGCCCGAGAGGGTATAAACGGGTGCGTTCTCCTCGGTCTCGGTTGCCACGGAGTCTATTCCGGTTGCCTCTCCGGGATTGAATACGAAGCCGCGAACGTTTGATACCCGGTTCTTGGGAGCGGCCAAAAAGGCGGTCGTTTGTTTTTGCATCTTGAAAGGTGCGCCGTTCTCGGCACCCCAGAAGAAGCCGGCCTTGCCCTCGCTGTTCACTGCCAACTTGTAGAAAAGTGGATCTACAAATGTGCATGTCGTATATCCGTCATAATCGCGCTCTCCAAGGAGTTCGTTGTATTCGCCATAGGCTTCCACGTCCTTGTTCAGTACGACAGGATGGAATGTTCCGGCATTCTCGCCATGCAACAACAGGGGAGTTTTGGCGGGAACGGCTTCTCCGGCTCTGTAAGCCTCTTTCATGGTCAGTTTTCCGCCTGTCTCGACTACCACTGCATAGCCTGTCATGCCCTTAGGCATCTCATAAGCGTAATTTACATAGAATGTCGCGTAATTATCCACAGCCTCGTCAGCATTTATCTCGCCAACCTTGCGATAAAGCTGGATGTGTGAATAATCGGACTTATTATAGTTGCTGCTTGCATAATTACCGAATTGATTACTGCTGTTTGCGATGAGATATCGGGTAGCCTCTGCGGCACTGTTTACCTTGACATCTTCTCCATCCATGGTAACAGTCCATTTGATGCCTTTGCTGGTTAAATCTTTGTCTATTGTATTGAGATCTGTGCTGCTTGCCCCGTTCAGGTATTTGCCTTGTGCATCCCGGAAGTAGCAGACATCACCGTCTCTTTCCAAGGTAAACACGTTCAAGGCAGTATTGCTCTCTAAAATTCCATCGGACAAAACTATTCCTGTCACAGGTTGTCCTTTTTTGCCGGTTACTTCTCCCATGGCAACAGACTTGGTTTCGCAGACGAACACGTACTGTGCGCCGTCCACAAGTTCGTCCAACGAAGTTATTTTCTTATAATAGTATGTTCTAATAGGTTTAGGTTCTTCCGTTGCAGCAGTTACAGCAACATTCACAGTCTTTTCTATTGCATTATAATTAGATGTTGCGGCACCAGATAGGGTTATAATGGCATTACCCCCTTTTACGCCGTTCACTGTAAGTATTCCATTCGCATAAGAAGCTGTTGCAATAGTCTCATCATTGCTCGTAGCTGTCAAAATACCGTCATAATTCGTTGTAATCGTCGCAGTAGCAGTTTCTCCAGCCTTTACAGATACTTCTGTCGGGGTTATAGACCACGTTGCATCCGTTGTAGTTGTGCCAGAACCACCACCTGTGGCATAAGTAATCTCTATATTATAAATACGAACTGCTCCTGTAGCCGTTATATAACCTGTGTTTTTCTCATTGTCGTCCACTACAATAGTGACTTTTGAATCCCCGGTAGCATTACCTATTGCATTAGCTGCAGTAGATGTAGTTGAAGAAGTAGAATATAATAACGTAGCTGTATTTCCCCCTTCTCCCAATGTTTGTGTTGTCCCAGAAACCTCCATTACAATTTGTTTAATTGCGCCAGGAAGAACTGGAAGTTGAATATAATAAGCAAGGCTTGTCGTAGGTTTCTTTATTTGTATAAATTTTGTTTGTTTTGCTTTTGATTGTTGATTGACTATTACATATCCAACATAGCTATAATTATCACTTGTAAAAGTTACATTTCTATAGCCTGTAGATTTACTTTCGTATTCTGCTGCTATACTTTCATTACTTAGCGTTGTAGTCGCTGTCGTTTGCGCTTGCGCAAAATTACCCCCCCGAAAATTTGGAAGGATACCATCAATAAGAGCGTGTACAACGCTCTTGCAGAGTAAGTTCTCTTCATGATAGGATTATTTTATTAAATAAATGGTTACTTTCGTCCTGTTTCGCAAAGGTAGACATACTTTTTGAGATATAGAAATATATATGGAAAAATTTCAAAAAGTCTGAAAAAAACTTATTCTGCCGTGTTGGCCGCTCTTTGGCGGGACGATGGGATGTTTTCGTCCGCGACGGGAGCGTGTGGAACGGGGACGGGAACTGCTGTCTCCGGCCTGTGGCATACAATTTGCAAGGTATATGACGGGAGACTTCTTCCGGAAAAGAATATTATTCACTAAAAAAGAAAAAGAATATATGTATTGGATTTTATTTATCGGTATCGCGTTGCTCAGCTATGTGGTGCAGAGTAATTTGCAGGGCAAATTCAAGAAATACTCCAAGGTGCCCGTGGCCAGCGGTATGACCGGGCGCGAAGTTGCCGAGAAAATGTTGCGCGACAACGGGATTTATAACGTGACGGTAACTTGTACGCCCGGCCACCTGACGGACCATTACGACCCGACGCGGCAAACGGTGAACTTGAGCGAGAGTGTGTACGGCAGCAACTCGGTTGCGGCGGCGGCTGTGGCGGCTCACGAGTGCGGACATGCCGTCCAGCACGCCACGGCCTACGCCCCGCTGCAACTGCGTTCGGCTTTGGTGCCGGTGGTGTCGCTGGCGTCGAACTGGGTGTCGTGGGTTCTTTTGGCCGGAATACTTCTGGTGGAGTCTTTCCCCGGCATCCTGTTGGCGGGCATCATTCTATTTGCCTGTACCACGCTGTTCAGTGTGGTCACGTTGCCGGTAGAGATTGACGCCAGCCGTCGTGCCACCCGCTGGCTGCAGACGGCGGGCATCACAAGTCCGCGCGAGCAGCCGATGGCCGTCAGCGCGTTGCGCTCGGCCGCCTATACCTACGTCGTGGCCGCCGTCAGCTCGCTCGCCACATTAGTGTACTACATCCTTGTCTATATGGGAGGGCAGCGCGACTGACGCTTGGCGCGTCTTAGCCCCGTTCCCCTTAACGCTCCCGGCCTGAAACATGTGCCGGGAGCGTTTTTCGTATCTGTCGGCCGCCGCCTGTGTGACAGGTGTCCGGACAGGCATGACATTTCCGGCAGGCTGCTGTCATGTCCCTGCCGTCGGCGGAGCGGCGATGTCCGGGACAGGAATGCGATACGGGCGGGAACTTCGGTTGAAGTCCCGCCCGTACTCTATATAATAAGGTGTATGTGTTCCGAAGCCTAAGCTAAGAAAATCATCAGTACCACCTGTGCCATGAGGATACGCAGGAACATGGCCAGAGGATAGACCGTGGAGTATCCGACAGCAGGAGCGTCGTTGCCGGCCGTCTGGTTGGCGAAGGCAAGCGCGGGGGGGTCGGTGTTAGAACCGGCTATCAGACCCATCAGTGTGAAGTAGTTCAGTTTAAGTACCTTGCGGGCCACCACACCCATGATAAGGATGGGCACTATCGTGATGAGGAAACCCGTCCACACGTAGGTAAGTCCGCCGGCCTCGATGGTATTCCAGAATTTCGCCCCGGCCTGTATTCCCACGCTCGAGAGGAAGAGCAGCAAGCCTACTTCGCGCAGCATGAGGTTGGCGGATGTGGAAGTGTAGGTATTGATTTTGAAGCGATAACCGAAGGCTCCGATGAGGATGGCCACGACGAGCGGACCGCCTGCCAGGCCGAGTTTCACGCCTGCGCCGAAGTTAATCTGGCCTACGATGATACCCAGCATGATTCCGAAGAAGATAGCGCCCACGTTCGGGTGGTCCAGCCGCTTGACCGACGCGCCGATGACACCTTTCAGGCGTTCGATGTTCTCCTCGCTGCCGGTCACGAGAATGCGGTCGCCGACCTGCAGGCGCAGGTTGCGGTCTGCGAAGAGGTCCATGCCGTTACGGGTCACGCGGGTGACGTTTACGCCGTAGATGGTGCTGAAGTGGAGCTGTCCGAATGTCTTTCCGTTGATTTCGGGCTTGGTGATGACCAGCCGGTGGCTGACGTAGCGCGACTTGTCATAGTCGGTCTTCCAGTCCTTGCCCTCGACCAGTTCGCCCATCAGTATGCAGATGGGGTCGGCCTCGTCCTCGGCGCAGACCAGGTGCACCTCCATGCCCTGTTCGAGGCGGGTTTCGCCGTTGGGCACGATGATTTCGCCGTCTTTGATGCAGCGCGTCACGACGAACTGGCGGTTGAGGAACGTGTGCAGCTCGTGGAGCGTGCGTCCCACGACGGCGCTGTTCGTTATCCTGATGACACGGTGTACGGGCGTGGCGTGCGGGTTGCTTTCCTGCTCGAGCCGTATCTTTTCCTGCTCTTTTTCGAGCTTGATGTTGCACAGGTAGCGGATGAGGATTGTCGCGAGGATAATGCCTATCACGCCGAGCGGGTAAGCGCAGGCATAGCTCGACGCGAGGTCGGGCACGCCTGCCGCGCCCCAGTCGCCCTGGAAGTCCTTCACGACGGTGTTGGCCGCGCCGAGACCCGGCGTGTTGGTGACAGCACCGTACATGGTGCCGACCATCATGGCCAGGTTGTAGTTGTTGTGGTCGAAGATCAGGAAGTACAGGCCCAGCATGACCAGCACGTTGAGCATGACGATGCCCACTGCGATGAGGTTCATGCCCACGCCGCCCTTCTTGAACGTGGCGAAGAAGCCGGGACCCACCTGCAGGCCGATGCAGTAGACGAACAGGATAAGTCCGAGTTCCTTGACAAAGTCAATCAGTTCCTTCTGTCCGGCATGTGTGATGAACTGCCCGTCGGGACCGACGACGTAGTGACTGTAGATGTGTCCGAGCACGATACCGGCAAAGAGCACGAACGTCACGCCGAGCGACACGCCCCCGAACTTGATTTTGCCCAACTTCACGCCTAAACTGATCACCAAGGCATATATGACGACCAAGTGGGCGATGGAAGAGGGATCACAAATGATTTTTTGAAGCCAATCCATATAATTTATGTTTTCTGATGTGCGGTTAGCAGTGCATAATGCGCTGCAAAGTTAAGGAATATTTGATTGGCGGCAAAAGAAAAGACGCTCAAAAACAAACACGTCGGGCGTGGGGCGGATTTTGCGGCCGGTCCGTCGGCCGACATTAACATTTTTAACTCCTGTTACGTAAATAAATGTAAACGGAATAGGCTTACGAGGGCATAAAAGGCATCTTTTCGTGCGCGGAAGGCTTCCGGTTCAAAATAGAAGGCATGTATTTTTGCGCAGGCTGCTTCTAAATTTTTCTACATGTGCATGTAAATCGACCCGTAACGGGCTTATTTACACGAAAAAAGGCGGTTGCAGACCGCCTTCCCTATTTTCCGTACCGCAAAGATACAACATTTTTCGCCGAAAAGCAAGAAGTGTTAAAATCGACCGCCGCAGGGAGAGGCGCGGCCCGAAGTTATCCGCGCGCGCCTTGCGGGATAGGGCTTTTATGTGTACCTTTGCCTACGGTACACCTGATTATATACGCAACTATGTCACTCTGGCCCGATAGTTTTCTGCAACAAACGCGCGCCCTGCTGGGCGATGGGGAATGTGCGGCCCTGTGCCGCGCGTTCGAATCGGAGGCTCCTGTCAGCCTGCGCCTCAATCCCTCCAAACCGGGACGCCTGCCGGGTATGCCCGACGGGCATGTGCCCTGGTGCGAAAGCGGGGTTTATCTGCCGCAGCGGCCTTCTTTCACGTTCGACCCGCTGTTCCATGCCGGCTGTTACTACGTGCAGGAGGCGGCATCCATGTTCATCGAACAGGCTTTCCGCCGGATGGACTTCACGCCGCGCCGCCTGCTCGACCTTTGTGCCGCGCCGGGCGGCAAGAGCACGCTGTGGCGCACGCTTCTGCCCGCAGGCGCGTTGCTCGTGGCCAACGAGCCGTTGCCGCAGCGGGCGGCGGTGCTGGCCGAGAACATGGCCAAGTGGGGACATCCCGATGTCGCGGTGACCTGTGCCTATCCCGAGGCCTTCGCCGCCCTGGGCGGGTTCTTCGATGTCGTGGCGGCCGACGTCCCCTGTTCGGGCGAGGGCATGTTCCGCAAGGACAAGGGCGCGGTGGCCGAGTGGTCGCCCGCCGGTGTCGCCCTGTGCGCCGAGCGGCAGATGCAGATAGTGCGCGGCGTGTGGCCGGCCCTGCGCGAGGGCGGCTATTTGGTGTACAGCACCTGCACGTTCAACCGCTCCGAGGACGAGGACAACGTGCGGCGCATCTGCGACGAACTGGGCGCCGAGGCCGTTGCCATCGACGTGCCCGTGGAGTGGGGCGTGACGGGTGACGTGACGGGCGGCCGGCTTCCCGTGTACCGTTTCCTGCCCCACAGGACGCGCGGCGAAGGCTTCTTCATGGCATTGCTGCGCAAGACGTCGGAGGCTCCGGCGGGCAGGAACGAGCGGCGGGCACGGCGCGGGCGGAAGGAAACGGGTGTTCCGGGCTGCGCCACGGCGGCCGGGTGGCTGAAGGATGCCGCACGCTTCCGCCTGTGCCGCACGGACGACACGCAGATTGCGGCCTGGCGCGAGGAACTGGCCGACGACTTCAGCCGCATCCGCGCCACGGTGCGCACGCTCCGGGCAGGCATCCCGCTGGCCGAGGAGAAAGGGCGCAAACTCGTGCCGTGTCACGAACTGGCCCTCAGCACGGAGCGCGCACCGGGGGCTTTCCCGCACGCACACCTCGACCGCGACGCTGCCATCGCCTACCTGCGGCGCGAAGCCGCGGTGCTCGGCGGAGACGTGCCGCGGGGATATGTCATTGCCACCTACGAAGGGCAGGCGCTGGGCTTTCTCAACAACCTCGGGACGAGGGCCAACAACCTCTATCCGCAGGAGTGGCGCATACGGAGCCGCCACGACGAACCGCTTCCTGACGAACAAAACATCACAACATGAAATATCTGGAATTTACTTTCACCACACAGCCGGCCGAAGAGGCCGTGCACGACGTGCTGGCCGCCCTGCTGGCCGACATAGGCTTTGACAGTTTTGTGCATACCGGACTGCTCGACCAGCCCAGGACGGCATCCACCGACAACCCCGAGGCACCTGAGTTCGACCGGCCCGAGGATGCGGGCTGCTTCAAGGCATACATCCGCAAGGACGCCTACGATGCCGATGCGTTGCGGGAGGTTGTGGAGAACTTTCCCTTGCCCGGCGTGACGGTGGCCTATGAAATGGCCGAGGCCGAGGACAAGAACTGGAACGAGGAGTGGGAAAAGAACTACTTCCGGCCGCTCGTGATAGACCGGCGCTGCGTCGTGGCGAGCACTTTCCACAAGGACGTGCCGCAAGCCGACTTCAACATCATCATCAATCCGCAGATGTCCTTCGGGACCGGGCATCACGCCACGACCTCGCAGATGATAGATCGCATACTGACGGACGAAATGGAAGGTCTCGACGTGCTGGACATGGGTTGTGGCACAAGTATCCTCGCCATCCTGGCACGTATGCGCGGCGCACGGCATTGTGTGGCCATCGACAACGACGAATGGTGCGTGCGGAACTCGTTGGAGAACATCGCCCTCAACGGGCTGGACGGCATAGATGTGCACCTGGGCGACGCCGGAATACTTCCGGACAAAGGGCCTTTCGATGTGGTTATCGCCAACATCAACCGGAACATACTCATCGCGGACCTGCGACACTACGTGCCGCGGATGCGTCCGGGCGGAAGCATCTACATGAGCGGTTTCTACGTGGAAGACGTGCCCCTGATAAGGGAAGAGGCCGAACGGCAGGGGCTCCGCTTTGCCGATGTCCGCGACCGCGACCGCTGGGCCTGCGTCAAGTTCGTCAAGCCCGAATGAGGCCGACGGCATACCTATATATATAACGCGCGTGCGCGAGGGTATGCGGCCGTATCCGCCGCGCCGGCTTAACAATTATTAGGTGCGGAAAGGCGGGATGTATGCCCGCTTTTCCCTTACTTTGCAACAGAAACGACTAAAATACAGAAAATGAGAAGAAACCTACTTCTGCTGCTTGCCGTATGGTGCATGGCGCTGACGCTCCCGGCACAACAGCAAACGGGAGACAAGCGTTCGCACACCCCTTTCGTGTTCAAGGAGTTCAAAGATGCCAAGGTGTTGCAGACTTTCGGGCGTTACACAAAAGCAAAAGCCAACATCCTGCTCAAGAACAGTGCCTTGTGCTACCTGCAAGACGACAAAATCATGCAGGCCTACACCAACAACGTGCTGGGTGTGGAGTTCGACAGCGTCAAATACATGAAAGTGGACGAAAACCAGATGGGCCGCGTGCTGGCCTCGAAGGGTTACAACCACTTGCTCTGCGTCACTTCGGTGAACATGGCCAAGTATCGCGCCGAGACCGAGGGCGGGGACAACCTGCCCTTTCTTGAGATTACGGATGCGGGAGCTTTTTTCGAACTGGACGGCGAAAGTTTCGAGTTTGACAAGGGCCTGCCGTTGCAGGACAAGTTCTACTTCCACCTGAAAGGCAAGGTCGTGCCCGCAAACGAGAGCAACATCAAGAAACTCGTGCGCCCCGAAATGCGGACAGCCTTCAAGAACCTCATGTACGACAAGTTCTGGAGCTGGAACGACGCTTCGTCGCTCGCACAACTGCTGCAATATCTTCCGGACTGAGGTCCGCGGAGTTCCGGGCCGCCGGCAGGTGTTCCCGCCCCGACATGTACGTGGAAGTGCCGCCCCCCGTACACTGCGTGGGGGGGCGGCAGCTTGTGGCATGCGGCGCGCCGCCCCCCGGTGGTTATGGGTGGGGGGTTGTTTGGGCCCGTGCC
>CAJMSQ010000015.1 GCA_905216095.1 uncultured bacterium | reverse complement strand
TCATCCCCGACATGCTCCGGCTTTGGCAGGATGGGTACGAGGACATCTATGCCTGCCGGCGCAACCGCGACAAGGAGGGACTGTTGCGACGGAAACTGAGCGAACTCTTCTATAAGTTGCTTGACCGCAGCACCAACTTCGAGGTACTGCCCAACGTGGGCGACTTCCGGCTGCTCGACCGCAAGTGCATTGACGCCCTGCGCCGCCTGCGCGAGACGGAACGCTACACGAAAGGCATGTTCTGCTGGATAGGCTACCGCAAACGGCAGATTGTGTTCGATTGCGGCGACCGAGTGGCGGGAAAGAGCACGTGGAGCTACCGCAAGCTCTTCGCACTGGCCGTCAAGGGCATCACGTCCTACACCACCGCACCGCTGCGCGTGTCCACACTGCTCGGATTCTGCATTGCCGGCGCGGCCTTCCTGTACATGCTCTATTTTCTGGTGAAAACCATCCTGTACGGAGACGAGGCGCAAGGCTTCCCCACGCTTATCATCATCATTCTCTTCCTCGGAGGCATACAACTCATATCGCTGGGCATCATCGGCGAATACCTGGCGGCCATCTTCAACGAGACAAAACGGCGGCCCGTCTATCTGACCTCGGAATACAGCGGGACAAACGACAACCAGGAACATGCTTGACCGGAAAAAGACAAACACGCTGCTCTTCTACGCGCTCACAGCCGTCGCCTACTATCTGCTGGTGTGCCAGTACATCCGCAACATCGACGACTACGGATACCCTTTCATGGTAAACGAGACGGGCTACCGCGCACCCGTCACATCGTGGGCCGACGCCATACGCTCGCAGTGCGCGGCCTATTTCTGCGACAACGGCCGGTTTCTGATTCATGTCGTGGTACACCGGCTCACGTCCCTCACGTCCATCGTCCCCTACTGCCTGCTGTCCACGGCCATGTTCCTGCTGCTCGTCGAGGGCATAGGCCGGCTGGCGCGGCCCGGCGGCACGCTCACGTCCGTCGAGCGGCTCATCGCGCTCTTCCTCACGGTCGCGCTCAACACGCATCCGGGCGACACGCTCTTCTCCAACGTGGCATTCACGCTCAACTACATGTGGGTGGGCACGGCCATAGTCTGGTTCCTGCTGTTATACAGACGCATGGAACGCCGCGGCGGCCCGTGCGGCTTATGGCGCGGCATCGGTCTGTTCATGGCCGGACTGGTGTGCGGCAGCCTCCAGGAAAGCTATTCCTTGGGCATCGCGGGCTGGCTCTTCCTCGTGCTCGTCCGCCGCGGCCGCACGACAAGCGTCGCGGTACGGGCACTCAGTGCGGGCTTCCTGCTGGGAACGGCCGTACTGGTGGCCGCCCCGGCCAACTTCAACCGCATGGAAAACATGAACGACGGCTTTGTCATCCTGCTCTCGGCGGCCAAGTATTACGGTTTTTGGGTGGGACTTTTGGGCGGAAGCCTGCTGTACCTGCTGAACCGCCGCCTCGCTCCCGATACGCTGCGGGAAAACGAAGTCTTCTATGTGGCGGGCGGCATCAACCTGCTTTTCGTCAGCCTCATCGCCTGCAACGGCGCACGCCAGCATTGCGCCACGACCGTCTATGTCACCATCCTGACGCTCCACCTCCTGTTACGGCTTCGTGCAGACGGCATCCGCCGTCACCGCCACGCCGTCACCGCAGTGCTTCTGCTCATCATGATTCCCGTCTATGCCGGGGCTTATTCGGTACGGGAGCGACTGGTGAGGGCCAACGATGCTTTCTGGCGGAACTACGTGACGACCGGCGACACGCTCGTACCGGCCACCGGATACTATGACCTGCTGCGCGAACTGCACACCCGGGGTCGGTTCAACCGGTTCACCAACGCCGACTATCTGGAGATGTCCTATTATAATGTAGCCGTGATGAACCTGTTCGCATCGCACGGACAAAATCCGCATCTCCGCCACGGCGTGCTACCCGACGAGCCGGACAGCATCGCCGCATTGTGCCGGCCGCTGCCGCCGGAAGGCATCCGCATTTTCCACTCGGACAAGCACGATTACTTTGTTGCCGCGACACGGCATGACAATCCCGACGCCGTACTGACCATCAGCATTGCCCCGCGCGCCATGCTCTACCGCGAGGCGCTCCGCATGGTCAAACCCTACAAGTTCACGGAGAAAAAATACCTGAAATACACGGACCTGCGCTTCACGCGCGGCGACACGGTCTATTATGTGCTGAACAACGTGCAGGCGGAAAAGCACATCAGCGACGTGAAACTCAGCAACGGACAGCCATGATACGGTTGCGTGAAAGTTGGAAGGAACCGCTTCGCTTCGCCATCGTGGGAGCGGCAGCCACCGGCATACATTATGCCGTCTACTTCGTGGCCAAAATCGTCTTACCGCTCGGCATCAGTTTCACACTCGGGTATGTCGTCAGCCTCATCTCCAATTTCTTTCTGAGCAGCATCTACACCTTCCGGCGCAAACCCACCACCCGCCGCGGCGCAAGATTCCTGCTGAGCCATGCCATCAACTACCTGATGCAGATTACCCTGCTTCACGTCTTTGTCAGCACCGGCATCGGCGACAACTGGGCGCCAATTCCCGTCTACGCCATTACGATTCCCGTCAATTTCCTGCTGGTCCGGCGCGCCATCAAGCCATAGGCGGCGCACTGTCCGCCCGGTCGGAAACGAGAGCCGGCGACGATTTTAACACAATTTGCTTTTCGCCGAAAAATGTTGTATCTTTGCATCAGCGATAAAGGGAGAGGCGGTTTCAGACCGCCTTTTTTCGTGTAAATAAGCCTGTTATGGGACGATTTACATGTGCATGTAGAAAAATTTAGAAGCAGCCCGCGCAAAAATACATGCCTTCTATTTTGAAACGGAAGCAGTCCGCGCACACACAGATGCCTTCCACGCGGTCGCAAGCCCGTTCTGTTTACATTTGTTTACATAACCGAAGTTAAAAATGTTAATGTCGGATGTTCCTGTCCGGCCGACCGGCCGACAGCACCGGCCCGTCCGGATGCTGGAAATGCAGGACTGTACAGACATATAATACGGACAATCTTATCCTATACGCCGCCCGGAAACAACTATTTGTCGGTTTTCGCGCACGGAACACTACTTTTTGCTAACTTTGCACAATATTTAGCACATCAATACACAATCTTAGCATGAATCTGTTCATAAAGAAACCCATCGAACGGCTATTGAAGGAAGCCGGCAACGAGGGAGGAGAAGGACTGAAGCGCGTGCTCGGCCCGTGGTCACTCATTGCGCTCGGCGTGGGCGTGGTGGTAGGTTCGGGCTTGTTCAGCGTGACGGGCATCGTAGCCGGCTCACACACCGGACCGGCCATCACATTGTCGTTCGCCATTGCGGCCATCGCCTGCGCGCTTGCGGGCCTGTGCTACGCGGAATTCGCCTCGATGCTGCCCATATCCGGTTCGGCCTACTCTTACTCCTACGCGACGATGGGCGAGCTGGTGGCATGGATCATCGGATGGGACTTAGTGCTCGAATATGCCGTCGCGTCCGTCACGGTCAGCATATCCTGGAGCCGGTATTTCTGCATCATGATGGCCGACATGGGACATCCGCTGCCCCATGCCCTGACCGCGTGTCCGTCCGAGGGCGGCATCGTCTGCCTGCCCGCCATGATCATCGTCGTACTGCTCTCGCTCATCCTGGCACGCGGCACGAAGGGAAGCTCACGCTTCAATGACTTCATGGTTGTGCTGAAACTGGCCATCGTACTGGCCTTTATCATATTGGGATGGCAATATGTACGCTCCGAAAACCTGACACCTTACATCCCGGCCAATACGGGTGTGTTCGGCGAATACGGCTGGAGCGGCATCCTGCGGGGAGCTGCCATCCTCTTCTACGCCTATATCGGCTTCGACGCCGTGAGCACGGCGGCACAGGAGACCATCAACCCGCGCCGGAATATGCCGATAGGCATTCTCGGCACGATTGTCATCTGCGCCACACTCTACATACTCTTCGGACACGTGATGACAGGCGTCGTGGACTATACGGCCTACCGCGGCATGGACTCCATTGCGCCGGCCGCAACCGCCGTCCGCAACATGGGAGCGCCCGGTCCCGACGGCGTCATCGTACCGGCTTATCCCTGGCTGGGACGCGGCATCATCCTGGCCATATTGTTGGGCTACGCATCTGTCATCATGGTCATGATGATGGGGCAGAGCCGCGTGTTTTTCTCGATGAGCAAGGACGGCCTGCTGCCCGGCATGTTCAGCCGACTGCACCGTCGCTACCACACACCCGCGCGCTCGAACATGCTTTTCATGGTCATCATAGCCCTGCTTGCCGGCGTGGTTCCGGCTAACGTGGCGGGCGAGATGACCTCCATCGGCACCTTGTTCGCCTTTGCCTTGGTCTGCGCCGGAATCATCGTGGTGCGCCGCACACAACCCGACGCACCGCGCGGCTTTTCCTGCCCGTTCGTTCCTTTTGTCCCGGCACTGGGCATCATGTTCTGCGTCGGAATGATGCTTTTCCTCCCGGCCGATACCTGGATACGGCTGGTCGTATGGATGCTCATCGGGCTTGACGTCTACTCGGCCTACGGCGTGCGCCACTCCCTGCTGGGCGGCGGCAGCGAACGCAGGCATGGCCAGACGTTGCTGTCCGTACTGGGCGTACTGACGGCCTTCCTGTGCATCATGACAGGCTTTTGGCACCAGATGACCGCCGGGTGGGACTCCGACCGCACGCTTTTCGTCATCGCCGTCCTCTTCGGACTCGGCCATATCGGCTACTACTGCGTACGTTTCTCCCTGAAGCGGTAAATTCTTCTCTGAAAAAATTCATTTATATCTTTTCTGACATGACAAACAACCTACAAACGAGCACACAAGCAACGGCCTTGGAAAAACAACAGGCCCGCCGGCCCGGTCTGGATGTCCTGAAATGTATCGCGGCATTCTTTGTCGTATGCATACACTGCGGACCGTACTCACAGGCCGGCACTTCCGGTACCGACATGGCCGCATTGGGGCTGAATGCACTGACACGCATGGCTGTCCCGGCCTTCTTCCTGATTACAGGCTACTACTACCCCGACATGTTGCGGCGAGGGAAAATCGGGAAACAGATGTCCAAAATACTACGTATCGTCATCGCGGCAGGTATGTTCTATCTGCTGTTCCTTGCATCGGGACACCTGTTGAAGGGTGATGCTTCCGAATGGCTGGCCCATACTTTCACATACCGACGATTCGCGGGATGGCTGGTACTGAACGTACCTTTCTCCACCGTTGTACTCTGGTATCTTTGGGCCATCCTGTATGTCTTAGGCATCATGTGGAGCATAGACAGACTTGGATGGTGGAAACGGCTCTTTCCCATATTGGGGGGGTAATTTTATGCGCCGTCATTCTCAATTTCGTATGGCAGAGCGAGATACCCATCACACGCAATTTTCTTTTTTACGGCCTTCCTTTTGTTGCTACCGGCCGTTTGCTACGCGAATACAACGTTCCTGAACGTTGGCAGAAGTACAGCAACACACTATTGTCGGGAATTTTTATCGTCTGTCTGGTCTTATCGTTCACCGAATCCCTCATTCTCCTGAAAGTAGGAAACTCCCCATCGGGCGGACACCGTTCTTTCTATCTGTTCACGCTACCGATGTCGGCAATTGCCTTCTTGTTAGCATTACGCATACCTGCATCCTGTTGGAGCGAATTGCCGGCCCGCATCGGCCGCAAGCATTCTGTCCTCATTTACATACTGCATCCGATGATTTTAGCCGTATGTAGCTACTCCATTGAATGGACACGCGAGCCGGACGATGTCCGTTCCTGGCTACAACCATTCCTCATATTCTTTCTCACACTGCTCATCTCCATCATCCTGCAACGGTCATACGCATGGGTGAAACGGCACAGGACCGGAAATACCGCCTGACCGGAAACACTACATATCCTTACAATTTCTTCCACATGCCATGTCAACCACCATACATGGCATGTGTTTTTTGCCATATGCCACTTTTTACTAACTTTGCATTACATATCATTCCCATTTCATCTACGACATCAATAACAGAAATACACATGGACGCAGCCATCATAGGCGGAGGCGCCGCAGGATTCTTCTTAGCCATCCGGCTCAGGCGGTTACGCCCCGACATGTCGGTGACAATCTTCGAACGTGCGCCGAAAGTTCTGGCAAAGGTAAAGGTTTCGGGCGGCGGACGCTGCAACGTGACGAACAGCTTTGCAGGTATAAAAGACTTGGTGCACGTCTATCCGCGCGGACACAGGCTGATGAAACGCCTGCTGCGGGAGTTCGGGCCACAAGATACGTTCCGGTGGTTCGAAGATAACGACGTGCCGCTCGTGACACAGGAGGACGAATGCGTGTTCCCGCGTTCGCAAAACTCGGAAAGCATCATCCTGTGCCTGCGACGGGCGGCGGCCGACGCAGGTGTGGAGGTTTTGACCGCACATGCTGTCCGGGGAGTAAAAGGAGGCGGCGGCCGACGGTTGGAAGTGGATTTCGGCGACGCACATGCGGCCCGCACATTCGACCTTGTCGCGCTGACAAGCGGCGGCGCGCCACATGGCGAAGGGCACGACTGGCTTGCTGCGACGGGACATAAGATTGCATCACCCTGTCCCTCGCTTTTCACCTTCAACCTGAACGACAAAGGGCTAACGGCCCTGACCGGCATCGTCGTGAAAGAAGCCTCGGCAGCCATTGCCGGAACAAAAATGCGCGCAAGCGGGCCGCTGCTCATCACGCACTGGGGCGTAAGCGGACCGGCCATACTGAAACTCTCGTCGTATGCCGCACGCCGGTTGCACGAACGCGGGTACAAGGACCGCTTGCTCATCAGCTGGTGTGGAGACAGCAACGCGAAAAACGTAGCGGAACACTTGCGGGAACTGCTGGCCGCCACCCCGCGCAAACAACTGGGCACGTTGCGTCCCTTCGGCCTGCAGGGGCGGCTGTGGAACCACTTGTTGCAACGCGCAGGCCTGTCTCCGGAAAAACCATGTGCCGAGACCGGCAACAAGGGCCTGCACCGGCTCACGTCCACACTGACGGCCGACAACTACGACATCGCAGGCCGGTGCACCTACCGCGATGAGTTTGTCACCTGCGGCGGGGTCAGCCTCGACTCCGTGTCCGCACAGACGCTCGAAAGCCGGCATCTGCCCGGACTTTACTTCGCGGGAGAGGTGCTGGACATAGATGCCGTCACCGGCGGCTTCAACTTCCAGGCGGCCTGGACCACGGCCTGCGTGGCGGCACAAGCCATGGCGCAACGGACGGAAGCCATATAGGAAACGGCAGGAAGGAAATATCGCATCCTTCCTGCCGTTTTGTCTTTCCGGTGCCGCATCCGGCGGACGTGGAAACCTGCCCGGTTATGCCTTCAGGTAATCCGAAACGTTCTTCTCGATACGTGCGGCCAAATCCTTCTCTTCCGCTTTATCGAACGCCTCGCCCGTGATGTGCTCGTACAGTTCTATGTAACGCTCGGATATGCCTTCGACAATCGCATCGGTCATCTCGGGAACAGTTTGTCCCTCCTTGCCCTGAAAACCATTGTCCATTAACCACTCACGCACGAACTCCTTGCTCAATTGACGCTGCGGCTCGCCCTTTTCGAAGCGTTCCTCGTAACCGTCGCTATAGAAATAGCGGCTGCTGTCGGGCGTATGGATTTCGTCCATCAGGTAAATTTTTCCATCGTGCTTTCCGAACTCGTATTTCGTATCGACAAGAATGAGTCCGCGGCGTGCGGCGATTTCCGTTCCGCGGCGGAACAGCGCCAGCGTGTATTTCTCGAGCACCTCATACTCTTCGGGCGTGGCCAGTCCGCGGGCCAAGATTTCCTCCTTGGAGATGTCGGCGTCGTGTTCGCCGATTTCGGCTTTCGTTGTCGGTGTGATAATCGGCTCGGGGAACTTCTCGTTCTCGCGCATGCCGTCGGGAAGGCGCACGCCGCATATCTCGCGCACGCCGCTCTTATAGGCCCGCCAAGCCGAACCGCAGAGATAACCGCGTACAATCATCTCGACGGCGAAACCCTCGCACTTGACGCCGACGGTCACCATGGGGTCGGGCGTCGCAAGCTTCCAGTTGGGACAGATATCCGCCGTCTCGTCAAGAAACTTGGCGGCAATCTGATTCAACATCTGCCCCTTGAAAGGAATTCCTTTGGGCAGGATGACGTCGAAAGCCGAGATGCGGTCGGTGGCCACCATCACCAACTTGTCACCCACGAAATAAACATCACGTACCTTACCGTGATACACACCCGTCTGTCCGGGAAAATTGAAATCGGTTTTTGTTAAAGCGCTCATTCTCTATGTTATTTTTGAATTACAGTTCAATCAGATGCGACAAAGCGGCTTCCGGGGTCTCGTCCCGCCCCGTCCGCAAAACGCAGCACGGGCCCGGGCATACGTCCGCCCGCGCAGTGCAAAGTTACGCAAAAGCCGTGACGGCACAAAAAGCCGCAAGGCAAAATCGGAAGGAAATTCCGGGATTGTCCCGCGCGGTCAGCGGTCGGCCTCGGCCTCGCGCTCCATTTTCTTACGGGCCGCCTCCTGTTCGTATGCCTCGACGATGCGCGCAACCAGCTTGTGCCGGACGATGTCCCCCTTGTCCATCTCGACAAAGGCGATGCCGGGCACGTTCCGCAGTATGCGCATGGACTCTATCAGGCCGCTTTTGGCCGTTGGCGGCAGGTCTATCTGCGTGCGGTCGCCGGTCACGATCATCTTCGTGTTCCATCCCATGCGCGTCAGGAACATCTTGATTTGCGCGGTGGTGGTGTTCTGCGCCTCGTCCAGCACCACGACGGCGTCATTGAGCGTCCGGCCGCGCATGAATGCCAGGGGAGCAATCTGTATGACGTTGGTCGTCATGTATTCCTGGAGTTTGGCCGACGGTATCATCTCTTCGAGCGCATCGTACAACGGTTGCAGGTAAGGGTCAATCTTCTCTTTCATGTCGCCGGGCAGGAATCCGAGTTTCTCGCCCGCCTCCACGGCCGGCCGCGAAAGGATTATCTTTTTGATTTCCTTGTTTTTCAGTGCCCTGACGGCCAAGGCAATGGCCATATATGTCTTTCCTGAACCCGCAGGCCCTACGGCGAAGAGCATATCATTGCGTCCGTAAGCCTCGACCAGCCGCCGCTGGTTTTCAGAACGCGGGGCGATGGGCTTTCCGCCCGTGCTGTAAACGATGACACCTTCGGACGGTTCATCGCTGCGCGCATTCCGTTTCACGATGGCGATGAGTTGCTCTTCGGTCAGGCGGTTGTACTTCGCGCAATGCTTCTCCAAGGCGGAAAAAGCCTCCTCGAAGTCGGCCATATCCTCCTCGCTGCCCATCGCCTTCAGTACGTTGTCGCGACCTATGATGCGAAGTTTCGGATACAGCGCGCGCAACAGGCGCAGGTTGGCATTGTTTACGCCGTAGAATATCTGCGGGTCGGCTTCCTCCAATACAAAATGTCTTTCTATCATCTAAGCTACCGGAAGTTTGAATAGAGTTGGTCTCAAGTTTCGACTGCAAAAGTAATCAATATTGCCCGGAATCCGTAAAAAATGCTTACTTTTGTATAGCCAAACAATAACCGGCACGCACCTGCCCCGAACACAAGCCCCCCAATGCCCGACCTGACCCATTTTTGGAAAAAGAAACGACTGTATATCCAGAACGCACTGCTGTTCCTGCTGCCGATCATGATGATTATGCGGTGCTGCGGATGTTTCACCTCGTGCGGTAAACAAACGCCAAGCGCCGAAAAGACAGTGAGAATCGACACGATAGTCCGGCACAGCCTTTATGTGGACACGCTCCTGTCACGCCCGCGCCCGCCCTTGCAGCTGACAGACGCCGGCGGAAAGCCGATAAAGAACAAGGTCAGGGGCGTCGGCGATTACGATAAGGCGTTTCCGGACATGAACGACCTGCAGCTGGCCACGGCACAGCGGCTCGGCATTCCCATCATAGCCGACCGCGACGACGCCCACCGGCACAAGAAAGACTTGGTCTATATCGGCGACAATCCTTACTATCGGGTGCGCCGCCTCACCTATTCCATTCCCTACCTCGTGCCTCGTGCCGAGAGGTTGCTGACGGAAATCGCGCGCAACTTCATCGACTCGTTGCAGCGCAAAGGCTTCCCGGGCTACAAACTTGAGGTGACGTCGGTGCTGCGCACGCAGAAAGACGTGTCGCGGCTGCGGCGCGTGAACTGCAATGCTTCCGAAAACAGCTGCCACCAGCACGGAACGACTTTCGACATCTGTTACAACAGCTACCACCGCATCATCGATCCCGACAATCCCGAAGAGCGGCAGGTCTGGGACGGCAGACTGAAGGACATACTGGCGGAAGTGTTGCGCGACCAACGCGACTTAGGCACTTGTTACGTGCGCTACGAAAGAAAACAGGCCTGTTTTCACATCACGGCACGCTGATTCCGTCCTACCGACATTAACATTTTTAACCTTTGCTCACTTTCGGCGCAGCGTACATGCCTTGTAATTTCTCCTACATGCAGGGACGGTTTTTCGTACATGCCATGTAGTTTTCCCGCACATGCCATGTACGAAATCCTTTTTCAGGAGGAAAATCTGCGAAAAAGGGACTTTAAGGCACGGAAAAGGGCGGGTCCGAACCCGCCCTCGCTATTTTGCATTGCAAAGATAATACATTTTTCCGCCAAAAGCAAATTGTGTTAAAATCGCAAAGGCCATCGAGCCCCTGCCAC
Organism: uncultured bacterium; assembly: GCA_905216095.1. Lineage (GTDB taxonomy): Bacteria > Bacteroidota > Bacteroidia > Bacteroidales > Bacteroidaceae > Alloprevotella. The sequence continues at coordinate 44,731 of CAJMSQ010000015.1, read as the reverse complement.
GGATGCCCCGGCGACTACTCGAAGTAGCTGTCGGATTTGTCCTTGTCGGCCGAAGCCTTCCGGGCCTTTTTCCGTTCCTCGGTTGCCGGTGCGGCCGGTGCGGACTGCCCGGCTGAAGGCGCTCCGGCCGAGGTCTGTTCCTCAGGAACGGCGGCACCGGCTTCCGGCATGTCATCCTCCGTCTCCAAGGACACATTGGCGGTGTCGGTATCGGCGGAGTCGGCAACCGGCTGATAGTAGGTATTCTGATAACTGCTCGGCTGAATATCGCCCGGCGCCGCGCCATAGCGCACCAGATAGCGGGAAGCCAGCGCTTCGTCGGACAAGACCTTGTTCATGAAGAGCCCGAAGATGGGGAGCGCGGTCTTGCTACCCTGTCCCAGGCGTCCCGAGCGGAAATGTATCTCGCGGAATTCTCCGCCGACCCATGCACCGCCGACAAGGTTGGGCGTCACGCCGATGAACCAAGCATCGGCGTGATTGTTGGACGTACCCGTCTTGCCGCCGAAGTCGATGCGGCCGTTGAACCGGCCCATGTACATGGCTGCCCCCAAGGACTGCGACGTGCCGCCGCCGTCGCGCACACCGGCTTCGAGCAGTTTCTGCATATAGAATGCCGACCGCTCGTCGAGGGCCCTCACCTTGGAAGGATTGGCCTCGTAAAGGACTTTGCCCTCACGGTCCAAGATTTTCGTAACCAGTACCGGCTCGACAAATGTACCGTTGTTGGCCACCGTGGCATAGGCATTGACCATCTCGACCAGATTGACATCGCTCGAGCCCAGCGGCAGGGACGGCGTGGCATCGAGGCGTGACTGGATACCCATATCGTGGGCCGGCGCCACCACGTTGTCGATGCCCACTTCCTGCCCCAGTTTGACGGCTATCGTATTGACACTCTGTGCGAAGGCCGAGCGCAAGGGCAGGTTGGCGTTGGAAAAGCGTCCGTTGGCGTTGTGCGGCTGCCAGATGGTGGTGGTGTCGCGCTTGGCATCATACACCTCCATACGGATATAACTGTCCCGCAGACGCGCATCGCTCGGTGTCCAGCCCTGTTTCATGGCTGTGGCGTAGACAAAGAGCTTGAACGTGGAACCGGGCTGGTGCATGGCCTTTGCCTTGTCGTATTTCCACGTCTTGAAGTCCACATCCCCGACGTAGGCCTTGACCGCTCCCGACGCGGGTTCCATGGCCACGAAGCCCGCATGAAGGAACTTGACCATGTAACGTATGGAGTCCATGGTGCTCATCTCGGCGACATGTCCGCCGTCATAGTCGAACAGCTTGACAGGATGCGGCAGGTTCATGTAGTAGGTCACGGAGTCGGGCTGCTCGGGATAGCGTGCCTGCAACTTCTTGTAGGTATCGGTCGAGCGGGCTATCTTCTCGATGAAACCGGCCTTGACATTGCCGTCCTCGTCACGCCACGGGTCGCCCACACCCCGCCAATGCGCATTGAAACTCTGCTGCACCTTGCTCATCTGCTCCGTCATGGCTTCCTCGGCATAGCGTTGCATACGGCTGTCGAGCGTGGTATAAATGCGCAGTCCGTCGGTATAGGGATCGAGGTCGGGACAATTTTCCTTTATATATCCTGCCACGGCCTGCCGGAAGTAGAGTGCCTGCCCGTCATAGGCGCTCTCCACGTTGAAGTTCAGGTCAATGGGCAACCGTTTGAGGGAATCGAGCTGTTCCTTCGTTTCAATGCAGGCCCTGCCGTAGCGTTCCGCCAACTGTCGGCGATGGTTGTAGATGTTTTCCAGCACGACATTGCGCCGGGACAGGCTCTGTTTCGGATTGATACGCGGATTGTAGGTACTGGTTGCCTTCAGCAGACCGACGAGCACGGCAGCCTCTTCCACCTTCAACTCGGCCGGTGTCTTGTTGAAGTAGGTCTTGGCCGCCGTCTTGATGCCGAAAGCGTTCGAACCGAAGTCTACAGTGTTGGCATACATCGTGAGAATGCTGTCTTTCTCGTTCATCATTTCCAGTTCGACGGCAATCACCATTTCCTTGGTCTTCATGACGAGTATGCGGCAGCCCGGAATTTTTCCGACAAGCCCTGTTCCGTACTTCTTGTTGGTCCGGATGCGGAACATGTTCTTCACCAATTGCTGCGAAATGGTGGATGCGCCACGGGCCCGTCCTTGCAGCGCGTCTTTTCCGGCGGCCACCATTCCGCTGAAGTCGATGCCGTTGTGCTCGTAGAAGCGTTCGTCCTCGGTAGATATGAGGGCCTGGAAGAATACGTTGTTGATTTCGTCGAAAGAAACGGACTGGCGGTTCTCGTCGAAGAACTTGCCGAGCACTTTCCCGTCGGCCGAATAGATGACCGAGGCTTCCGGGTTCTCGGGGTGCATGATCTCGCCGGGCGTAGGTGACTTGCCGAAAAGCCAGAACAGATTGACCATCACGGCAAATACATAGAAAATAACCAGAAAGACGAAAGTGAGGAATATCACCAATAGTTTGAACCAGCGGGAGGTGCCCTTATACAAACCGAAATACCAGCGCAACAAACTGCGAAGCCCCTTCCAGAGAAGAGAACAGAAAGCGCCGATCATACGGAACACCTTCTTGAATATACTGCCCATACGTTTTCTATTTAATTGCTTTGCAAAAATACGGATTTACTCGTCCGCAGACATTCTATTTTGTATAAAAAATCTTACTTCATCCCATTTGTCGGGATGGAACCATGCGATTTCCGGGTCTTTCTTGAACCATGTCATCTGTTTCTTGGCATATACGCGCGTGTTGCGCTTGATTTTTTCGAGCGCAAAGTCCAGTGTCCACTCGCCGTCAAGGTACTTGAACAGTTCTTTGTAGCCGACCGTATTGAGCGAGTTGCAGTCACGGTGGGGCAGGACGCGCCGCGCTTCGTCGAGCAGACCGGCTGAAAGCATTTGGTCCGTCCTGCGACCGATGCGGTCGAACAATTCGCCGCGCTCGCGGCACAGTCCAATCTTGATGATGCGGAAAGGACGTTCCTTTACCTTTCTGACACGGAAAGAGGTATAGGTGCGCCCCGTCATATGGCAGATTTCGAGGGCGTGGATGACACGTTTGGGGTTCCTGATGTCGCATTGTGCAAAGTAGGCGGGGTCAAGGCGCTCCAATTCGGCTGCCAGCGTTTCGAGTCCCTCGTTCTCGTAACGCTCACGCATCCGTTGCCTGACGCTGTCCGATATGGTGGGAATGTCGTCAATGCCTTGGCAGACGGCATCGACGTAGAGCATGGAACCGCCGCTGAGCACTACGGTGTCGCGCCCGGCAAAAAGCCGCTCCAACAACGACATGGCTTCGCTCTCATAACGTGCCGCGCTGTAATAATCGTCCAGGTTGAGCGTTCCGACAAAGTGATGGGGAACGCGGGAAAGGTCTTCGGCCGTCGGCGCAGCCGTCCCGATGGGAATATCGCGATAGAGCTGCCGCGAATCGGCATTCAGGATGGAAGTTGAAAAGTATTCCGCCGCCCGAAGACTGAGTTCGGTCTTTCCCACCCCCGTCGGACCTACGATGACCAGTAAGGTTTTCAACGTTCCAAGGTATTATCTGTGATTTTCCATTAGCGCCGGGCGCCGTTCCGGAAACAAAAAGGAGTCTGCCCTACCCTTGCGACGCCATTCCCGCCGGACGGGAACGCATGGATGCTTTCAGACAAGAGACAAGTGCTTAATAAGGTTGCCCGTCACTGAACTCAAAGCCTTCAAGGTCGAGGTCTTCGGCATCAAAGCCGCCGTCACCGTAAAATTCACCGGCCTCGTCCTCGCTGAAGATGCTTTCTTTCTTTCCTCCCCCTATGGCAGGAACGTCCAGGTCCATGATTTGCGCCGGCGCCTCGCCTTTGCTGCGCACTAATTCGGGCTTGTCCAGATGTTCGCCCGGCAACAGTTCCTTCACGTCCAGATAGAACACGCGCTCGGCGAAAGGATCGAAGACGAACTCCAGTTTCTGTCCTTCGTCTTCTATGAAATCGCTTAACGGAGTGGACTGCATGGTGTACAGATCCTCGTCTTCGCTGCCGGGGTCGGCCATATCCTCACGCGTAATCTGGACACCGCGCTCCCATTCGTCATCACAAACATAAAAAGAAGTCATCTGGTCGTCGGGATAACCGCACGCGTCCAGCACGGCCTTGTTCAAGTCCAGAAATGTGGCCTCACTGTCTATCTTGATTTCCCGGAGGAAGCCCTCTACCTCGTCGGAAATAAACTTTATCTTATATAACATTTTGCTTACAGGTGGATTACTTGATGATGCCCCGCTGCGACGTGAGGACAAAATCAAGGATATATTCGATTTCCTTGCTCATGGGAACTTCCGCCTTTATCTCGGCAATACATTCCTCGCGCAGTTTACCGCGCTGATAGAGCAAACGATAGGTATTGTGTATGTTGTCGATGAGTTCGCGCGAGAAACCGCGGCGACGCAGGCCGACAAGATTCAGGCCGCAGTAGGCCACTGGCTCGCGGGCCGCCATCGTGAACGGCGGGACGTCCTGTCCGGTACGTGTTCCCCCGCCTATCATGACGTAACTGCCGATGCGGCAGAACTGGTGCACCAGCACGCAGGCGCTGATGATGGCGTAATCGTCCACAACGACCTCTCCGGCCAGTTTTGTAGTATTCCCGATGATACAACCATTGCCGATACAGACATCATGCGCCACATGCATACCTTCCATCAGCAGGTTATTGCTGCCTACGACCGTCTTTCCTTTGGCCGAAGTGCCGCGATTGATGGTCACATTCTCGCGGATAGTGTTGTCGTCGCCTATCTCGGCGGTTGTTTCCTCGCCGCGGAATTTCAAGTCCTGCGGCACAGCACCGATCACGGCTCCCGGGAAAACCACATTTCCCTTGCCCATACGCGTTCCGCTCAGCAGGGTAACGCTGTTCATCAGGCGGTTGTTGTCGCCTATCACCACATTCTTGTCGATATAACAGAAGGGACCGATTTCACAATGCTCGCCGATAGAGGCTTCGGGATGCACATAGGCCAAAGGACTTATATCACTCATGAATCTAACTTTATGGTGGTCTATTTATTCTTTACGATTTGTGCCGTGAATGTGGCTTCCATGACAATGGTCTCGCCCACAAAAGCAAAACCATGCATGGTGGAAATGCCGTGACGGATGGGGGCAAGCAACTCTACCTTGAAGAGAAGCGTGTCGCCGGGCACGACTTTGCGACGGAACTTCACGTCGTCGATGCGCAGGAAATAGGTGCTCCAACGCTCAGGCTCCTCCACGGAGTTGAGTACAAGCAGACCGCCGGCCTGTGCCATGGCCTCAATCTGGAGCACGCCCGGCATGACGGGTTCCTGCGGGAAATGTCCTTGGAAGAAAGTCTCGTTCGACGTCACGTTCTTAACGGCCACGATATAGTTGGAACCGGTCTCGATGACCTTGTCCACCAATTGCATAGGATAGCGGTGGGGAAGCAGCTCGCGGATGCGGTTCACATCCATCAGAGGCTCTGCATTCGGGTCGTAGTCGGGCGCCTGGATTTCATGGGCACGGATTTCGCGCCGCATCTGACGGGCAAACTTGTTATTAATGGTATGTCCGGGACGGGTGGCTATAATCCTGCCCTTGATGGGACGGCCGATAAGCGCCATGTCGCCGATGATGTCGAGCAACTTGTGGCGGGCCGGTTCGTTGCGCCATACGAGCGGCTGGTCGTTCAGGTAGCCCAGTTTGGTGGCATCCTTTCTTTCCACCTGCATGTAGTCGGCCAGTTTGTCCAGATCGTCCTGCGGAATCTGACGCTCATAGATGACGATGGCATTGTCCAAGTCTCCGCCCTTGATCAGACCGGCCTTGAGCAGCGGTTCAATCTCGCGGACGAACACGAATGTGCGCGCGGACGCTATTTCCGTACTGAAGTCATTGATGTTGTCGAGGGTTGCGAACTGGCTGTTGATGAACTGCGACTCAAAAGAAATCATCACCGTAATCGAGAAAGCGTCATCGGGAAGGATGATGATGGACGAACCGGTGGCTTCGTCGCGGAACTCGATTTTCTTCTTGATGACATAGAAGTCCTTGGGTGCGTTCTGCACTTCAATACCTACGCGGCTGATGTTCTCGACATATTGTTTGGAACTTCCATCGAGTATGGGAAACTCCGGCCCGTTCACTTGAATGAGACAGTTGTCTATTCCCATGGCATAGAGTGCCGCCATGCCGTGCTCTATGGTGCTGCACCGTGCATCGCCCTTGGCCACGACCGTTCCGCGGGAAGTATCGACGACATTCTCGGCTATGGCCTCGATGACGGGCTGGCCCTCCAAATCGATGCGTTGTATCTTATATCCGTGGTTTTCGGGGGCGGGATTGAACGTAACCGTCAGGCTCAGTCCCGTATGCAGTCCTTTTCCGAACAAGGAAAAGCTCCCCTTCAATGTTTTCTGCTTCGACATAACTATTCTTCAGTTTTCAGTCTGTTTTTCAATTCTTCCACCTCGTCCTTCAGGCGATTGAGTTCGGCGTACATCTCAGGCAATTTCTTGTAGACGACGCTGGAGCGGGCAAAACCTTTGGCATCGAATGCAGGTGAGCCTTGTACCGTCACGTGTCCCTTGCGGATGCTGCCGGCTATACCGGCCTGGGCGCCGCTCAAAGTGCGGTCGCCGATAACGGCATGTCCGGCAATGCCCACTTGCCCGCCAAACATGCACCACTCGCCTATCTTAGTGGAACCGGCCACGCCGACCTGTGCCGACATCACCGTATGCGAGCCAACCTCACAGTTGTGGGCCACCTGTACGAGATTGTCCAACTTCACGCCGCGCCGCACGTAGGTGCTGCCCATCGTAGAGCGGTCCACACACGTATTGGCGCCGATTTCGACGTCGTCCTCGATAGTGACGATGCCAATCTGCGGTATTTTCTCGTATCCGTCGGCCGAGGGGGCAAACCCGAAGCCGTCGGCGCCGATGACGCTGCCACTGTGCAGGATGACGCGGTTGCCGACGACGCAGTCATGATAGACGGAGACACCGGGATATATCACGCAGCCTTCGCCGATGCGGGCACGTTCCTCGATGACGCTGTGTGCGTAAATCTGCGTGCCTTTCCCGACCACGACCTGCTCACCCACGTAAGCGAACGGACCGACATAGCAATCCTCGCCCAAGGTGGCCGAACCGGCCACACAGGCCAGAGGATGCACTCCCTTGCGACGGGCAATGGACTGTTCGTAGAAATTGAGCAGACGGGCGACGGCCTCATAAGCGTTGTCCACACGGATAAGCGTTGCCCGCACGGGAGCGGACGCCTTGAAATCCTTGTTTACAAGCACTATAGAGGATTGGGTTTCATATATATAATGTTCGTACCGAGGATTGGCGAGAAAAGAAATGGCACCTTCCATTCCTTCTTCTATTTTGGCAAAAGTCTGTACTGCGGCATCGGGATTTCCTTCGATTTCCCCCTGCAACAGGCCTGCGATTTGCTTTGCGGTAAACTTCATGCAATTAAGATTTGTAAGTTTATTACGCAAATATCGTAAAAATAAATGAAATGAAGCCTCTTTTCAATACAAAAAAATCTACTTCCATGTGCCGGACAAGGGCAAGACAGAGACCGCGACGGTCGGACAAGTTACAATAATCCACAAAACGAGGCTGCGTTTTTTGTAGCCGTAAAGAGTTCCCGCATAAAAAGGAACAAAAAGAAAGCATAATCCCTAATCATACAGCAGAACGCGGAAAAGACTCTGACGGAAGTCCACAAAGGACCACGGGACAGGTCATAGATGGGACGGAAGCGGTATCCGGTCCTGTCTGACATTAACATTTTTAACTTCGATTACGTAAAAGAATGTAAATACAATAAGGGAACGGCTTCGCAAAAGGCATCTTTTTGCGCGCGGACTGCTTCCATTTCAAAATAGAAGGCATGTATTTTTGCACAGGCTACTTCTAATTTTTTCTACATGCACATGTAAATCGTCGCATAAAGGGCTTATTTACACGAAAAAAGGCGGTCCGAAACCGCCTTCCCTATTTTCTGTACCACAAAGATACAACATTTTTCGGCCAAAAGCAAATTGTGTTAAAATACAAAACGGCCAAAGCCCCCAACAGGAGAAGGAGACTTTTCAGACGAACGGGAAAGTCCGGAACGGCCCTGCAAAAGAACGGGAGATGTGCCGGATAGCGGCACATCTCCCGTTTTATTCATTGGTAAGATGCTCGACAGGCATTAATACTTGGGAGCCGGCAGATACCAATTGTCACGTACTTTCAACTTGTTGTAGAGCGCGGGATTGAAGATATTGGTATCCTCGTACGGCTTGAGGTTTACAGAACGGCGGGCAACCATCCATGCGAACCATTCGGTACCGTAGCCCGGATTGACAGCATCCTTGTGCATGGCCTGACGGGTGAGGTCGAAGAAACGATTACCTTCGAAAGCCGTTTCGAGCGCCATTTCGTCGGCAATCAGGGTTTCTACGGCATTCTGCTGGAGTGCCAGGTCCTCGGGAACTACGGGCGGGGTCTCGCGAATCGGCCACTCCGAAGTATCGACATCGTCGCCGGGGGTGTCACCCTCACCTTCGTCTTCGCCACCTTCGCCTTCGCCATCTCCGGTCTCGTCGCCGTCACCTTCTTCGTCACCTTCTTCAATGACGTAACGCTCTGCCATGAGTTTGTCGGCATAGGCCTGTACTTCCTCGGTCAGCGTACCTGTGCGGACAGCTTCGTCAAGCATTCGCTGACCTACGGTTACACCGTAGTTATAACGCTCCACCTCGTCGGCAATCTCACTGCCGCCCATACGATGCACGCCGCAGTTTCTCCAGATGGTATTCGAGAAGTCGAGGAACTCGGGATGCTCGGCGGCACGACGCATTTCGTCCACATCAATGTAGTTGCATCCGTCCTCACGATATTCGGTATAGAATTCCTTGAAGCCTTCTCCCTCGGCCGGATTCTCCGGATTGGGAACATAGTTTACGGTTTCCTGCAGCGTAGGCATCTTTTCGGAGTTAAGTCCGTCGCGAAGCACTGCAAAGGCATGGCGCGGGAAGCCGGCACGGTTGAGGGCCTCGGCATAACGGAGATAGACCTGACGGATGCGGTACAAGGGAACGCTATAGCTGAAAGAGAAATAACCGGGATAAACCGCCATGTCGCTGGAAGCGCCACGACCGAACTTCTGAACAAACGGGAGAAGACCGATGTCGGTACGGACATTGGAAACCGAACCGAAGTAACGGGCGTCCTTGATGCCTTCCGTATATTCGACACGGCTGGTTGAGCGCTGGTCGATGTAGGCCATAATCTGGTCTTCGTTCAGATTGCGGAACTTCGAAGACGGACCAAGCTGACGGTTCTTGTAATCGGCCATGATGGAAATGCTTCCCTCTTCGGAGGAAGAACCGACCAAGCTCTCCGACGACGGGTTGAAGCCATAGACTTGCTGGATGCGCGTGAGCGTCCGGCCGATACGTTCATTGGCAGCCGAAGGAACGAGCGTAAGGACGTCGTCATTGGAGGTGTAATTGGCGATGAACGATGCCTGCCAAGAGCCGGCCGACGTCGAATAATGGTAATCACCACGGTCAAAATACTTGATCAGGTCTCCTGCTGCAGCCTCCTTGACGTAACGGTTGCGGCGGTCGGCCTGTTCGTAGAGGAAGTTGTAATAATAAGTGGCAGCTGTCATGTAGTCGGCCTGTGTCTGCGCGCCGAGCAGGGACAGTTCGGCCATAATCAGGTCGCCGCTGAATACGGTCTGCGAGTGCGGGATGGTGACATTCTCGGCTCCCGTCTGGAACGTTCCGTAGTTGGGGCGTCCGTACTGCTTTTCGTAGTTATAGGCGCGGTTCAGTCCGGCCTTGACCAAGAGAGACTTGAGATTCTCAGGCGTTGCCCAGTCGGCGGGATTGGTTTCCCAACCGGTGTTGGCGTTGTCTACGGGTTGCGTGATGAAAGGCACACGTCCGTACAACTGGACCAGTTGCATATAGACCCATGCACGTATCATTTCAACCTGGGCGGCCTCGCGGCGCATGTAGTACGAGTTGTACTTCATGGCCATCGTGTCTACGGCAGCCAGGTAGAAGTTGCACTGGTTGATGGCCTTGTAGTAGGCGGCACGATTGAGCAGGGCGTTATCCCCGTCCTCCACATTTTCAAAATAAGCGATGCGGGACACGGAGTCGTTCACATACATGGTGGTATCGGCCAAATCGGCACGCACCTCACCCAGAATGACGTTGTTCTCCACCATTTCCTGAAGCGTACCCAATATTCCGAAATAGAAATTGACGGTATCACGACCGGTAAAGCCTTGTGAATAACGGTCCATGTCGGGCGTCAGCATATCTTCGCACGAGGTGGTGGTGACGCTCACCCCCAGCAGAAAGACAAAAAGACTTATAATCGATTTATTTTTCATTGTATTCGTTTGTTTCAGCGTCATCGTGAGGGGAAGACAGGGCGGCAGGGATAACCGGCAGTCTGTTCGGCTCTCAGCATCGGCATGCTGCACCGTCTGCCCTTCCGATGGAACGCAATTGTTTTTTACAAGTTAATGGTCACACCGAGGTTGAAGTTACGCGTCTGCGGGAGATAGCCTGCGTCTATACCTTGATAGAGCACGCCGTTGCCGCAAGAAACTTCGGGGTCGTTGCCCAGATACTTCGTAACGGTAAACACGTTGTTGGCTTCACCCCATACGGAGAGACCTTGCAACCAGCTGAGGGTAAGAGGTATCTTGTAGGTGAGGCGTACCTTCTTCAACTTGAGGAAAGAACCGTCCTCAATCCAACGGTCGGAGAAACGTTCGTTGTTCACCCACATGTCGTTGTCGGGAGACATGGTGCGCGGCATGTCGGTTACCTGTCCCTGGTACTTCCAACGGTTCACAACGGCCGTAGTCTGGTTGTAAATGTTGTTGGCGCCTTCGAGCTGTGAACGCTGGTAATTGAACACGTCGTTACCCAGCGAGTACTTGAAGTTCAGGTCGAGGGTCAGGTGCTTCCACGTGAGGCTGGTATAGATATTACCGAAGATGTCGGGATTGGGGTCACCGATTTCCACCATGTCGGCCTCGGAAATCCAACCGTCACCGTTCTGGTCCACGAAGTGAACGTCACCTGCACGGAACTCACGGTAGGCATTCTGGCTCAATCCTGTGGGATAGCGCAGATAATTGCCGTCGGGGCCTACCTTGGCAGCTTCGTCACTGGCGAACACGCCTGCCGTCTTGTATCCGTAGAAGACACCTGCCGGACGACCTACGGCGGTCAGAATGTTGTTGTCTCCATAGATGGAAGAGGTGTAACCGTGAATAATCCGCTCGGACTCGAGAATACGCTGGCCGTTTTCGTCCAAAGCATAAGTCTTGATGGTATTCAGGTTGGACATCGGCAGTTCGGTGATTTCGTTGCGGTAATGACCGATGCTGAAACCTGCCTGCCACTTCCAGTCACGCTTGTTGAGCAGAATTGCATGGGTGTTGAATTCCACGCCGGAGTTCTTCAAAGCTCCGTCATTGGCCCACATGAAGGAAAGACCCGTAATGTCGCTCACGGTTTTGCGCGTAAGGAGGTTGGTGGTCTTTGACCAATAGTAGTCGATGCCAAGAGAAAGGCGGTTATTCAACATTCTGGTGTGCAAGCCTACATTGAAACGGTGGTTGGTCTCCCACTGGAGGGTAGGATTCTGGATGTTGGCCAATGTCAGTCCGGTAGCCTTATCCATGTATTTGCCGTTCTCGAAATAGGTACGCACGGCATAGTAATCGACATTGTCGTTACCGCTCTCTTCGTAGCCGGCCGTCAGCTTCAGGTAGTTGATGGCAGCGACATCGAACCAGTCTTCCGAGGAGATGAGCCATGCAGCCTGCACGGAGGGGAAGAGACCCCACTTCACACCGAAGAGTTTCAGTCCCTCTGCCGTATCCTTACCGAAACGGGAGGAAGACTCCATGGTAGTGCTTGCAGACACAAAGTACTTGTTCTTATAGTTGTAGTCGGCACTGACGTAGTAAGCCAGGTTCAACCAGTTGTCATTGGTACCACCGTAACCTTTGTAGTGAAGGTTCATATTGATGTTAGGCAACTTGTCATTACCGTTGTTATAGGCAGTGATACGGCTGTCCTGATAGGAATAGGAGGCAAAACGGAAGCCACCGACTACATTGACATGATGTCCGCCGAACTGACGCATCCAGTCTACACGAAGGTCATTGAACAAGGTGGTCTCTTTTCCGAACTGCGAGCTGACAACGCTCTGAACCGTACCCAGACCTTCCACAGTCTTGGCAGGCGTACCGCTGTTGGGCAGATAGTACTTCTCGTTACTGCGGTTGAGCACGTAGCTGAAGCGGTTGGTAACGGAGAGGTGCTTGTTTATCTGATACTTCGGTGCGACATTGATGGAGAACTGCGTCTGTTCCTGATAGTTCTTGTTGTCTCCTTCGCCATTGGCAAGAATCCAGTAGGGATTGGCCAGTCCGTCGAAGCCGAAACTTTCGGCGAAACGATAGGGATTGTTGGAAGCCCAATAATCCTTTCCGGAATAAACATTGTCCGCATGTCCCAGATTGAGTCCGTTATCATAGCGCACGTAATAAGCATACGGGCTGATGAACGGGGACTGGATGAGGCCCAGTACATTCGGAGAGGAGATGTTTCTTGCCGAATAATCGGAAGCCCATCCGTTGTCACGCAGGTTGTAGGCATTACGCGAGTAGGCGATGTCGATGGCCGTGGTCAGCCCCTTGAACATCACGACATCCGTGTTGAAGCGGATATTCAGACGGTTGAAGTCATTCTCACGGGCTGTAGCATCAGACTTGGTATAGCCCAAAGAAAGGTTGTACATGGCGACATCATCACCACCTTCCACGCTGACCTTATAGTTCTGCGTGAAGGTATTCTTGTACATGCCGTCCTGCCAGTCCGTCTCGTTGTGGTATACGGGATAGAAAAGATAGTTCTTGTCCTCGTTCATGAAAGGCGGGACATAAGAACCGGAGGACTTGAACAAATCCTGTGCGGCTCTGGTCGTTCCCAAGAACTCGGTCACATAGTTGCGGTACTGTGAAGCGTTCATCATGTCGGTGGAAACAGGACTTAACTCAAAGCCGCCATAGGCACGGACATTGATGCGCGTAACCAGGTTACGGCCACGCTTGGTCTTAATCACGATAACTCCGTTTCCGCCTCGTGCTCCATAGAGTGCCGTTCCGTTTCTCAGCACTTCGACACTCTCAATGTCCTCGGTATCGATGATGTTGAACACATTGTTTACGAAACCGTCGTGCAAAGTGGTACGGTCGTACTGCATATCCCAAATTACACCATCGACCACGATAAGCGGCTGGGCATTTGCATTGAGAGAGTTAAGACCGTTGATGAACATGGCTGCACCCTGCGCGGGCATTCCGCCGCGGTTGATGGTACGTACCGAAGCATTCAGCTCATTCTCTATGTCGTTTTCGATAGTCAGTGAACTGGAGTTGTTCACCGTCATCTTGTTCTGGGCAAAGAGTTGCGTACCATTGATGTACAGTTCCTTGAACGCCTTGGAATAGAGATAGGCATCCTGTTCCTTATCTCCCTTGATGGCAATCTGCACTGCGTTGAACTCAGGCACATTGACATACAAAGACGTCACGAAATCGGGCACCTTGACGGTATATGCACCGTTTTCGTCGGTCAGGGCGGTATAAAGGCGGTTGTTCAGAGCCTGTACCGTGACACCGGCCAGCGGAGCTTTTGTCGCTGCATCGTAAACGTGGCCGGAGACCTCTTTCATTTCATATTTGGAAGCCGCACTCTTCTTGGCAGCAACAGCCGATTCCGAACGGGGTCCTTCCTCTTGTGCACCGGTCTGCGCGGACAATACGCATGAACCGGACAACATGAAGAGGCAAACACCTGTGCGCAACGCTCCCTGCATAAAATTGATTCGTTTATTCTTATTCATCTTCTTCAGTTTTATAATTAACGTGTGCGCTTATTCGCGAACCGGCTCAATAAGAACTCTGCTGATGCTCAGCGCATCGCACTTACCGCTACGTTGATTTCTTCTCGTCATCTCAATCTGGAGATAAGGGAAGGTGGTGTAAAGGTCGGGGAGACCATTGTAGGATGTCTCGAACTCGAAGTCCTCCCACAAGGTTATCAGTTCCACGGACTCCTGACTTACCTTCAGGTTGGAAACCTGGGCAAGACGGTTACCCTTGTCGTCGTAGATACGGGCAGAGAAGACGGGTTTCTGCACTTCGCCCTCATCGGGAATATTCTGAGCCTGCACATACTGGTTGGAGATACAGTTAGGCAGCATCTCGATGGAAATCTTGTAGTGTCCGCTCATGATTCCGTTCAGACGGAACTTGATGTACATGTCCTGGTCGTTGCTCTGGAACAGTGCATAACGGTCTTCATCCACACTGCCCACAATCGGTTCACCGGCAGGATTGGTCTCGTTGCGGGTGCTTTCGGTCAGCGTAATGAGCATACCGTCGTAACCTTCGCGGGTTCCGTTCACACTGGCGACATTATAGCTATTGTAAGCCTTCAGATCCAGCTTTGACATGTGCGAATAGGCCGGGTCTATGGTGTAGTTGGTCAAAGGAAGGATGTAGCCGTTGGATGCCTTGATGGGCGTAATTCCTGCGAACATGGGATTCTTTTTCGCATCGCCTTCCTCGTATCTGTTCTTGTTGTAGAGAATTACTCCGTTCGTGCAATCCAACGAATCGGCAGTCATGATGTAGTCCATCAAGGCAGCGGAGTCGGCAATATTCACATTGCGGAAACGCGAAGGAGCAATGAACATGCTCTTCACCAAATTGTTCTTCGCATTGGCATTGGCAATGGAGTCCATATCCATCTCGGGCATATCCTTCTTCATGAAGTTACCCGTTCCCTGCGGGGCGGCTGCGGTAGAACTCCACTCATACCAATAGGTATCGGCATAACGATAGAGGCTCTTGAGTTTCTCCATACCTTCATCCCACGCCGTATTGGTCGGAACGATGGCGACATAGAGACTGTCCTCGTTGCTGATGAGTGCGCCGGCAGAAGTCAGCAGGTCGTTGGTATTGACATATACCGAATCGACATATTCCATCTGGCCGTTCTCATTCATCGTACCTTCCGTACTCTGTCCCGGCGAGAAAGTAATCTTGTCTTCGGCATGTATCTCTTCATAAATCTTTGAGAACTCTGCCTGGCCGGACATGATGAAGTCGTATATGTTGTCTACGAACTTCGACTGTCCTTCTATCACGTGCAGAACACCGTTGGAAGAAACTACACGGTCGTCGGCATCCACTGTTATGCCATTGAACTTGTTGGCAGAAGCGTCGTAGTTGTACAGTTTGGAGTTCATCATCCGCACTTGCTGGTTACCTACCACCGACTCATAGTTGAAACGGGCGATATGATTGCGGGCAAACTGGTTGGCAACTTCATAATCGATGCGCATTGCCGTAATCGCATCAGACTCACGCAGTGCATCGGCCTGGTCCAACATGTCCAGATAATGCTTGGCATGGTATGTACCGTTCTTCGGCGCCCACACCGTAAGCTGTTGGGGCTGGTCAAGCAGTTCCGCAAAAGATTGCTTGTTGCCTCTGTCCAGTTCCGTCTTCATGACCTTCGTGCGGCGAAGTATCATTGCCAGAGAGTCCAATTCGGGATTGGCCTCAATGTTCTTCCAAACGGTCTGGGAACCGGACACCGAACTTTCCTGTATGTCAAAATGGTCGTCCGTACAGGCTGCCAGGCCAAGAAGCAAGGCACTTCCGGCAAGTCCGCCTACGACTATTTTATTATATATACTTTTCATTGTGTATCTATATTGATTTAAGATTACCAAATATCTTCAGGTTCCGGACCATTGTAAATCGTTGTCGGAACAAACTCGAAATAGTCTATAAAGAACTGCGAGTCGGTCTTCTTCAACGCGGTCTTGAAACGCATGTAATAGGTCCGATCCGCCTTCATGTCGTATGTAACGATAATGCGGCGAAGCGCAGAAGCATTCTTACGCAAGTTGTTTTCAGCGCCGGTATTCGGACTCTTCTGTGCAACCTGCATATACTTCGGGCCTTTCATGTAACCCTGGTTACGCATGTTCTTATCGTTCTCGATGTTCTGCTCGACATCGATTTCACTGTCATCGGCCCAAGGAATGGAAACAGAACCGGCAGAGAGACGCATGTCGAAAGGCAGGCCTACAGGAGGCAAATCCAAATTCTTTGTATCTTTGGCATCACCTTCACCGAAATATACCTGACACATACCGCGCAAGGGATTGGCGGAAACGCCCATACGTACTTCGTACATTCCGTCAGTGGGGACAGGCGGTAAACGCAGAATAAAGTCATACAGACCGGTCATCAGCATTTCATCGCCCTGGAAGTCGCGCCAGTTTCCACCGGCCCCACTCCATGCTTCATGCAGATAGAGGATGTGCATGTCGGGAGCCTGCGTGACGATGATATTCTCAAAGAAATCCAAAGGATAAGAATAGTGTTCGCCACCACGGAAGTTTCCGGATTGCATCTCGGGCAACATGGTAACCAAATCAACGCGGATTCGCTCGGCACCCAGTTTCTCGCGAATCTGAGGAGAATAGAACAGTATCTTGTTAATCGGATAATAGAAACCGTTCTGCGCATTATTGTCGTTATTGCCATTCTCTGCGCTAATCAGAATACCGGCATCAACGACTCCCGTCTCGCGGTAGTTGCCGTTCTGCTCGTTATCATATACGGAAATACGGTTCAAATAGACCTTATGGTCCGTATCCCCTTCAAAGCCTTGGTCACCCACCTGGGTAACCTTAAGCAGACCGCGATGTTCACCCATTGTGGTGTAATAGTCCCACACATTCAACGGGCAATTGATGCGCTGCGGATTCTTTCCGTCATCATATCCGTAGTCGTACTCATTATAATGCGCCACCATACGGTCATAAGACATCTTGCCCTTCACGAAGTGGTAGCTGACGAAACGATTGACTGCATTATTGGGGCTTTTCAAATCAGCATCATTAAAACCGGAATAAACCGTTGAGCAACGCTGCTGAAGACGAGACAACATTTCAGTCTTACAAGCATCGGTCAAATCGCCTTCCTCGTTATAGTCCAGCGTAACACCCAATTCCTCGGCAAAAACCGCATCCGGCTCAACAAAACCGGTGAAACCCAAATAGCGATGTTGGGGAACCTTGAAATTTCCTTTATTGGAAACCACACCGCTCTGATAGTAGGTAAGTTCTCTCTGCACGCCTTCATATTCTTCATCGCGTTCGGCAACCAAAGAATCCGTCCAATGAGTCTGATTCAAAAGATAAGACATGAACTTCATGTTGTCTGCACGACCTATCAGTTCGTACAATTTATCCGAAGAGGGCGCAATGACGGTCCCCACCTGATGAACCATACCATTGGACAGTTCCACATCGGCATTGACGACACGTGCGACACCATTGATGAGAATACCTTCCTCGTCTTGCAAGCAAGTCAGCAGACGGTCATTGAGGTTAGGCAAAGCAAATGCTCCGGGAGAGGGGAAATCCGCCGACTCGTATGCACTTTGCTCCACATTATCAATAATACAGCTGTAAACAACCAACTGTGCCTCTTCATCGGTAAGTTCCGACACATCGGTCTTGCCTTTAGTGGCCAGATAGTCGGCCACAGCGTCATTATCGGGCAGGAATACCGTGTAATTACCACGTGCAGACAAGGCGCTGAAGACAGAAGAAGCCTCAGCCTCATTTCCAAGACGGACACGCTCGCACAGTGCTTTCATGTCGGAAAACTCTGCATTATCCGTCAAATAATCGGCAATGGTCTGCTCTGTCTTGATAGCAAAGTTGGACTCATCTATCTCCTCAGAACACCCGCTAAAACCGAACATACCCCCGAGCAAGAGAGCAAGGCTCACTACTCCGGAAAAGAGTTTTGCTTTTAATATATTCTTTTTCATAAAATCAGAGTATTATCATTTTACAGTGTATCTGTCCCAAACGGGGTTCTGTACCAGTCCGCCGCCGTATTCTACTCCATTCACCTTTATTTCCTCACTATAGATAGGATTATAGAATGCCTGGAATACTTTCAGACGGTTCTTGACCGACGTAGACAAAGAAATGAAATCGGACATCACTGATGAGGGACTGTTAGATATTTCTACCTGACGGGTAATGTCAAACCAACGCTTGCCTTCGCCGATGAACTCACGCTGACGCTCTTCGTAAACCAAAGCCAATAAAGCCGCACCGGTCTTTTCGTTATCCTTCACATACGCATAATCCTTGTTCAGTCGGTCACTGATGTAAGGAGATGCGTCGGAATTGGCCGAACCGTCGTCAAGTTTGGAAGGAGACAGCGCCGGATTGTTTCTTTCGAAAATGGCATTGACCAACTTGAAACCTTCATTGACGATATTGCCATCCGCAGCTTTCGTATTCATATTGGCACGGGCGATTGCTTCTGCCTTAATAAGCATGATATCCGTCAAACGATAGATGGGCCAGTTCATATTGGCATTATTACGATAAGTTGCGGAAGAAATTCCTTCGGTCATATCCCGCAAGTTTTCTACAGCATACATCTGCAACACGTTCTTATGAATTACAGGCTGCGTAGAAGTAGCCGCGGTGTACGCGAATGTCTGCAACAAGCGCAAGTCGGTAAGACCGTATCCCTTGGCGGGGTCGTACGAAATACCGGCATTGTTTGTCATGATACCGTTGCCGACCAAACGACCGGAATGGAGGGAGTTACTGCTATAATTGGAGAAGTAGGTCGTAACAGTGGAATTGGAATTCTGAACTCCGTCATACTGTAACTCAAGAATAGACTCGGAAGAATTCTTGTACGCCCACAGCGTAGAATACAAATCATCCACGACACTCTGCAATCCGCGGGATCTCAGACGCGTCAGATAGGGATAATTCTTTCCTTGGTTGGGGTCGTTCGTAATCTGGTTGTCTGTAAGGTCCTTCTTATAAACAGAATCCATCACATGCAGAACCGCATCGCAATGATCTATCGCCTTGTTCAGACATGTTCTGCTCAATGCATCCTTGCTGGCCTGGGACAAAGGATTATTTTCATCATCAAGAATCTCATCACCCTTGTCATCGGATTTCTGCAACATGGCAGCTCTCCACAGATACATGTCTGCAAGCAAAGCACGAATACCGATACGGGTGAAACGTCCCTTATTATCGGATTGCGAACCGAAATTTTCGGCAGCATACTTGAGCGCGCCATCATTTTCAGCTTCGAGTTGTTTAATCAACTCTCCCAAAATAACCACACCCGAAGTGGCTGCTATACGGCTGTTCATGGCTTCTTCATCTGTCGTCACTGCTTTCGTCACATAAGGAACGTCACGATAGGCACGCACCAGATAGAAATAGTAAAGCGCACGCAAGGCCAACATCTCCGAACGAATAGGACGCCAGTTGCTTAAACGGAATCCGGGGTCTACTTCCTGTCCGGGAACCGTCATGGCATCGCCATGCTCAATCACAAGATTACACAAATTGATGCCTCTATAGAATCCGGCCCAATCGAACATGCCTTCCGTAGGCATCAAAATGCCTTGTTGCAAACGAGAAATGCCTTGCTGGGTCATATCGTTCAACGAAAGATTGTCCGAACGAACCTCTCCCCAAAGCAGAATCTTGTCTGTCAAACCGGTCAGCTGGGCATACGCTGCAGCACGAGCCTGGTCTACATCACCCTGTTCTTTCCAGAAATCATCCTCAATAACGCTATTGGAAGGCAGGACGGTCAAATAGTCATCACAAGATGCTATTCCCAAACCTCCGACAAGGAGACTTCCGGCAACAAGTAACTTACTATATATTTTCTTACTTTTCATTGCTGTCTTATCTTAGAAACCTACATTCAAACTCAACGTGAACGAACGTGAGCGCGGTGTTTGAGAATTATCCACGCAGGGCGAGAAACCGGAAGCCGAATGCTCGGGGTCTACACCTGAATACTTGGTCCAGAAGAAGAGATTATTTCCGGAAGCGGACATTCTCAAAGAGCTCAAACCAATCTTCTTCAGCTTTTCTGCCTTAAAGTTATAAGAAAGCTGGAAGTATTGGAAACGGAGGAAGTCACCCGGCTCTACATATCTATCGCTAATCAAAGCGTTGTAAGTATTACCATTGGCAACCTTAGTACTCATTGCACGAGGTATTTCAGTAACCTGTCCGTTAGTTCTCCAACGGTGGTTCACAGCGGCACTCTGGTTCTTATTCGTACGCATGTCTTCAGCATACATACGAGCCATATTCAGAATCTTGTTTCCGATACGGAAGTTAAAGTTGGTCTTCAACTGCCACTGACCATAAGTCAGGTCTATACCGAAACCGCCATTGATTTTAGGATTCGAACCACCAAGATAAACGATATCCAATTCGTCAATCTGTCCGTCATGGTTAATATCTTCATAGATGACATCACCACCTTCGAACTTGTAGTTCACACCGCCGAAGTTATAAACCATCTGCAACGGGTTACCATCCTTGTCATAAACGACTTTACCATTGGCATCATAAACAATAGGAGCCGTCTTGCCGGTTGCCTTTGCAGTATTAATATTACCATCAGCATCCCAATATGCATTATCTTTATCGTTGGCAAAATATCCATTGTGCTTGTAGTCATAGGCATAAACACCTTTGTAACGGAAACCATAGATACCGCCCAGCGCATGTCCAATCTGTACACGTCTCATGATGGACTCGTTGTTATAATCGAAGTCCGTATTGTTGGTAGCAAGCACGGAAGCATCCATCTCGGTCACAGTATTGATATTCTGCGCGATATTGAAACGAAGGTTCGCATGGAATTTACCCAACTTCAAGATATTTCCGGTCGAAACATACAATTCCCAACCTTCATTCTCCATAGAACCGATATTGGCAGAACCAATCGAAGAGAAACCGGTTGAAGACGGAACGCGAACATTGTAGTTCAACAAGTCGGTTGTCTTCTTGTTGTAAACGTTCAAGTCGAACTTAATCATGTCATTGAACAGGTTCAAGTTCACACCCATATTCCAGGATTTAGTTTTCTCCCAACGAATCTTGGTCAAACGGAGGTTTGTAGGAGCAAAGCCTGTAACACCATTGTAAGAACCGGACGTTCCATAATTATTATATATGAGTCCTTCGCCGAAACTTGCATTACCGGTGACACCCCAGCCCGGACGGAATGCCAACATGCTGACAACCTTCTTCAAGGGCTTGAAGAATTCCTCGTCACTGATATTCCAACGGCCGGAGATACCGGGGAAGAAGCCCCACTTGTTACCGGAACCGAACTTGGTGCTACCGTCGGCACGAATCGTAAAGTCGAAAGAGTACTTCGAACCATAAGAATAGTGCAACGAACCGGTTCCACTCATCGTGTGTCCCTTACCAGTACCGGAAGACAAGCCTCTGAGGTATGCCGGAACCGTGGGGTCCGTGATATTATGGTTCGTACCCGAGGAGTTCATACTCTGCGAAGTGGAATTGCTTGAACCGACATCCAAGCGCGCCAATATCTGCAAAGAATGTTTGTCATTCGTGAAATAAGGACGGAACACCAATGTATGACGGGTCGTAAAGTCCAAATTCTTATACTCAGAGTTAGCTGTCAAATCCAATCCCGGATCATCCGACCAACTTCTCGAAGTCAAATAAGAAGGATAATAACGGTTCGTCGTTTCGGTATAGGCATTCATCCAAACCTCACCGGTATAAGTCAATTGCGTTTCATCGTCATTCTTACCCAACAGTTTATATTCCAAAGAGAACTGCGGAGTAATCGTATAAGTGGAGAGACGACGCCAAGCCAAGTTACCGATGGCAACCGGGTTACCGTTACTAACCATATCGCTCAGATAATAGGAAGTCAGCGTTTGCTGACTAAGATCGGGAGCGAAACCGGCAGTAGCAGCAGCAGGCGGCAATTGGAAATACTCTCCGGTATTATAATATGTATTGCTTTTTATGTCCAACTCATTTCTATACACCGACATGTTAGGCATTGCATTGTAAGCATAGCCCAAAAGGCCGTCATCGTAGTTTTTGTTCTGCTTCGTATAAGTCAAAGAGAAGTTTGAAGAGAACTTGATACGGTCAGAAACGAAGTAGTCCAATGCAAGACGGGAAGTCAAACGGTCAAGCGTCTGCTTGATGATGGTACCCGTTTCATGGTCGTAGCTGGCAGATACACGGAAAGTAGCTTTCTCACCACCACCGGAGATAGCCAAACCATAATTGTGCGTCTGACCGAACTGAGTAACCTCTTTCACCCAATCGGTATTTGCCGAATAGTTACCATAATAAGCAGGATACTGCGTAAGATACTGCAACTCGACAATATTATCGGCGGGGTTGCTGGCTTCAGGATTAGGATTATGGTAAGCCTGCTTCAACATCATCGTATATTCATCACCGGTAAGCATCTTCATACCTTCAGGCTGCCAGGAACCGGAGAAACGATAACTGAAGTTCACACGGGTTTTACCGCGAGAACCACGACGCGTCTTAATCTCAATAACACCGTTAGAACCGCGAGAACCCCAGATAGCTGTAGCCGCGGCGTCTTTCAACACATTGATGCTTTGGATGTCTTCGGGGTTTACCTGCAACAGCGTTGCAAACTTCTCCTCGTTCATATCATTGGCATCGAACTCCTCTGTATTATAATCTTCCAGAATATAACCGTCCACGACAATCAAGGGTTCCTGACTACCATTGATGGAAGTCACACCACGCAAACGCATACTGGTACCGGAGCCCAAGTTACCCGAATTGGCAACAATGTCCAAACCGGCAATCTGTCCCTGCAAAGCTTCACCTGCAGTTTCAAAGGAAAGACCCTGCATCTCGTCCATGTTCAGAGACTGTTGAGCCACTGATATTTCACGTTCAGGGATAGTCAAGCCATTCGATTTCAACTTACGCGTAACGGTAACCGAAGCCTCCTTGAAAGTATTCTTGTCCTTCAACTCGATTCGGAAGTTCGTTGTCGTACCGATAGTACGACGCTCCGTTGTATAACCGATATAAGATACTTGCAGAATGTTATTCGGATTACCGGTAGTCTGCAAGGAGAAGTTACCATTGGCATCCGTTTGCGTAGCCCTCACCGCACGGTTGGTTTTATCCAACTCGGCAACATTTGCCATAATCACAGGCCCGTTGTCTGTCTTGCTCCAGACGTGACCCGTAATTCGCTTTTGCGCAAACGCCATAGAGCAGCAAAAGCAAAGGGCTAAAGTCAATATATACTTTATGTTATTCATAATATTATTATTTTACGATTCTGTACTTAGCCAAGAATGCTTTTGCATCAGAGGGGTTAGCCCAAGCACCGTCATATCTGCCATGATACTCTTTCCATTTGTCTGGGTCTACAAAGGTCAAAGGATTATCCACTTGGTGCAGAACTACATACGAAGAACTGTTTATCGTAGGATAGTTGTTGGGATTATTCACGATGGCATCATAATTGACGTCACGAGCCAAGACGTTATAAGGCTCAACCACTTCTTGCGTAAGGCCGGTTCTGTCCGTTACAAAAATCTTATCGTTGGCCTGCCGCATCGTGATGTTCACATAGTTCAGATTACCTTCTGCCGAATAGTCAGTACAAGAAGTCTGATACGGAGCCGCAGCCTTTTCTACCTTATCCACATAGAAAGCCTGATCCTGGAAATGGTACTTCATGAAATTAACCAGCATCGTAATCATGGCCTTGGCCTTGACCTTGTCATTTGCACTCAACTTACCATCCTCGCCCTTATGGTCCTGAATCCAATCATGAATTTCGTCATGCGTCATCAAGCCGTTTTTGAAAGCGATATTCATGGCGTCATTGGACGGAACGTAAACAGTATACCTGTAATTATTCAGAAAACGAACAATCTTTTCTCCTGAAGCAGGATTAAATCCGTCATTAGTAAGAACCAAGTACTTACGCTGTTCGTTCTTCCATGCCTGGACCTTATCCTTTACGTTACTGTTGTCGATTTCTTCCTTGAAGCCGGCAAGAATCAAATCTTCTTCAGCAAACGAAGCATTGCAGAGGCCGAAGAAAGTAGCATAATGATCTCTGTCGGAAGAAAGAACATTGTAAACAGACTTCATGGCCGGTTGCATCGGACGATCCAAGAAATAGGTCATACCATTACCGTATCCGCCATTATTGTCTGCTGTCATATCATGCCCTTCAATAACCTTACAATCAAAGTCATTCATCTCGGATGCGTCACGTTTCAGTTCCCATTGGAAACCGCCGTTCACTTCCATTCCGACCCCATTCTTACCCTGTTCGCCTTTAATCACAATCACGGGAGCACCGCTACGTGCCGTATAATATTTACGGTCGCCGCTGATGCCTTCCTTTCCTCCATTATCCTTGTCGTGCACAACGATATGTTGGTCTATCATGTCAAGGAACAATGTACGTTTAACTCTTCCGGACTTGTCATTCAAACTCTGGTTGGGTTCGGAAAGTCGGCCACCGGGAATATTCTCACCGGCCTGATTGTCCAGCTCACTCTGTCCCTTATCCAGATTATAGCGATAAGCCACGGCTCTGACAGGAACAATAGCGTCCTGGGTAGGACGATATTCCCATCTCCAATATTTATAATACGTAGGAATCTTGGAAGCCAAAGACATAGGGTCCACATAACCGTACGTACCCAAGCCTTCATCAACGGGAACGAAGAAAGAGAAACGCGACTGCATGGCCTTCAAGTAAGTACTGTAATACTTCTGCAAAGGAGCCTGATTATAGTTGTCACCGATGTAGCTGTCGTCAGCACGAACGATGGACTTGACAATCTGCGTATTCTTTGAATAAATAGAAGGTCCCATGACAGAAGCGAAGTCTGCGGGAGAAATCACGCGATCCATCACATAAACGACACCATTGTTGGCCAACAGAGATTTGGTGATTACTTTCTTATAATCATCCACGCCAGGATATTGCGACTCACCGAACATACGGTCCTGCGCGTCATTCGTAATCATATAATACTTGCTGGGCACCGTTTCGTTAAACGAGTCCTTCATCAAGTTATTAATCAAAACCTGAATGATGTCAAGAGGTACTTTATACAAATACTTCAAAAGATCCTCTTTCGTGATATTTTCAATCTCTTGAGTAGGAATTCCTGCATAACGTTCCATGAACATACGACCGCCCGCTTTTGTGAAATATTCAAGCATCGCATCGTCATTGGGCACGAACATGGCAGCCATGTCATATTCTTTCTGAACCGTAGAGCTGACTGCGTATTCATTCCATCCCGGATCGTAAGCCAAAAGCGGGAAATCGCCCAAGCCCTTTCCGTCCGGGTCACGGCTGATTGCACCGCCGGCCGACTTGGAGGAAAGATAACGCTTTTCAAACACTGAATCGTTACCGATATCATGACTCTGACGATATCTCTGCGTCAGCGCCTCATTATAATAAGGAGCGCTGAAGCGGTCCAACATAGAACTGAACAACTTCGTATCCTCATTCTCACGAATAACCTCCGCCATATTGGGAGGAGTAACGAGCACACCGTCAATCACGTTGAAGTAACCGTTCATACAGGTGACGTCCTGCTTGATGACTCTCTTATTATATATATAGGTGCGCGTTCCCTGCGGGCCGGCAGCTGCAGCCGTCGAGACAGAACCGTCTTCCTCTTCATCCTTGGGAGTTACCCAAGGGTCATTCTCTCTCAATACAAACGATACGTCCTCACGCGTGATGTTCTTTTCCTTCATCTGGTCTTCGATAAAGTGCAGCAACATCGGGGAAGACGCATCCAAGGCCATCAGCATACTGCCATGCGCTTGGTTACGATACCGTTCCCAGAACTTGTGGTCTTTCGTATCGTCTGCCTCCGCATCAAGGTTAAGGTTTTGGGGTAGTTCATCCCACTCCCAAAGTTTCACACTGTCCAGGGCAGTCAGAGCAGTAGAGCGTCTCATAGTCAGGCTACCGCCACCATTTGAATAAGGCAACATTTCCAAAACGTCGGCATTATTCAGCATGGAGCCGTACAAAAGAATGCTCTTTTGCGCAGTTGAAAGATCTTCGTACTTCGTAACCCCCCAAGAATTATTCTCAAAGAATTTCTTGTAGGCATCATCGTCTGCCACGAACAGGGTCTTGCTACCCGTCTTCGACAGCACATCCGTGTACTTCAGGTCATCAATAAGTCGAACCACCGTACTGAAATTGCCGGAACGCCCTGACTTCAACTCATCGTAAATACTCCCGCCCAAGAAGCTCGGCATGGTCTCATCGAGATCATAATCATCTGAGCAAGAATACGTAATACCGCAAGTTGAGAGTAGGCACATTGCTCCAAGCAACGATTTACCCATTTTGCTAAAACGGTTTTTCATACGCATTAAATCTATTAAGTATATATTTTTATTGTATATTCGTGTCTGTACACTCCTACTAATAGGTAGCAAATTTAATAGCTTTTTAATATTCAAAATGTGAAAGCTAAAGAAATCTTTATTTGATTGACATCTTTTAACAACTGCCATTCTCGCACAGTATCCAAAGGGGTAGCAGGACCATGACAGGCTCAACTTACATTCTGTACGAAACCGAATTATTTACGGGAAAAAGCGAAAGATTTAAGATTGTTTTAATAAACAGAATGTCCATAATCAGCGGGATTCATTAATCACAGAAACACTGCGGAAACGGATATAGCAACCGCATTTTCCGCTTAACCGCTCCGCAACCATTAATAGCCGGATTATACTTTCTTCAGGTTTCGGGGACCACAGCGATGCCTTCCACCTCAATCAGCCACTCAGGGCGGCACACGCGCGCAGCAGTCAGCAGATACGGCGTGTCGGGAAAATGCTCTTCCATATACCGGCACACCGTTTCGCGGTCGGCCACATCACGCAGATAGATTATCATATACCGCAAATCGGACAAAGCCGCGCTACCGTCCTGCAACAATTTCTCTATGTTGAGGAAAAGGCGTTCTGTCTGAGCAGACACGTCACCCCGATAGAGGCATTCTCCATGTCTGTCAATACTGGCCGTGCCCGAAATGAAAAGGAACCGTCCCATAGACAGTCCGACTGCCGTCCCACGTTCAAAAGCCACACCATATTCGTGCGTCGGGTTCAGATAATCGGGCGCATGAAGATACTTTATCTGACCGACGCCCTGACCGTAAACCGACAGAAAGTCCATACTCACGACAGCCTCCGCATTGTCGGGATAACCTTCGATTCCCGTCGAAGCGATGTAGTGCGTCTGCGGCGTCAGTCCCTGCCGGGCAAAAAAAGCGTTTCTTCCCGCCACGACACCGGCATAATGGCGGTCTATGTCGCGCACATATATCCACGTGCGATGACAGTTCGCTTCGAGCGTCAGTCCCCGCTCCGCCAGCAGTGCGCAATGGCGTTCAAACGCCAGACGGGTCTGTTCTTCCGCCGTCAGCCCGCGCACTTCTGAAGCATCGAAACGAACGGAATGGAACAGCAGTTTCACGTCGTCCCATTCGGCCGTCATGCAGTCGGGAGTTCCTCGTTTTTTCAGTCCCGGACGGGTGCAAAACCATAGTTGCAAAGCCACCTTCGAACCGTCAAGCAGCGGTTGCTCCACATACGAGACCGCCCCCAACGACAGATAACAGGCATAAAGCGGATGCGAACGGAGTTCCTTCCATTGATTGGCCGCATCGGTCAGATACACACGTGTCTGAAGCAAATCGGCCGGCGTCAGCCCCTTTCCGGTCATCCAGCTACGCAAGGCCACCTTCAGTTCATGCAACTGCTCGCCCAAACATCCTCCCGGTCGCGAGGACAGGGTTGTAAATGCTACGCTATCTGTCATATCCATATCATATTTTTTCAGCAAACAAAGAGACATACATCTTCCGCACGAGGCTATGACGCCGTCCACAACCGCCCCTGCCGGGTATCGCGGCGTTCCAGTTCGCGCTTCACCAGTGCCGTGAATTCATAGTTCTTCAATCCCCAGTCCGGCCACACGAGCAACTCGCGGGGAGACTGCGAAGTGAAACGCTCCACCGCCATGTCCGGCCGGAGACGCTCCAGGAAATCCACTACCGTACCGGCATAACTTTCAGCCGTAAAGGACACAAAGTCTTCCGGAGAGCGCTCAAACTCAACGGCCATACGTGTACCACGCAATATCTGTAACTGATGCAGTTTCAACGTGTCCAAAGGCAGACGCGACATTTCACCGGCACGTTCTACCATCGCCTCACGCGTTTCTCCGGGCAATCCGAGAATGAGGTGCGCGCCTACGGGTATGCCCCGCGCCGCCGTGCGTTCCACAGCCTGTGCCGCACACTCGAAGGTATGACCGCGGTTGATACGCTGCAATGTCGCGTTGTCGGTAGTTTCCACACCGTATTCCACCAACACGAAGCTGCGCCGCGCCATCTCCGCCAAGCGGTCCAACACCGCCTCGGGCATGCAGTCGGGCCGCGTCCCCACAACCAGCCCGACCACATCGGGCACGGAAAGGGCTTCCTCATAAAGTCCGGCCAGACGTTCCGGCGTATCGTAAGTATTGGTATACGACTGGAAATAGGCCAGATACTTCATCTCCGGATATTTCTTCCCGAAAAAAGCCTTTCCTCTCTCCAACTGCTGCCGGACATCTTCTCCGCCGGCACAATAGCCGGGCGTGAAACTCGCATTATTGCAATACGTGCAACCACCCCGCCCCAATCTGCCATCGCGGTTGGGACAGGTAAAACCGGCATTCACCGAAAGTTTCTGCACCTTCGTCGTAAAATGCCGGGCCAGAAATGTCGCGTAATCCGTATATCGCTCCGATTGCATTCCCTGTATTTTTCCACCGCAAAAGTAGCAATAAAATCCGAATAAAGCACACGGAAGCGGCACGATGTATCCGGACGGACACGGCTCTTTCATGCAAAAAATCACAGAAAACTTGGACAATTCGGCAACAATCCTTATCTTTGTCCCATCATAACCTAAAAAACAACAGCCTATCGAAACAAACATTACTCCAAATCAATAAACATAAGGAAGTAATGAAGAACTTGAAATCGCTTACCGACGACCGGTTGGTGGCATTATATGTTTCGGGAGACAACGAAGCGTTCGACGCGCTGTTGGAACGCCACAAGAACAAGCTTTATTCCTATATATATTATAATGTACGCAATGCGGACATGGCCGACGACATCTTCCAGGAGACTTTCGTCAAGGTCATCATGACACTCAGGCAGGGACGTTATGTCGAGTCAGGCAAGTTCGGTTCCTGGCTGACACGTATCGCGCACAACCTCATCATCGACCAATTCCGCACGGAGCAGAACGAATGCACCGTGTCGAACGACGAGGTCGAAACCGACCTGTTCGCCGCCGCCGGAACCACAGACTACACCATCGAAGCCAAGATGATGACCGAACAGGCGCTCTCCGAAGTGTCCAAGCTCATTGAACTGTTACCCGAAAGCCAACTCGAGATAATACGGATGAGAATCTATCAGAACTTGAGTTTCAAGGAAATAGCGCAAATCAAGGGCATCAGCATCAACACGGCACTGGGACGTATGCGTTACGCGGTACTCAACCTGCGCAAGATGGCACAGGAACGCCACTTGTCGCTCGCCATCAACTGAGACGGGCATTTGGCTCACACAGGAACCGGAACAGTTTCTGCACCGGCAAGGAAAATCGAAACAAAAAAGCAAGAAAAGGATTTCCGCACACACTAAAAACAGACATAGGCCGTTATTACTTACAGAACAACCCATGTAACAACCATCTGCCTATGACCATTTTTACACCGGAAAAGACATCGGCTCCCCGAGAAGAAAGCCTGCAATTCCTACGGGCATTGGCCCGTTTATGCTCCCCCGCCTCACAGGAACAGCTTGACGAGACTGCGGCCGCAGCCGCCCTTACTGCCGGCTGCGGCTTGGCACAATGCTGATTTTTCCGTCACTTAGTTGATGCGGAACTACTGAAATCCATCAAAAAAACGTAACTTTGCAAAGTCCGTATGCCGTAAGGAATACGGACTTCGTACGTAGATAACAACATAACTTTATCATCATGAAAAAGATACTGCTGCTCGGTTCAGGAGAATTAGGAAAGGAATTTGTCATTGCCGCACAACGGCTGGGACAATACGTTATAGCCTGCGACGCCTATCCGAATGCGCCCGCCATGCAGGTGGCCGATGAATGCGAAGTCTTCCCGATGCTCGACGGCGATGCCTTGGAACAGGTCGTAAACAAGCACCGCCCCGACCTGATTGTACCCGAAATCGAAGCCATCCGCACAGAGAAGCTATACGGGTTCGAGGAAAAGGGCATACAGGTCGTACCTTCGGCACGCGCCGTGAACTACACGATGAACAGAAAAGCCATCCGCGACCTGGCAGCCAAGGAGCTGGGACTGAAAACGGCCAAGTATTTCTACGCCAACAGCTTCGAAGAGTTGAAGAGCGCGGCCGAAGAAATCGGTTTCCCTTGTGTCGTGAAGCCCTTGATGTCGTCATCGGGCAAAGGACAATCGCTTGTAAAAACACCCGACGAGCTGCAGGCGGCATGGGAATACGGCATCAGCGGCAGCCGCGGCGACATCCGCGAACTGATCATCGAGGAATTTATCCGCTTCGACAGCGAAATCACCTTGCTGACCGTAACACAAAAGGACGGCCCCACCCTGTTCTGTCCGCCCATCGGACATGTACAGAAAGGCGGTGACTACCGCGAAAGTTTCCAACCGGCACATATCTCGGAGGAACACCTGAAGGCAGCACAGGAAATGGCCGACAAGGTGACACGCGCGCTCACCGGAGCCGGCATCTGGGGCGTCGAGTTCTTCCTCAGTCACGAGAACGGCGTATATTTCTCGGAACTATCGCCGCGTCCCCACGACACAGGCATGGTAACATTGGCAAACACGCAGAATTTCAACGAGTTCGAGTTACATTTACGTGCCGTGTTAGGACTTCCCATACCTTGCGTCAAACAAATGCGCATAGGGGCCAGCGCGGTCATCCTTTCTCCCATTGCCAGCCAGGAGCAACCCCGTTACGAGGGTATCGAAATGACCTGCGAGGAGGATGCCGACATACGCATCTTCGGCAAGCCGACCACCCGTCTCAACCGACGGATGGGAGTTGTCGTATGCAACGCACCGCTCGACGGAAACCTTGACGAGGTGCGGGACAAGGCGAAGCGTCTGGCTTCCTACGTCAAAGTGTACTAAAAGCCGGTTTCCGGATTATCAGGCGAGCTTCAATTTGTCATAAAATCGTCACAAAACAAGCAAAGCACAAAGAAACAACCGCCTATATTACAGACGCGAGCAACAAGACACGCCATAAACAAAAGGAAAAAGATAGGACTTGATTAACAAGTCCTATCTTTTTTACGTCCATCTCTACGGATATGGCAATTTCTCAACGCATCAAAAGCCATCCTCATCAGGACAGGAATTTCGCGATGAAATATCCGCCGCCGATCAACCACACATACAAGCCGCCGGCCAAGAGGAAAGGTTTAGCACCTGCCTGCTTGAATTTGTCGATACTGGTTTCCGCGCCTAAGGCCGTCATGGCCATCGTCAGCAGGAAGGTATCCAGATTGTTGATGAAGCCGAGACCGGTCTCCAGCATGGAGGCAGGTATAAACGATGTGCTTCCCAGCAGCGAATTGATGCCGATGACAACGAGGAAGTAGAACGCAAACCAAGGTATGGTAATCTTGCGCTTTCCCTCCACGCCGGTCCGCCCGCCCGCATTGCGGCGCGACAGACACAGGCTCATGATGACAAGCACGGGGGCAAGCATCATCACACGAATCATCTTGGTGATGGTGGCGGCATCGGCAATATTTCCGCCGGCGGCATCGATGGCATTGCCCGCGCCCACGACATGCGCCACCTCGTGCAACGTCGCTCCGGTATAGATGGCCACACCCTGCTCCGTAAGTCCGTCGAGCATTCCCGCACGATACATCACCGGATAGAGGAACATGGACAATGTTCCGAAAATGACCACCGTAGAAACAGCCACCGCCGTCTTGTGCGCCTCACACCGCACGACCGGCTCGGCACCGAGTACGGCCGCCGCACCGCAGATGGCGCTTCCCGTCGAAGTCATCAAGGCGGTATCACCGTCCACCCGCAACAGTTTGCCGAGCAACAGGCCGAGCAGCAGCGTTCCCACCACAATCACGGTATCGGCGGCTATGGCCGGAAGGCCCACTGCGGCCACCTGCTGGAATGTCAGCCGGAAACCGTACAGTACGACGCCGGTACGCAATACCGTCTTCGAGCAGAACTTGATGCCGGGCACCCACGTCTCGGGCAGTTTGTTACGCAGGCTGTTGGCGTAAAGCATTCCCAGAATGATACCCACAATCAACGGACTGAAGGACAACCGCTTGACAAAATCGAAATCGGCTATATAGAAGGCCGAAAAAGAGAAAAGCACGATTAAAAGTATGCCGTGCAAGACTTCACCTTTGTTTTCCTTGAACATAATATTTATCTGTAACGTTAAGCGAAGCAAAGTTACGGATTATTAGCGAAAGGCTGCACCTTTCGCACTGAAAAACCGACATATACGTCCCCGGCCGGAATGCCGGAACGCCGTCCGCCGGTTCATTTCTTCACACACTCGTCGCGCAGATACTCACGGAATTGCTCGTGAGTACCGTTATAGACGTTGATGTCCACGTCTCCGTGTATGCCGTCCACCCTGCCCTCGGGCGAAAGTTGCCAATACAGCAGACGGACATAGGGCTTGTACTCACCGTAGCGGGCTATCCAGACCCTGCATCTCGCCAGCAGGCCGGGCGCAGCGGACATGTACTTGTTCACAAAGTTCTGACTGACATAAAGCACCGGGACTGTTCCGGTCGCACGTTCCACAACGTCCAGCCAATCCTTGATTTCGCGGAACATCACTTTGGCGCCGCCCATCTTTACTATCTGACTGTCATAAGGTTCCACATCCAGGACCGGCGGGAGGTCGCCTTTCCTCGGCGCGGAATGTTTCAGGAAATAGCGGGCCTGGGCCTTGCCGGACACACGTGTAGAGAAAAAGTGGTATGCCCCCACGGCTATGCCCCGTTTCCGCGCCGCAGCCACGTCGGCCGCATAATATTTGTTTCTGATGGTCTCGCCCTGGGTGGCTTTGATGTAGACAAACGAGACGGGATAACCGATTTTCCCCTGCACGCGCCGCGCCACCTTCGTCCCGAAACTCCGGACGCAGAGTTTCTGCCAGTCGATGGGATAGACATGTTTCCCTATTTCATGCTGATAACGGGCAATGTCGATACCGTACACCCGTTTGGAAGTATAGACCAAGCGTTCGCCTTGGAAACGGTCATTCTTCCACACACCGCAATGCACAATGCGGCCGGGACAGACAGACAGGCCGAAGCCATGACGCCTGTCGGCCAACCATTCACCGGAGTAGAAGCTCCCGTCGGCCGCCCAAAAACTACCGTTCCCGTGGCGGTGCAGCGCGGCATCGAAGTGTCCCCGGTAACAGCCATCGGCATAAAAAAGCGTACCGCAGGCCAGCGTGTCGGCAGCCCAGATGCCCGAGAAGGCACGTCCGGCACTGTCGGCCAAACACCCTTCTCCACTGCGGCGACCTGCCCGCCAGGCACCCTCGTACAAGGAACTGTCTGCATAGAGCATCGTGCCCAAACCGTCGGGAAGCCCGTTCCGCACCCGTCCGGCATAGCGGCCGTTTTCCGTCAGCAGGCGACCGTACGCCACGCCCATCGTGGCATATCCCGTCACATTGGTATGTTGTGACAACGTATCCCTGCATTCGCCCGACGGAGGTATCCGTCCGCCGGAAAACAGGTATCTGACATTGTCGCGCAGATTACGCAAAAACCAGACCGGCCACGGTTTGTAACCATATACCAGTCCGGAAACCGACGAGGCATCCGTCCAACGGCCGCCCGAACGTAGCCCGCACAGTTTTCCGAAACAATTGACGGCGACGCTGCCTTCAAGATAAGGCGAATCCCACGCGGACAGACTGTCGGCAGGTGCTGCATCCGACGAGAAATCCACACCGAAGCACCCCAGGCCGCGCCGCCCCCACGTCACCACCGGCCTCAAGTACGTCACCATCCGGGCAGCCCCCTCGGGCAAGCCCCGCGTCACGGAGCGCAACAGGAGCAGCGAATCGGTGCGGTGTACCATAACCGCCTTGAACACATAGGAATACCACTTGCCCTTGCCGTCGGGGCGGCCGTACCCGACGGTGAAGTCGGCTTGCAGACGCGCCGTCAGCCCGTCTTCCGCCAAGGCCTGGTCCAACAGCAGGAACAGCGAATCCACCCGGGCCAGGCGGCGGGCCGTCCCGGCACGATAGTCCATCACCTCGTTGTAGCCGTCATCCACGACCGAATGTTTGCGTGCGTAATAGTCAAGCTCTTTCTGTTTGTCCCGCAATCCGGCACGCAGTGAGTCGAGGCGTTCCCGCTCCGCCTGCAACAGTTCCCGCAAAGCCCGTCCACCGATGCTGTCGGCATGAAAGCCCAACAGCCCCGCCGTCGTCACGATATGCCCCGAAGGAGAAACGAAACAGCCTGACGCACAAGCCGAATCGGGCTGCAAACCGCCGCCGTCCGCTTCCGTAAGCCAACCCCGTTCGGGCGAAAGCCGCAATTGAGCGCTATCGGAGAGGGCAACGACATAAGTATAATGCGAACGGACACGGCAGACCGCCTGCAACTGCCGCTCCAAGGACAGCGGAACCAGCTCCAGCCATGCGAACAGCACGGACAGGACCACCAAAAGCACATAAACCAACAGCCGTTTGCGGCTTGTGTATTTACCCGTTCTCAATCGTAGCATACGCCTATTTTGCATTTTAGGGGACAAAATTAGCAGATAATTCCGCGAAGGCCAAGAGAAAAGGTGGCAAAACGGCTATTTTCCCCGACAAACAGAAAGAGGCTAACGGAAAACCATGAGGAGAACCTTGCCAACATTTTACCGGTCCGCAGGATTTTAACACAATTTGCTTTTGGCCGGAAAATGTTGTATCTTTGCAGCGGCGACAAAGGGAAAGGCGGTTTCGGACCGCCTTTTTTCGTGTAAATAAGCCCGTTATGGGGCGATTTACATGTGCATGTAGAAAAATTTAGAAGTAGCCCGCGCAAAAATACATGCCTTCCATTTTGAAATGGAAGCCTTCCGCGTGCGAAAAGATGCCTTCCAAGGGGTCGAAGTCCCTTTTTATTCACATTTATTTACGTAACCGAAGTTAAAAATGTTAATGTCGGGTATTCCTTTTACCACTCCACGCTATACGGGAAAAGGACTGACAACCCATTTTATACCGGGATATTTCATAAAACGAAAGGGCGAAATAGTGAAGTGCCCCCTTTTCCGGGCTATTCTGCCTAAGGCTCGACATCGCGAAGGCCGGAACGGAAATGCCGGCCCGCCAGTCCGAGCACGAGGATACTGATGCGCACGTCTTCGGCCTTGGCTATTTCGCGGGCACACGACAGCAGCGTCGCGCCCGTGGTCAGAATGTCGTCCACCAGCAGGACATGACGGTGGGACAACCGGCCCGCGTCGCGCAGGCTGAAGATGTCGCGTACATTCTCCTGCCGCTCGAACGAGCGTTTGCGGGTCTGCGAGGGATTGTCCACGGTACGGACCACGGCCTGTGTCTCGACGGGCAGCCCCGTATAGTCGGCTACTCCACAAGCCAGTTCATAGCTTTGGTTGTAACCGCGGCGACGCTCCCTCTGCCGGGACAGCGGTAAGGGAATGATGCAGTCTATGCCTTCGAAAAAGCCGTAGGAAACCACATCGGCCGCCATCAGGCGGCCGAAATAGCGGCCCACTTGCGGCCGGTCATAATATTTCAGATTGAAAAACAGGTTGCGGCTTTCCGCTCCCTGCTGATAACGCAGATAGGCATTGGCCCGCACCACCGGAACCTTTTCCCAAAACAGCCGTTCGACGACATTGCCGGGACGGCCATGCAGTCCTGTGAAAGGCAGACGGTGGAAACAGGCGGCACACACCTGACGCTCGCCTTCGACCAGACGCTTGCGGCAAATCATGCAGCGGGACGGGAAGAACAGGCGCAGGGCATCGGCCACCCACCCGGGCAATGAAGAGATGCCGGCCGCCGATGCCGACATCAAAGAACCACCTTGTTGCCGGCGTCGGGGAAGATGACGCGCGGTTTGTAGGATGCCGCCTCTTCGGGTGTCATGTCGGCGTAACTCATGATGATGACCTCATCGCCCACCTGGAATTTGCGGGCGGCCGCCCCGTTGAGG
Organism: uncultured bacterium; assembly: GCA_905216095.1. Classification (GTDB taxonomy): domain Bacteria; phylum Bacteroidota; class Bacteroidia; order Bacteroidales; family Bacteroidaceae; genus Alloprevotella. The sequence continues at coordinate 8,384 of CAJMSQ010000015.1, read as the reverse complement.
CAGATGTCTCCCGTGCCGCGCGTACCGCGTATGACATAGGTCTCGATGCGCTCGCCGTTGTTGTTGTTCACCACATGCACATGCTCTCCGGCCAACAGGCCGGCCGCATCCATCAGGTCCTCGTCGATGGTAATGCTGCCCATATAATGAAGGTTGGCTTCGGTGACCCGGGCGCAATGAATCTTCGATTTCAGTATACTCAGGAGCATTTATCCTTTATATTTAATGTTGTCAATGAGGCGGACCGGACGGGCTCCGCAATAAACCGTGATGCAACCGACCACCGTCCCGGCTTCGTCCCATGACGTAACCGGCTGCAATGTGATGCCGTCCACTATCTCGAAATACTCGACCTCGAGCCCCTCGACGGCATTGAGGGCGGACACGACGTGTTCCTGCGTCTCGGCCACACTGTGCCCGGCCGAATAGGCCACACTGCCGGACAAGGTGCGCGATATGTTTACGGCAATCATCTTTTCCTCCGGGGTAAGCAACGCATTGCGGCTGCTGAGGGCCAGTCCGCTGGCCTCGCGTACAATCGGGCAAGGACAAATCTCGACGGGCAGGCCGAGGGCTTCCTTCATGGCGCGGATAACGGCTATCTGCTGGTAATCCTTCTCCCCGAAGTAGGCCCGGTCGGGCTTGACCATGAAGAAAAGTTTGCTCACCACCTGGCAGACACCGTTGAAATGGCCGGGACGGCGCGGCCCCTCCATCACGGTATCGACAGGAGGATAGCTGAACACGCGGGTATCGGGCTCGGGATACATTTCTTCCACGGCGGGAACGAAAGCGACATCGGCCTTCAGTTCTTCCAGCAGGCGGCAGTCCGCCTCGATGGTACGCGGATAGTTCGCCAAGTCGTTCTTATCATTGAATTGCGTAGGGTTTACAAAAACACTGACCACGGTTATGGGGTTCTCGGCCACACTCCGGCGTACCAGAGAGGCATGCCCCTCGTGCAACGCCCCCATCGTGGGAACCAGACCTACCCGTTTCGCGCCACGGCCCAAGGCTGTGAGCACGGAATCCAGTTCTTTTACAGTCGAAACTACAATCATTATACACTCGTTTTAGAATCAGCGTGCAAAATAACGTATTATTTACCAAATAGAATAGAAAGGCAAGCCACAAAACGCTTTTTTTAACACATCAGCTCCATTCCACCGGTCCGCAGACGGCCGGTTTCCGTTTTTTTTCGTAACTTTGCCGAAAGAAATTTTACACCAAACGCAATAATGAAGGCGAAAAAGGTTTTATTCATAACCCAAGAGCTTACCCCCTACGTACCCGAAAGCCCGATGTCCGTCATCGGCAGGAAACTGCCGCAGGCCATACAGGACAGCGGTCGGGAAATACGTACTTTCATGCCGCGCTGGGGCAACATCAACGAGCGTCGGAACCAGTTGCACGAAGTCATCCGACTTTCAGGCATGAACATCATCATCGACGATACGGACCACCCGCTCATCATCAAGGTCGCATCCATACAAGCGGCACGTATGCAGGTCTACTTCATCGACAACGACGAATATTTCCACAAACGGAAAATGATGTCCGACGACAACGGGAACGAATATGAGGACAACGCGGAACGGGCCATATTCTACGCCCGCGGCGTGCTCGAGACCCTGAAGAAACTGCGTTGGTGTCCCGACGTCATACACTGTCACGGATGGATGTCGGCCATCGTTCCGCTCTACATCAAGACCGCCTATCGCGAGGAGCCGCCTTTCGTCAATACGAAGGTCATTTTCTCGGCGTACGACGAAATGCCCGGGAAAGCCCCTGTGCCCAACTTCGCCGAATGCCTGTCCTTCCGCGAGGCCAATGCGGACTTCCTGAAAGGGACCGGCATAGACCTGACTGCCGCGGACGCCTACGGAAAACTGGCGGTAACCTTCTCGGACGGTGTGATTCAGGGCAGCGAGGGCATCCACCCCGAACTGATGGAATACGCCCGCGCAAAGAACATCCCGACACTCGAATGGCCGGGCGAGGAAAATTTGAGCGAATGCTACGGCAACTTCTACGAACAGATAGCAGGCGCCGAATAAAGACTTAATCCCCGAACAGTTCAACTCTCTTATACGACTGAATATGGCTGTAAAAAGACTTTTACGGTTTCCGACGATTGCGCTGACCGTTCTGGCCATGGCGCTCACCGCGGCTTGCGACGACAACACAGCCTTTATCGGAGCGGACATCATGCCCGACTTCGACGAGGTCACGACCGACCAAAGCGTCTACACGCTCACGTCGCGGTCCGTGAAATCGGGCGCGGTCCTGGCCAACACAAACGAATGCTATCTGGGGCGCATCATCGACCCGGAGACAAAAAGCATGACGACCTGCAACTTCCTGGCACAGTTCCACGTGACGGAAAACTGCCGGTTGCCGGAACTGAAGAACATGATACACGACGACAACGGCCGCGCCATTGCCGACTCATGCGACATCCGCATTTATCTGAACAGTTATTACGGCGACTCGCTCACCGTAATGAAACTGAACGTACAGGAGTTGGACACGAACAAGGTGATGAAGGAGAACATGGCCTATTACACCGACCTCGACCCTGCGAAATACATCAACGAGCAGACAAAGGAAAAGGTGCAACTGGCATACAGCATCAAGGACCTGAGCCGCCCCGACTCGCTGACTGACGGTTCCAACTATTACAGGAGCATCATCGTCAGGCTTTCGAAGGAATACGGGGACTTCATCCTGAACAAGTATTACGAAAATCCCGACTTCTTCCGGAACTCTTACCAGTTCATCAACCACGTATGCCCGGGATTCTACTTCAAGACAACAGGCGGCATCGGCTCGATGGCGAACATTGAGGTTTCGACACTGAACGTTTATTTCCGCTATCACACAAAAAACACCGCCGGAAACGACACCATCATCGAAGGTATGCAGCGCATGGCGGCCACGGAAGAGGTGATACAGAACACGCAGGTGGAGAACACGCTGCCCGAAAACATGCTCGACCCGGAGAATCCCTATACTTACGTAAAGTCGCCCACGGGTATCTTCACGGAAGTGACGCTCCCCGTCCATGACATCGTGGCCGGCGAACACTACAACGACACCATCAACACCGCAAAGGTTTCTTTCCGCCGCTACAACAACACGACACAGAATCCTTATAACCTGAAAGCGCCCGCCACCCTGCTCATGGTGCGCAAGAGCAACATGCAGAAATTCTTCGAAGAGGACAAACTGCCGGACAACAGGACTTCTTTCCTTGCGACTTTCAACGAGTCGAGCAACGCTTATACCTTCACCAACATCGGACAGTTGATTACCTCGCTGAAAAACGAGCGTGACAGAGGGGCAGGCGTGAAGGAGACAGACGACGAAAGCACACGCAACGCCAAATATGCGGCGTGGGAGGCCAAAGAAGAGAACGCCGGATGGAATCAGGTGATGCTGATTCCCGTAAAAGCCGAATACAGCACGAGCAGCAGCATATACGGAGGCTCCAGCCAGACTTTGCTGCGCGTCCGCAACGACCTGAGCCTGTCAAGCGTGAAACTGGACGGCGGCACTGCCGGCAACCTGTCTCTCGAAGTCATATACAGTCGATTCAACAAGAAATAAACCCTATCAGATAACTTCACGAAGTGGCCGCATATAGTCCGGCCACTTTCTTTATAACCGGACACGATGAAAGCCATGCTCTATGCCGCGGGATTAGGTACCCGGCTGAAACCTCTGACCGACCGTATGCCCAAGGCCTTGGTGCCCGTAGGCAGACGGCCCTTGCTCGACATCACCCTGGAACGGCTGCGCAAGGCCGGGGTCACGGATGTAGTCATCAATGTGCACCACTTTGCCGAAAGCATCGTGGCACACGTCCGCACACACGAGTACGGACTGAACATCCGCATCTCCGACGAGAGCGCGCAACTGCTCGAAACGGGCGGCGGGCTGCGCAAGGCGGCATCTTTGTTTCCGGAAGATGACAGCCCCATACTCATACACAACGTGGACATTCTCAGCAATGCGGACCTGAATGCGTTCTACACGGCACACCTTGCCGACGACGCGGCACTGCTCGTAAGTCCGAGAGAGACGAAGCGTTACCTACTGTTCGACAAGGACGGCAGGCTGGCAGGCTGGACGAATATCGAGACAGGCGAAGTGCGCAGCCCGTATCCTGACTTGGACGCGGATGCCTGCCGGCGCTATGCCTTTTCGGGCATACATACGTTCTCGCCGCGACTTTTCCCCTACATGAAAGGCTTTCCCGAGAAATTCTCCATCATAGACTTTTACCTTTCCGTCTGCGACAAGGTCTGCATCAAAGCACATCCGGACTGCAACCTGAAACTCCTTGACGTGGGCAAACAAGATACATTGCAAGCAGCCGAACAGTTTGCCAAGGATTTTTTATCTATGTGAGAAGACCGGATAGAGGGTACAGACACACGCCGGGCCGTAAGAAACCTGTTCCTTACGGCCCGGCGTGTATAACTCTTTATGGAGAAATCCCTACGACCGGAGAAGAGAGAGAGAAGAGGAAAAGGTCACGTACATATATAATTGCCCAAAATATGTATATTTCCCTTTCCTCTTCCACAAGATTCAGAAGAGCGGACCTAAGGTCCGGCGATTTTTAGTCTTCATCAGACGACCACTCCTTGCTGTTCCAGCCACGCTTGTTGGACAGCAGGTCGCCCTCATTCTCAATAGTATTTGTGCCTGAATTGTCGTAGGTCACACCTTCCAATTTACTACCGGCCACTACCCCTTCGGCGACCAGTTCCACACATCCCGCCACAGGCGTCTGATATATCTTTTTCATTGTCATTTTCATACGTAAAATAGAGAATTGTTTTTACTTGAGGAACACTTTCCGGCCATCGGCGGTCACGTAGATGCCCTTGCCGGGATATGTCACGATGCGGCCGTTAAGGTCGTAATAGACTGCCGGACGTTGCTCTACGGATGCACTGCCGATGCCGGTGGCACTTCCGCCGAAGTTAATATAGAGCGCGTTCACGGCCGAAGCGTCTGCCGGTATTTCCGAAGCGGGCAGTAATGCCTTGTTGGCAGGAATGCTCGTCACATTGTAAGGAGCAAATGCGGCACCCTCCGATGCGGCCTTCAGTCCGTAGTACGTGCCGGCCGTCACGTCCTTGCGGGCCACCGTCGTGCCGACAAGTTTGTTGCCTTCCACGGAAGCGGCACTTGCAGCCACTTCAAAAGGATATGTATCCTCGTTACCGCTCAGAATGACAGGCGTTCCGGCGGGTATGACATCCTCGATGCTTTCCACATAAATGCCGTCGGCATTGACTTCCGTCACGTAATAGGCTTTCACATCGGCATGAACCTTGAGCGGCAAGGGGAAATTGAGCGTAGCCCAACCGGCCGAAGTAATGCTTACAGGTATGTCGGTCACCTCGACAATATGCACCGTGTTTCCGGCATCAGACACACCATCTCTATAATAGCAGAATTCATGACTGTTATTCTGTCCCGGGTTATAATACGAGTTGATGTAGCAATCGGCAGCATTCACCTGCGTATCCTTCAATGCCCACACGTTGGAATAGTCAGTCCCCCGCTCAAGGGCGAACGGCCTGCCCCATTCATTCCGTATTGTCGTCACCCATTGTCCAGCATCGACAGCACCCATATAAAAATTAGAATTTACAGACTGAAGCTTATAGTTAGCTTCATCGGCAATGAACTTCCACAATGTGGCGGCCACAGGCTGCACATTATCGGGATTGACTGACACCACATGACGGGAATCGGCTTCCTGGCTCACGGTGCCGTCGGCGGCAGCATAGGCGGCGGAGTTACTCACCACGACATTGCCGCGCGTGAATACAATCTGATAAACCTTGTCTGCGGATATGGTACGCTCTTCGCGACCACCCGCAAGAGCGTCTACCATGGTCTTAAGATTAGCAACGGTAGACGATGTACCATAAGTGGCAATCGCATCAAGCAACGCCTGCGGGCCAACAGTTCCGCCCACGAAGTTGCCATTGGCCGAAGCTGCGAGGTCACGAATCATGCCGTCGGCCGAAACAGCATTAATCTGTCCACCCGCATCGGTAGCCGAAGTACCCCACACAGCCATCCACTGCTTGTCCGCAGCCGTATTGTGGTCGAGAGCTGCATTACCATCGTTAGCCAATGCAAAACCGGTACGATTCTTGACCAAACGGAATACATCAATGCCATCTCCTTCCCAAACAGCTTGGGTATCATTACTGAAATCAGCCACGCGTACCGGACGGGTCGCACCCTCGGACATGCAATATACACGCACGTTATACGGTTCACCGGCCACACGCTCGAAGGCAAAGAGTTTGTTCGCAACTAATTCGCTCCGTTGTCCGTCTGCTTTCAAATTGGTTCCGTTACTATAAAGCACATTTGCGGTATTGCCACGAGTATAAAGCGTATACCACTTCGTACCATCTGCAAATCCGTTGGCATCCACAGTTGTAAACTCCATGGGAAAGTCGGGTGCACAAGTAACCTCGACCGTTGCGTCTGCCTCCAGCGCAGTGTTATCAAAAGAGGTAACACGATAAAAATCGGGAGCCATAGGGCTCGGATTAGGCGTATAAGGTGCCAAACAGCCCATTTCCTGCTTAGTAAATTCGAATCCGTCCGTAGTCGTGTAATGATAAGTCACATCAATATATGTGCCTTCCTGCCTCGTGGCCTTGTACACCAACCAAAAGTTAGTATCGGTAAATCCCATTATAGAGGGGTTACTATAAAAACCAATGTAATTCTTGTTATCCTTATTACAAAGGACCCAATTATTCTCAAGATTTCCATTGGCAGCAGCAAGCGTTACCGCATTGGAATAGTCAGCCCAATCGCTCTCATTCACCGTTGTTTTATAAACAGCGGGACGCGCCGTAAATTGGAATGCGGCATCGACACTCTCCACATACTCATTATTTGCCTTCAAATATTTACCGTTCTTCACATTCAACAATACAAATACGTCGAACGTCTCACCACCTGTAACTTTCTCTCCCATTTTCTTGAACTGATAAATCGCCGAGGCATTCACTTCTGCAATGACATCCGAAGCTTCAGAATTCAGATAGCCATCTGTGCTATGAGCAGTTACCCATGTGCTAGAAGGTTCTTTCAGCACGACATAATCATCTTCTCCCGTCGGAATTGCCGACAGCGGAGTGTCTTCTATACTCCATTGCGCGAACGCGGTTACGCTTGCATAGAAGAGCATGAAGAAAAGAGTAATTTTTTTCATATCATTTATAGATTTAGGTTATTTATGTTCATTCAGAGGAACCGTAAAACGGTCGGTAAAAGTTAATAATGCCATATTCAAGTTGCAAAAGTATATATTTACGTTGAATTACCCCCCCCGATTACGTTAATAAGCCTTAATTCTCAAAAGTTATACCGAAATGATAAAAAGAAAGCGGCCTTTTATCCTCCGAGGCCCTTTCCCAAAAGGCATTTACCAATCCGTAAGCTCTTCAAAAGGGAGATAAGAAAAACAAGGGAACCATACGCATCCGTGCCAAAGCTATACCCGACAATAATTCGAACTCGCAGCGTTGGTTAGCCCTCTCATGCCGTCAGGCGTATATATATATTGACACATTTGCGACTTCCACAGCACGCTCCATGTCGCGCCATGCACCGACAAAGTCACCCACGGGCTGATGGACGTAAATCAAGTCTATGTAATCCGTATCAAGCCGTCTCAGCATCTTGTCGATGGCTTCCGCCTCTTGCCTTCTCCATATTCCGAAGGCCAGATTTTGCTGGTAATCCATACATCACTGCGCGGAACACCGCTCTCCTTTACGGCTTGACCAACACCACGCTCGTCATCATAAGCATGGGCGGTGTCGATATGGCGGTAGCCTGCCTTCAACGCCGTAAGACATGATTGTTTGCACACTTCATCCGATCCTTGCAAAAACGTGCCCAGGCCGAAACGCGGCATCAACACGCCATTGTTGAGTTTTACCACAGGCACGTCTGCCATACCTACCTCTGCATCTTTTTGTACCCCTGCAGGAAGAATGCTGCCACACAACACGACGGTTGCCGACAACAATAAATGCCAAATTGTCTTCATACTTTATTTGTAATTAAATGTTTTCTGTGATGCAAAAGTAACGGAAGGTTCCAAATAAGGAGATACAATAAATTCGGTTGCTCTTACCATTATTTCGGAAGATATTACCCAAACACCAGACTGCCACAGACACAGACACACAAAAGCCTTATCTGGCAACAAATACATTCAAACAAATACGATACAAGACGAAAAGACACAAAAAAATCCGCCGCTGTCTCGACTTTCGTCACGGACAACGGCGGATTATATCAAAAAAGGGCGGCGACCTACTCTC
>CAJMSQ010000014.1 GCA_905216095.1 uncultured bacterium | reverse complement strand
ACCACATGTTCCTCCGCTTGTGCGGGCCCCCGTCAATTCCTTTGAGTTTCACCGTTGCCGGCGTACTCCCCAGGTGGGATACTTAACGCTTTCGCTAAGCGACGCACCATATAGGCGCACCGCGAGTATCCATCGTTTACCGTGCGGACTACCAGGGTATCTAATCCTGTTCGATACCCGCACCTTCGAGCCTCAGCGTCAGTTGCACCCCGGGCACTTGCCTTCGCGATCGGAGTTCTTCATGATATCTAAGCATTTCACCGCTACACCATGAATTCCGGCACCCCTGTGTGCACTCCAGACTTCCAGTTTCAATGGCGAGGTATGGTTGAGCCACACGATTTTACCACTGACTTGAAAGTCCGCCTACGCTCCCTTTAAACCCAATAAATCCGGATAACGCCCGGACCTTCCGTATTACCGCGGCTGCTGGCACGGAATTAGCCGGTCCTTTTTCTGACGGTACATGCAATACGGCGTACACGTACACCCTTTTATCCCCGTCTAAAAGCGGTTTACGACCCGGAGGGCCTTCATCCCGCACGCTACTTGGCTGGTTCAGTCTAGCGACCATTGACCAATATTCCTCACTGCTGCCTCCCGTAGGAGTCTGGACCGTGTCTCAGTTCCAGTGTGGGGGACCTTCCTCTCAGAACCCCTACCGATCGTTGGCCAGGTGGGCCGTTACCCCGCCTGCTACCTAATCGGACGCATCGCCATCCCTTACCGATGAATCTTTAATCATATAGGCATGCGCCAATATGATACTATCGGATATTAAACTTGCTTTCGCAAGACTATCCCCGGGTAAGGGGCAGGTTCGATACGCGTTACGCACCCGTGCGCCGGTCGCCATCGGCAGTTGCAAGCAACCGCCATGCTGCCCCTCGACTTGCATGTGTTAGGCCTGTAGCTAGCGTTCATCCTGAGCCAGGATCAAACTCTTCATTGTAAAATATTTCTTATTTTCTTATTCTGAATGATGAAATCCTTGAGCTAAGATGAATCCGAACTATTGTCATACTGTTTACATTGACGGTATCCGATATCCTATAATAAGGATAACTGACCCTTGTACTTCTTCGTCTCTGCTAAATTGTCTATGGAATTACTTCATTGAACGCTTATTCATTCGCCGCAGGGGCTCTCCCCGTTAGCGAGTGCAAAAGTACTACAAATAACACATACAAACCAAACTTTACAACAACTTTTTTTCAAGAAAATCATGAAGAGTCTGATATAAAACGAATTAAGAAACCTTATTTTTCTTCCAAAAGATTTCATGAAATACCGCGTCTTCCGACGAAAAAGTTGAAGAATATATCCGTTTAACTTTTGTTTAGACCGTATTAATTCCGCCTCTTGGCTATTTTTACGATATTTGCACAAATAAACCTTACATCTATCACGTATCCGGAATAGGAGAAACTGTCTCATACTATTTTTCCTTATATAATATAGGTGTATTCATTTTGCTAAACAAAACAGTTTTCACATGAACAAATCCCCTATCCTCGCTTTATTGTTACTACTGGCAGGCCTCCAATGGAACGTTCCGGCTTTGGCACAACGAGAGATTTCCGACTTTGACCGTGACTGGCGCTTCGCACGCTTCGGTATGCAGGCCGACGGAAACATTATCGAAGAACCCTGTCTGCGTCCGTCCTCTCCAGCTTACACCGACACCACTTGGCGCAACCTTGACCTGCCGCATGATTGGGGTATAGAGAGTGCTTTCCGCAACGAACTGGACGGATACACCGGAAAACTTCCGTGGCAAGGGATAGGATGGTACAGAAAACATTTCCGGATTCCTTCGTCGCAACGCGGAGAGTGCTTCTACGTGGATTTCGACGGGGCTATGGCCAATGCCGAAATATGGCTGAACGGAATTAAAATAGGTGAACGGCCTTACGGATACAGTTCTTTCCGTGTGGACCTCACACCCCATCTGCATTATGACAGCGACAACGTGCTGGCCGTACGGCTCAACACGGAACAATACGGCTCACGCTGGTATCCCGGCGCAGGCATCTATCGCCACGTGCGCCTTGTACGCACCGCGCCGTTACATGTCGGACACTGGGGAGTCTTTGTCACCACGCCCGAAGTGACGGAAAAGAAAGGTACAGCCTGCATCCGTGTGACCATCGACAACCGTTCCGAGTCACCGGCCGCCGCAAGCTACACCGTCAGTCTGCACCCGATAAAAGGGAACGGGCTGACGGGAAAGGCCGTAGCCACATCCGCCCGCCGTCACCTCAACATAAAGGAAACGTCATCGGCTTCCGACAGCATACGGCTCGAAGTACGGACACCGCGCATGTGGAGCTTAGAGAAGTGCAACAGGTATGTAGCACGGATTAAGGTCTTTGATGCGGAAGGCAGATGTCGTGACACCTACGACCAGCCTTTCGGATTCCGCACCATTGCATTTACGCCCGACGACGGGTTCCACCTGAACGGGAAAAGAGTACAGATACAAGGAGTATGTATGCACCACGACCTCGGTGCTCTCGGCGCGGCAATCAATGAAACAGCCCTGCGCCGCCAGCTGACATTGCTCAAGACGATGGGATGCAATGCCATACGTACGTCGCACAACCCACCTGCGCCGGAATTGCCGGCTTTGGCCGACGAAATGGGATTTCTCATCATGGACGAAGCCTTTGATTGCTGGCAGATAGGTAAGAACAAGGATGATTACAGCAAGCACTTCGACCATTGGCACGAAAAGGACATTCGCGCACTGGTATGCCGCGACCGCAATCACCCCAGCGTCATTCTATGGAGTCTGGGCAACGAGGTACGGGAACAGTATGAACCGCAAAAAGGACTGGCCACCCACCTACGGGAAGTCGTTCGGCGGTACGACACCACGCGTCCCGTCACCTTAGGCATATCCGGGCCGAAAGTAGCCGCCATGAACGGAACGGAATTGCAGCTTGACGTGGTCGGCACAAACTATCCTGCCGGAATCCAGGGAGGAGAAGACTTTTTCGGAAAGTTCTTCAAGAAAAAAGGACATGAGCATCTGCCTGTCGTCACCAGCGAGTCTGCCTCTACGCTGAGCTCGCGCGGAGAATATTTTCCGCGCCCTTATCAAGTTAATTCCTACGATGTCACCGAACCGGGCTGGGCCAGCATTCCCGACCATGAATTCAGGGAGCTGGACAAATATCCTGCTGTTGCCGGAGAGTTTGTCTGGACGGGCTTCGACTATCTTGGCGAGCCCACTCCTTTTAACAGTGACCGCTCCGTACTGCTCAACCACACCGCGACCATGACCCCCGAAGAACTGGCCGCCGAAAAAGCCAGACTTGAGGAACTGGAACGCAACCGTCCCACCTCGCGCAGCAGTTACTTCGGCATCTTCGACATGGCAGGGTTCCCGAAAGACCGCTTCTACCTGTACCAATCGCGCTGGTTGCCCGAATTCCCGATGGCGCACATCCTGCCTCACTGGAATTTCCCCGAACGGACGGGACAAGTTACGCCGGTTCAGGTTTACACCTCGGGCGACGAAGCCGAACTTTTCCTCAACGGACGTTCGCTGGGCAAGCGTCATAAAGGCAAATATGAGTACAGATTGCAATGGGACAGCGTCACCTACGAACCGGGGCGTCTCGACGTAGTGGTCTACAAAAATGGAAAGAAATGGGCCAAGGCCTCACGCGAGACCACGGGACCGGCTTCCCGTCTGGCATTACAGGCTGACAAGCGGCACATCAAGGCCGACGGCCGCGACTTGGTGTTCGTCACCGTCTCCGTGACCGATGCCGAAGGCCGCATAGTGCCGACCGCCAACATGAACATCACATGCCGGCTGGAGGGCAAGGGAGAAATCGTAGCCACAGACAATGGAGACGCCACGTGCCACACGGCATTTTCCAGCCCCGAACGGCCTGCATTCAACGGCCTGCTGTTGGCCATAATCCGAGCCGGACGCAATGCGGACGGAGAACTGCGTCTGACCGTAAAAGCGGACGGGCTCGAAAGCGCAAGCCTTTCTTTCAAAATAAAGAAATAAGGAAAGCCGCCCCTACCTGCACGCAGCCGACGCAAGGGGCTGCATTCCGAGAAAGCGGCAAGGCAAAAAAACAGGCGGAACAGGCCCGGCATAAAAGCGCGAACCTGTTCCGCCTGTTATTATCATCGCATCATTTTACCACATCGTCCCGTTATTTCCTCACACCTTTATAGATAAGGATGCCAACCACCACGACGGCCAGCCCCAACAGCACATAACCGATTTCGTGACTGTATTGTTGCGCCAGCAGATAGACGTCATTGGTCGTCTTGAGGTCAGTAAAGCGATAAATGCAGTAACCAATCAAGGCAAGAATGCAGTTCCATACTCCCGCCCCCAGGGTGGTATAGAGCAGGAACGTGCTCACTTTCATGCGGGACAAACCTGCGGGAATGCTGATGAGCTGCCGGACGGCAGGAATGAGGCGGCCGAAGAAGGTCGAAGCGGCCCCGTGCTCGCGGAAATAGTCCTCGGCCTTGCGCACCTTTTCCTCGTCTATCAGAAGCATGTGCCCGATGCGGCTACCCGCAAACCTGTAAATCAAGGGACGGCCCAACCAACGCGAAAGATAATAGTTGATGAGCGCACCCAAGTCGGCACCGACCGTAGCGAAGACCACCACCAGAAATATATTCATCGCGTCATCCGTCATGGCCTTCCACGCGGCGGGAGGAACCACTACCTCGGATGGAAAAGGAATAAAGGAGCTCTCTATCGCCATGAAAAGCGTAACGACCCAGTAGTTCAGGTTTTCAAGCACCCAGCGAAACAATTCTGCAGAATCCATTTTTCTTTATATATATATAATGTGTAAAAGTTCTTTTGTACATTCATGCGCCGCCTCCCCGCAGGGAAATCCCATGTAACGGCATCCCCTCACAGGAATGTGTCCGGCAGTGCTGTCGCAAACGCACACAAGCATATCCAAAATCCGAACCTTCGTTTCCTCAGTCCAGTTCAAGGGGACACTCCCTGTCACGGAAATAATAATCGGACAGTTGTCCGAGCAACGTGGTGATGTCTTTGGCGGCCCGTTCCGTTTCCGGTGTCACCTTCTTGCCTTGCAGGCGCAACAGTAACACGCCATAGAGGGCATCGAAACAACTTTCCAGTTCCGAAGCGGAATTGTCGCCGCCCTTACTCCTCAGTTCCACGACATAAGGCAATACCTTGTAATACATCTCCCGGTAATAAGGAAAGCGCGAAGAGGCCAGAAGTCGGGCATGAAGGTCGGAAAGTTCCTGTAGGACGTTCTTGCTCAGTTGCAGATGCCCTTTCTCCATCACCCCCTCGGCGTGCATCATGTCACACAGGTCGGCATACCATTGTTCCATGGCCGAGGCCACCTCGTCCGACACCTTGAAACGCGACAGATATTCGGTCTTCAGCCGCTCGGCATCACAGCCGTAGACACGCAGGATGTCTTCCACCTGCCACAGATAGAGCAGATACTCCGCCCTGTTCGTCTTCCGCAATTTGTCTGCTATTATCATGGTCTGAAATCAAAGGATACAAGTAGAAAGTCCCGCTACGCCTCGGTCGCGATGACCGATATGCCACACAGCGTCAGTACGGCATAAATGACAGAAATCGCCATAACCAGAACGCCGATGAAGCGATTGATGCGCTGCACGCCCTTCTCGCTGAAAGTCCTGCTCATCTTGTTGATGACATAAGTAAGCCCCAGCCACCACAGCATGGCGCCCACCACTATGGAACTATACCCCACGAGCATCTCCACCGGATTTCCGGAAGCGGTGGCAAAGGGGGCCATCATGTTGAACAGGGCCAGGAAAAGAAATATGATGACCGGATTGCAAAGCGTTATGATGAACGACGTCAGGAAATTGCGAAACAGCGTCCCTTTCGTATTCGACTCCGGACGCATCTTGGCCCGCGGCCCCGTGCGATACATGTACACACCGAACGCCAGCAGCATGACGCAACCTATCAGCTTCATGAAAAAGATGTTCCTCGGCTGACTGACCGTCGTGATAAGGGACATGCCGAAGCCCGTCAGCAATGCGTAGATAATATCGCTGAGAGCGGCGCCCGCACCCGTAACGATGCCGTAAATGCGACCTTTCTTAATCGTACGGCGAATACAGAGAACGCCCACCGGCCCCATGGGAGCTGACGCCACCATGCCGATAACGATTCCTTTCATCATAGAAACAAGCAGACTTGCTATGTATGCCGTAATCTCCATCTTAGGTGCAAAATTCGTACTTTTTTACGAGAAGGAGAAATTTTATATCATTTTTTTGTACGCTCACGGCTTATTGGGCTTATTGGGCCGCCAGCCACGCAGTGGCTTTTCCGCGCCTACGGAATTGAAACCGTCATCTTCTATCCCAAAACATTAACATTTTTAACTTTTCCCGCCGGCCGGAATTGCGTAAACGACAACTATCTTTTTCGCGAAATAGTGTTTTTCCTGTCCGGAATAGGGATAAAAAATCCTACAAGCAGCCTAAAAATTTTTACATGCACATGTAGGAAAAACTTCCCCAAAGCTATTTTCGCACGGAAGCAGGGCTTTTTTCACGAAAAAAGGGCGGCCGCGGCCGTCCCTCCCTTTTCCTTATCACAAAGATACAACTTTTTCCGCCCGAAAGCAAGAAGTGTTAAATCACCGCAAGGCAACTGTTAAAATCGCCGCCGGTCATTCTTCGGACGACCGGCCGGAACACGACGGCACCGCGACGACGAGGACGGAAAGAGACTTCCGGAAGCCCCGAAAGCCCGTTACCGGTACGGGCAAAAGGCGGCACGGACAAAAAAATCTCCCTGCGAATCAAGCGAATTGAAATATAATCCATAAATTTGTCGGACAATACAGCAAATTCAAAACACTTAAATCATACTATCATGGAACTGAATGCAGAAAAGCCTTATGTCATCGGACTTGACATGGGCGGAACCAACTCTATCTTCGGCATAGTAGACCAGCGCGGCACGATAAAAGCGCAGACCGCCATCAAGACAAACGCCTATCCCGACATACACGACTACGTAAAGGCTGCCGTCGAAGCGTTGCAGCCCGCACTCGACCTCGTAGGAGGCATCGAGCAGGTAAGGGGCATGGGCATCGGTGCGCCACAAGGCAACTATTACACCGGAAACATAGAACACGCGGCCAATCTGGTATGGAAAGGCATCGTACCCATAGCACAGCTCTTCGAGGAAGCGCTCGGCATACCGGTGCGCGTCACCAACGACGCCAATGCCGCCGCCATGGGAGAAATGACCTACGGCGCCGCACGCGGCATGAAGAACTTCATCATGATAACGCTCGGCACGGGCGTCGGCAGCGGCATCGTGGTCGATGGCAAAGTGGTATACGGCAGCGACGGCTTTGCGGGTGAGCTGGGACACGTCAAGTTCGACCGCTCGCCCAACGCACGTCCTTGCGGTTGCGGCGGACGCGGATGCCTCGAAACCTACTGCTCGGCCACCGGCGTGGCACGCACCGCACGCGAAGTGCTGGAACAGTCGTCCGCACCCAGCCCGCTGCGCGACATGAACCCCGCAGACATCACGTCCTACGACGTATTCCTCGCCGCCGAAAAGGGAGACAAGCTGGCTCTCGAGATATTCGAGCGCACGGGACGGATGCTCGGCGAGGCCTGCGCCGACTTCGCCACTTTCAACACGCCCGAGGCATTCATCTTCTTCGGCGGACTGACCAAGGCAGGCGACTACCTGATGGAACCGCTCCGCAGGGCCTACGAGGCAAATGTGCTCCGCTGCTTCAAGACCGAAGCCAAACTGCTCGTTTCATCGCTCAACGGCAGCGAGGCGGCCGTACTCGGCGCCAGCGCACTGGGCTGGGAATGACACAGGCAGGCGGATACGTCGTTCCGTCGGGACATGAGACGAAACAGTCGAGGCAAAAAAACAGAATATATGATTCTTAATACCCCTGACCGGACAGGATCTGCCGATAAGGCGCCTGTCCGGTTTAGGGATATTCGGGCGAAAAGCAAGCGAAAGGCATCCGCGACATCCCGGCGCAAGGCTTTTTTGCCGGATGTTTGGTCCGCTTTTACTTTTTTTGCTTATCTTTGCTGCCACAACCGTGAAAAACAAAATAAAAAACATACTTAAACATCTAAAACCTATTTCCATGAAACTAAACAAAGTTTTAGCCGCGGCTTTCATGGCCGTCGGAATCATGAGCGCCACGCCGGCTGCGGCCCAGTCGCTCTCACCTTCTACAAAATGGCATTGGGACAAAGGTACCATCGTCGTGGACACTCCCGCCCGCCCGGCCGGCCAGCAACACGTGCTCGGCCTCAAGACCGACAAGATACAGACGGTGCGCGTGGCCTTCGTTGGTCTCGGTATGCGCGGTCCCGGTGCGGTCGAACGCTTCACTTACATCCCCGGTGTGGAGATTGTCGCGCTGTGCGACTATGAAGCCGAACGCGCGGAACGCTGCCAGGGATACCTGAAAAAGGCAGGACTGTTGCCCGCCGCCATCTACTCGGGCGAGAAAGGCTATGAAGAACTTTGCAAACGCCCCGACATCGACCTGGTGTACGTGGCCACCGACTGGGACCACCACTTCCCCGTAGCCAAATGCGCATTGGAGAACGGCAAGCACACGGCCATCGAAGTGCCTTCGGCCATGAACCTCGAACAATGCTGGGAACTCATCAACCTCTCGGAGAAGATGCGCAAGCATTGCATGATTCTCGAAAACTGCTGCTACGACTGGTTCGAGCTGGATGCCCTCAACATGGCACAGCACGGGGTCTTCGGCGAGGTCATCCGCGCACAGGGTGCCTACATCCACAATCTTGACGACTTCTGGGGCTATTACTGGAGCAACCCGTCCAACGACCCCGACAAGCTCGGCTGGCGTATGAAGTACAACAAGGAGAACCGCGGCGACGTATATGCCACCCACGGCCTCGGCCCTGTGGCACAGGTGCTCGACATCCACCGCGGAGACCGATTCACCACCCTCGTGGCAATGGACACCAAGTCGGTACACGGCAAGGAATACGTGGAGAAGAAAACCGGAAAGCCCTGCAAGGAATACCGCAACGGCGACCACACCACCACACTCATGCGCACCGCTAACGGCAAGGTGGTCGAAATCCAGCACAACGTGATGAACCCGCAGCCTTACAACCGCCTGTACCAGCTCACCGGTACGAAAGGCTTCGCCAACAAGTATCCCGTCGAAGGCATTGCCGTAGACGCCGCCCAGCTCAAGGCCACCGGACACGCGCCGAAAGTAGACAATCTCAGCTCTCACGGTTTCATGCCGGCCGAAGAGATGAATGCGCTGCGCGAGAAATACCGTCACCCGATCATCAAGAAGTACGGCGAAATGGCTGCCAAGGTGGGCGGACACGGTGGTATGGACTTCTTCATGGATGCCCGTATGGTTTACTGCCTGCAGAACGGTCTGCCGCTCGACATGGACGTTTATGACCTGGCCGAATGGTGTTGTCTGGCCGAGCTCGGTACGCTCTCGATGGACAACAACTGCGCTGCCGTCACTTTCCCCGACTTCACGCGCGGACACTGGAACGACGTGAAGGGCTACAAGCACGCCTACGCTCCCGCCGATGAGGAAAAGGCTGTCGAAAACGCTGCCGCCGCCTACACCGCCGCACAGAAGGATGCCGTCAAGGCACTTGACATCTGGAACCTCTATGACGGAATGAAAAAGGCTGACGCAAAATCGAAGGTAAAGGCCAAAGCGACCTACGACAAAGCCGTCATCCAGGCCAAGAAGAAGATAACGAAAGCCGTATCGGCAAAGAAAAAATAACATGTCGGACATCATCCGACCTTAATCTACGAAAAGCCGCAGGCCGCACCCGTAAGACGTGTCGGTCTGCGGCTTTCCGCATCTCTCGACCGGCTTCGGCAACCACACGCCGACGGTTTTCATCACACCTATTATATATAAAGCATGGAAACTACCACCAAAGGACGCCTGCAATCGCTTGACACGCTGCGGGGCTTCGACATGTTTTTCATCATGGGCGGCGACGCCATGTTTTGGACGCTCGGAGCATTGCTTCCGGGGACGGTTTTCGAGACGTGGGCCGGACAAATGGGACACGCAGCCTGGGACGGATTCACCTTCACCGACCTGATTTTTCCGTTATTCCTGTTCATGGCCGGCGTTTCCTTCCCTTTCTCCGTCGCAAAACAGCGTTCGGCGGGAAAGACCGACGGGGAAATCTGCCGGCGCATCGTGCGTCGCGGCCTTACGCTCGTGTTGCTCGGCGTGGTCTATAACGGTCTGCTGCAGTTCCGGTTTGACGAGCTGCGCTATGCCAGCGTGTTGGGCCGCATCGGACTGGCTTGGATGTTCGCAGCACTACTGAGCGTGTTCCTGAACCGCCGTAACCTCGCGCTCTGCGGCGTGGCCCTGCTGTTGGGATACTGGATACTGCTGGCTGCCTTCCCGGCAATGCCCGGCGGGGCCTACACCATGGAAGGCTCGCTCGCAGGACAAATCGACCGGTTGCTGTTACCGGGACGCTTACACCTCGGGACGCACGACCCGGAAGGCCTGTTGTCCACGCTACCGGCCGTCACGACCGCCATCCTGGGCATCCTGACGGGCGGATATATCCGGTCGGCACGGTCCGGAAGCGGGCACCGGACGGCATTGGCCATGGGTATTGCGGCCGTAGCGTTGCTTGCCGTCGGCTGGATATGGGACGGGGCGATGCCTGTGAACAAGAACTTGTGGACCAGCTCGTTCGTCTGCGTCGCAGGCGGCTTGTCGGTGGGCCTGTTTGCCCTGTTCTATTGGGTCATCGACGTTCTGGGGTGGAAAAGGTGGACCTTCTTCTTCCGTATCATCGGCGTCAATTCCATTACCATCTATCTGGCACAGGTATTCATCGACTTCAACGCCACGTCCACCGCGATATTCGGCGGTACGATACGCCTGTTCCCGGAAAACATGCACTACCTGCTTTCCACCATAGGCTACATCACCGTTTGCTGGCTTTTCCTGTACATTCTCTACCGCAACAGGATTTTCCTGAAGGTATGACCGACGGCCCTTCCCCGTTCTTCTTCCGCCGCATGTCCCCGAAAGAAGAACGGACCGGGCATGAGGAGTCCTTGTATCTGAAGGATTCTTTGTATCTTTGCAGGCGCTGAACAGACAACATGGCCATCAAGAAATTCACCTACGGACAAATCTGGCAGATTGCCTATCCCATCCTCGTGAGTGCGCTCATGGAGCAGCTTGTGGGTATCACCGACGCGGCCTTTCTCGGACGTGTCGGCGAGGTAGAACTGGGAGCGTCGGCCATAGGCGCCACATTCTACATCGCCATATTCATGATAGGCCTGGGCTTCAGCACGGGCGCGCAAATTCTCATGGGGCGGCGCAACGGCGAAGGCAATTATCCGGCGGTGGGAACCATCTTCCACCACAGTCTGGCCTTTCTGCTGTTACTGGCCACGGTCCTCGCAGTGCTGACCACCACACTCGCGCCATCCTTGCTGCGGCATATCGTCTCGTCGGAAGCCGTCGGCACGGCGGCGGTCAGCTATCTGCGCTGGCGCGTGTTCGGTTTCTTCTTCGCTTACGTGGCCATCATGTTCCGTTCGTTCTACATCGCCACCACCAACACGCGGATGCTCACGTTCAACTCGGTCGTGATGGTGACAAGCAACATCCTGTTCAATTATATCCTTATTTTCGGGAAATGCGGACTGCCGGCATTCGGCATTGCCGGCGCGGCAATGGGCAGCGTATTGGCTGAAAGTGTCTCCATGCTCTTCTTCATCGTCTATACCTGCCGGCACACGGACTACCGGAAGTACGGGCTGGACCGACGGCCGCAGTTCAAGGGATACCTGCTCGGACGCATACTCGGCATCAGCGTGTGGACCATGATTCAGGACTTCATCTCGCTGAGCACCTGGTTCATTTTCTTTTTGGCCATCGAGCATCTGGGCGAGCGCGAACTGGCGGTCACGAACGTCATCCGCAACATCTCGTCCGTCTTCTTCATGACAGTCATCGCCCTATCCTCCACCGCGACGACACTGGTCAGCAACCTCATGGGACAAGGTGAGGCGGACTCCGTGCTGCCCATGTTGCGCCGCACCATACGCCTCGGTTTCTTCCTGCTTACCCCTGTATTGCTGCTCACGGCCCTGTTCAACGAAAGCGTACTGGCGCTCTTCACCAACGAAACCGCACTCATCGAGGCCGGGCGTGCGCCGTTGTTCGTACTGATCGGCTCTTACGCGCTCACCATTCCCGCACAGATTTACTTCCATGCCGTATCGGGAACGGGGAACACGCGGATGGCCCTCTGTTTCGAGTTCATATCACTCTTTGTCTATATGATATTCGTCGGCATCGTCATCTTCAGTATGCGTGCCTCGCTGGCCGTATGCTGGATGAGCGAGTACGTTTACAGCGTCATGGCGATAGCCTTCTCCTGGACGTACATGCGCTACGGGAAATGGAGAAACAAACAAATCTAAACTGCACATAGCCACATGAAAAACGACGAAGGAAACGAAAAGATTGTCATCTCGCACCGCCGGGCCGGCATGGCGGACATCGGCATCATCAGAGACATCGCACGACATGCCTTCCCCGCCACTTATCGGGACATCCTGTCACCCGAACAACTGGCGTACATGATGGAATGGATGTATTCGGAAGAAAGCCTGCGGCGACAGATGGGCGAGGAAGGGCAGGTTTTCTTTCTGGCCCTCTTCAACGGCCGCCCCTGCGGCTATGTCTCCATAGAAAGACAGGAGGAAGACCTGTTCCACCTGCAAAAAATCTACCTCAACCCCGACTTCCAAGGTATAGGTCTGGGACACTACCTTTTCGAAACGGCCCTGGAGCACATCAGACGGGTACACCCGTCGCCCTGCCGCATGGAACTGAACGTGAACCGCCACAACAGCGCACGCAGGTTCTATGAACGGATGGGCATGACCTGCCTGCGCTCGGGCGACTTCGACATCGGGAACGGTTTCTTCATGAACGACTACATCATGGGGATGGAAATCGGGACGGAAACGGACCTGCAACGCACTTCACCGCTCTCGGCCGAAGATATTTGCCGAAGAATACAGGCGAAGTGGCCTCAAAATAAAAAAATTGCAGTAATTTTGCAATCGTTTTAACGGCATACGAATCATTTCAAAACTCATACATAAAACAAACCATGAAGATATTAGTCATCAATTGCGGCAGCAGCTCCATCAAGTACAAACTTTATGAGATGGACGACAAGTCTGTGCTGGCCGCAGGCGGCATCGAGAAAATCGGACTCGAGGGTTCGTTCCTCAAAACCAAGATTGACGGTGAGACCAAGATTATCGAATCGCCCTGTCCCACCCACACGGAAGGCATCAAACTGATGTTCGACACACTGCTCGACCCGGTACACGGCGCCATCAAGAGCTTGGACGAGATTTCGGCGGCAGGACACCGCATCGTGGCCGGCGGACGCTTCACCGAAAGCCAGATTGTGACCGACGCCATGCTCGAAGAGTGGAAACAGTATATGGACCTGGCTCCGCTCCATAGCCCCGCCCACCTAAAAGGCTACCAGGCCGTCAAGAAGATGCTGCCCGAACTGCCGCAGGTGTTCGTGTTCGACACCGCTTTCCACCAGACCATGCCCGAGAAGTGCTACATGTATGCCGTTCCCTATAAGTATTATGAGAACAACAACATCAGACGCTGGGGCGCACATGGCACCAGCCACCGCTTCGTGACGGCCCGCGTGGCCGAATTCCTCGGAGAAAAGGCCGAAAACCTGAAGATCATCACCTGCCACATAGGCAACGGCGCTTCCATCTCGGCCGTGAAGAACGGCAAGTGCTTCGAAACGTCCATGGGCCTTACGCCGCTCGAGGGCATGATGATGGGTACGCGCTCCGGAGACATCGACGCATCCGCCGTACTGGCCATCATGAAGGAAGAAGGCTTCACTCCCGATCAAATGAGCGACTTGCTGAACAAGCAGAGCGGCGTGTTGGGCATCTCAGGCGTATCCAGCGACATGCGTGAAGTAGAGGCTGCCAGCCAGAACGGCAACAAGCGTGCGGCGCTCGCCCTCGAAATGTATTCCCACCGCATAAAGAAATACATCGGAGCCTATGCCGCGATTATGGGAGGCGTCGATGTCATCGTCTTCACGGCCGGTGTGGGCGAGCACCAGTGGGATGTCCGCTACAACTCCGTCAACGGACTCGAATTCCTCGGCATCAAGCTTGACGAAGAAAAGAACCGCAAGAATTTCGGTGAGGAAGAAATCATCTCCACCGCCGACAGCCGCGTGAAAGTCGTAGTCGTTCCCACCGACGAGGAACTTCTCATCGCCAGCGATACGCTCGGACTTGTCACGAAGTAAGGCATAACAAGAACTCACGGCAGATTATTTTCCACCGGGAAGTATCGTGCCGTCCGCTATAAGTATTCTCCGCCCGCCAAACCAACATGTTTGACGGGCGGAGAACGTTTCAATGCTGACAAGAACCACGTTCCAAACAGGAACAAGTATCAACGCAACCACTCCGATACAACGTTTTTTACAATAATCCGCCTTCCTTTTTATTTTTCTCCATATATTTGCTCTCATATAAATTACAATAAAGGTTTTATCCTATGATACGATCTTTCAATCCCTTTACGCGGAACAATCTCTTTGAAGAAAAAATGAGAAAACTATATCAGTCTCACAGCAACACGGTCTCGTTTGCGACCGGATACCCATCGAGAAACGACCAATCGGGCAACTTTCTGAAAACAAAAAGGCTTCTCGTATTGCTCATTCTATGTCTGCCACTGCTGTCCTATACAAATATTATATCAGCCCAGGATATAAATAACCGGGGATTTGTAGTATATGCAGACAACACAAGAGATGCATCATATACCCAAAGCGCAAATCGTCCGATGATAAGTCGAACTGCAAAATCCGAACAAGGACAAATCTTTTCACGACAGAAGAAGATTATCGCCACATACGATGACAACTATTTTATGACGGAGGGAGTAAAACATTGCTTGAAGATAGCAATGAACACATGGGAAGAAAGACTTGACATCAAAGTTCCCATCAAATTCTTCGTCTGCATATCCGAAGATTTAGATCCGGAAATAGAAATAGCCACAACCGTCAGCTATATTCGTAAAAGCCAACAAGAATCTCAACCCGGAAGTCTTTATTATCAGACATCAGGTTCAGGGAATGACACACACGACACTATAAAAATCAATGCGTGTATTGATTGGAACTCTTCATGGGCATACGATGGCACAAGCAGTGGAAACGTTAGCATGTCCCGTGCTTTCCTGCGCCATATTGCACACATCTTAGGATTCGGAAGTTCGGTAACAAAGAGAGAAGATAGATTAGAAACAGCCATACCACAGGCTATTTCTCCTTTCGACCGTTTACTAACGGATGGAAACTGCTTTCTATCAAACATCAACTACATGAGTTCTTCAGAACTTGAGGCTTTCTTTTCAAAACCACTTCATCTGAAGTCTTCTTCCTTCAGTTATAATATATATGGAACCGCCGGATACGTTCCATTGCTAAGTGGAAACTATTTCTCGTTAGGTCATGACAACATCATGGAATATCCGCAAACAGACGATAAGCGGCTACTTCCCATCAACAGAGAGACATTGGACGTCATGGCCGCCATAGGTTGGAACGTGAAACCGTATGACGTAGAAATAACCAGTGCCGGTACGGACGTATTAGGATATGGTTCCGTATACGATAACCTATCATTCACAGCACAGAGAGCAGCAACGCAGGAAGGCGCAGGGCAAGCGGTCTGGATATATCAAGTTTATAACAAGGACAAAGGCGACTACGAAAACATAGCCAACCATTCAGGAACATCATTCACCATTACACCCGATCTCTCCTTAGGTTCGCTGGATAAATTCGGCTGTATAGAGGCGAGAGTGATATGCCGTGTGTCGGAAACAGACTATACGCTACCGCTTTCACTGGAGACAAGGCCACTCATCGGAAATGTGACCATTTCCAGTGTATCTTTTCCCGACAGTCAGCACTATAAATTCGACCTGTCTATTCAGCAGAAAGGAGCATCCAAAGGGAGTATACTCGTGTCAGACGACACAGGAACTGTTCTCCAATACAAGTTTACGGGCGATGTCATCCATGTCGGGCCATTAGTGAAAGGCGGCAAGGCATATATTGACATATCTCTCGACAATGCCTATGGCACAGCAAGCAAATTCCTTCAAGAAGAAGTGTACATTGCATCGGGACTCGCAACAAATAGCAATGGTCCGGCAGGATTGGAAATAAGACTTCTACGGAATAAAGGTATTGAGATACAAAGCAATCATCCCATCAACGCTCTCGTATATGCCATTAACGGGATGCTGGTGGCCTATGCCAAAGCCATCACAAGCCACACCATCGAACTAAAAGCAGGATGTTACATGCTGACGCTGGAAGACAAAAAACGGAACAAGACAATGAATAGAAAGTTCCTATTGAAATAAAACGACTCACCTAATTTTTATCTTATATCCGTTCATCCCGCCCGCCGCAAACGTGCGGAAACGAATTGCACGCACTCACGCCAGATAGCGGCTCCCGACAACTGCATCACCGTACAATACACGATGGCGGCAACAACTACCTTGACCGCCAGGGACAGCAGGCGGGACGGTACGAGCGAAGCCGTCAAAGCGGCAACGGACATGCCGGCAAGTGCGGCCAAAAGGAAAGGCAGTGTGTCGGAAAGCACTTGTAGCGGTGTCAGCCGTACCAGCCGGCGCGCAAAGCCGTACCATACGCCGGTCCACACCACGTTCAGGCCGGCCACTGCATAGAGCAAGGCCTGGATACCCTCACGGTAAAGCAGCACGACCGCGACAAGTTGCAAAAGCAAAAAGCCGCATGTCGCCGCCATGAAGTAGTCCGAGCGGCCTTTGCTGATAATCAGATTGGAAAAGGCCTGACACAGCGGAACGAAAGCCCCGCCCACGCACAACGTCTGCAGGTATGGGACGCACTCCGCCCACTTGGGGCCGATGGTAAGTACGATGAATTCCGGCGCAACCAAGGCCAGGCCCAACAGAAGCGGGAAAGAAAGCAGCGAAGTGAAGCGCAACATCTTTCTGAATATCCTGACCTGCCGGTCGGCCTCGCCGTTCACACGGGCCAGCACAGGCTGCGCCACGTTTCCGATGATACCTGTCAGGAACTGCGTGCCCATCATGTTCCACTTGTTGGCCTGCGAGTAGTGGCCCAGTCTGCCGGCAGGATAGAAATGTCCCAGCAAAGTCTGCAACAACTGCCCGTTGAGCGTGTTGAGCACGTTGGTGAGCAACAGACGGCTGCTGAAAGCAAACATTTCGAAAGCCGGACGGAAATCGACCGGCCATGTAGGCCGCCACGAAGAGTAGTGCCAGAGAACGACGGTATTGACCGTCTTGTATGTCAGGTCCATCACGACGAGACTCCAGCATCCCCATCCGAGCAGCGCCGACCCGATACCGGTCAGCCCCGACACGAACGAGGCTATCACCTGCGCCGCGGTCCGTTGGCGCACCATCAGATTGCGGAAGAGATAGGCCGAATGGGCCGTACCCGTGCTCGACACGACGAAGCCGACGAAAATGACACGACCCAGCAGGGTCAGCTCGGGCGTATGGTTGAATTCGGCGATAAAAGGTACGGTGAAAAACAACAGGACATAGACCAGCGCGCCCACGGACACGTTGAACCAGAACACAGCATTGAAGTCCTCGTGCCGGGCCTCCTTCCTGACGGCCAGGGCACTCGTGAAACCGCTCTCCTGCAGGCAGCCGGCCAATACGGAAAACACGCTGAGCATGGCTACCATACCGTAATCGGCCACATCGAGCAACCTCGCCAGCACGATGCCCACGAGCAGCGTGACCAGCTGCTGAGTCCCGTTGCTGCACGCCGCCCAAAAGAATCCTTTGGCGGTATTTTCTTTCAGCGTTTCACCATTCTCCATGTCCCGATTCCTTCTTCACCTTTTACGTTTTACCAGTCTCCACCAGCTGGGAATGCCGCGCACGAGATGCACAATGGCGAATCCCGACATGGCGAGGCCGATAAAATAATGCCACAGTCCGAGATGCGGCACCTTGACCGGCGACAAGAGTTTGAACAGGCCCGTGGCAACCACGGCCGTCAGCAGGGCCGCAAGACACCAGGTGGCTGTCCGAAACCACCGGAAGCGCAGTTTCATGGCCGACAGCACCCGACGGAACTGCCTGTAATGGCACACGGCGAGCACAGCCATGAGGCTTCCCGCCGCCCAATGGACGGTTTTGATGACGGAGCGCGGCTCGATAAGAATTCCATGCTTCTTGAGATGCAGTATGACACCTGTCACAAGCATGAAAGCCAGCAACAGGACAAGCGCAATGCCGACAGCGGCCTTTTTATTTGCAGAATCCATCGTATGAATATTAAAGGTAATACATACAACGGCCGTCCGGCCGATGTTTCAAATGCTGCAAATTTAGCATATTATATCGAAACGCGGTCACACGCAGCGATATTTAACCCGTTGTACGGAGCAAAAGGCAAACACCTCCCTGCAAGAATCCCGAAGATAGCGGACAGGACGGAACGGCTCCCCGAGGCCTAATCCGTACCCGCAGTAAAATGGTGAAAAACATACTAAAATCCATCTTATATGGCGTTAATTCAAATTAAAATCGTAAATTTGCAGTCCTAAAAGTATCATTTAATCTATTTTTTATTATGGAACTGAAATCTCACTTTATAGACGGGCCTTGGAGCCAGGAGATTAACGTGACCGACTTCGTCCGCAAGAACATCACGCCCTATGAAGGCGACGCATCTTTCCTGCAAGGACCGACGGAGCGCACGTTAAGCGTATGGAAAGTCTGCCTCGACGCCATCGAAGAGGAACGTGCCAACAACGGCATCCGCGCGCTCGACCCCGACACCGTATCCACCATTTCCTCGCACAAGGCCGGTTACATCGACAAGGAGAACGAAATCATCGTAGGTCTGCAGACCGACATGCTCCTCAAGCGTGCCATCAAGCCTTTCGGCGGCATCAAGGTGGTGGAAAAGGCTTGTGCCGAAAACGGCATGGAGGTCAATCCGAAGGTAAAGGACATCTTCACGAACTACCGCAAGACCCACAACGACGGTGTGTTTGACGTCTACACCGAAGAGATACGCCGTTTCCGCTCCCTGGGCTTCCTGACGGGACTTCCCGACAACTACGCCCGCGGCCGCATCATCGGCGACTACCGCCGTCTCGCCCTCTACGGACTGGACCGCATCATCGAGGCCAAACAGGCAGACAAAGCCGCACTGACCGGCCCGATGACGGAAGCCCGCATCCGCACCCGCGAAGAAGTGGCCGAGCAAATCAAGGCACTGAAAGAGATGAAGGTGCTCGGAGAATACTACGGGCTCGACCTGAGCCGCCCCGCACAGACCGCACAAGAGGCTGTGCAGTGGGTATATATGGCTTACCTTGCCGCAGTCAAGGAACAGGACGGCGCAGCCATGTCGCTCGGAAACGTTTCCTCGTTCCTCGACATCTACATCGAGCACGACCTGAAGCATGGCCTTATCGACGAGACGTTTGCCCAGGAGCTGATTGACCAGTTCGTCATCAAACTCCGCATGGTGCGCCATCTGCGCATGGGCAGCTATAATGACATCTTCGCCGGCGACCCGACCTGGGTGACCGAATCCTTGGGCGGACGCTTCAACGACGGACGCACGAAGGTGACGAAGACTTCTTTCCGCTTCCTGCAGACACTTTACAACCTCGGTCCTTCGCCCGAGCCCAACCTGACCGTGCTCTGGAGCCCCGAACTGCCTGAAGGTTTCAAGAACTTCTGCGCAAAGGTTTCGGTAGACACGAGTTCCATCCAGTATGAGAACGACACGCTCATGCGCGAGGTACGTAACTCGGACGACTACGGCATCGCCTGCTGCGTAAGCTACCAGGACATCGGCCGTCAGATACAGTTCTTCGGTGCCAGATGCAATCTGGCGAAAGCCTTGCTGCTGGCCATCAACGGCGGACGCTGCGAGAACACGGGCACGGTCATGGTCGAAGGCATCCCCGCCCTGAAGAGCGACGTGCTCAACTTCGACGAAGTGCTCACCAACTATAAGAAGGTGCTCACCCAGATAGCCCGCGTGTACAACGAGGCCATGAACATCATCCACTACATGCACGACAAGTATTACTACGAGAAGGCGCAGATGGCCTTTATCGATACTGACCCGCGCATCAACCTGGCCTACGGTGTGGCAGGCTTGTCCATCGCACTCGATTCCCTGTCGGCCATCAAGTATGCCAAGGTGACCGCCCACCGCAACGAGATGGGAGTGACCGACAGGTTCGACATAGAAGGCGATTTCCCCTGCTTCGGCAACAACGACGACCGCGTAGACCACCTCGGTGTGGACTTGGTTTACTTCTTCAGCGAGGAACTCAAGAAGCTGCCCGTCTACAAGAACGCACGCCCCACGCTCTCGCTCCTCACCATCACGTCCAACGTGATGTATGGCAAGAAGACCGGAGCCACTCCCGACGGACGCGCGAAGGGCGTAGCCTTCGCTCCGGGCGCGAACCCCATGCACGGACGCGACAAGAACGGCGCCATCGCCTCCCTGAGCAGTGTGGCCAAGCTGCGCTACCGTGACTCGCAGGACGGTATCTCCAATACATTCTCCATCGTGCCGAAATCGCTCGGTCCCACGCCCGAAGAGCGCGTCGAGAACCTCGTCACGATGATGGACGGATACTTCACGAAAGGCGCACACCACCTGAACGTGAACGTTCTGAACCGCGAAATGCTCGAAGATGCCATGGAGCATCCCGAAAAATACCCGCAGCTCACCATACGTGTCAGCGGCTACGCCGTAAACTTCACCAAACTGAGCCGTGAACACCAGCTCGAAGTCATCAGCCGCTCCTTCCACGAGCGCATGTGATGACAACGGTACGGAAAACATATTGAAAAGGAGAAGCGGACGGCATCTGTCGTCCGCTCTTCGTTCCCAAACATAACCTTTGCGGCGGAGGGGATGATCCGCACCGCGGACGGACTTCCGTTTCCGGCCGAAAAATTATCCCGGCCGCCAGCAAAAACATTTTACACCATGACTGAAACAACACCTACTCCGGGCAAACTCCCCATACGCGTACACAGCTACGAGTCGATGGGCACGTTCGACGGCCCCGGGCTGCGCTATGTCGTCTTCCTGCAGGGATGTCCGTTCCGCTGCCTGTACTGTGCCAATCCCGACACCATAGATGCCGTGGGCGAAAGCACGCCGACCGACGCCGACTACATACTGGAACAGGCCGTCAGCATGAAGCCCTTCTTCGGCCGGCGCGGCGGCATCACATTCTCGGGCGGCGAGCCCACGGCGCAGGCCGAGGCCCTGATACCGCTTTTCCGCCGCCTGAAAGAGGCCGGCATACACACCTGCATCGACACGAACGGCGGTGTCTGGAACCGGCACGTGGAAGAGCTTTTCCGGCTGGCCGACCTCATCCTGCTGGACGTAAAGGAAATCGACACGGAACGCCACCAACACATCACGGGCCGCCCGAACACGCAGACGTTGCGCACGGCCGAATGGCTCGAAACGCAGGGCCATCCGTTCTGGCTGCGGTATGTACTCGTACCGGGACTGAGCGACGCCGAGGCCGACCTGCGCAGACTGGGCGAGCACTTCGGCGGATACAAACAGATAGAGCGCGTGGAACTGCTCCCCTACCACACGCTCGGCGTGCACAAGTACGAGGCCCTGGGCTGGAAGTATGCACTGAAAGACACCAAGGAGAACACCCCGGAACAGCTGGCTCGCGCCGAAGAAATCCTGAGGGAGTATTTTCCACAATTGGTCGTGAACTGAACGTCCGTACCGGCGGCCTCCGCCTGCCGCCCTTTCCGTCAGGAATGGACAACCCGCACCGGCGGAAATGCAGGCGGTGGCGATTTTAACAATTGTCTCGCGGTGATTTAACACTTCTTGCTTTCGGGCGAAAAATGTTGTATCTTTGTGATAAGGAAAAGGGAGGGACGGCCGCGGCCGCCCCTTTTTCGTGCAAAAAGCCCTGCTTCCGTGCAAAAATAGCCTTAGAGAAGATTTTTCTACATGTGCATGTAAAAATTTTTAGGCTGCTTGTAGGATTTTTTATCCCTATTCCGCGAAAAGATAGTTGCCATTTACGCAATTCTGAATGGCGGGAAAAGTTAAAAATGTTAATGTTTAGGGATAGAAGAAGGCTGTTTCAATTCCGTAGGCGCGGAAAAGCCACTGCGTGGCTGGCGGAAAAAGTTAAAGGTGTTAATGTTTAGGGCAAGAAGAAAGTTGTTTCAATTTCGTAGGCGCAGAAAAGCCACTGCGTGGCCCGGCGAAAAAACACGGGAGAAAGCCGGAGGTCCGGTCCGGACTTAAGAAAACCTAAAGTAACGCAGACTTTGCCGCACGCATACCGCACGGATGAAAAAAAAACAGTATTTTTGCATCTTGGTAAGAAGGGCTTTCCCCATGCTTGGAATAAAGAAACTCGACCTATATATCCTGAAGAAATTCCTGCCCCTGTTTCTCGGTGCATTCTTCATCTGCCTTTTCGTCTTCATGATGCAGTTTACGTGGCGTTATGTGGACGAACTCATCGGCAAAGGACTTTCTTTGGAAATCTTAGGCAAGTTCTTTTGGCACATGGGCATCACCCTCGTTCCCACATCCCTGCCCCTGGCCGTGCTTCTTGCCTCCCTCATCACTTTCGGCAACATGGGCGAACAGCTGGAACTGCTCTCGATGAAAGCGGCCGGCGTGCCGCTCATCCGCATCATGCGCCCCGTCATGCTGGTCGTACTGGCACTGACCGGCTTGTCCTTTTACTTTCAGAACAACACGGCACCCCAGGCACAGATAAACCTGCGTACGCTGCTTTTCAGCATGAAACAGCAGTCACCGGCCGTAGAGATACCCGAAGGCATCTTCTACAGCGGCGTGCCCGACGTGAACCTGTACGTTCAACAGAAGGATACCGAGACGGGGATGCTCTACCAGCTCATCATCTACAAGACGGACCAGGGATTCGACCGGGCGCAAATCGTCCTGGCCGATTCGGGAAGGATGGAAATGACCGCCGACAAGATGCACCTGAAGCTGGAACTGTGGAACGGGGAGCAGTTCGAGAACCTGCAGAAGCAGAACTTCTCGGGCCTGAACACGGCAAGCGTCCCCTACGACCGCGAGACGTTCGGCTACAAGCAGTTCCTCATCGACTTCGACAGCAACTTCGCCATGGTGGACGCCGAACTGCTGCGCGACATGCCTTCCGCCAAGAACATGCACGAAATTGAGCAGAGCGTAGACTCCATGGAACGGAAACTGGACAGCATGGGGCGGAACTATTATGACGAGGCAAAGGCCCGATGGTACAAGCTGCCGTCCATTGCCCGGGAAGATTCCGTCCGCATCAGCCGGCAGACGGCCGCTTCCGCCGTTCCCTTCGACACCATCCTGGCACGGACGGAAACGGAACAGATGCGGAACACGCTCGAAAGCGCACGCAATTACGCCCGGATGCACCAGTCGGAACTCGAATGGAAGAGCATGGCCGGCGGCGACGGCGACCGCTTCATACGCAGGCACTGGATAGAATGGCACCAGAAGATGACACTCTCGCTGGCCTGCCTTTTCTTCTTCTTTGTCGGCGCGCCGCTCGGTGCCATCATACGCAAAGGCGGCCTGGGAATGCCGGCAGTCATCAGTGTGCTCATCTTCATCTTCTATTACATCATCAACACCTCGGGCATGAAGATGGCACGCGACGGTTCATGGAACATGGTTTACGGCATGTGGATAAGTTCGGCCGTCCTCATACCTTTCGGTGTCTTCCTGACCTACAAGTCGAACAAGGACTCCATGGTCTTCAACGCCGAACTGTACGCCAACCTGTTCCGACGACTGCTGGGACTGCGCACACACCGCCACATATTCCGCAAGGAAGTCATCATAGACGACCCCGACTACGACAGGCTGAAGACCGACATCGCCGCGTTCCGCGATGACTGCCGCACCTACGCGCGAGAGAAACGGCTGATCAACATGCCGGGCTACACCGACACGTTCTTCCGCCACACGCCCGACTCACAGGTCGAGGCCCTGAACGAACGGATGGAGGCCATCGTCGAAGAACTCTCGAACAGCCGCAACCCCAAGATACTGATGGAACTGAACGAGTTCCCGATCATTTACGTGAATGCGCATGTCTCGCCGTTCACAAGCCGGTGGGCCAACATGGCGGCCGGCATCTGCTTCCCCTTGGGCCTCGTGCTGTGGATACGCATCTGGCGGTTCAGGCTGCGCCTGCTGCGCGATATGCGCAACATCGTGAAGAGTTGCGACCACCTGCTGGCTTTCATCGAGCGGCAGCAGCATCCCGAAACGGCGCAACGCGGCGACAACCGGCAGGAAGAACCTGGCAACACATCGAAACGGGCGTTCAGGTTACCCCGGAAGCTGTTGGCCGCGCTGCTTTTCCTGGCCCTGACGGTTGCAGGACTATGGTCCGTCATTTCCAACAAGGACACCCTCAGAAACAAATGGAAGGAAAAAATGGAGCAAAAGGCCGGAAAACCGGCCGAAGAGCCCGCAAGCCGCCGCCCGGACACCAAAATGCCGGCCGGGATGGCACCTCCGACCAAAATGCTGCCGCTAGAGCCCCGCTGAAAGGCAGCCCCGAACATCGAACAAAACGAAACGAACTGATAATGGATACTTTCAAGACCGCTTCCGTCGAGGAAGCATTAGAAGACTTCAAGCAAGGAAAATTTGTCATAGTCGTAGACGACGAAGACCGCGAGAACGAAGGCGACCTCATCATGGCCGCCGAACTGGTAACGCCCGAGGCCGTGAACTACATGCTGCGCATGGGACGCGGCGTGCTTTGCGCGCCCATCACCAACGAGCGTTGCCGGCAACTGGAACTGGAACACCAGGTACAGAACAACACCAGCATGCTCGGAACACCGTTCACCGTGACCATTGACAAACTCGAAGGATGCACCACCGGCGTGAGTTGTCATGACCGGGCGGCGACTATCCGCGCGTTGGCCGACCCCGAAAGCCGCCCCGATACTTTCGGGCGGCCCGGACACATCAATCCGCTCTACGCACAAGACCGCGGCGTGCTGGCACGTGCCGGACACACCGAAGCAGCCGTAGACCTTGCCCGACTCGCCGGACTGCAACCCGCCGCCTGTCTCATCGAAATTCTGAACGAAGACGGCACCATGGCGCGAATGCCGCAGTTGCAGGAAATCGCGGCCCGCGAGGGACTGCACATCATCACCATCAAAGACCTGATTGCCTACCGGCTGAAGAATGAGTGCCTGGTGGAAAAGGGCGAGGAAGTGGACATGCCGACCGAATTCGGACACTTCCGCCTCATCCCTTTCCGCCAGAAAAGCAACCGTCTGGAGCACATCGCGCTCATCAAGGGCGAGTGGGAAGCTGACGAGCCTGTGCTGGTCCGCGTCCACTCCTCGTGCATGACCGGCGACATCTTCGGTTCGGAACGCTGTGACTGCGGGGAGCAGTTGCACAAAGCCATGCAGATGGTCGAGAAAGAAGGGAAAGGCGTCGTTCTCTACCTGAACCAGGAAGGCCGAGGCATAGGTCTGATGGCAAAAATCGCGGCCTACAAACTGCAGGAACAGGGATACGACACCGTAGATGCCAACGTACACCTCGGTTACGACCCGGACGAGCGCGATTACGGCGTGGGCGCACAGATTCTCGGCATGATAGGCGTGCGCAAGATGCGGCTCATCTCCAACAATCCCGTGAAGCGCGTCGGACTGGAAGCCTACGGACTGGAAATTGTCGAGAACGTACCGATTGAAATCAAGCCGAACCGTTACAACGAGCAGTATCTCCGCACCAAGCAGGAGCGCATGGGGCACACGCTGCACCTGAAGAAATAAGACCGGCGCCGCCGGCCGGCACGCCGCCCCCCGTCATATAGCGTCGCACACATTATATATATAAGGATTGGCGGCACGAAGGGGCGCGCGGAAGCCACCCGTCACCAACCACCAAAGACATAAATCATGGAACAAGAGAAAACCATCAACGTATATGCCGGCAACGAGCGCACGGCGGCCTTTTCGGCCTTAATGAAGAACGTATTCCTGTGGATGACCTTAGGACTGGCCATGACAGGCCTGACCGCCGCATACGTGGCCGGCCACTTTTCATGGATACAATACCTCACTGAACATTCCGGCCTTATGTTCGGCCTGTTCATCGCCGAACTTGGCATCGTCTGGTACCTGAGTGCGCGCATCATGCGCATGTCTTTCGCCACGGCGGGCGTCATGTTTGCCGTCTATTCCATACTCAACGGAATCGTTCTCTCCTTCATATTCCTTGCCTACACGATGGAAACGATTTCCACGACCTTCTTCGTCACGGCGGGAACCTTTGGCGGTATGGCCTTGCTGGGATATACCGTCAAGCGCGACCTCAGCACGGCAGGCCGCATCCTGTACATGGCGCTCATCGGCCTTGTCATCGCCACCGTCGTAAACATCTTCGTGGCCAGTTCCGCGCTTTCGTGGGCGCTGACCTACCTGGGTGTCGCCATCTTCATCGGGCTGACGGCCTATGACACGCAGAAAATAAAACACATGCTCATGGCCTACGGCGACGAGGTGAACGACAACACGATGAAGCTGGCCTTGCTCGGCAGCCTGACCCTCTATCTCGACTTCATCAACCTGTTCCTGTACCTGCTGCGCATATTCGGCGGCAACCGGGACTGATGCCGCACGCGGCCGAAAGGCATCCGCCACGGCCAATCAACCAGACTATCAACACTAACACCATCATAGCATCATGAACGAACTATCCAACCGTCTGAACCGCCTGTCTCCGTCGGCCACACTGGCCATGTCGCAGAAGAGCGGAGAGCTCAAAGCACAAGGTATCGACATCATAAACATGAGTGTCGGCGAGCCAGACTTCAACACCCCCGACCACATCAAGGCTGCCGCCGTCAAAGCCGTCGAGGAGAACTGGTCCCGCTACTCGCCCGTGGCCGGCTATCCGGCGCTGCGCGAGGCCATCGCCGCCAAACTCAAGAACGAGAACGGACTGGAATACTCCCCGGCACAGATTTCCTGCTCCAACGGTGCCAAACAGTCGGTCTGCAACGCCGTCATGGCCATCGTGAACAGCGGTGACGAGGTCATCATTCCCGCCCCCTACTGGGTAAGTTATCCCGAAATGGTGAAACTGGCCGGCGGAACGCCTGTCATCGTCGAAGCCGGTATAGAACAGGACTTCAAAATCACACCCGAGCAGCTCGAAGCCGCCATTACGCCCGCCACGCGCGCACTCATACTCTGCTCGCCGAGCAATCCGACCGGCTCCGTGTACAGCCGCGAGGAACTGGAACGCCTGGCCGGAGTGCTGGCCCGCCACGAGCGTGTCATCGTGCTGGCCGACGAAATCTATGAACACATCAACTACATCGGCCGCCACGAGAGCATCGCGCAGTTCCCCGGCATGAGCGAGCGCACCGTCGTCATCAACGGTGTGTCAAAAGCCTACGCCATGACCGGATGGCGCATCGGGTTCATCGCTGCCCCCGAGTGGATTGTGAAAGGCTGCAACAAACTCCAGGGACAATACACCAGCGGTCCCTGCTCCGTATCGCAGAAGGCCGCCGAAGCCGCCTACACCGGTTCACAGCAGTGTGTCGAGGACATGCGCCGGGCCTTCGAACGCCGGCGCGACCTCATCGTCCGCCTGGCCAAGGAGATACCGGGACTTGAAGTCAATGTACCGCAAGGCGCATTCTACCTGTTCCCCAAATGCAGTGCATATTTCGGCAAGCGCGACGGCGATCGCGTCATCAATGACTCGATGGACTTCGCCATGTACCTGTTGGAAGTGGGCCACGTGGCCACCGTCGGCGGCGCAGCCTTCGGCTCGCCCGAATGCTTCCGCATGAGCTACGCCACAAGCGACGAAAACATCGTCGAGGCCCTGCGCCGCATCAAGGAATGTCTGGCCCGCCTCAAATAAGAGAGCCGGTCGATTTAACATTTCTTGCTTTTGGCGAAAAAATTTCGTATCTTTGCATAAGCAAAACAGGAGAGGCGGTTTCGTACCGCCTCTTTTCGTGTAAACAGGCTGCTTGCAAGTGCCATTTACATGTGCATGTAGAAAAATCCGGGCTGCTTCTAAAAATTTTTACATGCCATGTAGACGAAAATGGAAGCAGCCCGCGCGCAAAAAGATGCCTTCCAGGCAGCCGCAGCCCCATTCCGTTTACATTTATTAAGGCAACAGAGGTTAAATATGTTAATGTCAGACCGGGAGAAACGGGGGCGGAAAGAACCGCACGGCATCGGAAAAATCCACAAAGACCGGTCCGGAAACCACATGCGGTTTCCCGCCGCGCGCAAACCGGTGTCCGGTCGCCGCGAATGCCGTCTGCGACGCGAAACAAGCCGTTCGCGAAGAAACTGCACAGACGTGCAAGATTTGTAAAGCGAACTTTGCATTTTATTCATGCTTTTTTGTAACTTTGCCCGCCTAAAGACGATAATCGTGAAAAAGGGCGAAATCATCCGTTCCGCGCAAGGCGTCAGGACGGAAACAATTCCGCGATTCGCCGGATACAGGCGCGTATCCCAACGTGTTCGCAGCCAACGTCCGCCGGGAGGCATCCGTCCCGTGCGGTATGTACTCGTGTTCATAGACGGCAGCCTTCCGGCAGGTACGATTATCAGCCCGACCGACAACAAATCAACAATAATTTTAACATAACACTAAAGAGCTATGAACTTTACCTTATTTGTCACAGCATTGCTGACAGGTATCTCGTTCGTTGCCGTCGTGACGATTCTGGCCAAGCTGATTTCGCCGCGCAGCTACAACGAGCAGAAGGAGGAGGCCTACGAGTGTGGCGTGCCGACACGCGGCCGCAGCTGGATGCAGTTCCGCATCGGCTACTATCTCTTTGCCATCCTGTTTCTGATGTTCGACGTGGAAACGATGTTTCTCTTCCCCTGGGCCGTCGTCATGCGTACGCTCGGACCCGCAGGTCTGTTGAGCGTCGCGTTTTTCCTGTTCATTTTAGTTCTGGGCCTGGCTTACGCCTGGAGGAAAGGAGCATTGAAATGGCAGTAATGAAGAAACCAAAAATCAAGTCCATTCCCTACGAGGAATTCAAGGACAACGAGACTTTTGAAAAGCTCGTGGCCGAACTCAACGAGAACGGCACGAACGTGATTGTACGCAGTCTGGACGAACTTATCGACTGGGGACGCTCCAACTCGCTATGGCCGCTGACCTTCGCCACGAGCTGCTGCGGCATCGAGTTCATGGCCGTCTGCGCCGCCCGCTACGACATCGCCCGCTTCGGCTTTGAAGTGACGCGAAACAGCCCCCGGCAGGCCGACGTCATCCTGGTGAGCGGAACCATCACGACAAAGATGGCGCCCGTGCTGAAACGTCTGTACGACCAGATGGCCGACCCGAAATACGTGGTGGCCGTGGGCGGTTGCGCCGTCAGCGGCGGACCGTTCAGGAAGTCCTACCACGTGGTGCAGGGCGTAGACCAGATTATCCCCGTGGACGTTTACGTGCCGGGCTGTCCGCCGCGCCCCGAATCGTTCCTGTACGGAATGATGCAGTTGCAGCGTAAAGTGAAGGTCGAGAACTTCTTCGGCACAACCAACCGCAAGGAGAAAGACCCCTATCACAAGGAGATGGAGGAAAAGAATGTTGAACTCTTAAACCAACTGGAGGAGGCATAATGGAAGAAAACATCAAACCGGCAGCTGAAGCACCGCGCGCGGCCAGACCCGCCGCCCCCGCCGAACCGGCACGACCGGCCGAAAACCTCTGCGACATGAAAATCGTGGAACCGGCCGCCCTGCACGACGAGATGAAGCGCCTGCACGACGAAGAAAAGATGGACTTTCTGGAATGCCTGACCGGCATGGACTGGGAAGCCGACGGACTGGGCGTCATCTACCACCTGGAATCGACCGCAACGGGCAAACGCGCCTGCATCAAGACGGTCACGACCGACCGCGACAATCCTTTGTTGCCCAGCGTGACCGACCTGTGGGACATCGCCGTCATCTACGAACGCGAGGTCTTCGACTTCTACGGCATCAGGTTCACGGGACACCCCGACATGCGACGCATCTACATGCGCGAGGACTGGGTGGGCTATCCTTTCCGCAAGGATGACGAAACCGAAAAGAACAACCCGCTGCGCATGACCAACGAACCGCTGGCCGACACGACGGAAACCCTGACGCTCAATGCCGACGGAAGCGTGACGACGCAGGAAAACAAAATCTTCGAGGACGGAGACTACGTCGTCAATATCGGCCCGCAGCACCCCTCGACGCACGGCGTGCTCCACTTCCGCGTGAGCCTTGAGGGCGAGACCATCAAGAAAATAGATCCGATACTCGGATACATTCATCGCGGCATAGAAAAGATGAACGAAAGCCTTACCTATCCGCAGACACTGGCCCTGACCGACCGCCTGGACTATCTCGGTGCCATGCAGAACCGTCATGCGCTGTGCATGTGCATAGAAAAGGCGATGGGCGTGGAGGTGAGCGACCGCGTGAAGGTCATCCGCACCATCATGGACGAGTTACAGCGTATCGACTCGCACATCCTCTTCTTCTCCTGTCTGTGCCAGGACCTCGGAGCCACGACGGCCTTCCTCTACGGCTTCCGTGACCGCGAACAGATTCTCGACATTTTCGAAGAGACCTGCGGCGGCCGCCTCATCCTGAACTACAACACCATCGGAGGCGTGATGGCCGACATCCATCCGAACTTCCAACGGCGCGTGAAAGAGTTCATTCCCTACATGAGAAAGAACATACAGGAATATCACGACATCTTCACCGGCAACGTCATCTTCCAGAACCGCGCCAAAGGCGTGGGCGTGCTGACCAAGGAGCAATGTATCTCCTTCGGTTGTACGGGTGGTACGGGCCGCGCGGCCGGCTGGCACAACGACGTGCGCAAACGCATGCCCTATGCCGCCTACGACCGCGTACAGTTCAACGAGGTGGTACGCACGGAAGGCGACAGCTTTGCCCGCTACATGATTCGTATGGACGAAATCCTGGAGAGTCTGAACATCATAGAGCAACTCATCGACAACATCCCCGAAGGCAACTATCAGGAAAAGATGAAACCCATCATCAAGGTGCCCGCCGGAACTTACTACTCCGCCGTCGAAGGCAGCCGTGGCGAGTTCGGCGTGTTGCTGGAAAGCAAGGGCGACAAAACACCCTACCGCCTGCATTACCGCTCGACGGGACTGCCGCTCGTGGCCGTCATGGACACGGCCTGCCGCGGCAACATGCTGGCCGACCTCATTACCATCGGCGGCACTGTCGATTATGTGGTTCCCGATATCGACCGATAACAAAAAAGAGTATTAACGGTGCGCAGGCGCACCGGGCGCCGGAATGTCAGGACAACGGGCCGGCAACCGTTTCCCGCACGCCCCGACACGCCATACCGGCACATCCCGCCCGCAACGCACCGGAAACTTTAACAAAATAAACCATGTTTGACTTTTCAACCATATCAAATTGGCTTCACAGCCTGCTCATAACGGGCATCGGACTGCCCGAATGGGCGGCTATCCTCACGGAAAGCATCCTGGTGGCTCTGGTCATCATCACGCTCTACGCCATCTTCGCCATCGCCCTTATATATATGGAGCGCAAGGTCTGTGCCGCATTCCAGTGCCGCCTCGGCCCGATGCGCGTAGGACCTTGGGGAACGCTCCAGGTGTTCAGCGACGTGTTCAAGATGCTGACCAAGGAAATCATCAACCTGCGCAACACCGACCGGTTGCTGCACAACCTCGCCCCGTTCCTCGTCGTGACGGCATCGATGACCACGTTTGCCTGCCTGCCCTGGAACAAAGGCGCACAAATCATCGACTTCAACGTCGGCGTGTTCTTCATCCTCGCCATTTCGAGCATCGGTGTCGTCGGCATCCTGCTGGCCGGATGGAGCTCCAACAACAAGTATTCGCTCATCGGCGCCATGCGAAGCGGCGCACAAATCATCAGCTACGAACTTTCCATAGGACTGACCATGCTGA
Source organism: uncultured bacterium (assembly GCA_905216095.1). Classification (GTDB taxonomy): domain Bacteria; phylum Bacteroidota; class Bacteroidia; order Bacteroidales; family Bacteroidaceae; genus Alloprevotella. Next base: position 24,245 of record CAJMSQ010000014.1, on the reverse strand, counting down.
CCATGATCTGCCTCATGGGAACCATGTCTTTCTCGGAAATATGCCAGCAGCAGATGGACCACGGATGGAACATCTTCCGCGGACACATCCCTGCCGTGATTGCCTTCATCATCTACCTGATTGCAGGAAATGCAGAGTGCAACCGCGGTCCGTTCGACCTGCCTGAATGCGAAAGCGAACTTACTGCCGGCTACCACACGGAATACTCGGGTATGCACTTCGGCTATTATTACCTGGCCGAATACCTGAACCTGTTCATCACGGCCGGAATAGCCGCCACCATATTCCTGGGAGGCTGGGCCCCGCTGCAAATCGGCGGCCTCGACGGCTTCAACGAAATCATGGCCTACATTCCCGGCGCCGTGTGGTTCGTGGGCAAAGCTTTCTTCGTTGTATTCCTGCTCATGTGGCTGCGCTGGACTTTCCCACGCCTGAGAATTGACCAGATTCTGTCTCTTGAATGGAAATATCTCGTACCCATCAGCATGATTAACCTTGTCATCATGGCACTTGCCGTGGCATACGGGTGGCATTTCTAAGTAAACAGAAAAAACCGAAAGACTATGAACGAAGAAAAGAATTATCTGGAAGGATTGTTCGGCGGAATAAAGAGTCTGGGCATCGGACTGAAGACAACCATGCGGGAGTTCTTCACGAAAAAGATAACCGAACAATATCCCGAAAACCGTGATGAGTTGCAAATGTTCGAACGTTTTCGCGGCTCGCTCGTCATGCCGCACAACGAAAACAACGAACACAAGTGCGTTGGCTGCGGCCTGTGCCAGATGGCCTGCCCTAACGGGACCATCAACGTCACGAGCGAGTTCTACGAAACCGAGGACGGCAAAAAGAAAAAGCGTCTTGTGAAATACGAGTACAATCTCGGTTCCTGCATGTTCTGCCAGTTGTGTACCCGGGCCTGCCCCCACAACGCAATTGAGTTCGACCAAAGCTTCGAGAACGCCGTGTTCGACCGTACCAAACTCATCAAGGTGCTCAATCACGAAGGAAGCAAGGTGGCGGAAAAGTAACTCCGCCGGCCGGACGCCTCCGGTGCGCGGCACAAGACCGCCATCCGGACCAAACAACAATAAATAATTGAACAACTAAACAAATCTCTCCGCGCCTCCCGCCTGTTACGGGAATACCCGCGACCGAGAAAAACGGAGAGGAAATGAATTATGAATTCACAAAACATAATGTTCGTCATTCTGGCAGTATTCATCGTTCTCTCGTCGCTCGCGACAGTGATGACGAAGAGCATCATACGCGCTGCCACCTACCTGCTGTTCGTACTTCTCGGTACGGCAGGGCTTTATTTCCTGATGGGCTACACGTTCCTGGGTTCGGCCCAGATTATGGTATATGCCGGCGGCATCATCGTGCTGTACGTCTTCGCCATATTGCTGACCGAGGGCGGAAAGGACGAAATCCTGCGCAAGAAAGTGAAAGACGCTTCCTGGGCGTTCCTGCTGACGCTTGCCGGTTTCGGAGCGTTCCTCTGCATCCTGCTGAAGAACCGTCTTTTCGACCATGTCGCAGCCATGGCCGCGCCGTCGGAGTCCGCCAACAGCGCCCTCACCATCGAGTCCATCGGTAACAGCTTGCTCTCTTCGGGAGAAAGCGGTTACCTGTTACCTTTCGAGGCTGTCAGCGTACTGTTGCTGGCCTGCATCGTCTGTGGTCTGGTCATCGCACGTAAACGTTAATTTCCAAAAACCTTATGATACAGATAGAATACATATTGATTATCTCGGCCGTCATGATGTTTGCCGGAATTTTCGGATTCCTTACGCGCCGCAGTACCCTGGCCGTCCTGCTCTCCGTGGAGCTGATGCTCAACTCGGCTAACATCAACTTCGCCGTGTTCAACCGGATGCTCCATCCCGACGGGAACGAGGGCTACATTTTCGCACTCTTCGTTATCGCCATCGCTGCTGCCGAAAGCGCCGTGGCCATCGCTATCATGATCAACATCTACCGTATGTTGAAAAACATCAACATAGACGAACTGCAGAAGATGAAGTGGTAAATCCCCGGGGGAAGGCCGCCGAAAGCGCGCCCCACCCTTTCAAACCAAGAAAAGATTATGGAACATACATTATTTATCCTCTTGCTGCCTTTTCTCTCTTTCCTGCTCCTGGGAATCTGCGGAAAATGGCTCAGCCATAAGGCGGCCGGCATCATCGGTACGTGCAGTCTGGGTGTCGTGACCCTGTTGTCGTACCTCACGGCCTACGAATACTTCACGGCCGACCGACTGGCCGACGGCACATTTGCCACCCTCGTACCCTTTAACGTAACCTGGTTGCCGCTGGGCAGCCTGCATTTCGACCTGGGTATCCTGCTCGACCCGATTTCCGTCATGATGCTCATCGTCATCTCGACGGTCTCGCTGATGGTACACATCTATTCTTTCGGCTACATGCACGGCGAACGGGGCTTCCAGCGCTACTACGCGTTCCTGAGCCTCTTCACGATGTCGATGCTCGGGCTGGTCGTTGCCACCAACATCTTCCAGATGTACCTGTTCTGGGAACTTGTGGGCGTTTCAAGTTATCTGCTCATCGGTTTCTACTATACTCTTCCCGCCGCCATCTCGGCATCGAAGAAAGCATTTATCGTGACACGCTTCGCCGACATGTTCTTCCTTGTCGGTATCCTTATCTTCGGCTACTACACCGGCTCATTCAGCTTCGACTTTGCCGGTACCATCCAGATGGGAGAAGGCACTACGCCTTTCCTCCATGCCGATGCAGCCAGAGCTGTTGCGGCCGGCGGCTTCATTCTTCCCACGGCACTGGTGCTGATGTTCATCGGCGGTGCCGGTAAGAGTGCGATGTTCCCGCTTCACATATGGCTGCCCGATGCCATGGAAGGCCCGACGCCTGTCAGCGCGCTGATACACGCCGCCACGATGGTCGTAGCCGGTGTTTTCCAGATAGCACGTCTGTTCCCCATGTGGATAGAATATGCTCCCGGCACGCTCAGCGTGGTGGTATGGGTCGGCGTGTTCACCGCGTTCTATGCCGCCGCCGTTGCCTGCGCGCAGAGCGACATCAAGCGCGTCCTCGCTTTCTCCACCATCTCGCAGATAGCCTTTATGATGGTGGCGCTCGGCGTTTGCCTCCCGGGCGAGCACGGTGCCGTTATCGACAATCATGCCAGCCTCGGCTACATGGCCTCGATGTTCCATCTGTTCACTCACGCCATGTTCAAGGCCTGTCTGTTCCTGGGTGCAGGCTGCATCATCCATGCGGTCCACTCCAACGAGATGTCGGCTATGGGCGGCTTGCGCAAGTACATGCCCGTCACACACGTGACGTTCCTCATTTCCTGTCTGGCCATCGCGGGCATACCTCCGTTCTCGGGATTCTTCTCAAAGGACGAAATCATCACAGCCTGCTTTGCCTACAGTCCTGTCGTGGGCTGGTGCATGACGGGAATAGCCGCCATGACGGCATTCTATATGTTCCGTCTTTACTACGGCATATTCTGGGGCACGGAGAACAAGGAACTGCACGCCGAGCATACACCCCACGAAGCGCCCCTGACCATGACGGTGCCCTTGATTCTGCTTTCGTTGGTGACCGTCACTTGCGGATGGGCCGTAAACTTCGGTTCGTTTGTCAGCGCGTCAGGCCGGGATTATCAGATTCACCTTGACGGACAGGTGGCCGTCACCTCGTGTGTCGTAGCCCTATGCTCCATCGCCCTCGCCACCTATATCTATATAGGCAAGCGCCAGCCCGTGGCCGAAGCCCTCAAGGCCAAGTTCGAGGGTCTGCACCAATGGGCATACAAACGTTTCTATATGGACGAAGTGTACCAATACATCACGCACCGCATCATATTCAAGCACGTCTCTACCCCCATCGCCTGGTTCGACCGCCACGTCGTGGACGGATTCTTCGACTTCCTCGCATGGGGAACCAACGCGCTCGGTTTCCAGATTCGCGGTCTGCAGAGCGGTTCCGTACAGAAATATGCCTTTACCTTCATGTTAGGCATTCTCATCCTGTTCTTAATCCTGATTCTTTAAGCTATGGACAATATATTATTCTTATCTTCATTCGTATTCATCCCCTTGTTGATGCTGCTGGGCCTATGGATGGCACGCAACATCAATCAGGTGCGTGGTGTGATGGTGGCCGGAAGTTCCGCCTTGCTGCTGCTTGCCGTTTACCTCACCATACGTTTTCTCGGCGACCGCGCAGCCGGTGCGACCGACGAAATGCTCTACACGGGCGCCATCTCGTGGTTCGACCCGCTACACATCCAGTATGCAGTCGGCGTAGACGGCATATCCGTAGCCATGCTGCTGCTTTCGGCCATTATCGTATTCACCGGAACGTTTGCCTCGTGGCAGCTCAAGCCGCTCACGAAGGAATATTTCCTTTGGTTCACACTCTTGTCGATGGGCGTCTTCGGATTCTTCATCACGGTAGACATGTTCGCCATGTTCATGTTCTATGAAATCGCCCTGATACCTATGTACCTGCTCATCGGCGTATGGGGCAGCGGCAAGAAAGAATATGCCGCCATGAAGCTCACGCTGATGCTGATGGGCGGTTCCGCCTTCCTCATGTGCGGCATCTTCGGCATCTTCTACGGAGCCGGCGGACAGACCATGAACATCACGGAGATAGCCAACCACACCGGCGGGGCACACGCCATCGACTTCGCACAGCAGTGCATCTGGTTCCCCATGGCCTTTGTCGGTTTCGGTGTCCTCGGCGCACTTTTCCCGTTCCACACCTGGAGCCCCGACGGTCATGCATCCGCCCCCACCGCGGTATCCATGCTCCACGCCGGCGTATTGATGAAGCTGGGTGGCTACGGCTGTTTCCGGATTGCCATGTACCTTCTGCCGGATGCCGCCAACGAGCTGGGATGGATATTCCTCATCCTCACAGGCATATCTGTCGTTTACGGAGCTTTCTCGGCCTGTGTGCAAACCGACTTGAAGTACATCAATGCCTACTCTTCGGTATCGCACTGCGGCCTTGTGCTCTTCGCCATCCTCATGCTCAACCGGACCGCCTGCACGGGTGCCGTGCTCCAGATGCTGAGCCACGGTCTGATGACAGCCTTGTTCTTCGCCCTCATCGGTATGATATACGGCCGTACCCACACACGTGACATACGCGAGCTCAACGGACTGATGAAAATCATGCCGTTCCTCTCCGTCTGCTATGTCATCGCCGGTCTGGCCAACCTCGGGTTGCCCGGTCTCAGCGGCTTCATCGCCGAGATGACCATCTTTGTCGGTTCGTTCCAGAACGCCGATACCTTCCACCGCGTGCTGACCATCGCCGCATGTTCCAGCATTGTCATCACCGCGGTCTACATCCTGCGTCTGGTCGGCAAGATTCTCTACGGAACCTGCACGGACGAACACCATCTCAAGCTGACCGATGCCACTTGGGACGAGCGTTTCTCCGTCATCTGCCTCATACTTGCCGTAGCCGGCCTCGGCATGGCACCGTTCTGGGTCAGCGACATGATTTCCGGAGGCGTGGCGCCCATCGTCGATCACATCCACGATGCGGCACACGCAATATCCCAAAGTAATCCGTTCCTCTAATATATAAAACCAAAACTCACAATGGATTATTCACAGTTTCTATTTATGCAGGAGGAACTCAGTCTCCTTGCTGTCATCCTCATAGTATTCCTTGCCGACCTCTTCCTTTGCGGCAAGGACGAGCGCGGAGAGATTTGCCCGGAAAGCACTTGCGCTTGTGCGTCCGGCATGTCGCTCCGCACCATGCTGCCCGTAGTCCTCATGCTCATCCACACAGCAGCCAACCTGCAGCCGTGGTGCGGCTCGGAGGCCTGCATCACCGAGGCCTTCGGCGGCATGTACAGCCACACCCCCATGATGACCATCATCAAGAGCGTCCTCAACGTCGGTGTCATCATCGTCTTCCTCATGGCCTCCTCGTGGTTAGGCCGCAGCGAGAACCGCATCAAGTCGGGAGAGTTCCACTCGCTGGTACTCTTCACGCTGCTCGGCATGTACTTCATGATTTCCTCCGGCCACTTCCTGATGTTCTTCATCGGCCTTGAGCTGGCCTCCATCCCCCTGACGGCCCTCATCGCCTTCGACAAATACCGCCACGAGAGCGCTGAAGCCGGAGCCAAGTTCATCCTGCTGGCCCTCTTCTCCGCCGCCCTGTTGCTCTACGGCATATCGCTCGTCTACGGTGCGGCAGGCACGCTCTACTTCGACGGCATTGCCGACAAGATGGAAGTCACCCCCCTGAGCATCCTTGCCCTCGTGCTGTTCATCTCGGGCATGGGCTTCAAAATCTCGCTTGTCCCCTTCCACCTGTGGACCGCCGATACCTACCAAGGCGCACCCACCGTCGTGACCGGTTACCTCAGCGTGATTTCCAAGGGCGCGGCAGCCTTTGTGCTCATGACCATCCTCATGAAGGTCTTTGGCACGGAAGCGTTCCTCGGCATGTGGAGCGTCGGTTTCTTCTGGATCATCGTCGCCTCCATCACCATTGCCAACCTCTTCGCCATCCGGCAGCAGAATCTCAAGCGCTTCATGGCCTTCTCCGCCATCAGCCAGGCCGGCTACCTCGTACTGGCCGTCATGGGCGGAACGGCACAAGGCATGTCCTCGCTCGTCTTCTACCTGCTGGTCTACATGGTCGCCAACCTCGGTGCCTTTGCCGTCATCCACGTCATCGAGCAGAACAGCGGGAAAATCAACATCGACGACTACGACGGCCTGTACCGCACCAACCCGAAGCTGGCCTTCCTCATGACGCTCTGCCTCTTCTCCCTGGCCGGCATACCCCCGTTTGCCGGATTCTTCTCGAAGTTCTTCGTCTTCATGGCCGCCTTCAACGCCGGGTTCCACCTGCTCGTATTCATCGCCTTGGTGAACACGGTCATCTCGCTCTACTACTACCTGCTCATCGTCAAGGCCATGTACATCAAGCCCTCCGAGCATCCCATCGACAGTTTCCGCAGCGACTGTGCGACGCGCACCGCCCTGGCCATCTGTACGCTCGGTGTCGTCTTGCTCGGAATAGCCGGAGTCGTCTACAACTACATCGACGGTTTCAGCTACGGCATACAATAACGCAAGCACTCCGCCTCCCCCATCACGCCGGGCGGCGACAAACATCACGAACGGCCGTTCTTCCCCGCGAAGAGCGGCCGTTCCGTTTTGTCACCACACATTTTCCGGGAAAAAGCGCACAGCTCACGAAGCCGCCACACGGGGCTGAAACGCACTGAGAACTTCTTGAGAATCAGCATCCATGATGCAGTAAAAATTGTCCTATAAGACAATTTTATTTCTCTTATAAGACAATTCAAAATGTATTATAAGACAATTTTATTTGTCCTATAACACAATTCCGGCGCCCCGCGCACACCGTTTTCCCACGCCCCAAGAGTCTCGAAAGCCTCCCGGCGCAGCACCGTCCGTTACAGCGGTATACCACTTCCCGAAACCCATCCTCCACCTCCTCCACCGCGTGAAAACGAAACCTCTTCGTCCTCCGCCAAGCACTTAATGCCGTGACAGTTGCCGCTGTTTCCGAAAAAAACACTAACTTTGCCGCGCAAAAGAAAAAATCCAAACAACAAATAAACGAAACACACAGACATGATCAAATCACAAGACATCAAGAAAGGCACTTGCATCCGTCTGGACGGCAAGCTCTACTTCTGCATCGACTTCCTGCACGTGAAGCCGGGCAAAGGCAACACCATCATGCGCACCACGCTCAAGGACGTCGTGTCGGGCCGCGTGCTCGAAAAGCGCTTCAACATCGGCGAAGCGCTCGAAGACGTACGCGTGGAACGCCGCCCCTACCAGTACCTCTACATGGAGGGCGAGGACTATATCTTCATGAATCAGGAGACCTTCGACCAGGCCCCCATCGCCAAGGACCTGATTACAGGCGTGGACTTCATGAAGGAAGGCGACGTGGTGGAAGTCGTAAGCGACGCTTCGACCGAGACCATCCTCTACGCCGAAATGCCTGTCAAGACGCAGCTCAAAATCGTCTATACCGAACCGGGGCTCAAGGGCGACACGGCCACCAACACGATGAAACCCGCCAAGCTGGAGACCGGTGCCGAAATCCGCGTGCCTCTCTTCATCAACGAGGGCGAGACCGTCGAGGTGGATACGCGCGACGGTTCTTATGTGAACCGCGTGAAGGCATAACCCCCTTCCAACAACAGCCACAAGCCGGAACAGGTCAAACGGACCTATTCCGGCTTGTGGCTTTATACATGAATGCCGGCCGTAAAATGGCCCTTTTCCCCTCCGGCAGAGTTTGAATATACCAGGCACACAGGCCAGGTGCAACCCGCGTGCTCAAAGAACGAACAGGACATTAACATTTTTAACACTCACGGCCTACCGGAAAAGCCAAAGCCCGCGGTATTTGAAATTGGCACGGAGGAAATTTTTCCTATGTCGGAGAAAAATTTTCCTACATGCCGGACAATTTTTCCTTTCCCGCAGAAAAAAAATCGTGAAATCCCGCCTTGTAAGTACCAGAACAGGGCAGACTTTCGCGGTCTGCCCTGTTTCCTATTGCAAAGATAATACATTTTTCGGCCAAAAGCAAGAAGTGTTAAATCGCCTCAGACAAATGTTAAACCCAAAACGGGCATCAAACTTTTACCCGTATTGCGTCTTTGTCCCGTCGCATTGTTCCGGCTCCAAACCATGTGCGGAAAGGCATCAGGGCTGGGACAGCAATTCGGACAACTCGGGAATCTTGCTCACCAGGCATTTCAGCTGGCGGGTCACCGTGGAACGGTTTACGTCCATCAGACGCGCGGCTTCCGCTTTCAGCAGACCCATCTTCAACAAGTATAGCAGGCGGATGTCGGCATCAGTCAAATCGTCCGCATGTGCGGCCAGGACGGTCTTGAAGTCGGGATATGCGTCGTCCACCGCAGTGGTCACCTTTTCCCACACGGAATAATTTTCCGGCAGAGGTGCCTTTTCGCTGCCGGAAAACTTCTTCAGGACATTCAGCAAATCCATCCTGTCCACCTTCACCTGCATGCGGCGGTTGTCCGCAGCGGTCTTTTCCAGCTGTTCCATCCTACGGAGCAACTCTATGTTCTTACGAGCCACACGCAACTTGCGCCTATGGGAGCGGACCACCAGCAACAGGCTGAATATGATGACACATCCGGCCGCGCAGACCGACCATATACGTATGCGGGCCGCACGCCGGTACTGCATTCCCTCGGCCTCCAAATCCCGCTGATAACGATACATGTTATAGACATTGGCCGTCTGGCCGACCTCGAGCATATTGGCGATGGAATCCCGCGCCTCCATATAACTACGGGCATACATGCGGGCAGCCGCTTGGTCTCCCCGGGCATCGTAATACTCAAACAGATTTCGGGAAGCATTTGCCCGGATATACATGTCCAGCGGATGGTCATAGACCAGTTTCCAATAGAAAGCTGTTGAGTCCCGGTCACCGTATTTCAGATGATACCGCCCTTTCCCCACCTTGGCATTGGAATATAACGAATCCGGCCGGCACTTGTCCAGGAAGCGCATGCAGGTGTCGGCCATGGCCTGTTCATCCGTTTCTATTAAATAAAAATTGAGAGCCTGCCCCACCATAGACTGCACGTCCCAATTTGGCTCGGCCTTCAGGCATAGACGGAGCAGTCTGTCATAACAAATTCGCGCACTATCGTTCATGGAACATTTTGCATACGCTGATGCCAAATCCGCAAGAGTGGACGCCTCCGGCATCATCGCATATTCCTTTTTGGCTATGGCCAAATTCTCCCGATAATTCTTCTGGTTCACGAATATTTCGCCCAACTGTGCATAAACGCTTGCGAGTACTGCGCTATCGGCCTCACCCGGATTGTCCTCACCATAATCGACGGCTTTCAGATACCAGGTCACAGCCTGAGGAGAATCATGCAAATCCCTGTAGACGCTCCCCATATAATAACAGGCCTCCATCTTTTCGGCCAGTGTCCCGTGTTTCTCAAAATAAGCCACCACCTGCTTCATCACGGAGTCGGACCGATGAAGGATATAAGCCTTGTCGGCGGCCTTCGTCTGCAACAAGGCATATTTCATCCTCACATTCTCCGGAGCCGCAGCCATATCCACAGACATCTCCGACAAGCGTTCCCGCACTTGTTGGGGAACCGAATCGCAAGCGGCATCCAAAGCACTGAACTCAGGCGGATAGGCTGCACGATGCTCACAGGCAGAAAGCAGTAAACACACACACCACAAAGCGGCGCCCCGATACAACAATTGCAGAACAGTTTTTCGTATCATATCATAGATATTATGATGACAAAATTAGCAAAAAATCCAAAAGCAACGGGCATCACACATGGTAAAAAAGGGAGAACAGAGGCCTATCCGCCACAACAGAACTAAAAATATCGGACTTTTCATGAAAAAATCCCCGTTACTTTAATAAATCCTGCAACCATCTCTATATAAGTATTATATCCTCTAAACAAAGTACATACAACAACAAAATGCAACACTGCGCAACAAAATGCAACAACCATGCAACAAGATGCAACAACAAAAATTTGGGCATTTTCCCCGTACAACGTACATTTGTCTCGCAAACCTATAAATCTAAAACAACAAATCATGAGAAAAGACATTTTCATATCATTACTTTGCATCTTCTTTTCATTTCCTACATTCTGCCCAAGTAACGCCACCCCGTCCGTCTTAACCACAACAGACATCTTGTCTTTCGAATTGCGGCAGCCTATCCCCGAAAAAGGCGAATGGGGTTATAAACGTCACCGCAGCCCTGCCATTCATATGCCTTTACCGGAAGTAGAAAACGATGGGCACTTCTTACACTTCAAAGGGAAAGCAAATCTTTCAAGCATGCCATACTTCATAGAAAACGGGAACAGAGATATTATCATTTCCGGCAACTTTGACATAAGGAAGGACGAAACACAATCCCTCTGCTTGGATATGTTGCAGACAGGGGAATATACCTTGATAATTTGCATAAACGGTAACGAATACGAGGCGTCATTCATAATCAACGAATAAAAAGGAGATATTTGTGTAAGATATCATTCCATCCCCATCCATGATGCACGAGTCTGTCTTCATCAGGTTCTTATATATTATGTTATTGTCACTCCTGTCGTCCTTGCCGGCTATGGCACAGACATACGGCGTGAAAGGAAAGGTCTTGGAAAATTCAGAAGACAGGTATCCGTTACCATTCGTCAAAGTCCAGTTGCGGGACAATTCCTCAAGAACCGTAGCACAGCAAGTGACAGGGAATGACGGGGCTTTCCACCTGCAGACGCCAACGGTCGGGAACTATCAGCTAAGGATTTTGTATGTCGGATACGACGGACTTACAAAAGAGATAAAGCTCACCGAGCAGCAGCCGGAAAAAGACCTCGGCGACCTGCTCATCGGACTGAAGGAGACCGTGCTGAACGAAGCGTCTGTCACGGCAACGGCGCAGAAACTGACCATCAAGGCCGATACTTTCATATACAACACCAAGGCCTTCCACATTCCGCCCGGAGCCACATTGGGCACACTGGTCAAACAACTGCCGGGTCTCGAAATGTCGGCCGACGGAAAAGTCAGGTTTCATGGTAAGGACGTGCAGGGAATCTTCATCAACGGCCGCCCTTTCTTCTCCGACACACAAACGGCACTGGCCAACGTTCCCGCAGAAGCCGTACAAAAGGTGAAAGCCTACGAGAAATCCGACGAGGAAAAGGACTTTGCCGGAAAAACAGACACGGAAAAGAAAGCCGTATTGGACTTGACCATAAAGAAAGAGTACATGTCAGCCTGGAATACCAGTTTCGACCTGGCCGGCGGTACAGACCGGCGGTATTTGGGTAAGCTGTTCGCCACGAACTTTACAGAAAGGCGGCGCATAGCCATCTACGGACAAATCAACAATATCAGCGAAACGCAATCGTCGGACGAAAACGGCAACTGGCGCAGTTGGAATTCGGGCGACGGGCTTTACACATACCGTTCGGCCGGTGGAATTTTCTCATGGGACAACGGAAAAACGGCGAAAGCGGCAGGACACTTCAGCACAAAGGCTAATTTTCGCATCAAGCACAATGATCTGACACGCCGGACATGGGATAATGCCGAAGAACAGACAGGTAACGGGCTGCCTCTGTTCAGTTACAGCCGCTCGGTCCTGCATCGACACGACCGGGAACTGTCGGCAGACTGGCAAATGACCTGGAACATAGACACGCTGCGGCGCATCAATGTCAAGACCGACTATCTCAGAACGGGCAGTGACCACAACTCGCAGACCTTGACATCCGCATTCGACCGGCAAAAAACGGGGAGCGACATCCCGCAAACCCTGCTGCAATCATCATCCCCGCAGGACGAAGGTGCCGTATTCGGCTACGGACGACAGGAGACAGGCACCAGAAACGAGCAGTCCGCACAGGCATCGGCAGACTACACCCGCCGCTTCGCACGCAAAGGGCAGGCCCTCACACTGTCCATGCGCTACACGGGCCGGCACGAGCGCAAAGAGGACGACGGTCTCTACCTGCACCGCACATTCGATAGCGACGGGAAGAACGACGCCATCGGAAGACTATACGAAAAGTCTCCGTCGAACAAAGACGAATATGAAGCCAAAGCTTCTTTCTCGGACAGATTGTCGGGACGGCTCAGCTACGTGCTGGAATACCGCTACGGGCACGACCGGTCATCGGGCTACTACAACTTATATCGCTTGGACCGATACGAAAAATACGCGTCGATCTCCCTGCCTGCAGGCATCCGACCCTGTACGGCCGACTCCATAGAGGCCGTCCGCGACATGGAGAACAGTTATGCAAGCCGGCTGACAACAGACGCGCATACGGTTTCGGCCACACTGGAGGGACAATGGGACAAGTTGCTTCTAAGTATCATGTTGTCCGGCGGGAACCTGCACGAATCCCTTGCTTATGACAGAAACAACCAGCACCGGATACCTTCACGCAGCAGCCTCACGCTGTCTCCTTCCCTCTACGCCAACTGGTCACCGGCGGAAAACATCAACCTGCGCCTGACCTACTCCGGCGGATTCGTCCGTCCGGAACTGACAGAACTGCTCCCGCTCACTGATACCGGACAACCGCTCAAGACAGAAACGAACAACCCCGATTTGAAAACCGGTTGGAAACACGGTTTCAGTTTTTTGGGAAACATCTATCGCCCGAAACGTGGCGACATGTACCTGCTCATGCTGCACGGGAACGCCATACAGAACGACGTGGTACGGACATTGAGCATCGATCCGGCCACAGGACACAAATATTACAGCAAGACCAATGTAAACGGGAACTACGAATTCAACTTCCAAAGCATGACGATGCAACCCTTGGACAGACATCGTCAATGGAACATCAGCGGCGGCCTCACGGTGGACTACCGCCACTCGTGGAACTGCATGGAAAACGCGGAACTGTCCTTGTTGCAATATGCCAGAATCAACCCTTCGGCCGGTATTTCCTGGCGGGAAAGAATCTGGAACATAAACTTCAATGCCTCCTACGCCATTGAAATGGCACGCTACACGTCACGGTCCGAACTGAACCAGAATGCAGAGATTTACAGAGTCACGGCAAATCCGCAACTGACGCTACCATGTGGCCTGCGCGCTGGTTTCGACCTGACCTACCACATCAGCACAGGATATGCGGATGCCACATTCAACCGCACACAATGGCTTTGGAACGCTTCCATATCCCAGTCCTTTCTCAAGAACAAGGCGCTCAGCATAGAGCTGCAAGCCATCGACCTGCTGCGACAGCGCAAGGCCGACAACATACGCGTAACCAGCCACGGCCGCTATTACAGCAACGTGGACACTTACCTGAGCTACGCACTGCTGCACATCAGTTACCAGTTCAACACAGGAGGGAAGGACAGCGGTGCTGGCAGGAAGTGAAAAACAACCTCTGCATTCCCGCTTTTCTAAGATAGGAACAGCCACACTTTCACCATCAATCACATCGTCACACCATACTCCTGACAGAAAACGACCGAGTAAAAGAATAGAACAGAAATGGACATCATCGTTGCATATTTATCAAGGCTCCGCCCTACCACAGGCAAGAAAGCCCAGTTCATTGGGAAATACCACTCAAAACGAAAGTTGCTTCATCTGCTATTGATCATTTTTCTAATATGCACCGGACAAGCGGCGGCACAAAACTTCTCCGGATCGGGCGTCGGAAGCGTTGTCGATGCCTTCACAGGGGAATTCATTCCGGAAGCCAAGATTGAAGTACTCACACCGGACGGTTCGCTTCTGATGACTGCTGCGTCGCTGCAGGCCCCCGGAAACATCGCAAATCAAAAGCGGAACGTATATTTCGAATTTGAAGATGTAAAATATCATCGGCTCATACTCCGATTCAGTAAAGACGGGTATGATACGGCCACACAGGAATTGAAACTTAAAGGGAAACGGAGCTATACATGGACTTTCCCCGACGCCAAGTTGAAGAAGATACGGAAAAAGAATCCTTATGAACTGGGCGAAGCCGTGGTCAGACAGACCAAAATACGCATGGTGATGAAAGGCGACACCATCGTCTACAATGCCGATGCTTTCCAAATGGCCGAAGGCTCAATGCTCGACGCGCTGATACGCCAGTTACCGGGCGTTGAACTGAAGCCCGGCGGACTGATTACGGTGAACGGGCGTTTCGTAAGCAACCTGCTGGTGAACGGAGAGGAGTTCTTCAAGGGCGACCCGAAAGTGGCGCTTGACAACCTACCCGCCTATATGGTGAACACGGTGAAAGTATATGAAAAAGAACCTGAATACGCTTATATCACAGGACGTGACTCAACCCAGGAGCTGCCGCTGGTAGTGGATGTGAACTTGAAAAGGCAATATTCCATCGGATGGATTGCCAATGCCGCAGGAGGATACGGCACGCACGACCGTTTCCTGGGACGATTGTTCGGCCTACGGTTCAGCGATCACTCTCGTCTGGCACTTTTCGGCAATACGAATAACACGAATGACACGCGCGAGCCGGGAATGTCGGGCAACTGGCAAGGGGCGGGAAGTTCCGCAGGACTGACCACACGGCACATGGGCGGCGCGATGCTGCTGCTCACCGACAAAGAGCGCAAATGGAAATTCGACGGAAACCTGAAAGTGACACGCGACGAAACGGACGACCGACAGGAAACAGCCTCCTCTACCATCCTGCCGGGCGGTTCTACCTTCACGCGCCGGCGCAACTTTTCAGAGTCGAACGCTACCATCGTACAAAGCAATCATAGTTTCCAACTCAAACTGCCGGAACTGCATCTCACCGTCAGACCTGACCTGTATTATGCGAAGCGCGACGGACTGTCACGCCAATGGCAGGCCGAACTGTCCGAATTGCCGGCAGAAACTTACCGAATGGCGGTACTCGACAGCCTGTTCTCCGGAAACGCCTCACAGCAACTGCTCCGAACGCTAATCAACCGAAATAAGAATGAAAACCTGAATCGCAGCAGGAACTGGCAGGCAGGTGGCAGCGCACAAATATATTACAAGATACCCTATACACCCGATTTCCTGATGTTGAATTTCAACGGCCGCTACCACGATGCGCGCAGTAGGAACTTCTCACACTACGATCTACATTACGGCAGGCAGGCCGGTGGTGAGGACGTTTTCCAAAACAGATATTCCAACGCTCCCGACAAAGGACATGAGATGAACTTCCAGGCACAATACGGCTACAGCTGCAACGGATGGAGCATCTGGCCCAAATATTCGTTCCACCACTCACGGAGCACCGGTAGCTACAGCCTGTACCGGCTCGAGGAGTACGAAAGATGGGACGACACCAACCTGCCGCTCGGCATACTTCCGTCCACCACCGACTCGCTGCAACGGGTCATTGACCCGCGCAACAGTGAAGACCGTTCGCTCGGCACGACAAAGCACCTTGTCGGGGCAGACATTATGAAGAGTTTCCGGATATCCGGACGTTATTTTTCCATTGTACTGAATCCGCTCGTACGCTTCGAGCGTAACAAACTCGAATACAAGCGGGCGAACATCGATACCGTATCCACACGCAAGACGACCGCATTCGAACCGTCCGTGGCCTTCACCGCCGACGATTTCGAATTGAGATACACTTTCACAAGCTCAGAGCCTTCCATGGTCAGCCTGCTGCCCACCCTCGACGACAGCAACCCGCTGCTGTTGTACTCCGGCAACCCGACGTTGCGCAATACGTTACGTCATTCCGTAAAGTTTCGCCGCTCTTTCAAGAAAAAGGAACGGCAACGCAATGTCAGCATACAAGGTTACTACAACCTCGTGCGTCGAGCCGTAGCACAAGCCATGACCTATGATCGTGTGACCGGCGTGCGGCACTACCGACCCGAAAACATCAACGGCAACTGGAACTTGGGCGGATCATTCAGTCTGTCGCAAGCGGCCGACAAGAAACAGCGGCTGTTCCTGTCCACCCATACCTATCTTTCTTTCCGGAACAGTGCCGACTACCTTTCAGTAGCAGGCGAAGACCATTCCCGCAGAAGCAGCGTACGCAATCTATCCTTAGGCGAGAAATTTTCCATGAACTGCCGCCTCGACGGCGGTTACTTCTTCTCGGGAACGGCTTCCGCCAACTGGCAATATGCCCGCAGCGACCGTCCGGATTTCTCCACCATCAGCAGTATCAATTACAATTATGGGGTGACGGCCCAGATTCCACTGCCTTGGAAGATGCAGTTCTCTACCGACGTGACGGTATACAGCCGGCGGGGCTACGAGGAAATTTCAATGAATACAGACGACATCGTATGGAACGCACGACTGTCGAAGAGCATACTGAATGGCAACCTTACATTCATCGCCGACGGGTTCGACCTGCTGCGACAGCTGTCCAGCATCACCCGCACCGTCAATGCACAAGGGCGCGTTGAAACATGGCGCAACACCGTTCCCTCATATTTCATGGCACATGTTGTCTATCGGCTCAACAAACAGCCCAAGAAAAAAGAATAAACAAAACGACACGCACATGATATTTACCCGGCAATTCGACCAGATGGACTGCGGACCGGCCTGCATACGCATGTTGGCCTCACACTACGGAAAGGACTACCCACTTTCCTATCTGCGGTCGCTGGCCCACCTGACGCGTGAAGGAGTGAGTGTCGCAGGCATACGCGATGCGTTGCGACAAATCGGAATGGAAAGCGCGGCGTTCGAGATGACTTTGGAACAATTGCGCGAGTTCTGTCCGCTGCCGGCCATCCTGCATTGGGAACAAAACCATTTCGTCGTGCTCTACGACATACGCCGCAGCCGGAGAACAGGAACATTCCGGTACTATGTGGCCAACCCTGCTTATGGAAAACATATCTTCGATGAAGAAACTTTCTCCCGTTTCTGGCTCAACGGAAAAAAAGGAGTGGTCATCGCTGCCGAAACATCGGACGGTTTTCATGAAAGAAAGCCGGTAAAGGAAAAACACAGCCTCATACGGTTCGCCCGCAAATATGTATGGCCGTTCCGCTGGGAATTGTCGCAATCGGCTGCGGGAATGTTTTTCGGTATCCTGCTGTCGCTCGTCACGCCGTTCCTCACGCAAGTGATGGTGGACGACGGCATCGGCATGCGCGACATGGGACTGATTATCGACATCATGCTGGCACAGCTGTTTCTGTTCGCAGGAACGTTCACGACCGGTCTCATCAGCAGTTGGGTCACATTATACATGACCACGCGCATAGGCATAAACATCCTGAGCGACTATCTGGCAAAACTATTACGACTGCCCATGACATTTTTCGATACGAAGAGCGTGGGCGACTACCAGCAACGCCTCGGCGACCACAGCCGGTTACAGGGATTTGTCACCTACAGCACTTTGCAGACGTTCTTCTCGCTCGTTTCCGCACCATTCTATCTGGCGGTCATCGGCTGGTACAGTCCCGTTATCCTTATGACATACCTGTTGCTCACAGGAGCAAGCATGGGATGGATGGCTTGGTTCTTCCGCCGCCGCAAGGCCCTTGACTACGAACAGTTCAAAATCAGTTCGGAAAACTATAACCGGCAATACGAACTCATGTCCGGCATCACGGACATCAAGCTCAATGCTTACGAAGACTACAAACTGGACGAATGGAAGGAACTGCAGGAGCGGCAATACCGCATGAGCCAGAAATCCCTGCGCTTGTCGCAGATTCAGAACACAGGATTCACGCTGATAGGTCAGTTGCGCAACATTTTCATCACCTGCTGGATAGCGGCGGAAGTAGTGGACGGGACGCTCACGCTGGGCATGATGATGAGCATCTCGGCCATCATCGGACAAGTAAACGGCCCGCTCACACAGCTCATAGGCTTCCTGCAACAGTTCCAGGACGCGAAAATCAGTCTGGAGCGTTCGGAAGAAGTACACCTGTGCAAGAACGAGGACTCTCCGGGACAGGAAGACGTTCCAGCCGACCATCCGCTGGACATCGACATCAGACACCTGACATTCTCCTACACGGGAAACATCGGAAAACCTGCATTGAAAGACGTAAGTTTCCGTATTCCCGCCGGACGGATGACAGCGATTGTAGGCGAAAGCGGCAGCGGGAAGACAACATTGATGAAACTGCTGCTGAAATTCTACGAACCCACCGGCGGGAACATCCTGCTGGGCGGTAAACAGCTGTCCGCCTACACGGCGAAATCGGTACGGAAATCCGCCGGCATCGTCATGCAGGACAACTTTATATTCTCGGACAGCGTGCGGAGAAACATTGTCCTGGGCGAGGAAGAGGACGACCGGAGACTGGCAGAGGCCATAGAGACTGCCTGCCTCACGGAATACGTGAATGAAAGACCGCTCGGTGCAGAAACAAAAGTAGGAGCGGAAGGCATCGGCCTGAGCGGCGGAGAGCGACAACGCATGATGATAGCCCGAGCGGTATACAAGAGGCCGCAATACCTGATGCTCGACGAAGCCACCTCGTCGCTCGACACCGAAAACGAGCGACGCATCACCGAAAACCTCGACCGGTGTTTCCAAGGCCGCACGCGGATTGTCATCGCCCATCGTTTATCGACCGTAAAGGATGCCGACAACATCATCGTACTGAAACATGGAGAGGTCGTCGAGAGCGGTACGCACGCCGAACTGGTAGGACGGCATGGACATTATTACGAACTGATACGCAACCAACTGGAATTAGGATAACACACATGGCGGCCGACCGTCTGCAACCCACAGCCAATCCGTAGTTATCCCTTCATAGAAAAACACAACAGCCAAATGAAACGATTCATCTTGCGATACGGAGTATTCACCATTCTTATATCGACTGCCCTCATATTGCTGGCGGTCTCCCGCTCATTCGAAACACGGGCCAAAATCCCCGTACATCTTTTTCAGACAGAGAACGGCGAATACACGGTCTATGTTCCCTACGGTGAAAATCCCGTTCCGGCCTGCGGCGATACGATTACCGTTGAACAGACGACGGGAGGTAACGTCCCGTTCGTCATAACAGGCACGAGACGGGAGCCTTCAAACACCGTGCTGCTTCTTCGACTTGCCGATGCCAAAGCCGGAAAGAGCGCTTTCCTCGGCGGAAACACCTATTCCGGCGGATTCGTCGTGGCAGGCAGGACAAATCTGGCTGACCACCTGCTGAAAGGTTTCAGAAGGTGACAACCATGACATGACCATGAGCTTCAAAAAAGCACAAAGAACAAAGAAACCTGTGAATACATATAAGAAATGACAACTAAGAACCTGTTTCATCAATTTATCGAGGCTTTGGGCATTCAGCACACATCGGATTTTACCGATGAGGTATTTGAAAAGCATCCCTACAAATACACTCTGTACGGAATTTCACGGATGTTGGACTATTACAGAATACCGTCCACAGGCATACGACTAACCGAAAAAGAGAAACTGTCACAAATAGATGTGCCTTTCATAGCCCAAATATCGAATGACCTGGTCGTTGTCGAACATATAGATGATTCAACGGTTTCTTACAATTGGTACGGCGAACGTGTCAAGGTGGATAAATCGGACTTTTGTTCATCCTGGTCGGGAGCCGCACTCATAGCCATCCCCGATACAAGCAGTTGTGAGCCGGAATACAAGCGACACAGATTGAACTCATTTCTGAAACAAATTCGCAAACACATACCGGAATTATCACTGATATTCATCCTCTGTTGTCTGTTCTTCACCGGCTATCGTCCCGGTCGGCTACAAACTGCAGTTGCCGTCTGCTATGCTGTCGGAGGATGCTTTTCGTATTTGCTGCTTCTGCAACAGATGCGCATTCGCAGCGCCCTTTCCGACCGTGTCTGCCATTTGTTGAAGCATAGCAGTTGCCGGAATGTATTGGAAAGCCCGGCCGCTCACATTCCGGGAGGCTTTACGTGGAGTGAAGCGGGACTTGCTTATTTCATAACAAGTGCCTTGGCTGCCATCTTCTTTAACAAATCACTCTCCATACTTGCCATCCTAAGCATCGGGACATTAGGGTATGCGTGCTGGAGCATCTGGTATCAAAAATTTCGGGCCGGAACATGGTGTCCCTTATGTTTGGCTGTTCAAGGTGTTCAACTCGTCATCTTTTTCTTGTTCCTGTCCGGTGGCATCTATACGTCCTTGCACGTAGATCTTATCCCGGCCTTGATTCTATTTGCCTGTTATGCCACCGCCCTGTCGGTCATCAACCGATTGTCGTCCATGATAGCAAAAACAAACAAGGCAAAAGCACGGGAACAAGCCTACGAAGATCTCAAACTACGAAAAGAAGTATTCGAGGCTCTGCTCTATAAACAACCGTCCTATCCGTCCGACGAAACGGCATCATGTCTCCTGTTCGGCAACCCCGAAGCACCTCACACCATCACCGTCTTCAGCAATCCTTTCTGCAATCCTTGTGCCGCCATGCACAAGCGGTTGCATGTATTGCCCGGCAGAAGATGCAACGTAAGGTATATCCTGACCTACTTCAATGACAAACTGTCTTTCGCAAATGAACGTCTCATCTCAGCCTATATGCACTACGGGCCGGACAAGGCATGGGATATCTTCGGCAACTGGTTTGACGGAGGCAAGACTACACCGGAAAAATTCTTTGGGACATTGGAATCCCCGGCCTCTGATTATATCGTAGACGAAGAAATGGAACGCCATCGGAAATGGAAGGACACGACAAAACTCATGGCCACACCGACCATCCTGTTCGATGGATATGTACTTCCCCAACCATACACGGTAGAAGATCTGATACACTTTGTATCCTGATACCACCATAAAAATCAGTACGTCATGAAAGCAACAAGTTTCAGCAAAGAGCGGAAAGCACTCCATCATCTGGTACTGCACGCCACCGATAACCCCGAAAACATAGGCCTGCTGGACGGACAGACGGGCATCATGCTGGTTTTGGCGCACTATGCCCGTGTACGGAAACTACCGGTAATAGAGAAAGCCGCCGATTTCCTGATGGAGAACATTCTGAGGCAGCTGACCAGAATGACATCGGCCGGTTTTGCCCAAGGTCTGGCCGGCATTGGATGGGGAATGGAATATCTCATACAGAACGGTTACATGCAAGGCAGCGGTGCGGAACTCTGCCACGAAATAGACCAGCGGCTGATGGAACAGGATGTCCGGCGCATCAGCGAGGACAGTCTGGAAAACGGGTTGCTCGGTCTGTCGCATTACGTGACAGCCCATATGCAAGGCGCCGCACAAAGCGGACTATGCGTTTTCGACAAGACTTACATAGCAGACTTTATGGAAGCGATACGCCGGCGTGCCCAAAAAGAACCGGGAGCCGAAAACTGGCACCGTCATTTGCAGCAACTGGAAGCAGCGGCGGCAGGCGTCACTGACGGATACACGATGTCGCTGTCGCCATTCATCCACACAAGAAGTGCCGTTGCCATACAGAATCTCGGTCTCAGCAAGGGGATAGCCGGATACATTGAAACGCAACTGGAAAAAGACGAAGTGTCATGAAACGCATATTCATAACAGACGAGCACATCAGTTCGCAAAAGAACGGTGTCGGAACTTACAGGCAACAGCTTTTCACCTGTCTCGCAGACAGCGGGAACGAGTTGAATCTGCTTTCTTTCAACTCCGACGAAGACCACTTCCGGATAGACGGACAGGACGGTCTGACGACCTATCATTTCCCCGTCATGGGAAACGGTGCGTTTTTGGCCTGCGGCGGTCTGTCCCTGGCTATTCTGAAACTCTATGTGGAAGACAGCCCCGACAACGTTTTTTTCGTGAACCATTCTCCCTGTCTTGCCTTTCTGCAGACTCTCCGGACTTATTATCCCAAATCCGGAATTGTTTTTGTCATTCATGACCAGGGATGGACTGCCTCGTTGCTGGGCAATCGGGAAAAACTGCGCGATATTCTGAACTTGAAAAGAATTCCATCCAATAACAAGGAAAGCATCAGATATGTGAGGAAATACTGCTCGGAAGAACGTCGGATGTACCGGAAAGCCGATGTCGTGGTATGCCTTTCCCCAACCACCAAGGCCCTGTTGGAAACACTGTACGGAGTTCCGGCCGCAAAGATACGGCTTATTCCCAACAGCCTGAGCCTGCCGGTCGCCAAAACGGATAGAGATGTATCAAGAACCACCGCCCGACGGGCCTTAGGCATCAGAAACGAGGAAAAAGTTCTGTTATTCGTGGGCCGGCCGGTAAGGGCCAAAGGCTTGCATGCCTTGCTGAAAGCGTTCTCGGCACTTTGCCGGCAACGGACCGGCTTACGTTTGGTCATTGCCGGCAACATGAGTTCGCCGGAGCACTTCATGGAACTGGGCAGTGAATGTGCGCCAAGCATCATTTACACGGGACTCATATCCCGGGAACGGTTGGAACTCTGGTATCGTGCCGCAGACATCGGCGTACTGCCCTCCTACACGGAACAATGCAGCTTTGCCGGTATGGAAATGATGAGCCACAGACTTTTGATTGTATCGACAGACGGCAATGGATTGACAGACATGTTCCGGCACCAGGAGAACGCAATAATCACGAATATCGGTAACCGGAAAGACGAAACAGATTTTGTCGAAAACCTCAAAGGGGCATTGTCTGCGGCACTGGATATGCCGGAGAACGAAAGAGAAGCCTTATGTGCCCGGGCATACGAAACGGTCTCCAAGCTATATGCTCCGCAACGCATGAAGGCAGGATACGAGAAACTGTTGCATGACCTATCCACAATAAAAGAAAAGTCGGGAAAATCCCGATAATAATAATCACTAATAAAAAATTAAATCCTATGAAAAAAATTAAGAAAATCGTTCTAAAAGAAGCGAGAACGCTGAGCGACGAAGAAATGATGCACCTCTTCGGAGGAAGCTCTGCGCTGACAAAACCTGAAGAAGAAAACAGCGGAAAAACATGCTACTGCGTACTCATCAATGAAACGGGATACAGGACACCTGCAGCAGTCAAAATGGAATATCCAAGTTATGAAGGTTGTGTCAGTGGCTGTGCCGAAACTTGCATGGAATTACCTGACCTTTGTTATAAGGGTAACATAGAGGTATCCTATTATTAAAAATCCCAACCGTGCGGGATAAATATCCCGCACGGTTTCCCCGGTTCTTCACAAGTGCTCTTGCAAGCCTCTCCATCCAAAAATAGAATCATACCATGAAAATATACAATTACAACCATTCGATGCTAAAGAATAGAGTTTTGTCCGCTCTAATCTTATTACTATCCTTATCAGCCGCCCTCCCCGCCATGGCACAGAAATCCGAGACCTATCGGGATAGCATGTACCTTACAGGACGCGCAAGAAACTCTTTCACACGCGAAGACCTCGCCGGAGTGCGCGTACTATTGTTGGATGCGATGGGAAACATTGTCGATTCCACTGTAACCAGGAATACTTCCACAAGAGAAGACATGAAGAACATTCACTTTAACTTCAACGTGCGCAAAGGCCGGACCTACACGCTGCAGTTCAGCAAGAAAGGGTATGAACAGGCCGAAACAACGGTACGGATACCCGACAACAGGAGATTTACGCCCCGCCCATTCATCGTCGAACCGGTACTGATGCGGAAGAGCGCCTACATGCTGGGAGAGGCGGAAGTGAAGGCGTCAAAGGTGATGATGGTCATGAAAGGGGACACCATTGTATATAATGCCGACGCCTTCCAGCTGTCCGAAGGCTCCATGCT
>CAJMSQ010000013.1 GCA_905216095.1 uncultured bacterium | reverse complement strand
GATAAAAAAATCCTTATTGCCCCGTGGGGAGGTTTTTAATCGCGTCCCTACACACGTGGTCCGAACCGCACATAAGGCATGTAGGAAATCCTTTTGCCCCGGAAAAACGGCCCGGATGTCGGCCTCGGCAAAAACAGGCCGCACCGGCATCGCGCTTGGCCGTGTCGGAAATTGTTGTTACCTTTGCGGAAACAGAACCAGGCCCGTACCCGTCCGCGCAACCCCGCCGACACGGGACGGCAGCCGCACCATCCGCACCGACACATGCGCGTACTGCTCATCAACACTTCGGAAAACATCGGCGGAGCCGCCATCGCGGCCAACCGGCTGCTGCAAGCGCTCACCCGCAACGGGGTGGAGGCCACGCTGCTGGTGCGCGACCTCCAGGAGGGCCGCGCCGGTGTGACCGGGCTGCCGGGACGCCTGTGGCCGCGCGCCGCTTTCCTGACGGAACGCGGCGAGGTGTTCGTGCGCAACGGCTTCTCGCGGCACAATCTCTTTGCCATCGACCCCGCCACCCGCGGCACGGACGTCACCCGCCTGCCCGAATTCCGCAGCGCCGACGTGATACACCTGCACTGGACCAACCAGGGGATGCTTTCGCTCGGCGGCCTGCGCCGCATCCTGCGCTCGGGCAAACCCGTCGTATGGACCATGCACGACATGTGGCCTTTCACGGGTGTCTGCCACCAGGCCGGCAGTTGCGAGGCGTGGCTGACGGGATGCGGAAACTGCCCCCTGCTGCACCGCCCCGCCGCCAACGACCTTTCGGCACAGACGTACAGACGCAAGGCGCGCGCCTATGCCGACGGACACCTCACCCTGGTGGGCTGCAGCCGCTGGCTGACGGGACTGGCCCGCCGCTCGCCGCTGCTGAAGGGGCACACCGTGACGAGCATACCCAACCCGCTCGACACCGGCGTGTACGCTCCCGGCGACCGGGATGCCGCCCGCCGGCGGCTGGGACTGCCGGCAGACAAGCGCATCGTGCTCTTCGTGGCCTACAAGGTGACCGACCCGAACAAGGGCATCGGCTACCTGCGCGAAGCCATCGCCCGCCTGTGCGCCGAACGTCCCGGACGACGCGGACAGATTGTCGTGGCAGCCGTGGGCCGCGAGGCGGAAAAGCTGTGCGGGACCTTTGCCACACCCGTATATGCCAGGGAATATGTGAGCGACACGGCCACCATGATTGACTATTACCGCGCCGCCGACATTTTGGCCATGCCCACGCTCATGGACAACCTGCCCAACACCATCGCCGAAGCCATGGCCTGCGGCACACCCTGCGTGGGCTTCGACACGGGCGGCCTGCCGCAGATGATAGACCACGGGACAAACGGCCTGCTCATACCCTACCGCGACGCGGACGCGCTGGCACGCGGACTGGAAAGCGCGCTGTTCGACCCTGCCTGCGCGGACTTCCCGCAGCAGGCGCGCGACAAGGCCGTGCAGGCCTATTCCGAGCAAAGCGTGGCCGCACAATACACCGAAATCTACCGCGACGCGCTGCAACACACTCCACCCCATTTTCCCTGACCCTATGACAGAACCTCCGTCACCCCTGAAAATCACCATCGCCACGGTCACGTACAACGCGGCCGCGCTCATCGGACCCACCATCGAAAGCGTGGAAGCGCAGGACTACCCGTCCGTCGAACATCTCATCATAGACGGCAACTCGCAGGACGCTACCCTCGAGGCCGTACACCATTATCAGGAACGCAACAGCGTGGCTGCCGTCCCGCACGAGGTGAACTGTCTGAGCGAACCCGACGAGGGACTCTACGATGCCATGAATAAGGCCATCGACATGGCTTCGGGCGACTACATTCTCTTTCTCAATGCCGGCGACCGGCTGCACAGTCCCGACACGCTCTCGAAAATTGCCGCGGCAGTCAAGGCTACAGGCGGACGACCCGCAGTGATTTACGGCGACACGCACATCGTGGACGGCGAAGGCCGCTTCGTACGGCGCCGGAGACTGACTCCGCCGGAACGACTGACGTGGCGGTCGTTCAGACACGGAATGCTGGTGTGCCACCAGGCCTTCCTGGCGCGCACGGACCTGGCCAAGGCCAACCCGTATGACCTGCACTACCGCTTCTCGGCCGACTTCGACTGGTGCATCCGCATCATGCGCGAGGCCAGACGCCGGCGACTGCCGCTGAAGAACGCGCACGCCGTCATTTCAGACTACCTGAACGAAGGCATGACCACGCGCAACCACCGCGCGTCGCTGAAAGAACGCTTCGACATCATGGTCCGCCACTACGGTCCGGTGACAACCGTCCTGCTGCACGCCTGGTTCGCCGTGCGCAGCCTCATCAAGAAATAAACGGAAGCCGACATGAAACCGCTATCCCCCGACGAAGCCTTTGCCAGGGCCGCAGCCCGGTGCGCCGGACGCGAGTACTGCCGGGCCGACTGGCGCGACAAATTCACGCGGGCCGGACTTACGCCGGCGCAGGCCGAAGACGTGCTGCGCCGGCTCGGGGACGAGGGATTCATAGACGAGGGACGCTACGCACGGGCCTACACCCACGACAAGACAACCTACGACCGGTGGGGAAAAATAAAGGTACGCCAGGCGCTGCGCCTCAAGGGCATCGCACCGGAAGCCATCGACAGCGCGCTGGATGCCATCGACGACGACGGATACCGCACGGGACTGCGCGAAATCCTCGCCCGCAAGGCACAAAGCCTGAAGGCGGAAAGCGGATACGCCCGCCGCATGAAACTGGCCCGCTTTGCCGCGGGACGGGGCTTCGAGCCGGAACTCGTGTTCGAGACCATCGACGACATGGAATAGGGATACACACGATTTTGACCCGCGAACAGCCGCGCGTGTGCGGTTTTTTCGTAATTTTGCCACATACAAACTCCGAACGGACGCCATGAGCCAGGAACTTGTCCAACATATCACACAGACACAGACGCAGCAACTCTCGACCATGCAGGTGGCACTGGCCGGACTGATAGCGTTGCCGCTGACCGAACTGAGGGAACGCATACGGGACGAGATGGTGGAAAACGCCGCGCTCGAGGAAAACGCCGGCGACACGGAAGACGGTTTCGACGACGTGCCTGACGGAGACGACGGGGAGGGGGAACACGAACACGGGGAGCTGGGTACGGCCCTCGGAGACTATCCCAACGACGACGAGACCCCGGACTATCTGCGCGAACGCATGGATACGGAACGCGAACGCCACGAAATACCGCTGTCGGCGGGAACTTCTTCCTACGATGACCTGGTCCGGCAAATCGGCGAGCATGACCTCGACGAGCACGAGCGGCAAATCATCGACTACCTCATAGGCTCGCTCGACGAAGACGGATTCCTGCGCAAACGGCTCGACACACTGGCCGACGAACTGGCCATCTACCACAACATATATGCCGACACAGACGAACTGGAGCGCCTGCTGCACGTGCTTCAGACCTTCGAACCGCGCGGCATCGGGGCGAGAGACCTGCGCGAATGCCTGCGCCTGCAACTCGAAGACCCTGACCGGCAT
The DNA here is from genome assembly GCA_905216095.1 of uncultured bacterium. Lineage (GTDB taxonomy): Bacteria > Bacteroidota > Bacteroidia > Bacteroidales > Bacteroidaceae > Alloprevotella. Next base: position 54,903 of record CAJMSQ010000013.1, on the reverse strand, counting down.
TCGCCCTACGCGAAAACCGCGCTCGAGGTGCTGGACCGTTGCTTCAAGGACTTCACCGCGCGCCGCTGGGATGCCATCGCGCAACGGCTGGGACTGGATGACGAGACACTGGAACACGTGCGCCACGAACTGACCCACCTGAACCCCATGCCGGGAAGCACACTCGGCAACGACCGCTCCGAACTCGCGCCGACCGTGGTGCCCGACTTCTATGTCGTTGTAGGGCGCGACGGGCTCCCGGAAGTCAGTCTCAACCGCGGAGATGTGCCGGAACTTCGCGTCAGCCGCGCCTTCCGCGACTCCATCAGCCAATATGCGGGACGCCGGGACCTTTCCCGTGAACAGCGGGACGCCTACATCTACGCACGACAAAAGGTGGACGCCGCACAAGGCTTCATCAATCTCGTGCAACGCCGCCGCGACACGCTGCTGGCCGTCATGCAGGGCATCGTGGACCTGCAGGCCGACTTCTTCACCAACGACGATGACGAGGCCCTGCTGCACCCGCTCACACTGAAGACCGTGGCCGCACGCGCCGGCGTGGACATATCGACCGTTTCGCGCGTGACAGGAAGCAAATACGTGCAGACCGACTACGGTACCTATCCGCTCAAGTTCTTCTTTTCCTCACAATTCACGTCGGAAGACGGCGAGGAGATGTCCGCAAGACAGGTGCGCAACGCACTGCAAGACCTTGTAGACGCCGAGGACAAGCGGCAACCGCTGCCCGACGAGGCACTTGCCGAACGGCTCAAGGCACAAGGGCTCAAGGTGGCCCGGCGTACCGTAGCCAAGTACCGCGAACAGTTAGGCATTCCCCCGGCCCGCCTGCGACGGAAATAAGGACGGGACGCGGCACGACGGACCTGCGCGCCGCTATCCGCCACACCCGAACAACGAACAACCGCAAACGCATGAAAAACCGATACTTAGTGCGCACGGCACAGTGCATATCGCTCATTTTCTCACCATTCTACCTGCCGGTCCTGGCATTTGTGGTGCTCTTCTTCTTCAGTTATCTGAACTACACGTCGTGGGCGTACAGCCTGACCGTCATCCTGACCGTCTATCTCTTCACGGTACTGTTGCCTGAGCTGGGCATATTCGTCTATCGCCGGCTGAACGGATGGACGCGCCGCGAGCTGAGCCGGCGCGAAAGGCGCATCGTGCCTTACATCCTCTCGATAGCCAGCTACGCCATACTGCTCGGGCTGATGGACTACCTGCGGATGCCGCGTTTCACGCTGGGCATCGTGGCGGGCGCCCTGGGCATTCAGATTGCCTGTGCACTCATCAACCCGTGGGTCAAGGTCAGCACGCACGCGGCCGCCTCGGGCGGACTGGCAGGTGCGCTGATGGCCGTATCCATCATGCTTCAGTACAACCTTACGTCCTGGCTGTGCCTGAGCATCCTGCTTTCGGGCGTCGTCTGCACGGCACGCCTCATCCTCCGCCAGCACACACTGGCGGAACTGGGCATAGGGGTAGTAACGGGTTTCATGGTCGGATTCCTGACGCTCCTGCTGTTCTGAGGCCCGGAGCGCCATGCCGGCATGACCATCCTATATATAAGAACAATTCTATCACATACAAGCAACGACATGAACAATACAAAAACCGCGCTGACGCCGTTGGTCAGCATCATCATGGGCAGCACGTCCGACCTTCCCGTCATGGAAAAGGCCGCCAAGTTCCTGGATGAAATGGAAATCCCTTTTGAAATGAACGCTTTCTCGGCACACCGCACGCCGCAGGAGGTGGAGAACTTCGCCCGCACGGCGGCTGAGCGCGGCCTGCGCGTCATCATCGCCGGCGCAGGCATGGCCGCCGCGCTGCCGGGTGTCGTGGCCGCCGGAACCACGCTGCCGGTCATCGGTGTCCCCATCAAGGGAATGCTCGACGGACTGGACGCTCTCCTGTCGATTGTGCAGATGCCGCCGGGCATACCCGTAGCCACGGTGGGCGTGAACGGCGCGCTGAACGCCGCCATCCTTGCAGCCCAGATGATTGCCCTCGGCGACAAGGAACTGGCACAACGGCTGGCCGTACACAAAGAGAAGTTGAAAGAAAAAATAGTCAAGGCCAACTGCGAACTGTCGGCCGTGACGTACCGATTCAAGACGAACTGAGACCGCCGGGACGCCGGGACGGAACGGGCACATGCCCGACACGGCGGCGGCAGGTCCGAAACAAAACAGACATGGACATATTCAATTACCGGCCGCGTGCCTCGCACGAGGTCAAGATAGGCAGCCGCCCGCTCGGAGGCGGACAGCCGCTGCGACTGCAAAGCATGACGACGGCGGCCACCACCGACACGGAGGGCTGCATCGCCCAGGCAGAGGCCATCATCCGCGCAGGCGGAGACTACGTGCGACTGACCACGCAGGGCACACGCGAGGCCGAGAACCTGCGGCCCATCAGGGACGCGCTGCGGGAACGGGGCTACGACTGCCCGCTCGTGGCCGACGTGCACTTTAACCCCAACGTGGCCGACGTGGCCGCCGCCATCGTGGAAAAAGTGCGCATCAACCCGGGCAATTACACAGACCCCGCGCGCACGTTCAAGCATCTGGAATACACGGACGAGGAGTATGCCGCGGAACTGCGGCGGCTGGAAGAGCGTTTCGGGCGGCTGCTCGACATCTGCCGGGCGCACGGCACGGCCATCCGCATCGGCGTGAACCACGGGTCGCTCTCCGACCGCATCATGTGCCGCTACGGCGACACGCCCGAGGGCATCGTGGAGAGTTGCATGGAGTTCCTGCGCGTATGCGCGAAGCAAGACTTCGCGGACGTCGTGGTATCCATCAAGGCCTCGAACACCGTCGTGATGGTCCGCTCGGTCCGCCTGCTCTGCGAGGCGATGGAGCGCGAAGGCATGGACTTCCCGCTGCACTTAGGCGTCACCGAGGCCGGCGAAGGTGAGGACGGACGCATCAAAAGCGCCGTGGGAATAGGCGCCCTGCTCTGCGACGGCATCGGCGACACGCTGCGTGTGTCGCTCAGCGAGGCGCCTGAGGTGGAAGTACCCGTAGCCCGCAAGCTGGCGGCCTACGTGACCGGAACGCGCGGCGGGCATCCGTTCATACCGGGACGCGCGGCCGCGGCGTTCGACTACGTGCGTCCGGAACGGCGGCCCACACGCGCCGCGGGCAACATCGGCGGGACGAACGCGCCGGTGGTCATATCGACACGCATCGACGGCGACAACGCGACGGGAAACCTGCGCCCCGACTACGTATATTGCGGACGCCGGCTGCCCGAAGCCGGAAAGCGCATCGACGGCGCGGGATACATCGTGGACGCCGACTGCTGGACGGGCGAGAGCGGCACCTATCCGGCCTTCCCGCCCCACATGCTGATGACGGTCGGTGCATGTAGCGCGCCGCTGAAGTTCCTTTTCGTGAGCTACGGCGCGCTCAACGAGGAAGTGAAAGCCTGCCTGCGCCTGCACCCCGAGATGGTGGTCATCGCGCAAAGCAACCACGGCAACCGTACCGGCGAGCTGCGCGCGCTGGTCCACGAACTATGGAACGACGGCCTGTCCACGCCCGTCGTCTTCTTCCAGGCATACGGCTGCGGCGCGGCGGGAAAAGAAGACTTCCAGCTGCAGGCGGCGGCCGACATGGGCGCACTGATGTTCGACGGACTGACCGACGGCATCATGCTCTACGACCAGGCGCCCGCAGGCGGACAGCCACTGCCGGCAGCCACGCAGGACGAGACGGCTTTCGGCATACTGCAGGCCGCACGGCTGCGCACCACGAAGACGGAATACATCAGCTGCCCCGGCTGCGGACGCACCCTGTACGACCTGCCCGGCACCATCGCACGCATAAAGGCCGCGACGGCGCACCTCACAGGCCTGAAAATCGGCATCATGGGCTGCATCGTGAACGGACCGGGCGAGATGGCCGACGCGGACTACGGATACGTGGGCGCGGCGCGCGGCAAGGTAAGCCTGTACCGCGGGAAAGTGTGCGTCGAAAAGAACATTCCCGCCGAAGAAGCCGTGGAACGCCTGCTCGCCCTCATCGAAAGCGACCGCACGCCGGCAGACGGAAACACGCAGGACGCGAGATAAGCACACCAGTCCGGGAGCAAGGCCGGACCGACATTAACATTTTTAACTTTCTGCAACGGTAAAGGGAGGCGCGGCCTCCTTTTATTGTTTCCTACATGGCATGTAGTGCGCCGCAGATGCCGGACAGTTTTTCGCAGATGGCATGTAGGAAATCCTTTCCCGCGGGCAAAAATCCCCGAAAAACGGGCCTTTTCATACGGAAACAGGGCAAACCTGCGCGGTCTGCCCTGTTTCCTGTTGCAAATATACAACATTTTTCAGCCAAAAGCAAATTGTGTTAAAATCACCGGCGGATAAACGGAACGAAAATATATCCGCTTTTTATTTGGCACGCAAAAAAGAATAGCTAAATTTGTAGCGGAATATACCAAATCCGAGAAAAACCAATTTATTATTTATCAAACCTTTAATAAACAGAGTATGAAAAAGATTTACTTTTTCCTGTCGTTGCTCCTCCTATGCTTCGGAGTGACGACTGCGCAGGCTCAGTCGCACAAGGTGACTTCCATCGGCACGCCGCTGAAGGACCTTTCCACCTTGACGGCAGGCCAGCAAGTTTTGCTCTTCTGCCAGGGACAGACAGACCCTGAGCATTACGAGTATCAGACACGTTATGGTTTCGTAAGAGAGTTGTCCAACAACAAACTGGGCATCAGCCGCAAGTTGTACGACAAGAAAGTGCCCACCAACCCCAACCTGCTGGGCAGCAGCCTCTCGAGCGCATACCTTTGGACCATCCAGAACGTGGTCAAGAACGATAACGGCAGCGTCAGCCTGGCACTCCAGAACGACAGTACCGGACGTTACATCTCCACTTTCAGCGGCAACAATGCCCAAGGTTCCACCGGTGAAACGGCAGATGCCTTCACCTTGGAAGCCTATGCCGAAGCAGGCGACACCATCTTCAGCATCGGCGATGCCAACGGCATTTACTTCAACGGCAAGAACATTGACGGAAATGGCGGTGCAGGCGATCCTTCCCAAATGGTGGGCTGGAACGAAAAGGGAGGTAACTCCAACTACATGATTTTCGTCCCCGAAGTGGAAACCATCTCCTCATATAACGTCGGCTTCATGCTGTACGACCAGGAAGGAAACATCAACAACGTCTCCCTCTCCGTACCTGTAGGCGAAAGCATCGCGGCAGCCCCCGAATGGGCAGAGCATGACTTCGACGCCGAAGCCACCGAGACAGAAAGCGGAATCACTTTCCCGCTCACTCCCACGGAAGACATGAACGAAGTTCTCCTTTCCTACACGCTGTGGCCTAACATCACCATCAACTACAAGGACACGGACAACAACGTCCTCAAGGAAAGCGTAAGCGGACGCTATCGTACCGGCACCACATTCGAGGCCCCCGTATTCCCGGGCTACGCCCTGCAAAGCGAGGAATATGCCACCTACACCGTAGGCAGCACGGATGACATCATTGACATCATCTACCGCGCCGACGCAACGGCCAACCTGCCGTTTGTCCCCACGACCATCGTAGACGGCCAGTTTGCCGACAACACGGTATGGTACACAATCGCCATCCGCAACGGTAACAAACTCGTAAACCTGAACACCACGAGCATGGAAGTAGAGGCCGGCAGAGAGGCTGCCCTTGATGCCAAACTCTGGGCCTTTGTCGGTGACATGACCAACGGCTTCAAGGTTTACAACAAGGCCGCCGGCGCAGGCAGAATCCTTTGGGCCGACAATCCCGGTGAGGGTACTACCGTCATGTCCGTACAGACAGAAGACGCAACCGAACCCAACACGTTCGACCTCTCCGCCAACGAAAACGGAGGTTACTCTTTCGCACTGCATGGAACGACAGGTTATTGGAACGACTACGCACAAGCAGGCATCGTTAAGTTCTACGGTACGGCCGATGCCGGCAGCAAGCTGGAATTCACCGTATACGAAGCACCCTTCGAGACCAGCAACATCAGCGGAACCGAGTTCCCCGCAAACACGAAATGGTATCGCATGAAGATTCGCGACACCAAGAACATCATCTATGACGCCGCAAGCGGACAGATCAAGAACGTAACTGACGAGACCGCCGGTCTTGCCATGCTCTGGGCCTTCAGCGGTGACACCGAAAACGGATTCAAGATTTACAACTACGCAGCCGGTGCCGACAAGATACTCTGGGGCTCGAACGAAGACGACCCGACGACAAACAGCATCTTCCTCTCTATGGAAGACGCGGAAACAACTGCCGCTCCCAACACCTTCAACTACATTCCCAACGGTAACGGCTTCACTTGGAAGCTGCAAGGTGGTCTCGACAACAAGTATGTGAACGACATCGCCGGACGTCTGGGCTTCTGGCAGACTGGTGCCGGTGCCAACGACGGTGGCGGTAAGGTGAACTTCATCGCCGTGAGCGCCGAAGAGATTGACGCCATCATCAAGGCCGCCGAAGAGGCTGAGAAGGCCGCACAGCGCGCACAGTACCTCGTATACGTGAAAGCCGAGAACTGTGTCGGTGGTTGGACTGCCGAAGAATTGGCCGACCTCAAGGCACATCTGGCAGCCGAAGACTTCGATGCTTGCGCCGCAGATGTAGAAGTATTGCCCGAAAGCAGCATCCAGTTCGACATCAACAAGAAGTACGTCCTCTTCAATGCCGCCAAGGAATACTTGATTGCACAGCCCGAAAGCAACATCGCCATGGCTAACAACGGCACTCAGGTAGTCTGGAAGAACTTCGAGAAGAACGATACGTTCGTATGGAGTTTCGAGGCTTGCGGTGACTCGGCTGTTTACATGAAGCGCGGCGATATGTACATCGGTTCCTATCGTTGGGCCACCGAAAACGGCGCTACGCTCGTGAACTGGGTTGAAAACACTGCCGAAAACGGTGTTGTGGCCGAAGGCATGCCCGCACAGTTCGTCATGACCGCTTCCGAGGCTTATCCCGCAGCCTTCTACTTCGATCACTACTTCGGTGGCGACCGCGTTTGGCTGAATACCAGAAAGGGTAAAGTAGACGGAAACGAGACGGAAGGCAATGTAGTAACCTACAAGATTGACGAAGTAGGCTACGGACATGCTTGGCGTCTGATGAGCATCGAGGATGCTGACATCGACATCACGGGTATCGGCAACGTGAATGCTGCCGAAGGCTCGAACAAGGCCAACGAAATCTACGACCTCAGCGGACGTCGCGTACAGAAGGCCGCCAAGGGTCTCTACATCGTGAACGGCAAGAAAGTTCTCGTGAAGTAAGATTTCCTTCCCCTGTCGAAGGGACTCCTATATTAATATTGCCTCCATGCACCAAGGGTGTGTGGAGGTTTTTTTCGGATAAAAGAAAAACCGCAAGCCGGCCGCACGCGGAAGCCCGGGGGCCAAAGTTTGGCAGAACGGGGATTTTTCAGTAAGTTTGCACAGAAATTCGAAAACAACACAGACCATGAGTTTACAATGTGGCATAGTCGGTTTGCCGAACGTGGGCAAATCGACCTTATTCAACTGCCTGAGCAACGCAAAAGCACAGTCCGCCAACTTTCCCTTCTGCACCATCGAACCGAATGTGGGCGTCATCACCGTACCCGACGAACGCCTGTCGCGACTTGCCGAACTGGTACACCCGGGACGCATCGTACCCACCACCGTCGAGATTGTAGACATCGCCGGATTAGTGAAAGGCGCGTCTAAGGGCGAGGGACTCGGCAACCAGTTCCTCGGAAACATCCGCGAGACCGACGCCATCATCCACGTGCTGCGCTGCTTCGACGACGGAAACGTGGTGCACGTGGACGGATCGGTGGACCCCGTGCGCGACAAAGAGATTATCGACACCGAACTCCAGCTCAAAGACCTCGAAACTGTGGAGAACCGCATCCGGCGCGTCGAGAAAATCGCGCAGGTGGGCGGTGACAAGCAGGCAAAACTCGAGTACGACGTGCTCACCGCCTACCGCGAGGCCCTGTTGCAGGGCAAGTCGGCACGAACGGTGCAGTTCGACTCGAAAGAAGAGCAACGCGCCGCACGGGGCCTGTTCCTGCTCACCTCGAAACCCGTTCTCTACGTCTGCAACGTGGACGAGGCTTCCGCAGCCACGGGCAACCATTACGTGGAAGCCGTGCGCGAGGCCGTGGCCGCCGAGGGCGCCGAAGTGCTCGTGCTGGCCGCACAGACCGAAGCCGACATAGCCGAACTCGAGACCTACGAGGAGCGTCAGATGTTCCTGCAAGACGTCGGTCTCGCCGAGAGCGGATGCAACCGCCTTATCAAAGCCGCCTACAAGATGCTTGAACTCGAGACCTTCATCACGGCCGGCGAGATGGAAGTCAAGGCCTGGACCTACCGCCGCGGCTGGAAAGCGCCGCAGTGTGCCGGTGTCATCCACACGGACTTCGAGAAAGGCTTCATACGTGCCGAGGTCATCAAGTACGACGACTACATACGCCTCGGCAGCGAGGGCGCGGTGCGCGAAGCCGGGCTGCTGCACGTCGAGGGAAAGGAGTACGTCGTACAGGACGGCGACATCATGCACTTCAGGTTCAACGTATAATCCATCTACATGATACACTGGAACCCCGACATCATCGCTTTCAGCATCGGAAGCCTGGAAGTGCGCTGGTACTCCCTGTTGTGGGCTGTCGGACTTGCCGCGGCCTACGTCATTGTCTTCCGCCTGTATCGCCGTCAAGGCATACCCCAGGAAAAGTTCGACCCGCTCTTTTTCTACTGCTTCATAGGTATCCTGGCCGGAGCGCGGCTCGGGCACTGCCTGTTCTACGAACCGGGCTACTTCCTTACGCATCCCGTCGAGATGTTCCTGCCGGTACGCCACACCATCGAGGGCTGGAAGTGGACGGGATATAGCGGACTGGCCTCGCACGGCGGCACACTGGGACTTATCCTGGCACTCTGGCTCTACGTGCGCCGCACCAAGGTGAACCTGATGCGCGTGCTCGACAACATTGCCATAGCCACGCCGCTGACGGCGTGCTGCATACGTCTGGGCAACCTCATGAACTCCGAAATCGTAGGCAAGCCTACGGGCACGGACTACGGTTTCGTGTTCGAACATCTGGAAGAAAGTTTCCCCCGCCACCCGGGACAGTTGTACGAGGCCGCGGCCTACTTCGTCTTTTTCCTCGTCGGGCTGTGGCTTTACCGCCGCTACCGCGAACGGGTGGGCACGGGCTTCTTCTTCGGCTGGTGTCTGACGAGCATTTTTGCCTTCCGCTTCGGCGTGGAATTCTTCAAGGACGTACAGGAAAGCTGGGAAGTGTCGATGGTCAGCGCCATCGGCCTCAACCAGGGGCAGCTGCTCAGCATTCCCTTCGTCGCGCTCGGCATTTACTGCCTGCTGGGCGGAAAGTGGTGCCGGCGGCTGGGCGAGCAGGCCTGACCTGCGAAACGCGACACCCGCACCTGCGAAACCGAAAAGCCCGACAACATCATCAAACGACTCTACATAGAAACTTACGGCTGCCAGATGAACGTGGCCGACAGCGAGGTCGTGGCCTCCATCATGCGGATGGCGGGATACGAGCCTTGCGAAAGCGTGGATGAAGCCGATGCCGTGCTGCTCAACACCTGCTCCGTGCGCGACAACGCCGAGCAAAAAATCATCCACCGCCTCGAAGCGTTGCACGCCATGCGCAAGAAAGGGCGCAAAATGCTGATCGGCGTACTGGGCTGCATGGCCGAGCGCGTCCGCGAGCAACTTCTCGACGACCACCACGCCGACCTCGTGGCCGGACCCGACGCCTACCTTTCACTGCCCGACCTCATAGCACAGGCCGAGACGGGACACAAGGCCATCGACACGACGTTATCGACCACCGAGACCTACCGCGACATCGTGCCCACGCGCATCTGCGGCAACCGCATATCGGGCTTCGTCAGCATCATGCGCGGATGCAACAACTTCTGCCACTATTGCATCGTCCCCTACACCCGCGGACGCGAACGCAGCCGCGACGTGGAGAGCATACTGGCCGAGGTGAAGGACCTCGAGGCCCGCGGATACAAGGAGGTCACCCTGCTGGGACAAAACGTGAACAGCTATCTGTGGACGCCCGAAACGGACGGCAACGCCGGCGGCAAGCCTGCCGCGGTGGACTTCCCCGCACTGCTGCGCACCGTGGCCCGCGCTGTGCCCTCGATACGCATACGTTTCTCGACGAGCCACCCCAAGGACATGAGCGACGACACCTTGCGCGTCATCGCGGAAGAGCCCAACGTGTGCCGGCATATCCACCTGCCGGTGCAGAGCGGCAGCGACCGCATACTGAAACTGATGAACCGCAAATATACCCGCGAGTGGTACCTGGAGCGTGTACAGGCCATCCGCCGCATCGTGCCGGACTGCGGGCTTTCCACGGACATCTTCGCCGGCTATTGCTCGGAGACGGAAGAGGACCACGCGCTCTCGCTCTCGCTGATGCGGGAGTGCGGATACGACTCGGCGTTCATGTTCAAATATTCGGAACGTCCCGGCACTTATGCCTCGCGCCACCTGCCCGACGACATACCCGAGGACGTGAAGACGCGACGGCTCGAGGAGCTGATTGCCCTACAGAACGAACTGTCGGCCGAGTCGAACCGCCGGTGCATAGGCCGCGAATACGAAATTCTGGTGGAAGGAACGTCGAAACGCTCGCGCGAGCAACTCTACGGCCGCACGGAGCAAAACAAAGTGGTGGTGTTCGACCGGGGCGGCTTCCGGCCGGGACAATATGTCCGCGTGCGCATCACGGATGCCTCGTCGGCCACGCTGAAGGGCGAGACCGTGGAATAAACCGGCTTCCGGGCCGCGCGGAAAGGGCTGAAAAAGCCCCTTCAGAACCTTCTGTGAATGACCATGTTACTTCTACCGAAAACTACATGGCTTCTACGTGAAACTACATGGCATGTAGGACGAACTACAAGCCATGTAGTTTTTCTTAGATGGCATGTAGTTTTTGCCACCCGGTTTCCACCCCGAAACGCCCCGGCTTGTACGGTCAGACAAGTGGCCTCTGAACGTTCCTTTCCGCGGGCCGAGCGGTCGTTTTTTCACGGAACATGCGTCAGGGAACCGGACCGAGAAGCGCAAATGCGGATTACGATTTTCAGAAACCGGGCAATATATCCGGCACGCACCTGTTATATATATAAAGGTGCGCACCGGCGGCAAGTTGCAGGGATTTAACATTTCTTGGCCCGGAGAAAGGCCTCCGCATCGGCGGAATAGGCTAAATTTGTCGTAGTGTCGGCGTATGCACACGCCCGTCACGCGCAACTTCAATACTTATGATATGGGAAAGACAGTAACCATCCGCTGCAAAAATACGGGCCGGAGCCACAAAATCCCCATGGGCTTCACCCTTGAAGAGGTTTACGAGATGCTGGAAATAGACCTGCCGCTCGGTCCCACGAGCGCAAAGGTGAACAACAAGGTCGAAGGCCTGCACTTCATGTTCTTCAACGACAAGGACGTGGAGTTTCTCGACATTACCTCGGCATCCGGCATGCGCACCTATACCCGTTCGCTCTTCTTCGTGCTCTACAAGGCGGTGCACGACCTTTATCCCGATGCCCGCCTGCGCATCGACACGCCCGTGTCCAACGGCTACTGCTGCCACATCGAGGATGCCGGCGGAACAGACGACCGCCCCGAAGTGGATGTCGCCGCGCTGCGGAAACACATGCAGGAGATTGTCGATGCCGACCTGCCCTTCCACCGCATCACCTGTCCCAGCGAGGAAGCCATTGCCCTGTTCCGCAAAAACGGACTCGAGGACAAGGCCAAACTGCTCGAAAGCAACGGATCGCTGTATACCACCTATTACACGCTGGACGACGTGGCCGACTATTTTTACGGCTCGCTGCTCATCCGCACAAGCCAGCTGACGCTCTTCGACGTGGTGCCTTACGGCAACGGACTGCTGTTGCGCCTGCCCGACCCTGCCCGGCCGGGACAGCTGCGCCCCATGATAGACCAGCACAAGATGCTCGACGTGTTCAGCGAACAGCACCGTTGGCAGAAGATTCTGGGCGTCTCGACCATCGGAGACTTCAACGAGGCGTGCCGGGACGGCTTTACCATCGACCTCATCAACATCTCGGAAGCCTTGCAGGAGAAGAAAATCTCACGGCTGGCCGACCGCATCGCCGCTAACCCCGAGGTAAAGGTCATTCTCATAGCAGGCCCGTCGTCGAGCGGCAAGACTACGTTCTCCAAACGGCTGGCCGTGCAACTCGCCGCCGCGGGAATGAAGCCCGTAGCCCTGTCCCTGGACGATTATTTCGTGAACAGAAGCGACACGCCCCTGCTGCCCAACGGCGACTATGACTATGAGCACATCGAGGCCATGAACATCCCGCTCTTCAACCGGCAGATGAACGCGCTGCTGGCCGGCGAGGAGGTGGAACTGCCCCGATACAACTTCCAGACGGGCCTGAGCGAGAAAAGCGGACGACGCCTGCGGCTGACGCCTTCGATGCTGCTGATTCTCGAAGGCATACATGCGCTCAACCCGATGCTCACGCATGAGATTCCCGATGCCTGCAAATTCAAAATCTATGCCTCGGCACTGACCACCATCCTGCTGGACGACCACAACTACATACCCACCACGGACAACCGGCTGCTGCGACGCATCGTCCGCGACCACAAGTACCGCGGCTACTCCGCCGAGGAGACCATCCGCAGATGGCCGTCGGTGCGTGCCGGCGAGGAGAAATGGATTTTTCCCTACCAGGAACAGGCCGACGAGATGGTCAATACGGCCCTCTTGTTCGAGTTCGCCGCGCTCCGCACACAGGCCCTGCCGCTGCTGGAACAGGTTCCCGAGCACGCACCCGAATACTCCGAAGCCTACAGGCTGCGCAAATTCCTTTCCTACATCACGCCCATCTCCACCGAAGGCCTGCCGCCGACGTCGCTCCTGCGCGAATTCCTGGGCGGAAGCACTTTCAGCTACTGATACCGGCCGCCCGCGGCACGCCGGCCCGAACATACCGAACACTTGACCACGACAATGAAAAAATTAGTATTCGCCACCAACAACGCACACAAGCTCAGCGAAATCCGCTCCATCACACAGGGCAAAGTAGAAATACTCAGCCTCAACGACATAGGCTGCCACGACGACATTCCCGAGACGGCCGAGACACTGGACGGCAATGCCATGATGAAGGCCCGTTATGTATACGAACGTTACGGGCTGGACTGCTTTGCCGACGATACGGGTCTTGAGGTCGAAGCCCTGGGCGGTGCGCCCGGCGTGCACACGGCGCGCTACGCATATCCCGACCGCAACGACCCGGAAGCCAATACCCGCAAACTGCTCGGCGAGCTGGAGGGACAGACCAACCGGCGCGCGGCCTTCAGGACGGTCATCGCCCTCATCGAAGACGGACGCGAGAGCTGTTTCGAGGGACGTGTGGACGGCTACATCGCCGAAACGGAGCGCGGCACCGAGGGTTTCGGCTACGACCCCGTGTTCTCGCCCGAGGAGACCGGCAAGACTTTCGCCGAACTCGGCATCGAGACGAAAAACCGCATCAGCCACCGCGCACGGGCCGTGGCCAAACTCTGCGAATACCTGTGCCGCTGACACGCAAGCCCCCGGCACGCCTCCCCACACCTACACACCGACCATGAAAAGATACCTGTTCCTACTTCTGTTTCTGCTGACAGCCGTCGCCACACGCGCCACAGCCGTCGGCGAATGGACACACCATCTGTCCTACCAGTATGCCTCGAGCAGCGTGGCCACCGACACGCACATCTATGCCCTGTACGACGGCAACCTGCTTGCCTACGACCTGGCGACAACCGAGGTGAAACTCTATTCCAAGACCGACGGACTGACGGGCAAGTACATCAGCCGCATCGCCTACGACTACGGAAACAAATGCCTGGTCCTGGCCTACGCCGACGCAAACATAGACCTGCTCTGCGAGAACGGCGACATCGTTCCGATTCCCCAGCTCAAAAACGCCAATGACGGCAGCATGGAGATTCTCGACCTCACGATATGCGACGGCATGGCCGTGGTGACGACGGGACAAGGCGTCGGCTGCATCGACGTAAGTGCGCGTTCCTTCTTCGCACACTATGACCTGCGTCAGAGCGTCAATACGGCAACCGCCTTCGACGGCGGCATCTACGCCGCCACACCCGAGGGAATCATCGGTTGCCGCCTGGACAATAACCCGCTCGACATGAAAAACTGGACGGTACTGCAGAGTCTTATGCCCCGCCGCATGTTCGTCATCGGCGACGCGCTGATAGCGTTCGTTCCGTGGCTGGCTTACGACTCCGGAAAGAGTGCCGGCGTCTGGTGTTTCGGCAAGGCCGACGGACAAGGCCGGCGTGAGGGTCTCCGCATAGACAGACGCACTTTCCGCGAAGCCTTCGCGGGCCGCGACAAAGCCTTCTTCATCCACCCCAACCACATGGGAATCATCGATAAAAGCGACCTGACCGCGCTCAGCGACTTCTTCAGCGTCACCAGGCAGTACAACCACATCAGCTATGCCCCCGACGGCACCTACCGGGTGGCCGACGGATACAACGGACTGTGCACCTACTCGCTCACGGACGGCGAGTTCCGCCCCACGGGCGAGACCATCGGCGGCTACGGCCCGCGGCGCGACTACTGTTACACCATGACGCGGGCGGGCAGGCGCCTGCTTGTGGCCGGCGGCCGCGTGGCCGACATCTTCTACGACGGCGTGGCCTACATCTATGAGGAAGGAAAATGGAAACACCTGCAGGACACCGGCATCAGCGACGTGACCGGCGTCCCCTATGTCAATGCCATGAGCATCTTGCAGGACCCCGATGACCCGCAACACCATTATGTGGCCTCGGGCGGCACGGGACTGTACGAATTCCGCGACCTGAAGTTCGAACGGCAATACACCTGGAAGAACAGCCCCCTCGTGCCCGCCAACGGCGCCGCCGACAATCCGCGTTACGTCCGCACGGCCGGACTGAGCATGGACGCACAAAAGAACCTCTGGATCATCAACAACGAGCGCGACACCATATTATACGCGCTCAAACCCGACGGACGGTGGAAAGGCATCTACGTTGCCGACATACGCAACGCCCCGACCTGCGAGTGCACCATGATTGACAGCAAAGGCCGCCTGTGGATGGGCTCGCGCAGAACCGTCTCCAACCACACCGCCGGCCTGCTGTGCCTCGATTACAACGGCATCGTGGACAATACCGCCGACGACGTGGCCGTCTACCGCACACATGCGCCCAACCAGGACGGGACCGACTGCAAGCTCAGCGGCGTCTATGCGCTGGCCGAGGCATCCGACGGCTCCATCTGGATAGGTGCGGGCAACGGGCTCTTTGTCATCGACAACCCCGACCGGTGGGGAGACAGCAACTTCAACCTTACGCAAATCAAGGTGCCCCGCAACGACGGCACAAACTACGCAGACTACCTGCTGGCCGACGTGCCCGTAAGCGCCATCGCCATCGACGGCGGCGGACGCAAGTGGCTGGGCACCGCAGACAACGGCCTGTTCGTCGTCAGCCCCGACGGAACAAGCATTCTCCACCATTTCGACACGTCCAACTCGGGCATTCTCTCCGACCAGGTCTATGCCATATCGCCCGACCCCGAGACCGGCGAGGTCATGATAGGCACCGCCGAAGGCCTCTGCTCCTACATGAGCGAAGCCACGCAGCCCGCGGAGACACTCGACAAGGACAACATCCTCGTCTACCCCAACCCCGTGCGTCCCGAATACCACGGAAGCATCACCGTGCGCGGCCTCACCGCCGATGCCGACGTCAAAATCGTGACCACCGGCGGGCAAGCCGTCGCCTCGGGCACATCCACCGGCGGCACCTTCGTATGGGACGGCCGCACGCAAAGCGGGGAACGTGTCGCATCCGGCGTCTACTACATCATGGTCTCCACCGCCGCGGGCGACAAAGGCGTAGCGGCCAAAGTCGTCGTCATCTGAACCGTCGGAGACCGCGGCCGCGACACGGCAAAAGCCTGTCCGAGCGGCCTTTCCGACCGACGGACGGCACAAAAACGGCACAAAAAGCCCTTTTTTGCACCGAAAAACGAAAAAAAAAGGGAAAAAGTTTGGGAAACTCTATGAATTACGCTACTTTCGCAATGTAATGCCTCTGACTGTCAGCATACGAAGGCGCCTTTTGCCGGGATTCACGTCCCGCCGACTCACGCCGGAACAAGACGGACAAGGTGAATACGGCAAATTTTCAACCCATTAATTTCTTATCACATGAACAAAAGCGAACTCGTAAATGCCATCGCAGCCAACGCCGGACTGAGCAAGGCTGATGCCAAGAAAGCCCTTGACGCAACTCTCGACGCCATTGCCGGCGCATTGAAGGCAGACGACAAAGTGGCCCTGCTGGGCTTCGGCAACTTCGTAGTGGCCGAGCGTCCCGCACGTACGGGTATCAACCCCGCCACCAAGCAGAAAATCGAAATTCCCGCAAAGAAAGTCATCAAGTTCAAGGCCGGTGCAGAACTCGCCAGCGGCTTGAAATGATTCCGCCATCGGATGTAAAAACATCCGCAACCGCATTCCGCAACGACGGGATGCGGTTTTTTCGTGCCCAACATTAACATTTTTAACTTTTCTGCACTTTTCCGGACCGCGTACATGCCATGTAGGAAACACTACATGCAGAGGCAGAAAACACTACATGCCATGTAGTTCCGCCTACATGGCATGTACGAAATCCCATGATAGGGACAGTTTCCCCCTGAAACGGGCCTGCGGGCACGAAAAAGGGGCGGTTTCACGCCGCCCCCGTGCTTTCGCTGTTGCAAAGATAATACATTTTCGCCCGAATGCAAGAAGTGTTAAAATCACATCCGTCACGAAAGTTCGAGCATCCGGTGTATGGGTCGCGCCGCCGCCGATATGATTTCGTCGGACAGGGTGACTTCGGGCCACTCGTGCAGCAGGGTGTTGTAGACCTTGGGAAGGGTTATCAGACGCATGTAGTTGCACTCGTTGCAGGCGCAGGTACTGTCGTCGGGCGGCACGGGAATGAAATTTTTCTCCGGGGCCTGGCGGCGCATCTCGTGCAGTATGCCGCTCTCGGTGACGACAAGGAACGTGTCGTCGGGACTTTCGACGGCGTAGCGCAGCAACACGGCGGTCGAGCCCACGACATCGGCCAGCTTGACCACGGGACCCTTGCACTCGGGATGCACGAGGACCTTCGCACCGGGGTATTGGCGCTTCAGTTCGACGAGCTTCTCGACCGAGAAACGCTCGTGCACGTGGCAGGCGCCGTCCCAAAGCAACATGTCGCGGCCGGTGACGGAATTAATATAGGCGCCGAGGTTGCGGTCAGGCCCGAAGATGAGCGGTTGTCCGGGCGGGAACGTCTCGACTATGCGGCGGGCGTTGCCGGAAGTAACGACCACGTCGGTAACAGCCTTGACGGCGGCCGAAGTGTTCACATAAGAGATAACCTGATGCCCGGGATGGGCCTTGACAAAGGCTTCGAACGGCCCGGCCGGACAACTTTCGGCCAGCGAGCAGGTGGCATTGAGGTCGGGAATAAGGACTTTCTTGCCGGGGCACAGGATTTTGTTGGTTTCGGCCATGAAATGCACGCCGCACATCACGATGATGTCGGCTGTCGTCGCGGCCGCCTTTTGCGCAAGGGCAAGGCTGTCGCCCACAAAGTCGGCTATGTCCTGCAAGTCGCCTTCCGTATAATAATGTGCCAGGATAACGGCGTTCTTCTCCTCGCACAAGCGGCGGATTTCTTTCTTCAAATCGACGCCGGCCGCCACCGGCTCGTCGATATATCCCTTTGCTTTCCAGCTTTCCTTTGCCTGCGTCATGTTCGCACGTGTTGTAGAAAGTACCCCCGCCGAGAATCGAACTCGGATCTAAAGTTTAGGAAACTTCTATTCTATCCGTTGAACTACAGGGGCGGCTTCCAATTTGGCGACAAAGGTAAGATTTTTTTTATTCCCCACCATCTTTTTTCGCAAGATAAGGACCGGACACAGGCAAGACGGGGTCATTTTTTTGTCAAACAGGCTCCGACGGGGCTTTCAGGATGTCCTGCACGACAAGTCCGGCAAGGGTGAAGCCGAAGATGGCGGTGGCGTGGGCGAAGGTGCCATTCACGCGGGCCTTCGTGCCGGGGTCCTCGTCGGTCGTGCCGAAGTTTTCGAGCAGTTCCTCGCTGTAGACGCACCGGAACTTGCGGGCGGGAAACTCGCCCCGCTTCTTGAAACGCCGGCGCAGGGCTGCGGCGAGCGGACATCCCTTGACCTTCCAGAATTCGGCCACGTCGATGCGCGCGGGGTCGAGCTTGAGGGCGGCGCCCATGGACGAAAAGAGGCGTGTCCCGCAGGCCGTGGCCGTGAGGATGAGGTGAGCCTTGTCTTCGAGGCTGTCTATGGCGTCTACCACGTAGTCATACCCTTCGAGCCCGAACGAGGCGGACGTTTCGGCCGTGTAACGGCGGCGCAGGCCTACGACCTCGGCGTGCGGATTGATGTCCCTGAAACGGCGGCACAGCACATCGACCTTGGCTTGCCCTATGGCGGACACCGTTGCCGGCAGTTGCCGGTTCAGGTTGCTGGGGGCTACGTCGTCCATGTCTACTATTGTGAGCCGGCGGATGCCCGAACGCACCAGGCTTTCCGCACACCAGCCGCCGACACCGCCCACGCCGAAGACGATGACACGGGCGGCGTGCAGGCGTTCCATGGCCTCGTCGCCGACAAGGCGGCGGGTACGGGTGAATATTTCTTTTTCAGAATACATGATGTCTGTCTTGTGAGTTGCAAAAATACGGAAACGCGGCCGTTTGACAAAAAAACGCGGCCACGAATGCCGGACATTCCGGCCAGAAACAGGCCCGCGCCGCCCCGTCGCGAGGATGGATTTGACGGGAACAAGGGCAACCGCCGGCCCGATGCCTTTGCGGTTGCCCTTGCGGGGAATGATGTTGTCCGGAATGGCTTCCGGCGTTTCTTATCAGCGGCCGATGACGGTCTTCTTGCCGTTCACGATGTAAATGCCCTTGGGCAGGTTGGCCGTATTCTCCAGTCTCACGCCGCCAATCGTATAGACACCCGTGCGGGGCTGTACGGTCTGCACGGCGCCGATGCCGGTCACGGTGTTGAATACGTCCATATCGGCGGCGATGTTGGGATTCTCAATCAACTGCCATGCGGAACCGGCATCACTGCTTGTCCAGAGACAAACCGGTGCTTCGCGTTGCGGCGAGGCGCACATGTAGCCTTGCGAGTCGTCGGTGGCATTGAAGGCGAAGTTTCCGTCACCCAGTTCCACGACCTTGAGGACTACGGGCTCGGCAGAGAAGCCGCAGACGCCGGGCACCTCGGCATTGTCAGTCGTAAGATACTTCTTCAGGCCCATATTGTAGAGGCAGTAGCCCTCACCCTTGGGGAGAAGCATCCAACTGCTGCCTTCGTCGAGCATATCGAGCTTCCGGCTGTAATCGGGATTCGACAAAGCGTTCGTATCGTCGCCTGTCATCTCGGCAGCCCAGAGCTGGGTGTTCGTAATGGCGGCATTGTAGATGGCATAAGCCGTGTAGTGCTCGTTATACAGGACATAGGTCTTCTCGGGTGCGGCATCGGAGAGGCTGGACAGCTTCTCGCCGAGCGGTTCGGCCGGGATGACCGGCTCGCCTGCAGAGAACTGGAGACGATATGTCGTGACACTCTCGTTGTTCACGCCGTAATCGTTGCCTTTCACGGTGATGGTGAGCAGACAGGTGGTTTCATCGTAGGCGGTCTCTACGGTCGCGGCGACACCCTTGACGGTATAGGCCAGCTTTTCGGCGTCATAGGTGAGCGGATTCATGTCGAAATCCGTCGTACCGGACGTCAGGTCCAGCGCATTGCCGTCATAGCCCAGCGCGGACAGCGTGTTGTAGTACACGAAATAGACGTCGTCGATGATAAGCTCGTCGTCCGCGCTTCCGCCCGGCACGGGGTTGGTCGTGAACGAGGCCAGCAGGTACTGGACTGCGGGCTTCTCGGCACGGTCATAAACGAAGGGAGCCTCAAAACGGGTCCACTCTTCCGTAGCCGGTATCAGAACGCTGGCTTTGCCTACACGGTGCGGCAACTGGGCCTCGGCTTCGGGGTCCTGATAGTCGCAAAAATCGTGCAGGATGAAGTTTCCGCGTCCGTTCTCGCTGCCTCCCGACTTGAACTTGGCGTAGAAGCCGACGGCATCGGGCGTTCCGGCGAACACAAGACTATGGGCGGCATCACCAACCTTGGTGGAGTTGTAATTGGATGCGTCGGTAGGTGTTGCGCTGCCCATATGTATTTGTCCGGTAGTGAGGTTTCCGTTGGCGTTAGCGCCGAGAATGCTTTTCGAAAAAAGCCTTACGGCCGTCGTACCGGTATGTCCCTCCACCTTTTCCGGCTTCGGAGAATTGTTTTTGGCTATGTTGCCGATAAAACCGCCCAAGGCCGAAGCGTCAGCCGAGGCGAAAGATGTCCATCCCTTGCCGGGTTCGTTGTCGGCATCCCAGTCTTCGAAACTCGGATCCGCGAACTGGTAAACACCTTGTGCCGCGGCAGTAAGGCCCAACAGGGCGCTGAATGCAAATGTAAATATCTTTTTCATTGCCGGATGTCTTATTTAACGAACTTCTTCTGTCCATCCACGATGTAGATGCCTTTGGGCAGACCTTGGGTGCTGTTGCCGAGCCGCACACCGGCCAGACTGTAGACGCCGGATGCACGCTTGGCGGTTTCTATCGCGTTGATACCCGTCGGCGCGCCCTTGTATTCGCCGACAAAGCGCACGTAAATGGGTGCCGGTTCGCCGGGAGCGTTCGTCCACACCACATCAATGTCGGCCGTAAGCGTTTTTGCGGCCACCGCAGACCCGGCCGTGGTGATTTGTGCCGTGGCAAGGATTTCGCCACCGGCCAGTTCCAAGTTCGTAGGTGCGTTCTCGCCGAATACGACCGACTGTTCCGCGCCCTCACTCACGGGGACACTTTTCAGCACGATATCACCTACGGGAATTCCGGCGAAAGCAAAATTATAGAGAGCGAAGGTTACGGTGTTCTCTCCGTCGGCCACGATGTTCACAGAACAGGCATCGTCGCTCTTTTCCGTCTCATCGTTAATCGGATTGAACAGACTGACGTAAAGGTCGCCTACATAGTTGCCCTCGATGGCGTGGGGAGTATCCTGTGCCACGGCGCAAGCGGCCGATGCCAGGAATGTAAAGAGTACGAGTAAAGTTTTTTTCATACGATAAATGTTTTTAGGGTTGTTTTTATAGGTGTATTTGTGTGTTGTGCGGCATCCGGGCGCGCCCGGGTCTTCAGAACAGATAGCTGAAGCCGATGTTGGCGTAAATGGGATACATGGCGAACGTCACGGCCGTATAGTCGGACGGGAATATGCCGTTCATGCCCCATTGCAGGCCTACATTCGCGGACAGGTGCTTGTAGGCCTTGAACTCGCAGCCGGCCTGCAGTCCCCACTGGAAGCGGCGCAGGTCGCCCGAGAAGTCGTATGAGGCGTGCGACACCTCGGCTTTGTTTCCCGTAGGGTCTTGGTCGCGCAAGTATCCGTCGTAGGCTTCGCCCGAGAACTCGCCTTCGAACATGTAGGACAGGTACGGGCCTGCCGAGACGCTCCATCGGCTGTTGATGGCATAGGTGGCGAGCACGGGGATGGTCAGGTAGGTGTTGCGCACCTTGGTCTTGACGTGTCCGGTCCAGGCTCCCTCCATGTAGCCCCCGTCGTCGGAGGTCATTTCCATGTGGTAGTTCTTCACGGTCGCGTCGGTCTTCATGCCTTTGTTCTCGAGACGGAGTCCCAGCAGCATACCCCAGCGCGAATTGTCGAAGCGTTTTTGCACCGCTCCCTCGACATAGATGTTCAACAAGGGGTTGTAGCCGTCGATGCTTCGTATTTCGCGCGGCAGGGGCAGGGGCGAAGTGCCGCCCACATTGAAGCCGGCCGAAAGTTTCACGTGCCAGCCTTTGAGTGCCGCGCGCAACAGGTTGTTGTCCGTGTCGGCCGCTTCCTTGCGCTGGGCGTTTGCGGCAAGGCAGCACAGGGAAAGGAGTAAGAAGAATATACGTTTCATTGGTCAGATGTGCGATATGGGGTTCTTTGTTCGGGAAATGTAAGAAGGAAAAGCCTCCGGCAAAAAACGATGCCGTGTCAAAAGAATCATTCGTCGTGTTCCCAGACGATTTTCAACTCATCCACGAAGAGCGTGCTGCCGATGGCGCCTTCGAAGTAGGCACCCTGTCGGCTCGACGTGCACACCACGGCGATGGCATACCCGTCGTTGGCCAGCCGGGCATAGTCGAAAGTCTTCCCTTCCATGAGGCGGAAAGGCTCGCTGAAGGCGGTCCAGTCCTGCGGCTCGCCGGGTTCGTCGATGCGTGCCATGAGTACGATGCGGTCGCTCGACAGCACGTCGTCGCCATTGAGGGGAACGAATTTTTCAGGGTCCACCTCGTAAAGCACGGCATAGATGTCGCACGTGTCATGCTTGTCGGGCAGAATCGTTTCATGGATGTCCTGGTAATGTTCGCCCGCGGTATATTTGTACCAGCCCTCGAGGCGAAGCGGTCTGTCCGTCACCAGCTGCCGTCCGAAGCGCGTGGCCTTGCGCGGAAAGAGCATGGCCTGCGACACGTTGAACGTACCGATGAAAAGGTTGCCGGCAGCAATCGGCATGTTCACGCCACGCCCCCACGAGCCGGTGGAAAGCGTCGTCAGCCGCACGGCATTTCCGCGTTTGCCCGCGGCATAGGGCACGGTGGGGTATTCCTCGGGCGTCCGGGCCATGCCTGTGAGCGAGAAGCCTATGTTTCCGCTGTCCCAGTAGTAGAATTTCTCTTCGGGGGTGTCGCCTACCTCGAAGTACTCGTAGAACCTGCCGCGCGTATCGAGCGCAAAGTGCTCGAATCCCATATCGTTGATGGGTGTCGGGTACTGGAACGAGACTTCGTAGGCCTTGCGCCACTGTCCGTCCTCCGAAGTGGTGACGTAAGTCTGCGGCGTGGTGAAGTCGCGGACCGTACCGCCCGCAGGCTCGATGCCCGCGCCGGGAGTCAGTATGAAGTCGGGAGCCAACGCTGTCAGCGACGTACCGCGCTTCACCGTGAAGTTCACGCGGTCGTTCTTCACGATGGGAAGACCTATCAGCACACCTTCCCGTTGCAATGCGTCGAGATACTCGGGCTTGACCTCGAGGATGTCGCACTCGGCATTGAGGGCCTCGTCCTTGATACACGATGCCAGCGTCAGCAGGCAGGCGGCGGTGATAATCAACAGCTTTTTCATATTACTTATTTGCAATTAAGTAAATTTTACCGCGTGCAAAGATATGAAAAATCAACGGGACACGAAAACTATTCCCTCTTTTTAAGTATTCCGGCAGGACGAAAAAATCCGGCCGTCTGCGGAGAAAAAGACGGAAGATGTCCGGCCGGACAGCGTATGTACCGCTCTGCCGGCAGCACCCGCACACAAAGGGAAACCGGCAGGCTCTCTGCGGACACGCACCCGCGGAACGGTCGCCCGCAACCGGCATAATGTTGCGGAAACGGGCGTGAACGGGCCGCCGGACATTAACATTTTTAACTTTCGCTCACTTTTCGGGACGCGCGGAAGCCGGCTTGTAAATTTTTCTCCGCGGTGTACGGACCACTACATGGCATGTAGTTTCGCGCACAAGCCATGTAGTTTTTCGTACATGGCGGACAGAAATTCTTCGCGCGGGCCTTTTCCCCTCCGGAAAGGGCTGAAAAACAAGGAAGCAGGGAGGACGTCGCCGTACCTCCCTGCTTCCGTAGTGCAAATATACAACATTTTTTGCCGAAAAGCAAATAGTGTTAAAATCTCCGCGGGCCGTGCGTGACGGATGCTTGCCGGCCGTGACCGTCAGGCATCTCCGCCGCACTGCCCCGCCGGGCAATCAGTCTTTCAACTTGGCCGAGATGAACTCGCGGTTCAGTCGTGCGATGTTGGCGATGCTTTCGTTCTTGGGGCATACGGCCTCGCACGCGCGGGTGTTGGTGCAGTTGCCGAAACCGAGCTCGTCCATCTTCGCCACCATGGCCTTGGCGCGCTTGGCTGCCTCGGGACGGCCCTGGGGCAGCAGGGCGAACTGGCTTACCTTGGAGCTGACGAAAAGCATGGCCGAGCCGTTCTTGCATGCCGCTACACATGCGCCGCAGCCGATGCACGTGGCGCAGTCCATGGCCTCGTCGGCGTCCTGCTTGGGTATGAGGATGGCGTTGGCGTCCTGCGGCTGGCCGGTGCGTACCGTCACGTAACCGCCGGCTGCCTGTATCTTGTCGAACGCCGAGCGGTCTACCATGCAGTCCTTGATGACGGGGAATGCGGCCGAACGCCACGGTTCGACGGTGATGACGTCGCCGTCGTTGAACTTACGCATATACAGCTGGCACGTGGTGGCACCTGTCGCGGTCTTGCCGTGGGGCGTACCGTTGATGTAAAGGGAGCACATACCGCAGATGCCTTCGCGGCAGTCGTGGTCGAAGGTAAACGGTTCTTTCCCGGCATTGATGAGTTCCTCGTTGAGGATGTCGAGCATTTCAAGGAAGGACGTGTCGTCGGGAATGTTCTTCATTTCGTGCTGTTCAAAGTGTCCGGCATCCTTAGGCCCGTTCTGCTTCCAATATTTTATGGTGAAACTAATATTCTTAGCCATTGTCGTATTTGTTTTTGCAGGGCCGCGGCAGGCAATCCCCGCCTGCGACCTGCTTTGTTTACTGATGATTAATTTTTATAGTTACGGGTCTGTACCTTGATGGCCTCGTAGACGAGCGGTTCCTTGTTGAGCACGGGCGTAGCGTCGTCGTTGCCCTGATATTCCCAGCATCCGACGTAGAAGAAATTCTCGTCGTCACGCTGAGCCTCGCCTTCGGGCGTCTGATGCTCCTCGCGGAAGTGACCGCCGCAGGACTCCTCGCGGTGAAGCGCGTCGTTGGCGATGAGTTCGCCCATGAGGATGAAGTCTTCAAGGCGGATGGCCTTTTCAAGCTCGACGTTCACGCCGTCGGTCGTACCGGGAACAAAAAGTTCCTTGTAGAACGTCTTGCGCAACTCCTTGAGCAGCTTGAGTCCCTCTTCGAGACCGGCTTTCGTGCGGCCCATACCGACGTGTTCCCACATGATGTGTCCGAGTTCCTTGTGGATGGAGTCCACCGAACGGTGGCCCTTGATGTTGAACAGGCGCTGTATGCGTGCCTTGACGGCTTCCTCGGCTGCCTTGAACTCGGGCAGGTCGGTGGAGAAGCGGGGTACGGTAATCTGGTCGCTCAGGTAGTTCTGAATGGTATAGGGCAGGACGAAATAACCGTCGGCCAAGCCCTGCATCAATGCAGATGCGCCGAGACGGTTCGCGCCGTGGTCGGAGAAGTTGCACTCGCCAATGGCGAAGAGTCCCTTGATGGAAGTCTGCAATTCATAGTCCACCCAGATGCCACCCATGGTGTAGTGAACGGCGGGGAATATCTGCATCGGCGTTTCATAGGGGCTCTCGTCCGTAATCTCCTCGTACATGTCGAAGAGGTTGCCGTAACGTGCGGCTATCTCGTCGCGTCCGAAGTCCTTGATGGCTTGCGAGAAGTCGAGGAACACGGCCAGACCGGTGTTGTTCACGCCGTAGCCTTTGTCACAACGCTCTTTGGCGGCACGGGATGCCACGTCACGCGGAACTAAGTTACCGAATGCGGGATAGCGGCGCTCCAGATAGTAGTCGCGGTCCTCCTCGGGAATGTCCTTACCCTGCAGACGGCCTTCCTGACATGCCTTGGCGTCCTCAAGTTTCTTGGGCACCCAGATGCGTCCGTCGTTACGCAGCGACTCGGACATGAGGGTCAGTTTGGACTGCTTGTCGCCGTGGACGGGAATACACGTCGGGTGGATCTGTACGTATGAGGGGTTGGCGAAATAAGCTCCCTTGCGGTAGCAGGCCATTGCGGCGGAACAGTTGCAGCCCATGGCGTTGGTCGAAAGGAAGTAGGTGTTGCCGTAACCGCCCGTACCGATGACAACGGCGTGCGCGGCGAAACGCTCGATATTGCCCGTGACGAGGTTGCGGGCGATGATTCCGCGTGCGCGTCCGTCTATGATAACGACGTCGAGCATCTCGTAACGGGTGTACAGCTCGACAGTTCCGGCGTGTACCTGGCACATGAGTGCGGAGTAGGCGCCAAGCAGGAGCTGCTGTCCGGTCTGTCCCTTCGCGTAGAAGGTACGGCTCACCTGCGCACCGCCGAAGGAGCGGTTGGCAAGCATACCGCCGTATTCGCGGGCAAAGGGAACGCCTTGTGCGACGCACTGGTCGATGATGCTGGCGCTGACTTCGGCGAGACGATATACGTTGGCCTCGCGTGCACGATAGTCACCGCCTTTCACTGTATCGTAGAAGAGACGATAAACGGAGTCTCCGTCGTTCTGATAATTCTTTGCGGCGTTGATACCTCCCTGCGCGGCGATGGAGTGTGCACGGCGCGGAGAGTCCTGGATGCAGAAGTTTTTCACCTTGAATCCCATTTCGCCGAGCGAAGCTGCGGCGCTGGCGCCGGCCAGACCTGTTCCGACAACGATGATGTCGAGCTTGCGCTTGTTTTTCGGGTTCACCAGTTTCTGATGCGCTTTATAATTGGTCCATTTCTCTGCAACGGGACCTTCGGGGATTCTTGAATCTATGTTAGCCATAAGGATTGTGTTTTTTTAGAAGTTAGAAAGTTTTTGTCAGGCCACAGGATAGCAGCCGCCTGCGGCACAACAGCCGCCGCAGAAGCTGAAGTAGAGCGCGACAGCCACGAACAAGAGCATCAGAATGGTGACATAGACGGTTCCGATGGCCTTCCAGCGGCAGAACCATATCTTGTTGTTCAGACCGAGTGTCTGGAACGCGCTCCAGAAGCCGTGGGTCATGTGGAACCAGATGGCGATGAACCATACGATGTAGAGCACCGTGTAGACGGGCTGGGCGAAGGTGTAGGCGATGATGCCGGCACCGTCGGTCGGCTCGTAGGAAAGGCCGCCGAGCAGGACCTCAGCGCCGTGTCCCTGCACGATTTCGGCAAACATCATGTTGTACCAGAAGTTGTAGAGGTGCAACAGGAGACCGAGCACGACGATTACGCCGAGCACGAACATGTTCTGCGACGCCCATTCCACCTTCTCGGGCTTGGCCGTCACGGCGTAGCGGCTGGCACCGCGGGCCTTGCGGTTCTGAAGCGTCAGGATGATGGCATAAACGAAGTGAAGCGCCACCAGGGCTGCCAGCCCGACGGTAGCGGCCACGGCGTACCAGTTAGAGCCAAGCATCCCGCAAATCGCGTTATAGGCATCTGCGGAGAAAAGGGCCACAACGTTCATGCAGGCATGGAACGTAAGGAACAGGATGAGTGCGATGCCCGTGACAGACATAATCACTTTCCGTCCGATGGATGAGTTAGTTAACCACATAAGTTGTTTAGAATTAAGTTGATGTTTGATAGAATTTGTTTCTTCGGCAGGTTGCAGAACGCACACGCGGACTGCATGTTCTGCAAAATTAAGACATTTATCGGTAACCGCAAAAAAAAGTTGAAAAAAGTAAGAGAAGCGATAAACGCACGGGCGGAAAGGCGAGCGTACATTAACATTTTTAACTTTTATGCAGTTTTCCGGCGCGCGTACATGCCATGTAGGAAACGCTACATGCAGGGACGGACGGAACTACAAGCCATGTAATTCCGACTACATGGCTTGTAGTTTTTCCTATCATAGGGACAGTTTCTCCCCGGAACGGGCCTGCGGGCACGAAAAAGGGGCGGTTTCAGGCCGCCCCCGTGCTTTTGCTATTGCAAAGATAATACATTTTTCGCCCGAAAGCAAGAAGTGTTAAAATCGTCGCCGGCAAATGTTAAGGACAACCGGACGGACGATTCCTGCGTGCCGCGCACGGCATCGGACGTGCCTTGCAGGCGGCCTCAGGAGGCATCGGCGCGGAAGGCGGCCTCTTCTGCCTGCCGGATGATGTCTTCCCGGTCTTCCGACGTGTCGTTCCCGGCATCGGCGGCCGGCGCGGGCTTCGGCTTACGACGGCGGGGCTTCCGTACCGGCGCGGTCTCGGCCGGTGCCGTGCCGGCAGATGTCTGCACAGGGTCGGCGTCAGCCTGTCCGGCCTGTCCTTCCTCGGGAGCCTTGCCGCCTTCCGGCCGCTGTTCCGCGGCGTTGTCGGCCCGCTTGGCCCCGCCCCTGCCGCGACGACGCTTGGGGGCAGCCGTGGCCGTCGCCTCGTCAGTCGCTGCCTTTCCGGCTTCCGGTTTCACGTTGCCGGCATCCGCGGCGGCCGCGGCGGCCTCCTGGCGGTCGTTGCCGGCATTCCCGCCGTTCACTACCGACGGGGCGTGCTGCGCACGACGGCCCGAACGGCGTTTCTTAGGCTTGGCGGCTTCTTCCTCCAGCTCTTCTATTTTGGGCAGCGCGCAGATTTCCACGGCTTCCATGGCGGTACGCTTTTCCTTGGCGCGGAAGATGCTGTCGAGGAACTTGGGTTCGCGGCGCAACTTGACGAGGGCCTCTTTCGCGGCCTGCTGGTGGCTCTCCTTCTTGGAGTATCCCGTGCCTTTTCCCGCCACGATGCCTTCGATGGTCACTATGCTGGTGAATACGGGGCTGTTGCTTCCGGCATCCTCCGTCTCTTCCATTTTGTACTCGGACGTGATGCGGTTCTTCTGGGTCCATTCCAGCAGTTTGCTCTTGAAGTTCACTTCTTCGCGGGCCACGTCGTCGAGGTTGAACAGGCGGCCTACGATGCGCTTCTCTATGAACCATTTGCAGAAACTGTAGCCGCGGTCCAGGTAGACGGCACCTATGAGCGCCTCGAAGGCGTTGCCGCCGATGTAACAGTTGTGGGATTTGTTTCCGGCCGTCGTCTTGATGAGACGTTCCAGGCCGATTTCGCGTGCCAGCCGGTTGAGCGACGCCCGCTGCACTATCTTGCTGCGCGTGCTCGTGAGGAAACCTTCGCGCTTCCGCTCGAACCGGTGGAAGACAATGTCGCTCACGACGGCCTCAAGTATGGCATCGCCGAGAAATTCCAGGCGCTCGTTGTTGAGCGGCCGCCCGCTCGTGTTGCGATAGGCCTGCGATTTGTGCGCCAAAGCTATGCGGTAGATTTCGAGATTGTGGGGATAGAATCCCAAAATGTCATGCAGGGCCGAAAGAAGTTCCTTCTCTTTGCGAAAAGAATACTTCACCCTGTCGATGATATTGATGATCATAAGGAGTTAATGGGATAAAGCCGGGCGTACCCGTATGCCGCTCCGTGGCAGATGGCACTTGCCGTCCCGCCCGCGGCATACCGGTACGCCCGGCTGCAAGATTAGGCTTCGTACTTCTTCACAATGCAGCAGGCGTTGTGGCCTCCGAAACCGAACGTGTTGCTCAGTGCGGCACGGACGGTACGTTTTTGCGCTTTGTTGAAGGTGAAGTTCAGGTTATAATCGATTTCCTCGTCGCGGTCATCGTCCTCGTGGTTGATGGTCGGCGGGACAATGTCGTTCTGCACGGCAAGGCAGCACACCAGGGCCTCGACTGCGCCGGTCGCTCCGAGCAGGTGGCCGGTCATGGACTTGGTGGAGCTGATGTTCAGCTTATAGGCGTGTTCGCCGAAGAGCTTGGTAATTGCCTTTACCTCGGAGATATCGCCCACGGGCGTGGAGGTACCGTGCACGTTGATGTAGTCGATGTCCTCGGGCTGCATACCTGCGTCCTCGAGGGCGCTGCACATCACGAGGTGAGCGCCGAGTCCTTCGGGGTGGCTGGCGGTGATGTGGTGTGCGTCTGCCGACATACCGGCTCCTGCCACCTCGCAATAAATTTTCGCCCCGCGGGCCTTGGCGTGTTCCAGCTCTTCCAGAACGAGGCAGGCCGCACCTTCGCCCATCACAAAACCGTCACGGCTCTTGCTGAACGGACGGGAAGCGTGAAGCGGGTCATCATTCCGTGTGGAGAGAGCGTGCATGGCGGTGAAACCACCTACGCCGGCAGGCCAGATGGCCGCCTCGGCACCGCCCGTCAGGATGGCATCCGCTTTTCCGAGTCTGATGAGGTTGAACGCATCGGCAAAGGCGTGCGTCGAAGAGGCGCAGGCCGAAGTCGTCGTATAATTGGGGCCGTGGAATCCGTACATGATGGAAATCTGTCCGGACGCGATGTCGGCAATCATTTTCGGTATGAAGAACGGGTTGTACTTCGGGCCCATTTCCGCGCCGTTCACGGCATAGTTGCCGGCTTCCTCCTCGAAGGTGTGAATACCTCCGATTCCGACACCGAACACAACGCCGATGCGGTCTTTATTGACGGCATCCAGGTCCATGGCACTGTCTTTTACGGCTTCCATGGCCGCCACAAGTGCATACTGTTCGTAGAGGTCCATCTTGCGGGCCTCCTTGCGGTCGATGAAATCAGTGACCTTGAAATTCTTTACCTCGCAGGCAAATTGCGCTTTGAACTTGGAAGCGTCGAAATGCGTGATGGGACCTGCGCCGCTCACGCCGTTCTTGAGGTTTTCCCAAGTCTCGGCCACGGTGTTGCCTACGGGAGTCAGTGCTCCGAGGCCTGTGACGACAACTCTCTTTAATTCCATAATTATTTAACTGGTTGCTGATAACCGGAATGTGCCAATGTACCAATGGTGTTCCGCCTTTTGGTGCGGCGACATTGGCGCATTGGCACATTCAGGATGTTTGGAAATCCGTTTTTTATTTAGCGTTGGCCTCGATGTAAGCAATGGCGTCGCCGACAGTAGAAATCTTCTCTGCCTGGTCATCGGGAATGGTAATCTTGAATTCCTTCTCGAATTCCATGATGAGCTCTACGGTGTCGAGAGAATCTGCACCAAGGTCGTTGGCGAAGCTGGCTTCGTTCTTTACTTCGGCTTCATCGACGCTCAATTTGTCTACAATGATTTCCTTAACTTTTGCTGCGATATCAGACATAGCTTTTTGTTTTTGATTAATAAATTGTTTTTCTTCGAGTTTAGGCTGCAAAAATAGGGTTTATTATTAGAATAAACAAGCGGAAAGGGAAAAAAGGCGCATTTTCTGCACATTTTTTTTATTTTTGTGCTTTTTGAAAGTCGTTCTCCGCTGAAAACATCACGCACGCGGCGCATCGGCAGACACACCATATATATAAGGTGTATCCAAGGCGGCGCACGATGCCTCTCCTCGCGGAAAACGGGCGACCGGCCCTGCATCCGTCGGTAACGGTTGCAGGGCCGGTTGTCCGTATATGCCTTGCGCGAGGATGTTCCGGTTATTCGGCCGGCGTTTCCTCGAGGGCCAGTTTGCGATAGATGTAGCCCGACATGCCGAGGCTGATGCTCATGAGACACAGCACCAGGGCCAGCATGACCAGTGCGGCGAGTGCTTCAGAGACGAGACCGACAACGTACGTCAGGATGAGGGCCACGACGTAGAAGGCCACGACCAGGACGAGGTTGCTCAGGAATATCGTCCACTTGTATCCGTAGGTGGCGTTGTTGCTCTGCACCATGGCTTCGCTCGGGCCTACGCCCTTGTCGAGCAGGATGTAGAGGGAGAGCGACCAGCCCAGCGAGATGATGATGCCGGGAACGATCATAAACAACAGCGCCGGTATGATGGAGAGCGACTGCAGGCCGATGAGGGTGAAGAACTCGCCCATGTATTTGCGGTACTTGCCGTCGAAGATAAACAAAGGTGAGATGACCTCTCCCTTGCTCAGCGCGCAAGGAATGCTTTGCATGGCGATAGTGGTGCCCACGTTGATGTAAGGAATCCAGATGGTCAGGATCCAAAGCAATGTCGCTCCGATGAGCGAGGGCAGGTTCTTGAGTCCGATGGCCGTGCCTTCGGAAAGGACACTCGAAAGGGTGATTTTCTTGTTCATAACGATGTTTTTTATGACTAAACAGGTTTCCGCCGGCTCTTGCACCACGACAGGCGCACCGCCGACACCGACAAATATACCTTTTTTTATTTTAACAATCGTATAAAAGTTAAAAAAATCAAGCCATGCCGGACCAAATCACGGAAATCCGGAGGATGGTGACGCCGACATTAACATTTTTAACTTTTCTGCACTTTTCCGGACCGCGTACATGGCATGTAGGAAAGACTACATGCAGGGCCGGACGGAACTACAAGCCATGTAATTCCGACTACATGACTTGTAGTCTTTCCTATGATAGGGATAGTTTCCCCCTGAAACGGGCCTGCGGGCACGAAAAAGGGGCGGTCTGAGACCGTCCCCGTGCTTTCGCTGTTGCAAAGATAATACATTTTTCGCCCGAAAGCAAGAAGTGTTAATTCATCGCCGAGCAAATGTTAAATCGCCGCAAGGCATATATCAGGACCGCCGCGACAGTTCCTCCGAAGCCTCATCCGCCTTCGTCGCAAGGGCACTCGGGCGCGTCGGGCGTGCCGTCGGTGATGCGCACCACCGTGAGCGGTATGCCGCCCAGCGCGGCCGCCATGTCGGTAAAGGATGAATAGAAACTGCCCAGCAGGCTGCGCGTGGCAGCCAGGCACCAGAGGTCGATGACCGCCTGCACGATGCCTTCGGAAGTGTGGCGCGGTGCAACGGAGGGCTGCGTGATGATGCGTTCCGGCCATTCGGCCACAAGTCTCCGCTTGAGTTCGTCGTCGTCGGTGGCCAGGAAGAAACGCGTATGTCCGTCTGCCCTGACACAGTCGTGCATGGCCTGACGGAAAGCGTCGTCGGTGCTTTCCTCTATCGCCCACGTGTGGTCGGTGCGCCGTATGTGTACGCCCACGGTGTGCGCGTCAAACTGCCGCGTGACGGCATCTATGCGCTCCTGTATGTGCGGCAGTGGTCGCAGCAGTCCCATGCAGGCGGCGGGATAAGGCACCAGCTCCTCGCAGCCCGACACGTAGAGCCGCGGATAACGCCGCAGCCACGTCGCTATGTCGCCATGCCGCCGCGGGTCGAAGTTCTTCTGTTGCGCGTCGAACAGGGGCAGCCGCAACAGAGCGGGCAGATGGAGGTTGCGGCGCGTCACGGCGGCATAACGCCAAGGCCGGCGGACAATGCTGAACGCCGGCGTGTCGATGCTGTGAAAGAGTTCGTCGAAGGCGGCCGGGCACTCCGCATCGTGCCCGCCCCATCTGACGCGCACGGCACGCCCTGCCGTTTCGCCGGCAAAGCGTGCCGAAAGCGTCACCCGCAGCCGGTTGCAGAGTCCGCCCTGGGGAACGACGTCGAAACGGGACTTTGTCATTTCTTGTCGGCTTTCACCTTCACCTTGTCAAAGCCGTCGCCGAAGACTCCGATGACTTTCGACTGCGAGACAAAGGCGTGGGGGTCGATATTCTGTATGATGCGGAAGATATTGGTGCTTTCGCGCTTCTTGGCCAGCACGACCAGCACCTTTCGCTCGGTCTTGGTGTACCATCCCTGCCCGTTGAGCACGGTCACGCCGCGGTGCATGGCGTTGATGGCGGTGGCTATCTCGTCGTAACGCTCGGAGAAGATGAAGAACTGCACGGACTGGCGGCCGCGGTCCACCACGTAGTCAAGCAGCAGATTGGTGATGATGAGCGTACAATAGCCGTAAAGCAGCTTGTCTATGCTTCCCGTCGGCGTCAGGACGCTCGAAGTGATGATAATCAGGTCGCAAAGCATCATCATCTGCCCCAGCGTCACGTCCTTGTACTTGTTGATGATGCTGGCGATGATGTCGGTTCCGCCGGTCGAGCCGTTGCTCAGGAAGACAAAGCCGATACCGATGCCCTCGATGGCGGCCCCGAGTATGCAGGACAGGAAAATGTTGTTGTTCACCACTTGCGGCAGGCCGCTGTGGGGATTGATGTGCGCGAAGGCCTCGGGATGGACCGTCCCCACGTAGCGCATCACTTCCTGGCACGCACCCAGCAGGAACGTAAGCATGAATACGGCGTAGATGGTCTTGATGCAGAACTTCCAGCCCAGCACCTTGACGGCGATGCCCAGCAGGATGATGTTCACCAAGAAGAACGTATACTGCACGGGAAAGCCGATGGCATAATATATGACGGCGCCCGCACCGGCCAGCCCGCCGGTAGTGATTTCGTAGGGCAGCTGGAAACAGGTGAAGCCTATGGCATAGCACAACAGACCGAAGGTTATTATCAAGTAGTCCTTCAGGTCTTGGAAAAACGTCAGTTGCAGGTTGTTCGACATGACTTTTGCTTTTAGCCCGGCGGCATTCCGGCGCGTCGGGACGGCACGCCGGGACACCGGAGCGGCGGCTTATGATTTTTTCAATACGATGTTCACGATTTTTCCGGGCACGACGATGACTTTCACCACCTGCATACCTTCCAGATACTTGGCGGACTGCTCGTCGGACAAGGCGGCACGTTCTATCTCCTCCCGGCCTGCGTCGGCGGGGAAGTCGAGCGTGAAGCGCGTCTTGCCGTTGAACGAGACGCTGAGCGTGACACTGTCTTCCTTGAGATAGGCCTCGTCGAAAGCGGGCCACTGCGCGTCGCACACGGTCGTCGTGTGGCCCATCCTGTGCCACAGTTCCTCGGCAACGTGCGGGGCGAAAGGAGCGAGCAGCACGGCGAGCGGCTCGAGTATCGCGCGGCTCACGCACTTGCGGGCCTGCAGTTCGCCCACGGCAATCATGAAGGCGGGAACGCTGGTATTATAGGAAAATTTCTCGATGTCCTCGGTCACCTTGCCGATGAGCCTGTGCAGCGTCTTCAGGTCGTCCTTTGCGGGCGCTACATCGGCAACGACGAAATTGTCGTCCTTGTCAAAGTAAAGGTTCCAGGCTTTGCGCAGGAAGCGGAAGCAACCGTCGATGCCGTTGCTGTCCCACGGTTTGCTCTGATTGATGGGACCGAGGAACATTTCATAGAGGCGGAGCGTGTCGGCCCCGTACTTGTCGATGATCATGTCGGGGTTCACCACGTTGTACATGGACTTGGACATCTTCTCGACGGCCCACCCGCACACGTACCTGCCATCCTCGAGCACGAAGTCGGCATCCGCGTATTCGGGACGCCATGCCCGGAACGCCTCGATGTCGAGAATGTCGTTCTGGACGATATTCACGTCCACGTGGATGGGGGTCACGTCGTAATTGCCCTTGAGCCCGTGCGAGACGAACGTATTGGTGTCCTTCACACGATAGACAAAGTTGCTGCGGCCCTGTATCATGCCCTGGTTCAGAAGCTTGGCAAACGGTTCTTCACGGCACGAAATGCCGAGGTCATATAGGAATTTGTTCCAGAAGCGGCTATATATAAGGTGTCCCGTGGCATGTTCTGAGCCGCCCACGTAGAGATCGACGTTCTGCCAATAGGCATCGGCGTCCTTACCCACGAGGGCCTCGCCGTTATGCGGGTCCATGTAGCGCAGATAATAGGCCGACGAGCCGGCAAATCCGGGCATGGTCGAGAGTTCGAGGGGGAAAACGGTGACATTGTCTATGCGCGAATTGTCGGTCACGGCATTCGCTTCGGTGTCCCAGGCCCATCGCGTTGCGTTGCCGAGGGGCGGTTCGCCGGTCTCGGTGGGCAGGAACTTCGACACTTCGGGCAATTCGAGCGGCAAGCACGATTCGGGTATCATGCGGGGCATTCCGTCCTTGTAGTACACGGGGAAGGGCTCGCCCCAGTAGCGTTGGCGGCTGAAGATGGCATCGCGCAGGCGGTAGTTCACCTTTACGCGGCCTATGCCCTGTTCCGTGACAAACTTCTTGGTGGCCGCGACGGCCTCGGTCACGGTCAGTCCGTTCAGGCTGAAGCCTGCGCGCGCCCGGGTGCCGGCCACGGGACTGTTCATGACGATTCCTTCCTTCGCGTCGAAGCTTTCTTCCGTCACGTCAGCGCCCTCGATGAGCGGGACGACGGGCAGGCCGAAGTGGCGGGCAAAGGCGTAGTCGCGGGAGTCATGTGCGGGCACCGCCATGATGGCTCCCGTGCCGTAACCTGCCAGCACGTAGTCGCTGACCCATATGGGAATGGAGTCGCCCGTGAAGGGATTGACAGCATACGCGCCGGTAAAGACGCCTGTCACGCGGCGGTCGGCGATGCGTTCGCGTTCCGTGCGCTTGCGGGTGGCTTCCAGGTAGGCTTCCACGTCGGCCCGTTGCTCGTCGGTGACGATTTGCCGCACGAGTTCGCTTTCCGGCGCCAACACCATGAAGGTTACGCCGAAGATGGTGTCGGCCCGCGTGGTGAAGATGGTGAACTTCACGTCACTGTCCTTCACGCAGAATTCCATTTCCGTACCTTCGGAGCGACCAATCCAGTTGCGCTGCGTCTCTTTCAGCGAGTCGGTCCAGTCGATGTGCTCAAGTCCGTCGAGCAACCTTTGGGCATAAGCCGACACCCGCAGGCACCATTGCTTCATCTTCTTTTGTACGACAGGGTATCCGCCGCGTTCGCTCACGCCGTCCACCACCTCGTCGTTGGCAAGCACCGTTCCGAGCTGCGGACACCAGTTCACCATCGTTTCTCCCAGGTAGGCCAGGCGGTAGTTCATGAGCACTTCCTCGCGCTCCCGCTCGCTCATGGCGTTCCACTCGGCGGCCGTGAACGAGAGTTCCTCGCCGCAGGCGGCGTCAATGCCTTGTGTGCCGTTCTTGCCGAAGGCCTCGACGAGCTGTTCTATGGGTTGCGCCTTTTGACAGGTATTACAATAGTAAGAGCCGAACATCTTGCGGAACGCCCACTGCGTCCAGTGATAATAAGCAGGGTCGCAGGTGCGCACCTCACGGTCCCAGTCGAACGAGAAACCTATCTTGTCGAGCTGTTCCCGGTAACGTTCGATGTTTTTCACCGTGGTGACGGCGGGATGCTGTCCCGTCTGGATGGCATATTGCTCGGCAGGCAGTCCGTAGGCATCGTATCCCATGGGGTTGAGAACGTTATATCCTTTCAAGCGCTTGTAGCGTGCGTAAATGTCGGAGGCGATGTAGCCGAGCGGATGTCCCACGTGCAGCCCCGCGCCCGAGGGATAGGGGAACATGTTGAGCACATAGTACTTCGGACGGCTGTTGTCCTCGGTCACATGATAAGTCTTGTCGGCTGCCCATGCGGCCTGCCATTTCTGTTCTATCTCTTTGAAATTATACTCCATATATATAATAAGGTGTGTTTATCGGGTTTGCGCGGCAAAGTTAAGGATTTTTTCGGCAAGGCTCACAGACAAGCGGCACAAAATGCAGGACGGGCAACACCCGCACGGCTTCCCGCCGTACTTTTTTCAAGGAAAAGATGCGGACAACGCTGATTTTCACGACAAAACTTGGGCATAAAAAGAAAAAGTCGTATTTTTGTCCCAAACAGCCGCCGGTAGGGACGCGATTCATCGCGTCCACAGCAAAAGAAAAGCATCTTACACATAAAACAATAAAGGGAAAATCATGGGAGCATTGAATAAAAAGCCGTTATCGGCATCATCCGCAACACACAACGGGAGCAGCAAGCCTTCTGATGCGGTCAATTCTGCCATAAAGCTCAAGACTGTCACTCCTGCCGACAGACAAAGACTTCGTATCCCTTCATACCGGTATCTGTTACCGTGACTTCACATAAAGGATACTATAAACCAAAATTCATAATGCGATGCAAGGAGAATGACTCAGGCTTACATCGCATTCTTGATTTATGGTCCTTCAAATCGGACAAGAGTAACAAACGGTTTATTGTCGAAGTGGAAGGCTTTGACAAGGATTTCTATGGCATTAAGTTCTATTGGAAAGGCGTTGAGAAGAGCAAAAACCGATATTCGATACTGACCCATGATTACGAACCGCGTACAATTGTACGGACATGTATCGAAATTATGCTTGAATACCACCGTAAAAATCCACACGTATCATTTGGATTTGTGGCTGCCCCCGATCTCGAAGCCGATGTCAAGGGAAAAAAAGTAAATCCGGCATTCGGAAATCGCAGATTCAGGTTTTACCAACGCCTGATGGTCAGTTTGTTCGGTCCTGAGACCTTTCTTCAAGTCGCAGACACCACACATACGATTTATTTGATGGTGAACGTAAAGCAACTGACTGCGGGAGCAATAACCATTCAAGACATCGAAGACGAACTAAACCGGACTTACAGGGGTGACTTCACGCTCAATCATCCCATTTGATGACCATCCTGTTGTTCCTGTCTGTCGGGTGCGCCGACGGAAACAGCCGGCCGGCAACCTATAACATTAACATTTTTAACCTTTCTACACTTTTCGCGCCGCGTACATGCCATGTAGGAAACGCTACATGCAGGCCCGGGAAACGCTACAAGCCATGTAATTCCGCCTACATGCCATGTACGAAATCCCATGATAGGGATAGTTTCCCCCTGAAACGGGCCTGCGGGCACGAAAAAAGGACGGTTTCAGGCCGTCCCCGCACTTCCGTACTGCAAAGATAATACATTTTCCGCCCGAAAGCAAATTATGTTAAAATCGCCGACGGCCCGGTGCACGATGCCCGGACCTACGCCCCGCGTTCCCGCCGGCAGGACACAAAAAAAGGGATACCGCCGTATCCCAACCTTGTTAACCTTAAATCTAATACTATGAAAAACACAATGCAAATATACTTCAGACAACGGCTACATGCAAGGTTTTCGACAAAAAAACGGGGCCGGATAGTATTTTTTCAAACTTTTGCAACAATTTTGCCAGCCGGAGTTTACGCTTTTCATACATTCACGGCCGAAAAAGCGTAAAAAACGGCGGCACAAAATTGGCCGTATCGATTGTTTGGACTATCTTCGTGCAGTTTTTGTCCCTCTGAGCGACACCAAGACCGGCCGGACAACGGCCGAAAACGAACGAAAACCAAACAGCACCTATAAAATGGAACTCCTACTCACCTTCTCACAATGGCTGGGCACGCAGGAAGCCCAGGTCGGAATCACGATTTTCACCTTTGCCGCCACCATCGTGGCGTTCATGATGGGGAAAGTGCGCTCCGACATCATCGCCCTCTGCTCTACCGCAGCATTGCTGGCCACCGGCGTCATCGACTCGAAAGCCGCACTGGCGGGATTCTCCAACTCGGCCGTAGTCATGATGATCGGACTCTTCGTCGTAGGCGGTGCCGTCTTCCAGACCGGCCTGGCCAAGATTATCAGCGGACGCCTGCTGCGGCTGGCCGGAACCGACGAACGACGGCTCTTCTTCCTCGTCATGCTCGTCACGGCAGTCGTGGCCGCCTTCGTGAGCAACACAGGTACGGTGGCGCTGCTCCTGCCCATCATCCTGGCCATGTCCAAGACCGCGGGCGTCAGCCCTTCCAAGCTCATGATGCCGCTGGCCTTCGCGAGTTCGATGGGAGGCGTGCTGACACTCATCGGTACGCCGCCGAACATGATTGTCAGCAACTACCTGACCGAAAACGGCAAGGGGGAATTTGCGTTTTTCGAGTTCCTGCCCATCGGTATCATCTGCCTCGCCGTCGGCATGTTGCTGCTCTATCCGCTCTGCCGCCTGTTCCTCGACAAGAAAGGCCGTGACGGCGAAAACCGCGACGAGGAAAAGACGCTCGCAGGCCTGTTGCACGAATACCACATCAGCGACTGCGTCTTCCGTCTGCAGGCCGTCGAAGGCCATTCCCTGCTCGAAGGCCGCACGCTCGCCGAGCTGGACATCCGCAAGAACTTCGGCGTAACCGTTCTCGAGGTGCGACGCGAATCGAAGTCCATCTTCGGCTCCGTCACCCAGGAACCCGTAGGACCGGACACGCTCTTCGCCGGCGGCGACACGCTCTACGTGCTCGGCGACCGCGACAAGGTGGAACTCATGGCGCAGAAACTCAACCTTACCGTCTTCGAAGACAACGAGCGCGAGGGCAAAGCCAAGCTTGACTTCTATGAAATCGGACTGGCCGAGGTGCTCATCACGCCCGAGTCGGCACTCATCAACCGCCCCCTGCGGTCCGCCAACTTCAGCGAGCGTTACGGGCTGAACGTGCTGGCCGTCAAGCGCGGCGGACGCTACATCTTCGACAACATCATGGACGATGACGTGAAAAACGGAGACATGTTCCTCGTACACGGTGCCTGGAAAGGCATAGAGAGCCTGGCCAAGAAGACGCGCGAATGGCTGGTCATCGGACGGCCCGACGAGGAAGCCGCCAGCGTGCCCCTCAACCACAAGGCGCCCATAGCGGCAGGCATCATGGTCATCATGGTACTGGCCATGGTCTTCGAGAAACAAATCGGCATCCCCTCGGTAGCGTCGGTCATCATAGCGGGACTCGCCATGGTCCTGACGGGCTGCACGCGCAGTGTGGACGGAGCGTACAAAATGATAGGCTGGGAAAGCATCGTACTCATAGCGGCCATGATGCCCATGAGCACGGCACTCTCCAACACCGGCATCTCGGGATGGATTGCCCGCAACTTAGTGGCCTCGCTCCAGGACATCGGACCGCTTGCCGTGCTGGCCGGCGTCTATCTCGTCACGTCACTGCTCTCTACCTTCATCAGCAACTCGGCCACCGCCATCCTCGTCGCCCCCATCGCATGGGCCGCCGCCGAGGGACTGGGCGTCAGTCCGCAGCCCTTCATGATGGCCGCCGCCGTAGCCGCCTCGTGCTGCTTCGCCACGCCCATCTGCACCCCGCCCAACGCCATGGTGATGAACGCAGGCCACTACACCTTCGCCGACTATGTCAAGATAGGTCTGCCTTTGCAGGTCATCATGGGCGTGGTCGCCATCTTCGCCATACGCCTGCTCTTCCCGTTCTGACGCGGAAGCAGGACGCGCAGCGGCTGTTCTCCGCCTACGGAGTTGAAAAAGGCTTCTCCGCGCACCTTTCCCGCGAAGCGCAAACAGGCTCCTGACGGGACAGTTTTTCGGCTCTGCCCGGGAATTTAACACTTGTGCGGAGCAATTTTAACACTTCTTGCTTTTGGGCAAAAAATTTCGTATCTTTGCACTACGGAAAAATAGGGACAGCGTCGGCTGTCCCTATTTTCGTAAAAATCAGACCCGTTTCAGTTGAGTTTTCCCCGGAAAAAAGGATTTTCTACATGCCATCTGCGAAAAACTACATGGCTTTCAGAAAAAACTACATGGCATGTACGGACTCCTACATGCCATGTACGGATTCGCGGCCGCCGGGGAAGTGTTAAAAATGTTAATGTCCTGTCGTACTTTCAGGCCCGTAGGCAGACAAAAGCACTGCGTGGCCGCGCCGGAGTCACTCCCCGATGTAAGCCTCTGCCATGCGGTCGTTGCCGAAAGCGTCCTTGTGCACCCGCACATCCACATATCCGGCCGCCGACATGAGGTCCGCCGTCGCCGCCCCATAGGCCCGGTTTATCTCCACCAGCAACGCGCCGCCCGGCACGAGGCTCCGTCGCCCCAGGGCCGCCAGTGCGCGGTAGAAACGCAGCGGGTCGTCGTCGGGGACGAACAGGGCGGAATGCGGCTCATGGTCGAGCACATGGCTCTCCATGTCCCCGCGCTCGCTTTCGCAGACATAGGGCGGATTGCTGACGATGCAGTCGAACACATCCCCCGTGGCACACGCCGCCAGCAGGTCTTGCCGCACAAATCGGATGTGTACATCCGCACGCCGGGCATTGTCGCGCGCCACCTCGAGCGCGGCCTCCGAGATGTCCCATGCCTCGACCTCGGCGCTAGGCAGGGCAGCGGCCAGACTGACCGCTATGCAGCCGCTGCCCGTCCCGGCATCGAGCAGGCGCAAAGGGCGGTCCACAGGCACCGGGCGGCGGGACACGACGTCAAGGCAGAGGGCCACCAGCTCCTCCGTCTCGGGGCGGGGAATGAGCGTGGCGGGCGTGACGCGGAACCTGCGGCCGCAGAACTCCGCCGTGCCCAGCACATACTGCACAGGTTCGCCTTCGGCCACCCGGCGCGACATATCCGCGAGCCTTTGATGCTCTTCCGCTGAAAAATGCCTAACTTTGTCGGCATAGACATCCGTGCGACACACGCCGAAGCCCTCGTCCAGCAAAAGAAAAGCCAACGCACGCGCCTCGCCCGCGGCATAGCGGCGGGACAGGACTTCGAACAATTGACGGTAGAGGGGCGACATGCGTGACGGAATGTTTTTTAGCGAAGCAAAAATACGAAATACGAACGACATGACCACGACAGAAGAAAACGAAAAATACATGCGCCGCTGCCTGCAACTGGCCCGGCAGGGCGAAACCGGCGCACCGCCCAACCCGATGGTGGGGGCGGTCATCGTACACGACGGACGCATCATCGGCGAAGGCTTCCACGCGCGCTGCGGCGAGGCCCACGCCGAGGTGAACGCCATCCGCAGCGTGCGACCCGCGGACCGCGCCCTGCTGCGCGAGAGCACCATGTACGTGAGCCTCGAACCCTGCGCGCACTTCGGGCGGACACCGCCGTGTGCCGAACTCATCGTGCGCACGGGACTGCCGCGGGTGGTCATCGGGTGCATAGACCCCTTCGCCCGGGTGAGCGGCCGCGGCGTGGAGATACTGCGCCGGGCGGGCGTGGAAGTGACCACGGGCGTGCTCGAAGCCGAATGCCGCGCGCTGAACCGCCGGTTCATCGTCTTCCACACGCAGCAACGGCCTTACATCACCCTGAAATGGGCGCGTTCCTCCGACGGTTTCATCGACACCTGGCGTGACAGCGCCGCCGAACGGCCGGCCGCCCTCTCCTCGCCCCTCAGTCTGATGCACGTACACCACCTGCGGGCCACGCACGCCGCCATCCTCGTGGGACACCGCACGCTCCTGCTCGACCGTCCGCGGCTTGACGTGCGCCACTGGTCGGGACCCTCGCCGCGGCGCGTGGCGCTCGGACACATCGGAGAAGACGAACTGCCGCCGGGCTTCACGGCCTACGCCGACATGGATACCCTCCTCGTGGCGCTGCACCGCGAGGGCGTACAGTCCCTGCTGGTCGAAGGCGGCCAAAGCACCCTGCAATCGTTCATCGACCGCGGCCTGTGGGACGAGGCATGGGAGGAACTCTCGCCCGTCCGCCTGAGCAGCGGCGTTCCCGCCCCGCGAATGCCCTTCGGCACGGACAAGGAAATCATTACCCGCTGGAACGTGAGCCTCAGCCACTGGCGCAACGCGACCGATTAGGGCAAGAAGGGAACACGGCGACGCGAGAAAAACGGCCTTTGCAGGCACCTGGAAACCAATACAATACAGAGGCGAAAAACTATCATAGGGATAGTTTCAACTACAAGCCATGTAGTTCGAACTACATGGCTTGTAGTTTTTCGTACATGTGCATGTAGTTTTCCGTATCCCGAACTTCATACTCCGCAAGCCCGAAAAACAATCCCGACAGCCCTGAAAAGAACCGCCGGGATGTGTCATAAAAGGAATAAACCGTGTCGGCCGTTAGCCTACACGGACGAAATAGTCTCCGTCCACGATTACGGCATTTCCGGAAATGCGGACCGAATAAATGTCTGTCTCTCCATCGTCAAACAGAATCCATAGTTTGCCATTGGAATAAGCCCAGGAAACGATGATATCCGTTTCGGAGTACGTCTGACCGTTCACATAATCTACATCAAGGAAGCTTCCGGTTCCGTTGGCGTTAAGGGTTACCACCTGATAACCGCCCGAACCGAAGTCGAATCTCCACGAACCGACAAAGGAAGCCCCCGGTGACGCGGCGTTTCCTCCCTGCCGTACATAGTGGGATGCATCACCGTCTGCCTCTACCAGCCTCATGCTGTTGCCTGAAAGAATAACGCTGACGACGTAGTCGCGGCCCTTGTCATAATTATATATGGTCAGTAGTCCGTTACGGTAAGAATAGTTGTAAGAATACCGGTATTCATTAAACTGATCCGTATAGGAATCATAATAACGCTCGAACTCAAAACATGTTCCGTCGGCATTAAATATGAAAACCTGAAATTCTCCTTCTTCGTAGTCGTCATCTGAACACATCCAAGTGTCAATAATAGATTCATTGTTCCCCGTGTCCTTGTCGTCATCGTCGCTACAAGCCGTGAAGCCTGCACTCGTAAAGATGAGCAACAGCAAGGCTGTAATCTTAAATAACTGTTTCATTTCTTACTTGTTTTTGATATTTTGTTTCATCAATAGGCGAATCGTCCGCACATCTCCTTTCTCAATAGGAAACACGCCTGAGATTGTGCCATCCTACAATTAAAGTGCCGTCAGACAGCAGGAATCCTTCCATTACATCTCCATAAACATCGCTTACCCTCACTTGTCCGTTGTTGAACACGTAGACAAAGCGTTCCCTGTCCTGCAAAGGATTGCCGTGAGAGTCCAGAAGTTCCAAATAGCCGCTTCCGTTTTCCAAAAAAGTATAGATGTGTTCTGTATCTATTCCGTTATCGGTCCACGTACCCACTATGGCGCTTTTCGAAGCATTGGCCGCGACGCGCACACATAACTCTTCCTCTATTATTAATGTACTTGCACTTGTCAGACGCCCCCGGTCTCTGTCTTCTTCCTGTCCATAGCTGTCCTTATATATCAAGGTCACTTCACCATTGTCGTACAGGTAGGTGAAATGTTCCTTCTTATGGCTCGTCTCTCCTCCAGGAACGTAATAATTGGCAAAGTAATAGCCTGTACCGTCAGCAAAGAAAGTGTATCCGAAAAGGTTTGTACCCATTCCCATATAATAAGGTATGCACCACGTTCCCACCAAAGGGTTGTCCGATGCACCGCCTCCGTCTCCGTCATCACTACTGCAAGCCGTGAAACCTACGAATGACAGAAACAATATAACCGTTGCAAAGATTTTCAGATGTCTCATGTTTTTTCCTCTAATAAACAAAAAACCGGTAACAAGTCTCCCCGTTACCGGTTTTTCTTATGTAATCAATATGTTAAGACTGCCAATTAGAAGTTGAAGCCAACAG
The DNA here is from genome assembly GCA_905216095.1 of uncultured bacterium. Lineage (GTDB taxonomy): Bacteria > Bacteroidota > Bacteroidia > Bacteroidales > Bacteroidaceae > Alloprevotella. The sequence goes on along the minus strand of CAJMSQ010000013.1, from coordinate 9,947 downwards.
AGACAGCCCAGTTGCTGGTCTTGGTCTTCTTGCAGACTTCTCCGAAATCGCCACCATAGTGCAAGCCTACATAGAGTTGCTTGTAGTCGATGCCTACACCTACTTGCCAGCCGGCCTGGAAGCGGCTCCACTGTCCGTCCTTGCCTACTTCATCCTTGTCGAAATAGTCATAGTCTTTTTCATCCGAAGCTGACTGGCCGGCAACCGTTGCGGTAGTGGTTACTTTCTCCTTGGCAATAATGTTTCCCTTGAAGGTAATGCCGAAGAACGGAGTGATAGATACCGGAGAAGAGGAGGGTGTCCACTTGTAAGCCAGATTTACGGGAACGACAATGCCCATATAGGTATACTTATTTTCCCAAGTGACCGTTGCGGGATATCCTTCATAATAACCGCTTTGGCTTTCATCTTCGGACTTGAAGCCATATTGGAGACGCGCGCCTGCTTCCACGAACAAGGGCAACGACTTGGAAATGCTGATACCCTTGGTGAAGCCGAACGCAAAGCCTGTCAAGTTTATATCTTCTGCACCGTCCCAATCGGGTTTAATGCTCAGCGGATTGTACGACACGTAGAAACGCTGGTACGAATCGGTATTCACTGCTGCGGAAGAACCTTTCTTGCTTCCGTTTGCAAACTGGGCCGAAGCCGTCGCAGCCACCATGATGAGGCAAAGCGACAAGAAAAATCTAAATTTCTTCATCTTTCTTACTTTTTATATAGTTAATAATGTTGGAAAGTCATACGCCAGATGTTGGCAGTGCCTTCTGCGTCACCGCGCTGCGATATGAAGTAGATGTGACGCCCGTCCGCGCTCCACACGGGACTGAGGTCGTCGGCAGCATGATAGGTGAGCTGCGCAAAACCCGTACCGTCAAGCCGGCAGACAAAGAGGTCGGTGTTCCAGAAAGACACGCCGGGAGCCTCGATGTGGCTGTCGCCGACGAAAAGCACCCATTTGCCGTCGGGCGAGACCGTGGGCGAGGTGAAGCTCCGCTGGGGGTCGGAGAGCAGGCACTCTTCCACGCCGGTCCGGTAGTCCACTTTCCACAACTCGCTGCGGCCTTCGCCGTTCTGGCGTACGCAGAGGAACGCCGACCGGCCGGGCAGCGGACAGGGATTCATGCCTGCGGCGTAGCTGGACAGGAAGTTGTCGGCGGGACTGAAGGCCCAGATGCTCGCACCATTGGCTTCGGTGCGCGCAAAGAAGAGGTGCTTCATGTCGGAAGCATAGACGGGCGAATAGTCCTGGTCTCCGGTGGTAATCTGACGGCAGACGTAGCCGCTACGCGCGTCGGTCTGGAAAATCTGATTGTTCTTGCCGCGCGTTTCGGAGAAGCAGATGTGCTTGCCGTCGGGGGAATAGGTGAAATCGAGCACCGCGCTGCGATTGGTGCGCTGGGTGGAGCCGCCCTGCCGCGCCAAGTCCTTTATAAATATGTTGGTCGTGTTGTTACGATAGGACAAATAGGCGATTTCACCGCCTCCGGGAGGAATGCCCAGTATGCGGTTGGACAGCCATGTGATTCCGGCCCGCGTGCGCCGCACCTGGGGCATACAGACATAGTCGCCGGTCTTCGTCACCTTGACGAAATCGGCGCCGGCCTCCTCGGGGACGGACACGACGGAGTAGTCCACGTTCTGCGCCGCGGCGGAAAAACCGGCGGCGGCGAACAACGAAAGACCAAGTACGCGCAACGAGCGCGGGGAAGTCACTTTGCGAAATATAGAAGTCATCTCCATTTCTTTACCTTTAATCAGTTTGAAAACAGCCGCCGGCCAAGGGTAAGAACTCTTCGGCCAACCGTTATTTTGTGCAAAGAAACGATGATTTTATGTATTAAAATGTAAAAACATGTCCCGAAAGATAAGACATGTCCTGTCATTTGGGACATTTCAAGCCATTTCAGGGCCATTTACGGCCGGAAAAGCGCACAACGACGGGCGCGGCGATGACGCAGCGGGCGGGTCGTCAGTCCTCACCGCCTCCCAGGCGGTTGCTGTAGAGGGCAAAGAAGTCGTAATCGAGGATGAGGGAGATGCGCAACAGGGTGTTGGTGTCGATGGAGCGCTTCTCGAAGAGGAGGTAGACGTTGGAACGGCTGAGTGAAAGCTGTCCGGCGAACCACACGACGCTGTGGCCGCTCTCGTCAAGGCGTTGCCGGATGAGCCGGCCTATGTGTATCTGCATGATGTCGGACCTGCATTTGAGGCAGGGCGGGTGCGCGGAGCCGACCGGACAGACGGCGGCGCGCGGCCTCGCGGGTCCCGTTGCGATGCCATGAGGTGAAAAATAGCGGATGCCATGCCGGCGGCGGATTTCGGCGCAGGGCCGGCGGCGGAGGGGGGATAAAACGAAAGAGCGTGGGACCTGCTTCTTGCCCATCCCACCTTCCGGGCTCTCGCATTGCCCAAACCTACGGGATAAGCAACACCAGTCAGCCCACGCCGTATGATTACGCCACGGGACATGCGGCCGCTCCCGCCGGGGCGGGATACAGCTTTTGTCCGCATGGTTGCGAATCATACTCATGGACGCTTCGTTGCTGTTTCCATCCTTGTAGGTTTTTGGATTTGCGAGATTCAAAAGGTAAGGACGGACGCTCGAAAACGCCTTACGTATGTATTTCCCCGTCCGCCTCTGCTGACCGGGCGTTGCAAATGTACAAAAGTTTTTCGGGACGCACAACCGGACGGCAAACTTTGTGCCGCGCCGCCGCACAAAAGGGCCGCGCGGCGGCGGCAGGAACATGCGGCCGCCGGGGCGGGATTTCCCGCCTCTTACACGCCGGAAAAGCACCCTTAAACGGCATCTGATTTACAACAGGTTAGAGATAGAAAAAACTACATGGCTTGTAGGACGAACTACATGGCTTGTAGTTGAAACTATCCCTATGATAGTTTTTCCTACATGCCATGTAGTTTTCGGGCATATGTATATAAGGATTTACATGGGCCGTCACCGGAGTTCGGGACAGGGACTTCCGGGGGAGAAAACAAGGGATTGCTGCCGCCATCCGCAGGCCGGAAAGATTCATCCCCGGATTGCGGCATGATTTCGGAAATAAAACGCTATATTTGCTTATCGTAAGACCAAACAGAAAGGAACATGGCACTTCAGAACCTGCCCATCGGCATCCAGAACTTCGAGAAAATCCGCAACGACGGCTATCTGTACGTGGACAAGACCGAAATAGTCTACCGTCTCGCCACGTCGGGCAGCTATTACTTCCTGTCCCGTCCGCGACGCTTCGGCAAAAGTCTGTTGCTCTCTACGCTCCATGCCTACTTCGAGGGCAAGCGCGAATTGTTTGACGGGCTGGCCGTTTCGCGGCTGGAGACGAAGTGGGAACAGCATCCCGTGCTGCACCTCGACCTGAACACCCGCAACTACAAGGATGCTGAGGCGCTGACCGGTATACTGAACGAATACCTGGAGAAATGGGAGGCAGTCTACGGTGACGCGAAGAAAGACCGTGTTCTCGAGGAGCGGTTTACTTATGTCATCGAGCAAGCGTATGCCCGGACGGGACATCGCGTCGTCATTCTCGTGGACGAGTATGACAAACCTATGCTGCAAGCCATCGGCAACGAGGCGTTACAGGACGAGTATCGCAGCATATTGCAGTCCTTTTACAGCGCATTGAAGACCTGTGACGGATACATACGCTTCGCCATGCTCACGGGTGTGACGAAATTCGGCAAGCTGAGCGTCTTCAGCAGCCTGAACAGCCTGAACGACATCTCGATGGACTGGCAGTTCCATGGCATCTGCGGCATCACGGACGAAGAGCTGGACACCGTTTTCCCGGCATACACGCAGCGGCTGGCCGAGCGTAACCGCATGAGCGTGGCCGAGGCGCGCGAGCGGCTGCGCACCCTGTACGACGGTTACCACTTCTTCGAGAACTCGGAAGGCGTCTACAATCCTTTCAGCCTGCTGAACACTTTCGCCAAACAGACCTTCGGCAGCTATTGGTTCGCGACGGGGACGCCTACCTATCTGGTAAAGCTGCTCCGGCTGCACGATTATAACCTGCAGAGCCTTTCGGACGAATATGTCACGGAGGACATCCTCAACAGCATCGACGTGGCGTCCACCAACCCCGTGCCCGTGATTTATCAGAGCGGCTATCTGACCATCAAAGGCTATGAACCGCGTTTCCGCACCTACAAATTGGGCTTCCCGAATGAGGAGGTAGAGGACGGTTTCTTCCGCTTCCTGCTGCCGTTCTATACATCCGTGAACAAAATCGAGGCGCCTTTCCATATTCAGAAGTTCGTTTCGGAAATAGAAAGCGGACAGCCGGAGGCCTTCCTCAACCGTCTGAAATCCTTCTTCGCCGATACGCCCTACGAGCTGGTCAAGAAATTGGAGAACCACTATCAGAATGTATTATATATATTGTGTAAGTTGCTCGGGCTGTACGTCAAGGCGGAATATCATACGAGCGCGGGCCGCATAGACATAGTCTTGCAGACCAAAGACTACACCTACGTGCTGGAATTCAAGTTGGACGGTACGGCGGAAGAGGCCCTGCGACAGATACAGGACAAGTCGTACGCGCTTCCTTTCGAAACGGGCGCGACACACGTATTCCGCGTCGGACTGAACTTCTCTTCCGAGACACGGAACATCGAGAAGTGGGTCATGGGCTGAGGCCATGCTTTCACAAGCCCCGAAAAACCACCCTTAAACGGCGTCTGATTTACAACAGGTTAGAGGTAGCAAAAACTACATGGCTTGTAGGATGAACTACATGGCTTGTAGTTGAAACTACATGCCATGTAAAAAATCGTAGATGGCATGTAGGATTCCGGACCATGTGCATCGGGAAAAACACGTGCGGGGAAGGGAAGAAAATCCCTGTCATGACAGGCTGCATGACAGGGATTCGTTTTGTTATGTTTCCGGCCGTCGGGCGGCGATGCGTCAGCGGTCGAAGCTGATGCGGTAGACGTTGGTCTCGCGCCGCTCGAAACCGAGGGAGACGTAGAGGGCGTTGGCGGCCACACGCGAGGGCCGCGAGGTGAGCAGTACGGCTTTTGCTCCTAACCGGCGGGCTTCGCCGCACAGGTGGGCGACCAGCGCGCGGGCATATCCGCGGCGGCGGCACAAGGCATCGACGACGACGTCTTCGACCCAGGCCTTCGTGCCCGTGGGCGAGGTGCAGAGGCACAGTGTCGCCATGCCCTGCACACTGCCGGCCTCGTCGCGCAACAGATACAGGCGGGTGTCGGGATTTTCGAGCATCCGGCCGAGGGCTTCGGGCGTGACCGTGTGCGGCGTGTCGGACAATTGGGCCACGAGACGCGACACGTCGTCGGCCAGTTCTCGGGTGGCCTTCAGCGCAAGGGCAATGCGCGGACGGTTCATTTCGGCCAGCATCTCTTTCACGGTCAGTCCCGTGAGCGGATGCCGCAGCTGCGGCGCGATTTCGGCCAGGGGCTCCATGACGAAGCGGCGGCCGCACATCCGCGGATGGGGCAGTTCGAGGTCGGGAAGGCTGACCCGCACGCCGGGGCCGAGCAGAAGCAGGTCGATGTCTATGGGGCGGTCGGCGTAAACGCCCGCCACGCTCTTGGCGGTGCGGCCCAGCGCGCGCTCCACCTGTTGCGTCGCCTCCAGCAAGGCTTCGGGCGACAACTCGGTCTCGAATTCGGCCACGGCATTGAGGAACAGGTGTTCGGAACTGAAGCCCACGGGTTTCGTCTCATAGAGCGAAGAGCACCGGACAAGCGTTCCGATACGCTTGTCCAGTGCTTCAACGGCGCTCTGTATGTTTCTCTCGCGGTTACCCGTGTTCGCGCCCAGACCAACATAGAGTCTCATGGGCGCAATCAGTTGATGATGAGCAGGGCATCGCCGTAAGGCCCGAACTTGTAGTCCTCGCGCAATGCCGTCTCGTAGGCTTCCATCGTGTAGTCGTAGTCGCCGAAGGCGGCGGTGAGCATCAGCAGGGTGGAATAAGGCAGATGGAAGTTGGAAACCATGGCATCGGCCACAGAGAAATCGTAGGGCGGGAAAATAAACTTGTTGGTCCAGCCCTCGAACTCCTTGATGCGTCCGTCCGTCCCGCAGCAGGCCTCGAGCGCACGCTGCACGGTGGTTCCCACGGCCACGATTTTGTGTTCTCCGTCCTTTGCCCTGTTCACGATGCGGCAGCAATCGGATTCCACAAACATCTGTTCGGAGTCCATCTTGTGCTTGGTGAGGTCTTCCACGTCGGTATTGCGGAAATTGCCCAAGCCGCAATGCAGTGTGATATAGGCGAAATCAATTCCCTTTATCTCCATGCGCTTCATCAGCTCGCGCGAGAAGTGCAGCCCCGCGGCCGGAGCGGTCACCGCGCCTTCGTTCTTGGCGAAGATACACTGGAAATTTTCCAGGTCCTCGGGTTCGGACTCGCGGCCCACGAAACGGGGAAGGGGCGCCTCGCCCAGTTTATACAACGACTTCTTGAATTCGTCGTGGTCGCCGTCGTAGAGAAAGCGCAACGTACGTCCGCGGCTCGTGGTGTTGTCTATGACCTCGGCCACGAAGGAGTTGTCATCGCCGAAATAGAGCTTGTTGCCGATACGTATCTTCCGCGCGGGGTCTACCAGCACGTCCCACAAGCGCAGCTCGCGGTTCAGTTCACGCAAGAGGAACACCTCGATGCGCGCGCCGGTCTTTTCCTTGTTTCCATACAGGCGGGCGGGAAATACCTTGGTGTCATTGAAGACGAAGACGTCGTGTTCGTCGAAGTAACCGAGTATGTCCTTGAACATCTTGTGCTCTATTTCGCCCGTTTTGCGGTGCAAGACCATCATACGACACTCGTCGCGGTGCGGGGCCGGGTACTTGGCAATCTTGTCTTCCGTGAGTTTGAACTTGAATTGGGAGAGTTTCATGATGATATGAAGGTGTTTGTTTTGTTATACCGTTTTTTGTGGCGCGCCGTCGCCGGGCAGTTCCGTCTCGATGTCCAGTCCGGCGAGCCATGTCTCGAAGCCGTCGATGCTGAAACAGTCTCCGGCGGCATACTGCCCCACCCTTGTGCGCCGAAGTGCCGTCAGATGCGCGCCGCTGCCGAGGGCCCGTCCGATGTCGCGCGCCAGTGAGCGGATGTAGGTGCCCTTGGAGCAGACCACACGTATGTCGATTTCGTCGGGCAGGCGGCATCCCGTCAGCTCCAGGCTATGGATGTGAACGGGTTTGGCGCGGAGTTCGACATCGTCGCCCCGGCGTGCGAGGTCGTAGGCGCGTTTCCCGTCCACCTTGCAGGCCGAGAACACGGGCGGAACCTGCATGATGTCGCCCGTGAACGTGCGGAGCGTGTCGCGCACCATGGCTTCCGTGATGTGCTCCGTGGGATAGCGGGCATCGACAGGATGCTCCAGGTCGAAACTGGGCGTGGTCTCGCCCAGCCGGAGCGTGGCCTCGTACTCCTTGACCCCGCGCTGCAGTTCCTCTATGCGCTTGGTGGCGCGGCCGGTGCATACGACCATGACGCCCGTGGCCAGGGGGTCGAGCGTGCCGGCGTGGCCTACCTTGATTTTGCGGCCGCCCATGCGGCGCGTCAATAGCCACCGCACTTTCGCCACCAGCCCGAAACTGGTCATGCCATAGGGCTTGTCGAAGGCAAGTACTTGTCCGGCGAGGAAATTCATAGGGTAAGAATCAGTGTCAGCACACCTGCGGCGGCGCAATAGTAAGCAAAGTAAATGAGTTTGCCGCGGCTGACGATGCCAATCATCCACTTACAGGCAACGATGCCCGAGATGAAAGCGGCCAGGAAGCCGGCCACGAGCGCGCCCATGGTCAGGTCGCCGAACGCCGCGCCCATTCCTTCCTTCGCGGCCTTTACCACGTCGAGCAGGGCCTCGCCGAGTATGGGCGGGATGACCATCAGGAACGAGAACTGGGCCATCTGTTCCTTCTTGTTGCCGAGCAGCAGGCCGGTGGCTATGGTTGAGCCGGAGCGGCTCAGACCCGGCAGCACGGCCAAGGCTTGTGCCAGTCCGATGACAAAGGCATTGGCCGGCGAGATGCGCTCCTTCTGCCGCGGCCGCGCCTTGTAGGAGAAGGCCAGCAGGCAGGCGGTGACGAGCAGGCATATCCCGACGACGGTCAGGCCCGAGCCGAAGATGCGTTCCACCTCGTCCTTGAAGAACACGCCCACGATGCCGATGGGTATCATGGAGATGAGGATGTTCAGCACGTAGCGGCGGTCGTCGTTCATGAAGCCTGCGCCGGCCTGCAGACCGCGCGGGCGGAACGTGCCGCGGAGCAGTTTAACGATTTCGCCGCCCAGCACGACGAGGGTGCTGAGCACGGTGGCCACGTGTACGGCCACGGTGAACATAAGATTGTCTTCGGCCTCGACACCCAGCAGGGCCGAGCCGATGGCCAGGTGGCCGCTACTGCTGACGGGCAGGTACTCCGTCAGTCCCTGCACGAGCCCGAGCAGAATTGCTTCCAGAATGTCCATTATCCCTCCGTCTGTTTAAGTTGGGTATCGTTTTTCTCGTCACTTCCGGGGGCGTTGCCGGCGGTACGCGGCCGGTGCAGGATGGCATACACCATGAAGAGATAGCCGAAGAGGCAGACGGCCGGGGCTACCTTGACACGCCGTGCGCTGAAGATGCCGGGGTCGAAGTGCTGTTCCGTGCTTCCCCCGCCCGACATCAGCAGGAAACCGACAATGACCACGGCAATGCCGACGGCCAGCAGGATGAAATTGACGCGGTCGAACGCGAAGACTTTCTTTTTGCTCATATATACGTTGTCTTTATATGTTTTGTTCTTATTATATAATAGGTTCGCGCGCGCGAAAGGCACATAGCGGCGACGGCGTCACTTCAGGTAGACCTCATCGGCCGACATGCGCAGGTGGCGGTTCACGGAGAAGAACGCGCACAGCAGGGTCAGCAGCAGGCCGCAGGCATATACCGCGCCGAAGGTGGCGGCGGCCACCAGCGGGACGTCCACTTCGAACTGCGTGTTGGCATTGACACGGACCAGCGCCCACAGCCCGGCGGCAAGCAGCCCCGAGGCCAGCGTGGCCGACACGAAGCCAATCCAGAAGGCCCGCACCATGAACGGACGCCGGATAAAGCTCCATCTCGCTCCCACGAGCTTCATCGTGCGGATGGTGAAGCGACGGGCGTAAATACTCATGCGCAGCGTGTTGTTTATCAGCGAGAAAGAGACGAAAGCCAGCAGCACGGCGAGCGAGAGCAGCACCAGGCCGGCCACGCGCAGCACCTCGTTGAGGCTGTCCATGAGGTCGAGCGGGCAGACCACGTCGGTCACGTAGCGGTGTGCCTTCAGCTCGGGCAGATAACGCGACAAGCTGTCACGGTTGGCGTACTCGGCGCGCAGGAACAGCTCGTACTCGGCCGGGACAGGCGAATAGCCCAGGAACTCGCGCGGGTCGGCGTTCATGTCCTGCACCAGCTCCTTCGTACCCTGCTCCTTCGAGATGTAGTTCACCTGCCGCACGTAGGGCCGCCGCGCCAGGTCGGTCTTGAGCGCGGCCAGGTCGCGCGCGGGTATGCTGTCATCGAGCAGCACCTCGACGGTGAAATTCTCGCGCACGGACTTGCCGAAGCCCGCCGCCACAGTCACGAACAGCACCACCGTGCCCAGCAGCACGAGCACCATCGTCGTGCTGATGCACGAGGTCACCGTATTGAAAGTGCCGCCATTCCGTTTTCTTTTCTTTGCCATAATTTTGAGTGGTTGATAGGCGGAAAGGCCCGGACTTGCGGGCACAATCCACGTAAATTCTTACAAAAATACAATATCCGTGCGGACAGGACGCACACCTGCCCCGATATTTAACACAATTTATAGGTTAAGTCGTGCAAAACCGGCGGCCGGCGCGCGCCGGCCCATAAAAATTTTTAATTTAGGTCCACTTAGGGGCGGGGGGCATTGGATGGAGGGAACCCCCCCAGCA
>CAJMSQ010000012.1 GCA_905216095.1 uncultured bacterium | reverse complement strand
CCTAAAATTCCCGGCGGTAAGACTACCTGGCGCAGAACCCCACGCAGGACCCCGGGCTGAGCCAAGCCGCCCCGCTCCCCGCGGGTGGCGACCGGCGGTACGCGGGACGGATAACCGGAAATTCAACCGGCGGATGCACAGGTCGTCAGACGCCGGCCAGCCGCAGGACTTCGTCGGCTATGACTGCGGCCGCATCGGCCTTGGCCAGTGACTTGATGTTGCACGACAGCGAACGCAACAACTCGGTGTCGGCCACCGTATTTATGGCCAGCGGCAAAAGTGTCTGCCCGGCCTGCGCGTCGGCGACGCAGATGGCGGCTTCTTTCTGCACCAAGGCCATCGCGTTCTTGGTCTGGTGGTCTTCCGACACGTTGGGAGAGGGAACAAGGACCACGGGCTTGCCCAGCAGACAAAACTCGGAGATGCTGCCGGCCCCGGCCCGCGAAATCACAAGGTCGGCGGCGGCATACGCGGCATTCATGTCGGCGATGAAATCCGTCACATAAAGGTTGTCGGGCTTGTTCCGCGCCTGCAGTTCGCGGGCAATCTCCTCACTGTAATACTTACCCGTCTGCCATACAAACTGCACGTTCTCCTGTTGCCGTATGAGCGGGAGCTGTCCCAGCACGCAATCATTGAGCGTGCGCGCGCCGAGCGAGCCTCCCACCATGAGGATGGTGCGTTTGTCGGGGTCGAGCCCGAACGAGCGTATGGCCTCCTCGCGCGACAGGGTGGCATCAAGCAGCGACTGGCGCACAGGGTTACCGGTCAGTATGATGCGGTCGGCGGGAAAGAACCTTTCCATGCCTTCGTAGGCGACACAGATGCGTTTCGCCCCCTTGGCCAGCAGTTTGTTCGTGACACCCGCGTAGGAGTTCTGCTCCTGTATGAGTGTCGGTATGCCCAGCTTCTGCGCCACGTCGAGCGTCGGTCCGCTCGCGTATCCGCCCACGCCTACCGCCACGTCCGGTCGGAAATCCTTCACGATGCGGCGGGCCAGCCGACGGCTGCGCATCAGTTTCACGAGGACGCCGAAGTTGCGCCACAGGCGTCGGCGGTCGAAGCCCGCCACGGGCAATCCCTTGATTTCGTATCCGGCCGCGGGAACGCGTTGCATTTCCATCCGGCCCTCGGCTCCCACGAATAGTATCTTGGCATCGGGGCGTTTTTCTTTCAGCGCGTTGGCAATGGAGACGGCGGGAAAAATGTGTCCTCCCGTTCCGCCGCCGCTGATGATGATTCTCAGTTCCTGCTTCATACTTCCATGATTTACTACATTAGCTTTTCGCAAAGGTAAAGAATATTTTCGTTGCCGCGGAGCGCAGGACCCGAAAAAACGTCCGCGCGGCGTTTTTCGTCGGAAACCGGCCGGCGGCGGACACTGTACCGGCCCTCCCGCACGGGAATACGGGCTGCGGCCGATTGTCAAATAACCTTTAATCGCCCGTGTTCTTTTCTTTTTTTCATAGCTTTGTGCCCATGACCGACAATCCCCGCAGCACGAAGTCCCGATGGGGCATTCCCCTGAAAGTAGCCCTGGCCTATGTTTTTTTCATCGCCTTGCTGGCTTTCGCGGGCCGCAGCCTCTACGGCTACATCCGCTTTGCCGACGACGTGGCCGCCACCGAGCGTTCCGTCTCGCAGCGGCGACAGGCGGCAAATGAGTTGGTGCGGTGCCTGTTCGAGCTGGAAAATGCCGAACGCGGGGTGTACCTCGGCGACACCGCCCGATGGAGCGGATACGAACAGGCGCTGCTACGCGCGGATACCGCGGCAGTGGCATTGAGACGGCTGGCCGGTGACACGACCGCACGGGCAAGGCTCGATTCGCTGCGGCTGCTCATGACCGCCCGGCGCGAAAACTCCCGTCTGCTGCTCGAAGCCCTCGGCAGCCGCCGCGGACAGGAATTTTACCACAGGCGGGCCGAACGTCTCCGCAGTGGCAGCGACTCGGTCGTGCTCAGCCACGACGTCCGGGAACAGGTGGTCGAGAGGGAACGTACCTACATCGTGGAACGCCCACGCCGCAAATTCTTCGGACGGGTGGCCGACGTGTTCCGCCGTACGCGGGCGGACACGACGGTCGTCAGCGAACAGACGCGGCTCGCGGGGGGAGACTCCGTCAGGCAGCGCATCGACGTGGGCGACTCCGTGGCGCGCATCCTCACCGACATCGGACGGCAGGCCGACACCTCGGACGCGCGGCTGCAAAGCCGCATACGCCGACGGGGCGAGGCGCTGCAGGCCACCGGCATGGAGCTGACGCGGCGCGTCGGCCGCATCATGGAGAGCATCGGCCGCGAAGAGCAGGGCTGGCTGCGACGGACAACGGCACAGGCCCAAGCCGCGCGACACGACTGGGCGGTGCGCATCGGGATGCTGACGGTGCTGGCGTTGCTGGCCGCCGGGGGGTCGTTCGCATGGATAGTGCGCGACGTGTCGAGAGCCGGACGCTACCGCCGGCAACTGGAACAGGCGAGACAGAGGGCCGAACAACTGCTGGCACAACGCGAACGGCTCATGCTGACCGTAACGCACGACATCAAAGCACCGGCGGCATCGGTCGCAGGCTTCGCGGAATTGCTCGCGACACGGCCCCACGACGACGAGACGCGCCGTTACCTGCAAAACATCCGCAGTTCGGCCGACCATCTGCTGCGACTCGTCGGCGAACTCCTTGACTATCATCGGTTGGAAGCCGGACACGTGGATATACGGCCGACGGATTTTTCACCGGCACGCCTGCTGGGCGAAGTGGCCGAAAGTTTCCGGCCGCAGGCACAGGCGAAAGGCATCGGACTCCGTTTCGACGCGGCACGGTGCGGCACGTCATACTGCCGCGCCGACGCCTTCCGCATCCGGCAAGTAGCGGAAAACCTGCTGGGCAATGCCTTGAAGTTCACGGACGAGGGGCACGTGTCGCTGACCTCTGCCCTGACCGACGGGACCCTCACGCTGACGGTGGCGGATACGGGACCGGGCATGACGGCCGACGAACAGGCGCGCGTGTTCGAAGCCTTCGCACGCCTGCCCCGCTCGCAGGGCAAGGAAGGCGTGGGGCTGGGACTTTCCATCACCCGCGAAATCGTCACGCTCCTCGGCGGAGACATCTCTGTGGAAAGCACCTGTGGCGCGGGAAGCGCCTTCACCGTGACACTGCCCGTAGCACCGGCGGCGGCCGACGGCGGGGAGGGTACGGCTATCTCCGTTTCCGGAGCGGCAGAAAAGCTTCCGCACCAACCGGAGCAGCATTTGCGGCAACCGTTGCGCATCCTTGTCATCGACGACAACGCCACACAGCTCACGCTCACCCGTGTCCTGCTCGAAAAAGCCTCGGCCGGACGATGGAAGGTGACGGCCTGCACCGACGTGGACGAACTTTACGAACAGCTCCGCAGGCATACGTTCGACTTGCTGCTGACCGACATCGAAATGCCGGCACTCAGCGGCTTCGACCTGCTGAGGAAGGTGCGCGCCTGCCCCGGGAAAAACCGCGGCATACCTGCGGTCGCGCTCACCGCACACGGCACGTACGGCGACGGAGACTTCCGTGCCGCCGGCTTCACCGGCTGGCTGGCCAAACCGTTCGGCATGGAAGAATTGGCGCGCGTCGTGGAACGTGCCACCGAAACGGCAGACGGGAACGACGGAAACAAGGCTGCACTGGACGGAGACAGGGCTGTGCCGCACCGGCACGGTTTCAGTGCGCTCACAGCCTTTGCCGCAGGCGACGAACAGGCGGAACGCACCATCCTGGAGTGTTTCCGCAACGACGTGCTGGCACATATCGCCGCCTTGCGCAGCGCCGCCGGCAAACAGGATGCGGCCGAAACCGGCAGGCTGGCGCACAAGTTGTTGCCGACGCTGGCCATGATTCGCTCGGAAGCCGTTCCGGCGCTCGAAACCCTGGAACGCGAAAGGGCGGCAGGCGCATGGAGCAAAGAGCACGACGGGCTATGCCGGACGGTACTGCATGAACTGGAAAGCATCGGCAAGGAACTGGCGCGGCTCACGGCATACGGCAGCGACGGTCCGCACACACCATAAATATAAAGACAGGAGAACGGACGCACACGACTGTCAAAACAAGTAACGAACCTGTGTTCCGGCCGCGCAGCCGACGATCGGACAACACCTACATATTATCCGACAATATGAAAAACATACTCATCGTAGAAGACGACCTGACTTTCTCCACCATGCTCGCCACCTGGCTCGGCAAACAAGGCTTCAACGTGGAGACAACCGGCAACGTAGCCAAAGCGATAAGGGCTCTGCTCGACGGCAAGTGCTTCGACCTGATTCTTTCCGACCTGCGTCTGCCCGACCACGACGGGCTTTATCTGCTGCAATGGCTGCGCAAGCGGCAACAGCCTACGCCTTTCATCGTCATGACCGGTTATGCGGAAGTGCAGAACGCCGTCGAGGCGATGAAGAACGGGGCCAGCGACTACATAGCCAAGCCCGTGCAGCCCGACATGCTGTTGCAGAAAATCAAGGATGCCCTGGAACAAGCCCCATCCCCTGTCCGCGAGGCCGAGACACAGGGACAGCGTCCGGCATCACAGGAGCGGAACGGAGCACAAGGCACTCCGACGACCGGATTCCTCGAAGGAAGCAGTCCGGCCGCACAACAACTCTACCGTTACGTGGCGCTCGTGGCGCCTACCCCTATGTCGGTGCTCATTCTCGGTGCAAGCGGAACGGGCAAGGAGTATGTGGCCCGCCGTATCCACGAAGGCAGCCGGCGCCGCAACGGACCTTTCGTGGCCATTGACTGCGGAGCGCTTCACAAAGAACTGGCCGCGTCCGAATTCTTCGGACACGTGAAAGGATCGTTCACGGGGGCTGTCGCCGACAAGACGGGAGCTTTTGCCGAGGCCGACGGGGGTACGCTCTTCCTTGACGAGGTCGGCAATCTGGGTTACGACGTCCAGGTGCAACTGTTGCGGGCTTTGCAGGAACGGCGTGTACGTCCCGTAGGCGGTACGACGGAGCGAGAGGTTGATATCCGGCTGGTATGTGCCACCAACGAGGATCTGGCGGGAGCTGTGGCGCGGGGAGAATTCCGTGAAGACCTTTTCCACCGCATCAACGAGTTCACGCTGCACATGCCCGAACTGAAAGACCGCGGTGCCGACCTGCTGCTGTTCGCCGACCTGTTCCTGCAACAGGCCAACCTTGAGCTGGAACGCACGGTAAAGGGCTTCGACGCGACGGCCGCGGAGGCTATGGTACGCTATGACTGGCCCGGCAATCTGCGGGAACTGAAGAATGTGGTCCGACGTGCCGTGCTACTGGCCACGGACGACTACATACGGGCAACCGACGTGGCACATGCGATGAACGAGGCCACGCGGCCGGCAACACTACTCCTGCACGACGACGCGACCGAAAGGGCACGCATCCACGCGGCACTGCAGGCTACGGCCGGTAACAAGAGCAAGGCGGCAATCCTGCTCGGCATAGACCGAAAAACACTCTACAACAAATTGCGCGCACAAGGCACGGAGGACGGACCAAAATAGGAATTCCACACCTTTCTGTGGATTTTTTCCACACTTGTTCCCCACTTTCCACACATGGAAGCCGGACAAGAAAAAGAAAAAAGCACTACGAATCAACAAGATAAGGGATACAGACAACTTTTGGCACGGCTATTGCTCTTTTTTATAGTAGAAGACAATCACACATTTACTAACACACTAAAAAAGACAGTCATGAAAAAGTTTTCAGTAGTAGCAGTTCTCACTTTGGGTATCATTTCCGTAAGCGGCGCCTTTGCCGGCAACAACACGCCCGTTTCCCGCGTCATGAGTTCCGACACCGTAAAGACGGACAGCGTAACTCCTCAACAGCCCGACAGCACACAGGCTTTCCGCTTCGGCATCTCACAGAACGACACCGTATCTCCCGACACCGTAAAAACGGATTCGCTGCGATAAAGACGCATCCGCTTCAATCCGGGCGGCACCTGTGCCTGAATTTTCCCGGAAAAAACGCGGGGAAATGCCTAACGCATTTCCCCGCGACATATTTACGGCCGACCGGATGTCGTCCGGGATAGAGCGGATGTACATCCTGCGGGACGTATCCCCGTTTCAAGAGAACACTGCCGCAGGAAACAGCCACTCAGTCGCCGGCCAGACGGGCCAGTCCCGCGACATCGGTCACGACAGAATAGAGCCGCGACAGCTCATCGTCTATCAAGCCTTTCGCAGCCAGGTCTTCGATGGCCGCAATCGTCATGTCCCAGCATCCGGCCACGTTGTAGAACACCACATGCCTGACGGCCGTGCCGATAGTTGCGGCGGCCATCACGGTAAATACCTCGTCGAGCGTGCCTACGCCGCCGGGCAGTGCCACGAGCAGGTCACTCTCGCGGTTCATCACGGCCTTGCGGTCGTTCAGGTCCACGGTGCGGAACGTCACGTCGAGCGTGTCGCTCACCAAGCCGCGGTCCTCGATGATTTGCGGGACGACACCGAACACGCGGCCGCCGTTGCGCTTGACGGTCTGTGCCAGCACTTCCATCATTCCCTTGCGTGCCCCGCCGTAGACCAGGGTCCGGCCCGTGCGGCCTATCCATGCGCCGACGTCCTCCACGGCCTGGCGGAACACGGCAGGCACATCGGTCTTCGAAGAAAGGAATACGCCGATCTTTCTCATGGCATCAGCGGACGGCAATGCATTCTATTTCGACGCGAGCCCCTTTCGGGAGCGTCTTGACGGCCACTGCCGAACGCGCAGGGGCGGTTCCTTCGAAGAAAGCGGCATATTCGGCGTTCATCTCGGCGAAATCGGCCATGTCGGCCAGGAATACGGTGGTCTTGACCACGTTTTCCATCGTCAGACCGGCTTCCGCGAGTATGTTTCTGACGTTCTCGAGCGAGCGGCGCGTAAGTTCGCGCATACCTCCCTCGGCAAAATTTCCCGTGGCGGGGTCTATGGGCAACTGGCCCGACACAAAAACAATGCCGGCCGCCTCGACAGCCTGACTGTACGGCCCGATGGCGGCGGGCGCCTGCGTACTTGAAATTGCTTTTTTCATGCTATTTTCGTTTATTAAAGATGTTGTCGTATGCAAAAGTAACAATTAAATCGCTATCACGCGGCGCAGTGCGGCGGAAGAGGCACATTTTATGAAATATACGCCATTCGGAAACGCTTTTCCGTTGGAAATACAAAATTAATCCGTACATTTGTAAAAATACATCCCCTTCTGCGGAAGCCTACCTTATTATATAACTAAAACGAAAAGCCATGAAAAACAAACTCACATCCCTTAGCGCGACGCGCAGGCTTGTCCATGCGTTTGCCTTCATTACGGCCGCCTTTCTGCTGACGGCTTGTTCCGATGATTATGCCAATGTCCTGCCCGAGGACTGTGCGGGTGTGCTCAAGATAGACCTGAAAAGCATTGCCGACAAGGCACAACTGGACGAGAACGCCGAACTGAAGGACCTGAAGGAGGCTTTCCTGGACAAGGCACAGGAGGAAATGAAAGGCTCTTACTACAAGGAGCTGAAAGAAATACTGGACAATCCCGAAAAACTCGGCATCGACCTGCGCTGCCCTGTATATCTGTTTGCCCCCTCCAAGAGTTTCCCTTACGCCGGACTGGTAGCCAAGACGCTCGACGACGAGGATTTCAGCAATTTGCTGGAACTTTTCCTCAAGAAGTCCGATGCCGGACGCCTCAAGGAGTATGACCATTGCAAGATGGCCGTGGACAACAGCGGGAAGATGGCGGTCGCCTTCGACGACAACAGCATCATGCTGGCCGTAGCCGTGGATAACGACAACGGACGTATAGGGCGCGACGTCCGCCGGCGGTTCGAGGAGAAAAAAGAGAGTTCCATCTACGACAACCCGGCTTTCAGGAAGATGGACAAGGCGGATGACGACGTGGCAGCCTGCGTCATGATGAAGAATGTGATGAAAATTCTGCCCGTGGACGAGCGTGAGGAACTGAAACAGATGTCCAAGATGGTGCGTATGCAGGACTGGAGCGTCATAGGCGGCATCTCGTTCAACGATTCCGACATTAAGGCTTACGTAGAACCTGTCGCCGAGACCGAAGAGGCCCGCAAACAAATGGCGGATGCCCAAGAAATGCTGCCCGGCACGAAGGGCAAGCAGCTGGCCATGCTTCCGGATGACGCTTTCCTCGTGTTCGGCAGCGCCCTGAACGGCAAAAAGTATTGGGACTACATCAGAAAAATCGACGTCATCAAGCAGGCACTCGACACGAAGCCCGAGATGGCCGACCTTATCGGGCGCACCGTATGTGCCATCTCCGGCGAATGGACGGTCGCCATAGGGCTGCCCGCGGACAAGGACACCAATATGCCCGCGTTCGAGGGACTTGTGGACATCAACGACAAGGCTGCCGTCGAGAACGCCTTGGCCAAGGCCGAGGAACAGATACCCGCCAAATCCGTAATGGTATATGACGAAGACTATTACAACAGCACGGGCGGACTGTACCCCGTAAAGGAATTCAAAGTCTTCGGCCGCGACGCGGCAAAAGGCACTTACACCCTGCGCCTCGACGAGAAAGAGAAGGGCGGAAACGTTGTCACGATGGGTACGACGGCAAAAGTGTTCTACTTCTCCACACGCAGCGGTTTCAATCCCGGAGCCACGCCGAAGAAGTCGCTGGCCGACGCCGGTTTTGCCAAGCGCATCAAAGGCGAATTGGCATTTGCGGTGCTCGACTTCACGAAATTGTTCGAAGAAAAAGATATCAAGAGGGAGATATTCGGCAACAAATACAGCGAATATGCCGAGAAGTTTGAAACTGCGGAATTGCACGTCAGCGAAGATATGCGTTACACGATGGAACTCCGCTTCCGCGACCTCGCGAAAAAGGAAAACCCGCTCACGTTGCTGGCCGACATGTTCTTTGATGCCGCCAGAACGGAGGGAGGCTTCTGACCCGCGCACACATATATTATATACGCGCGCGCAGGCGCGTTACAGAATCAAGCAAAAGCCCGTCGGGAGCGACGGAAAGCAGCATACAAAAACTCCGGCCGGTGATGGTCGGAGTTTTTGTATGGGTCGGTTATGCCCATGTCCCTGACGGGAGGGCACGGGCTTATTTCAGCACGCCGAGTTCCTTGCCCACCTTGATGAAGGCGGCGATACACTTGTCAAGATGTTCGCGCTCGTGACCAGCGGATATCTGTACGCGGATGCGGGCCTGGTCTTTCGGGACGACAGGATAGTAGAAGCCCGTCACATATATGCCTTCCTCCTGCAGACGTGCGGCGTAATCCTGCGACAGTTTGGCGTCGTAAAGCATGACGGCGCAGATGGCGCTCTGGGTCGGCTTGATGTCGAATCCGGCAGCCATCATCTTGTCACGGAAATAGTTTACGTTCTCCACGAGCTTGTCGTGCAGCGCGTTGCTCTCGCCGAGAATCTTGAACGTCTCTATGGCCGCTCCCACGATGGCGGGGGCAACGCTGTTGGAGAACAGGTAAGGACGGCTGCGCTGGCGCAACATGTCGATGATTTCCTTGCGTCCGGTGGTGAATCCGCCCATTGCGCCGCCGAAGGCCTTGCCCAGCGTTCCGGTGTAGATGTCTACGCGGCCGTAGGTGTTGAAGAATTCGCTCACGCCGTGGCCTGTGGCGCCCACAACGCCTGCCGAATGGCTCTCGTCCACCATGACGAGCGCGTCATACTGCTCTGCGAGGTCACAAATCTTGTCCATCGGAGCAACGTTGCCGTCCATAGAGAAGACGCCGTCCGTGACGATGATGCGGAAGCGCTGTTCCTGCGCCTCCTTCAGGCAACGTTCGAGGTCGGCCATGTCGGCGTTGGCATAACGGTAACGCTTGGCCTTGCACAGACGCACGCCGTCGATGATGCTGGCATGGTTCAGGGCGTCGGAAATGATGGCGTCATCGGCCGTAAGCAGGGGTTCGAACACACCGCCGTTGGCATCGAAGCAAGCGGCATAAAGAATGGTGTCCTCGGTCTTGAAGTAGTCGGAAATAGCCGCCTCAAGCTTCTTGTGCATGTCCTGCGTACCGCAGATGAAACGCACGCTCGACATACCGTAACCGCGCTTGTCCATCATGTCCTTGGCGGCCTGCACCAGACGCGGATGGTTGGACAATCCGAGATAGTTGTTGGCGCAGAAGTTCAGCACTTCCTGTCCTTTCACACTAATGGCGGCCTGCTGCGGGCCTTCAATCAGGCGCTCGTTCTTGTAGAGTCCGGCCTGCTTGATGTCTTCCAGCTCCTGCTGGAGATGCTGTTGGAATTTACCGTACATATTTATACTGTGTTTTACCTGCCGGAAGACCGTGCACGCGCACTGCTTCCGGCACGAAGAAATAAGTTAATCGGACGACGGGACGGCACGTGGCGGAACACTTTGCGGTCATTCCTTTGCATCGGGCCGCTCCGTCATTGCAAAGGAACGTTTTTTTTTGAAATTATCAAGCCTTTTATTATGTATTTCTCAAAAAAAAGTGTTCCTTTGCAGCGTCTAAGCTAACACATCAATCCTTAAGAAAAACATGAAGAATATTCTGGTCATCGGAGCCACGGGACAAATCGGTTCCGAACTTACAATGAAATTGCGCAGTATCTATGGAAACGAACACGTAGTTGCGGGATACATTCCGAGTGCCAAGCCCAAGGGCGAACTGAAAGAGAGCGGCCCATACGAGATATGCGATGTGACCAACGGCGAGCAGATTGCAACCGTCGCGCTCAAGCATCATGTAGACACCATCTTCAACCTGGCAGCCCTTTTGAGCGTTGTGGCCGAAGGCCGCCCGCAGCTGGCCTGGAAAATCGGTATCGACGGACTGTGGAACGTGCTCGAAGTGGCACGCGAGCACGACTGTGCCGTGTTCACGCCCAGTTCCATCGGCTCTTTCGGCCCCGAAACGCCGCGCGACCACACGCCGCAGGACACCATCCAGCGCCCCATCACGATTTACGGCGTGAGCAAAGTCGCTACCGAACTGCTGTCGGACTATTACCACCACAAATACGGTGTGGACACGCGCTCGGTGCGTTTCCCCGGCCTCATATCCTACGTCACCCCTCCGGGCGGCGGCACGACCGACTATGCCGTGGACATCTATTATAGCGCCGTGCGCGGCGAGAAGTTCGTCTGCCCCATCGCCGCCGGCACTTACATGGACATGATGTACATGCCCGACGCGCTGAACGCCTGCGTGCAGTTGATGGAAGCCGACCCCTCGCGCCTTATCCACCGCAACGGATTCAACATCGCCTCCATGAGCTTCGACCCCGAAGGTATACTCGCAGCCATCCGCAAACATAAGCCCGGCTTCGAGATGATCTACGACGTAGACCCCCTCAAACAGGCCAACGCGGACAGCTGGCCCAACAGTCTGGAAGACGTCTGCGCACGTCAGGAATGGGACTGGAAGCCCCAATACGACTTGGAGAGCATGACCAAAGACATGTTGGAGAAACTGGCCATCAAACTGGCAGCCGAATAAGGAAGAACAACACGGACGGCACGCGGAAACGGACGCGAAGCCGACGCCACAGAACAACCGCCCCTGTCGCAGACAATGCTCACAGGGGCGGTTTTAACATTTGCCGCCTCGAATTTTAACACTGCTTGCTTTCGGGCGAAAAATGTATTATCTTTGCACTACGAAAGTACGGGGACGGCGTGAAACCGTCCTTTTTTCGTACCCTTAAGCCCGTTGCAGGGCGAAACTGTCCCTATGACGGTTTTTCGTAAGTGCCTTGTAGAAAAAATTACATGGCTTGTAGGATTTCCCGTCCCTGCATGTAGGGGAAACTACAAGCCATATACGCCGGCCGAGAAAGTGTACAAAGGTTAAAAATGTTAAGATTGAGAGCGCGTTCACCGCGGGACGGGCGGGAAAACGTTGCGGGCGGAAAGCGCAAAATCGGCGGAACGAACAGTTATTTGCCGTTGCCGGCGGTCTTATGCGGATTTTGGATTAATTTTGCACCGGTTATGAACATCCGAGAACTGTTACCCCTCTACGCGGCCCACCCGGGAGTGGCTGCGCTGACGACTTTATTGCACGACGACACGGCCCGCGTGACGTTTGCCGACGGGCTCAGGGCTTCGGCCGCGCCCGTCGTGTTTGCCTCGCTCACGCAGCGCGACATCCCGGCCGTACCTTTTCTGTTCGTCCTCAACGATGCGGAAGAGGCGGGTTACTTCTACCACGACCTGACGCAGATGCTGGGCTGCGAACAAGTGCTGTTCTATCCCTCGACCTACCGCCGGGCGGTGAAATACGGGCAGCGCGACGCGGCCAACGAGATTTTGCGCACCGAAGTGCTCAACCGGCTTTCGCACATCAGGGAAAACGGCGCCGGCAGCTGGCTTTTCATCGTCACCCACCCCGCGGCCCTGGCCGAGCGCGTGGCCTCGCAAAAGGAAATGCACGACCATACGCTGCGCCTGTCCGAGGGCAGTGTGCACGACCTCACGCAACTGGCAGCGCGGTTGGCGGAACTGGGGTTCAAACGCCGCGACTACGTCTACGAACCGGGCGAATTTGCCGTACGCGGCAGCATCCTCGACATTTATTCCTACTCGTCGGAATATCCTTTCCGCATCGACTTCTTCGGCGACGAGGTGGACAGCATCCGCATCTTCGAGGTACAAACACAGCTCTCGCGGGAGCGGAAAAAGGACATCAGCATCGTGCCCGACATCGTGCCCGAAACCGGCGGCATGGTGGCCTTCACCGACTGCCTGCCTCCCGACACGCGACTGGTCACCGCCGACCTGAACTTCGTACACGAGACCGTGAGCCGCATATACGACGAGGGCTTCGCACGACAGGCCGTCGCCGAACAGGAAGCCACGTCGGAAATGGACGAAGCCGAGCAGCGCGAACGCCTGTCACGCGAGGCCCTGCTGGCCACCGGCGAGACCGTGTTGCGCGGACTGCTCCCACTGCAGCGCATCGAGGTCGGCGCGCATCCTTCGGGCACGCCACAGGCCACCGTCCGCTTCAACATTACGGCGCAGCCTGTTTTCCACAAAAATTTCGACCTGCTGCGCGAAACGCTCACGCGACTCTCCGACGCGGGCAACGCACTCTACATCCTGGCCGACAGTGCCAAACAGAACGAACGCCTGCGCGACATCCTCAACGAGACGGGCGGGCACATCGGATTCAAGGCCGTGGAGCGCACCCTGCACGCCGGTTTCACCGACAACGACTTGCGCGTGTGCTTCTTCACCGATCATCAGATTTTCGACCGTTTCCACAAATACAACCTGCGTTCCGACCACGCGCGCGACGCCAAAATGGCCCTCACGCTCAAGGAAATCATGCAGTTCGAGCCGGGCGATTTCATCGTACACATAGACCACGGCGTGGGACGCTTTGCCGGACTGGTGCGGGTGGCATCCGCGGACGGCAGCATGCAGGAAATGATCAAGCTGACCTATCAGAACGACGACGTGGTCTATGTCTCCATCCACGCCCTGCACAAGGTGTCGAAATATAAAGGCAAGGAGGGCGAACCGCCACGGCTGAGCCGTCTCGGAACCGGCGCGTGGGAGAAGATGAAAGAGCGCACCAAGAAGAAAATCAAGGACATCGCACGCGACCTGATACGTCTCTACTCCCGCCGGCGCGAGGAAAAGGGCTTCGCCTTCAGCAAGGACAGTTTCATGCAACAGGAACTCGAGGCCGGATTCGCCTACGAGGACACACCGGACCAGCTGAAGGTGACACAGGAAGTCAAGGCCGACATGGAAAGCCCGCGCCCGATGGACCGGCTCGTATGTGGCGACGTGGGATTCGGCAAGACCGAAATCGCAGTGCGGGCGGCGCTCAAGGCAGCCTGCGACAACAAACAGGTGGTTGTGCTTGTACCCACCACGGTACTGGCGCTACAACACTACAAGACCTTTGCGTCGCGCCTGAAAGACTTTCCCGTGCGCGTGGACTACCTGAGCCGTGCGCGTACACCGCAGCAGACGCGCGCCATACTCAAGGACCTGGCCGACGGAAACATCAATATCATCGTCGGAACGCACAAACTCATCGGCCGGAACGTCAGGTTCAAGGACCTGGGCCTGCTCATCATCGACGAGGAACAGAAGTTCGGCGTCGCTGTAAAGGAGAAACTGCGACAACTCAAGGTGAACATCGACACACTCACCATGTCGGCCACACCCATACCGCGGACATTGCAGTTCTCGCTGATGGGTGCGCGCGACTTCTCCGTCATCCAGACTCCCCCACCCAACCGTCACCCCATCCAGACCGAGGTCCACACCTTCGGGCATGAGGTCATCGCCGAGGCGGTCGGCTTTGAAATGAGCCGCAACGGGCAGACCTACATCGTGACCAACCGCATAGCTTCGCTTTCGTCATTGGCCTCGCTCGTGCAGAAGTATGTCCCCGACGCGCGCGTGGCCGTCGGACACGGCCAGATGCCGCCTGCCGAACTGGAGAAGGTGATACTCGACTTCGTGAACCATGACTTCGACGTCCTTATATCCACAACCATCGTGGAGAACGGTATTGATATTCCCAACGCCAACACCATCATCATCGACGCGGCCCAGCACTTCGGACTCAGCGACCTGCACCAGATGCGCGGACGTGTGGGACGCGGCAACCGGAAAGCCTTCTGTTATCTGCTCGCCCCGCCACTTGCGCTGCTCAAGGACGATGCCCGGCGACGCCTGCAGGCCATCGAAAACTTCAGCGACCTGGGCAGCGGCATCCACATCGCCATGCAGGACCTCGACATCCGCGGGGCAGGAAATCTGCTCGGGGCGGAACAGAGCGGCTTCATAGCCGATTTGGGCTACGAGACCTATCAGAAGATTCTCGCGGAAGCCGTTACCGAACTGAAAAACGACGAGTTCGCCGACCTGTATGCCGAGGAACTGCAAAAAACCGGTACACTCAAGGGCGACTTGTTCGTGGACGATTGCAGCGTGGAGTGCGACCTGCACGCTTATTTCCCCGAGGAATACGTGCCGGGCGCAAGCGAACGGATGCTGCTCTACCGCGAACTGGACAGCATGACCACGGACGAAGAAATCGAAGCCTTCCGCCGGCGCATGGAAGACCGTTTCGGACCGTTGCCGCCCGAGGGCGAGGAATTACTACGCATAGTCCCGTTGCGGCGAACCGGGCGCAACGCGGGCGTGGAACGCGTCATGCTGAAACGGGGACGCATGACGCTCTACTTTGTGGCGAACAAGGACAGCATTTTCTACAAGAGCGACACCTTCGGCCGCATCATCGACTACGCCATGCGCAACTTCCGCCGCTGTGTCCTCACGGAAGACAAGGGCAGACGCCGCATGACCATAGCCGAAATCCCGTCGGTGGAAACGGCATGCCGTGTGCTCTCGGCCATGATTGCGCCCAAAGAGACTTTCGCCTGAGAACCACGCGCCGAGTGCCGCCTCACGGCAAGACAGCCCGTGACAGAAAACGGATATTCCCGCATACGCGCGCACATACGTATACACGCGCACGCACACACGCATATATAATAAGGTATGCCCCGCCTCTCCCCATCCGGAGAAGCGGGGCATTTTTCCCTGAATCTGCTTCCGGAGCACAGTGAAAGCCGGATATTCCCGCCTTTTTCGCGCATAGCAATTGTCAAATTTGGCAAAGTCAATGCAAAAACGTATATTTGTCCACCGAAAAGCACAACAAAACACACGACAAGTATGAAAAGAAACATTGTGGCGGCCGGTATGCTCCTGTTCTGCGGTCTCGGCTGCGGCCTGCAGGCGCAAACGAGCCTCGTCAATCCCGTTCCGCAAGAGATTACGGGCAAAGGAGAAATCTTTGATGCCCCGAAACAGTGGGCCATCCTCAGTGACAAAGCCCGCACCGGGGGCTATCCCGCGAAAGTGTTCCGGGAAATGACGCCCAAACAGGACGCACGCGCGCCTTTCAAGGTCACCTTCGGCGTCAGCGGGGACAAAGCGGTCAGGAAATACGCCAAACTTCTGCCCAAGCACAGTGAAGGCTACTACCTGCGGGTAGGAAAGGACGGCATCGTGGTGGCCGGCGCCGACGAACGCGGCCTCTACTACGGCCTGCAGACGCTTCGCGGCATGATGGCCGAGGGCAAGCTGGAAGTATGCGAGGTGAAGGACTTCCCCGACGTGGCCTGGCGCGGAGTAGTGGAGGGATTCTACGGCACACCGTGGAGCCACGAGGCCCGCAAACGCCAGCTCGACTTCTACGGCCGCAACAAAATGAACGTTTACATCTACGGTCCGAAAGACGACCCCTGGCACCGCGACAAGTGGCGCGTGGCCTACCCCGAAGCGGAAGCCGCCCGCATCAGCGAACTGGCGGCCTATGCCCGCGAACGCGGCGTGAACTTCTACTGGGCCATACATCCGGGCTTGGACATCAAGTGGACCGCCGAAGACCGCGACGCACTTGTGGCCAAGTTCGAGCGCATGTACGAACTCGGCGTGCGCTCCTTCGCCGTCTTCTTCGACGACATCTGGGGCGAAGGCACGAAGGCCGACAAACAGGCTGAGTTGTTGAACTACGTGGACGACAACTTCATACAGAAAAAGCCGGACGTATCGCCGCTTGTCATGTGTCCCACGGAATACAACCGTGCGTGGGCGAACGACGAGAAAGGCTACCTGCGCACGCTCGGCACGAAGATGAACAAAGGTATCGAAATCATGTGGACGGGTAACAGCGTGGTACATTGCATCGACAAGCCTTCGATGGAATGGATCAACGAACGAATCGACCGCCGGGCCTACATCTGGTGGAACTTCCCCGTGAGCGACTTCGTGCGCGACCACATCCTGCTCGGTCCGGCCTACGGGAACGGACTCGACATCGCGGCGGACGTGTCGGGCTTCGTCAGCAATCCGATGGAGCACGCCGAGGCTTCGAAAATCGCCCTCTACGGCATTGCCGACTACACCTGGAACATGAAGGCCTATGACTATCGCAAGGACTGGGAAAAGGCGCTGCGCGACCTCCTGCCCGGACACAGCAACGCGCTCCGCACTTTTGCGCTCTACAACAAGGACCTGGGGCCCAACGGGCACGGCTTCCGCCGCGAAGAAGGCGACGATCTGAAGGACGTGGCCGACAAGGCCGTGAAAGGAGACATGCAGTCGCTCCTGCAAATCTTTGCGGAATGCTTCAAGTTGAAGACGGCTGCCGACATCCTGCTCACGGACAAGGAAAACCCGGAACTCATCCGCGAAATGCGCCCCTGGCTTTTGCAGGCAAAGAATCTGGCCGACTACGGCGTGACCGTAGGTTCGATGGCCATGACGGTCAGCTCGAAGCAGGTGGATGCGCACCTGAACTTCACCGACCTGTACGAACAGGCGCGTTCCCTGCAGGAACAGATGTATGAACTGGAGAACAGCGACGTGCGACATGCCCACCAACCGGGCATCAAGGTGGGCACGAAAGTGCTTTCGCCCACGCTCAATGCGATTTTCACGCAGACCGTGACCGACTATAACAAGAAAAACGGCACGAACCTCATAGCTGCGGCCGAATATAACCCGTACAAGCTCACCTCGACCGTGCCGCAACTGGCCCTGCTGCCCGTCACGGTGCGCGGCAACGACGTCAGCGTCAGCCCGGCCCTTGAGGTCATCAACTGGCCCGCAGGCGGAGAACTCCTCATCGAGGGCGACCGCGCCATCACGTTCCAGGGCATGGACTTCAACCTCGGCGTGCCCGATGTGGCCAAGCACTTCCGCCTCGAGTTCCTCGTGGACGGCAAATGGAAGACCGTCAGTCTGTTGCACTACAAGGCCGATGACCCCGTCATCCACACGGGCAACGAGCTGGGAGGCATGACCGCCACCGCCCTACGTCTGACCAACACGAGCGGAAAGGAATTGCAGGTTTACTTCAGACACTTCAAATTCGTGAAACGCTAAGCTCCGGTCCGCAAGGACGAAGCCCCGACAATACCGGACGGCGGACGGAAAGGCTGGAATGCAGGCCTGTTCCGTCCGCCGTCTGTTTTTCGGCCTGCCGACAAGGGCGAAAGGCCGCCTTTGATGCCAGCCGCGATTTTAACACTATTTGCTTTTGGCGCGAAAAAGTATTATCTTTGTACCACAGAAGCGGGAAAGGCGGCAGAAACCGCCTTTCTTCGTATCCGGAAGCCCGTTCCGGGGTGAAACTGTCCCTATGACAGGATTTTCTATAAGCCATGTAGTCGTTCCTACATGCCATGTAGTCGTTTCCGGCCCTACATGTAGTGAAAAACAAGCGCGGGACTGCGCTCTTTTTTTGTGCAGAAAAGTTAAAAATGTTAATGTCGGACAGAACTGCCTGCCGCATTCCGCCGCACCGGATGCCCGCCCGGCTGCGTTCTGCCCGAGCTGCGGAATACGGAGACGGGGACGAGCGGCACACACGCACGGCCCCGTTTTTCCAACACATTGAAAAAAAAGCGGAAAAGGTTTGTACACTCACCTTTTTGTCGTAAATTTGACCCGATTAATCAAGAATCTTTATGAAAAAAGCGTTACTTTTTTTAACAGCCATACTGATATCTGTCGGTATGCGGGCAACTATCACCATCGAAGACGGACAGAAATATTATTTTGTCTGCAAAGAATGGAACACAGGCAGCATGGTGCTCGGCGAAAACCATGGTTCGACGGCATATGTGTACTATGACATCACCGCAGAACTCAGTGCAGACAGCTATTGGATTATCCAAAAGAACGGAAACGGCTACACCATTCAGAACAGCAGTAACGGCAAGTATCTTTTCTATAAGAACGAACGCATCGACGGCGTGGCAAAAGGTATCCAGCTGGCCGACAATGTCACCGACGACAGCGGCCGGTGGCTGTTTGAAGAAACGTCGGACGGACATGTACGGGTATGTAATGCCGGCCAGCCCGGACAATGTTTCAACGTGCGCACGGACGGAACAAACCTTGTCGGCACTTATACAATAAACGAAGACAACAACTCGCTCTTCAACGTATATAACGACAAGGGCGAAAGCATCACGGGAAAAACCGGCGGCGGCACAGGCGGAAGCGAAAACTTTGTCGAAGGAGGAAGCGGCGTCACCGCCGGCGGCGAATATTGGGAACTGACGGGCCTGAAGCAGCCTGTGGTCTACTCCACCGGACACGACGCGCCCGTGCTCTACAGCATCATCAACCTGAGGTCGGGACAGTATGCCAGCATCTCGAGGAACGCCTTGACGCAGTCCGAGACGGCTGACACGAAGTTCTACTTCATGCAGAACGGAACGGGCGTAACGGTTTACACCTCCGACGGAAAATACATCTCCACCTCTTTCCCCACCCTCTATGAGGGGAATCATGCGCTCACTGCCTATAGCGGAACGTCCGAAGGCAACACTTGGGACTTCTCTTTCTACCATGACCCCGACTATCCGGGATATAATATCCAAAAGACCGACAACCTGTCGGACGGAAGCAACAGCCAGAGCCACTACACCAGCTGGAACGACTACCAACTGACAGGCTACAGCGTCATAGGCCTGTACGACAGCGCCGACCCGGGCTCAACCTTCGTCTTTACCTCGTCGGACGAACGACATGCCGAGTATCTGGTGGAATGCGGCATCAGCATAGAGGGCTACGAACCCAAGGGCATGAAAGCCTATGTCGATAGCATACGCATCAACAACAAGGGACTGATTTACGACAAGGGCGAAGACCTGTACTATTACCCGTTGCCCGAAACCGTACGCAACGGACAGGACTTCACAGGCAAGCTGGCCGTGAAAGCCAAAAGGAACGACGGCAACTATAAGCTGAAGATAGACGGCATAGAAGCCGCAGCCGACAGTTCGTTCACGCTTTCGGCCGTAAGTTGCGCCCGGGAATATCAGCTTTCACTCGTCAAGGACGGCACGGAAGAGGTATGCCAGAGCAAATTGCGCTTCACTTTCCTGCCCATTGTGGAGATTAACATGCCCTCTTGCAGCGGCTCGTATTACACCACCGGCAGCATACGCGTGACCGACCCGGGCACCGTCGGGCACGACAGCCTGTTCATCGCCGCCTACAAGTATCGCGGTGCGACGGCACAGCATTATCCGAAGAAGAGTTACGCCATAAAGCTGCGCGACGAAAACGGAAACTCCGTCGATCGCGAGTTCTTCGGACTGCGGGATGACAACAACTGGATTCTGGATGCCATGGCCATAGACAAAGCCTGTATGCGTAACCGCGTCGCCACCGACCTTTGGAACGATTTCGCCACGAAACCGTATCACCGCCGCGCGGGATGGGAGAAAAAGGCCCGCACCGGCACACGCGGACGCTTCGTGGAAGTTTTCCTGAACGGACAGTACCACGGCCTTTACTGCATGACAGAAAAAATGGACCGCAAGCAACTCAAACTGAAAAAGTACGTGCCCGCAACCGAAACGACGGCTGACACCATCCATGCCACGCTCTACAAATCGACCGACTGGACTTACGAAACCTTCATGGGACACCAGATGGGCGTTGCGGACTTCCCGGGATACGCACCTTCGTCTTTCGACAACAATCTCCGCACGGAGACATGGCAAGGTTACGAGTTCAAATACCCGGACTGGGAAACCGAAAGAATAGACTGGGGACCGTTATGGGGAGGTATATATTTCGCGGCAACATCCACCGACGACTTCTTCGACAACAACTATGAGAAGCATTTCGATGCGCCTGTCATCGACGACTATTACCTTTTCCTCGACTTGTTGATGGCTACCGACAACCACGGAAAGAACATGTTCTTCTTCAACTATGACCAACTCGGACAAACCAACGCCGATATGCTGGGCATTGCGCCGTGGGACCTCGACGGAACCTGGGGACGCCGTTGGGACGGAAACAATTATCTGATGGACCCCAACCAGGATTTCACCACATTCCTTTGGGAAAACGAACACGGCACCCATACCCTCTTCCACCGGCTTGCCAACAGCAAGACCCGTAAGTGGAACGAAACACTGGCTACCCGCTATGCGGAACTGCGCAGCCTTTACTTCGACACCGAAAGCCTCAAGAAACGCTTCACGGACTATGCGGAGCTGTTTGCCGAGAGTAATGCAGACCTTCGCGAACAGAACCTTTGGTATTCCTTGCACCGCGATATACAGGGCGATGTCGAATACATCTGCGAGTGGGTGCAGGACCGCATCGACTTCCTCGACAGCCAATACAGCTACGACCCGTCACTGAACGGCATCAGCCCCGTCGAGGGAGCAGAAGTCCTCGGCGTAGCCGGCGGAAAGGGCGTCATAGCCATTCACAGCAACAAGCCTATGAACATCAAGGTCTATGACATCAGCGGCGCAATGGTGCGCAACGTGCAGATGCAAGGCACATTCACCGAAGTAAACGGCCTGACGCCGGGCGTTTATATCGTGGGAAGCAAAAAAGTATTGGTCAGATAACAACCGGCCACTGAGATTCCGGAAGTTGTCCCTGCATCTGCGGGACAGCTTCCGTTTTTTACGGCGGACGGTCATAGGGACACGAACTCCCGGACGGCTTCCGGCGGCGCACACACGGCTTTCAAAGTTCCGTCCCCGTCCGAAAAGGAATACTTACGGCCGCCCACGCACGGACAGGCCGCAGGCAGAGAGAACCATCAGAAACCTATTTGAAACCTACCCTATCAATCAACGAACGAAATGTCGCATACCAATCAACGAAACAGGAGAAACGAACAGAAAACCGCAGCCACCGACACCGGAAAGCAGGTTGCAGATTCCCGTCAGCCGGGAAAAGCGAACAAGATGCTGCATCGCCTTTTCCCCTATATGGTTACATTCCTCGCCATGTGGATTTTCTGCTTCTTCATCTACGGAGAAGTGTTCGTACGCACCGCCGAGGCCAACTTTGTCACGACCGACGCCACACAGATGAAGTTCCTGACGGACCTTTCCTGGGGCTACGCCTTCTGGGGTGCCCGTTTCCTGCTGCTAAGCTACAAAAGCGTATGGGCGGGCAGCATCTTCCTCAGCCTTCTGCTCACCCTGACGGCCGTACTTGCCGACCGCGCATTGCGGATGCCTCGGGCATGGCGAGGCGTGTCCGCGATTGTTCCCGGTGCGATAGCAGGATGGATAATCTGGCGCGGGACAAGCATTTACTACAAGAACGAACCGTCGCTCATATTTCTCGTTCCCGTCGCGGCCTTGATAGTGACAGGCATCACGGCCGGCCTTTCGGCCATCATCGGTTCACGGCAGAAGAAGCGGCAGACCGCGGCCGGCACATCCGCCGTCCGGCCTTGGGGCGCGTTGGTGCCGCTTGCCGTCTGCGCAGCCCTATTCTGTGCCGTAAAGGTATGGAACGAGAATGTCGTGCTCACGGCTAAGATGCAGAACGCCCTGCTCCGGGGCGACTACGACACGCTCATCGAATGCGGACTCGACGCCCACAGGCCCACACGTACCGTGGCAGCCTATTATGCCATAGGGCTGGAACAGAACGACCGCCTGCTGGACGGCATTTTCGATATTCCCTACGATTTTCCCGACCCTCGTCTGGACAAGAAAGACGGGAGTGAGGAATACGGTCTCTTTGTCAGTGACTGCAGTTTCTATTGCGGGCTCATCAACACGGCATATCATACGGCCTTGGAGCACATCGTGATGAACAATCCCAGCCTTTACTATCTGAAACGGCTGGCCTTGTGCGCCATTCTCAACTCCGAAGAGAAACTGGCCGAGAAGTACCTTGCCCTTATCGGCAGCGTGCCTTTCGAGACAGCCTTTGTCGAAAAATACCGCCCCATGATATACGATCGTTCGCTCGTCGAAGCCGACCCGGAGCTGAGCCACGTGCTGTCTCTCTACCCGCAAGAAGAGCGTTTCGAGCAGTATTACAGGAATCCGACCTTCCTGGGCTACAATATCGGGCTGATGAGCGGTTCGGACAAGACGCTGGAGACGGCCATCGCCGCAAGTCTCTACACCAAAGACCTGACACGTAGCATTATCCCTATCCAAATTCTTGCGCAACGCAACAACGGGGTACTTCCCACGGCAGTCCAGCAGGCCATTGTGCTGATTGCCGGTTCCCATCCCGAGGTGGCGCAAAGCTTTCCCGGCGTGGTGGAAAACATGAAACCGCAACTTTCGGCCTTCTACACCGAGGCCACGCCCATCATCAAGGAAGGCGAAAGCGCAAAGCAGGGAAAAAGCGAAAAGCAGAAGGCCGAAATCAAACAGGAATACAACAGGCGTTTGCGCAAGGAACTGCGTGACGACTGGTTAGGCACCTACTTCTACTATTATTACTGCGAGAACAACGAACCCAACCAGGTGCGCCCCGCCACGAACAGCGGCGTGAACTGACGCGGATGCCTCGCAAACCACCCTATATGACAGGAAAGAACATGAATACACGTCACACCCTCATCTCGCTGGCGGCCGCGGCACTCTTGCTCACCGCCTGCTCGACCGAAGTCAGCATCCCCGCCGACAGCACGCCTGTGAACGAACAGGCAGGCCTGTATCCCGACTATCGCGACATAGTCATTCCGCCCAACATCGCCCCGCTGAACGTGCGTGTCACGTCGGAAGGCGAAGACTTCGTGGCCGACATCAAAGGCCCGTCAGGGCAGCTCACAGCCGCTGCCGGAAAGGACGGGAAATTTTTCCTTGACCCGACGGAATGGAAAAGCCTGCTCGACGACAACAAGGGTCGGGAACTGGACGTCACGCTCTATGCCCGACGCGGCAAACAGTGGTTCAAACATCCGTCCTACAAGATAAAAGTGGCCGAAGAACCGATTGACCGTTACCTGTGCTACCGTCTCATCGAACCCGGATACGAACTCTACCGGCAACTCGGGCTCTACCAGCGCGACCTGGCCACCTTCGAACAACGGCCTATATACGAGAACAACCGTACATACGACTCCATCGACAATCACTGCGTGAACTGTCACAATTTCCAGAACTACAACAGCCGCCGGATGCTCTTCCACGTGCGCGGCGGGCATGGCGGAACCGTCTTCGTGGAGGACGGGAAAGCGAAAAAGATGAATATGAAGAGCGACTCCGTGTTGTCCTCGACCGTATATCCCACATGGCATCCGCAACGCAACTGGGTGGTGTTCTCCACCAACCAGACGGGACAGGCTTTCCACCTGAAGGACAAACAGAAAATCGAGGTCATCGACTACGGCTCGGACCTCGTCTTCTACGACGCGGACGCCCACACGCTGACCAACATATTCAAAACCACGGAAGAGCTGGAAACATTCCCCTGCTGGACACCCGACGGCAAGAAAATCTTTTACTGCTCGGCCCATGTGCCATGGTTTGAGAACAAAGACACGAAACAGCGCATGGACATGGTGACCGCCATCTACGACAGCATACGATACAACCTCATGAGCGTCAGCTTCGACGAGCAGACCCGCACCTTCGGACAGCCCGTTGTCGAGATGGACTGCGCCGCCATGGGCAAGAGCGCATCAGTGCCGCGCGTCAGTCCCGACGGCCGCTATGTCCTGTTCACCCTGGCCGACTTCGGGCAGTTCCACATCTGGCACAAATCCTCCGACCTCTACGTCAAGGACCTGCAGACCGGCGAAATCCGCCCGCTGACGGCGGCCAACAGCGACAATGTGGACAGCTATCACTCGTGGAGCAGCAACGGGCGCTGGCTGGTCGTGGCTCGCGACGCGACGACGGCTCGTACACGCGCGTGTACATAGCCTACTTCGACCGCGAAGGGCAGGCACACAAGGCTTTCCTGCTGCCACAGGAAGACCCGGAGCAGAACATTCTGCTCATGAAGAGTTATAACGTACCCGAGCTGACAGGTACACCCGTCAGCATCACGCCCGAGGAACTGCAGCGCGTCATCTATAACGACGAGGCAACGGAAAAGGTGAGCTACAAGCCGTAAGCAAAGGGCCACACATCGGCAAGCACCGCCGGAAGGCCAATCAGGACATAAAAGAAGGGATGGCGCGAGACGCAAGCCTGAACTTCCGCCCCCTCAGCAAGGGAAGCCCGGAAACACCGGCGCTTCCCTTTTTTCTTTGCGCCGGAGCAACGCCCGTTCCATGCAGACACCGCCCCCTGCCCCTCAGACCGGATTTCCGATGTCGCGCCCCATGCCACACGGACCGGCAGACAGCCGCACCCGACATTAACATATTTAACTTTGGTTACGTAAATAAATGTAAACAAGATAGGGTTACGCCTTCCTGAAAGGCATCTTTTCGCGCGCGGGCGGCTTCCATTTCAAAATAGAAGGCATGTATTTTTACACAGGCTGCTTCTAATTTTTTCTACATGTGCATGTAAATTGCCCCGTAACGGGCTTATTTACACGAAAAAAGGCGGTCCGCGACCGCCTCCCCTATTTTCTGTACCACAAAGATACAACAATTTTCGGCCAAAAGCAAATTGTGTTAAAATCGCAGGCAGTGCGGAAATGCCATGTTTTGCCCCCTCAATGCCACGCCTCCGGTTTCATACTTTTACCCGCAGGACTGCCACTCGCACAACGGGGACGGATAAGAGCGGGAGAGGCGGAAGCCTGTGTACGCAGGGCGTGGGAAAAGCGCTGCCGGGAGCGCGGAACGCCGGCACGGATACCTTTACGCAAAGAGAGCAGAAAAATCCCGCGACAAAGGCGGAAACCTTGTCGCGGGATGATTTATCGCGTTATGTCGCGGGATGTTTACTTCACGAACTTGTGCGTGCGATGGCCGTCGGCCGACTTCAGCGTCACGAGGTATGAGCCGTGAGGCTGTCCGCCCATCGAGAGCGAAACGGACTGCCGGGGTGCGGACAGCTTGACGCCGGCCAGTTTGACACCACCCAGGTTATAGACCGCGATTTCAGTATCGGCCTTCATCTCACCTTCGCAGACAACGGCGTCGGACGCCTTTTCGTAGCGGACAGAACATGCGGACAGGCCCGTCTTGGGCAGGTCAATTCCGTCGGAGACGAGGCCTACGGGCGTGAAGCGCAGCGTGTAGGTGTAAGTACCTGACGTAGGACATTTGTATTTGTCGAGGGTCGAGGCACGGTCTCCGCCGCAGCTGGCGTTGCCAAGTCCGTTCTGGTAGTAGTCGAAGTGTGCATATACGTTGCCCGGGGTCATGTCCCAGCCGTGCAGGTTGTCGTGCATCACCTTGTCATCATAGTGCAACGTCGAGAAAGCCACGTCACCCTGCGTCTCTATGTACAGGCCCTGACCTTCTCCATTGGTGAGCGTAAGCTCCCTGAGGTCGGTCCGGTTACCCATGGTCTGGGGTTTGGGATGCGCCTCGAACATGTCGGTAACGGTAGTCGTATATCTGCCGAGATAAGAGCCGGTCCTGCGGTCTACGTAGTTGGACCAAGGACCGCGTGCATAGTAGGACACGTTTTCGAAGTCGGCGGGGAACTCCATGCTGAGACCGATACGGCGCAAAGCATCGTATACGGGAGTAAAGTCGGCCTTGAGGTCGATGGTTCCGTTGTCGTAGATGGTGTAGACCAGCTTGTAGTTACACTTCGTTCCGGTGGCATTCACGGTTACCGTACCCGTATGTCCGTCGGCCGAGATGGCGAAGTCGGCGGTTCTTGAAGTAATGCCGTTCGACTTTTCGTAAGGAATCTCCGAACCATAAGGCGAGTCGTTCTCAATCCAACGGTAGTCGTAAAGTTCAGGCGTCTGCTTGATGAGCGAAGTGCCGTTTACCTTCCACGAAGAAAGCTTTCCTTCGGTCGTGAAAGTGACTTCCATGTTGCTGTTCTTATAGGTACGTGTCCAGATATTGGTTTCGTCGTCGAACACCAGCGGGTTGTTTGCGGCGGTCTCGACGTTACCCAGTTTTCTCGCATAGGCACGCAGGGTCTTCTGGTCGGTAGCGATGACGTAACCGGCCTCGGCCCACGGCGTAGCTTCTTTCAGGTAAACCTCAAGATTGAGCATCGTTTCCGTATTTGCCTTCAACTCCGTGGTATAAGGAATGGTAATCGTCTGCATCGCGCCGGGATTGGTAGACGGAAGGTCCATTGTTCCGGTTTCTCCGGGGACACCGTTTTCCACAACGGTATAGCGCAGACCGAAGTTGTCGAGGTTGATGAAGGCAAAAGCATTGCGCACGGTACATTTCTTACCGGCCATGTTGCCGAAACGGACATTCTGGTAAACACGCTTGACTTCGGTAAGTTCGGCAGACCATGCACGGTCGGCTGAAACGAGACCGTTGTTCACGAAGTTGCCCTGATGAGGACCTCCAAAGTCAGGTCCGGTCTTGTAGCGGGGGATACCGTTGGTCGTAAGCGTACCGTCCTTGATGTCTTGTGCGTCATAGACAGACTGCTCTACCCAGTCCCAGATACATCCGCCTATGCCGGAATTGCTTCCCTCTATGACATCCCAGTATTCCTGGAGATTACCGACAGCGTTACCCATGGCATGGGCGTACTCGCACAGGAAGTAAGGCGTCGAGCCGCGCACACCGCTCTCCACTTGGTCTACACCGTAGTACATGTAGCTCCTGATGTCGGACGGACTTGTACCGGCGCGGGTGGCACCTTCATAGTGGATGGGGCGCGGATCAAGCTCGCGCGTCGCGTTATAAGTGGCGTTGAAGTTCGTACCGCCGCCACTTTCGTTTCCAAGACTCCAGAAAGCGACAGAAGGATGGTTGCGGTCGCGCAGCACCATACGGACAGTGCGGTCTACAAACTGGGGCTTCCAGGATTCCTCGTTGGTAATGCCCGAAGTCTGCCCGTTGTCGTTCCAGTTCATGTGGCATTCGACGTCGGCCTCGTCCATGCAGTACATGCCATAATAGTCGAACATCGCATACATCTTGGCCTGGCGCGGATAATGACTGGTGCGGACAATATTCATATTGGCCTGCTTCATCATGGTGACGTCTTTCAACATCGTAGGCACGTCAATGCTGCGGCCATGTACGGGATGGGTGTCCTGGGTATTGGCTCCCTTGAAGTAAACACGCTTTCCGTTTACTTTCACTATCGGGCCGTCAATTTCCACATGGCGGAATCCGTACTTCGTGGAGAAGGCCATTTCTTCCTTCCCGCCGTCTTTCTGCACCACTTCCACGGTGTAAAGGTTCGGGGTCTCGGATGTCCAAGGCAACAGACCGGACAAACCGTCGAATGTCACGGTCGTGGTTTTCTCGTCCTCGCCGTCATCGAAAGCGAAAAGCGCGCTCTTCGTTTCTCCCACCTTTGTACCGTCGGGTGCGATAAGGGAAACTTCCACGGTCTTCTCGGCTGCTTTCTCCTCACGGTTGTTTACGGTCAGCTGCACCTGCATCGAGCCGCTCGTATATGACGATGAAGCGTCAAGGTCGCTCGTGATATAATGGTCGCGCACGTAGGTCTTGGGCGTGGCAAAGAGATATACGTCACGGTAGATGCCGCTCATGTGGAACATGTCCTGACCTTCGAGATACGAACCGTCGGTCCAGCGGAAGACTTGCACGCTGATGTTGTTCTCTCCGGCACGCAGCGCCTCGCTCACGTCGAACTCGGCATCGTTGCACGAACCTTCGGTGTAGCCAATGTACTGTCCGTTCACCCACACGTAGGCACCGCTGTAAATACCGTCGAAGTGGAGGAACACACGTTTGCTGTCCCAGCCCTCGGGCAGGGAGAAGGTGCGACGGTATGAGCCTACGGAGTTGGTAAGCCCGCTCTTCATCTTGATATAAGGCGGATTGTCGTCGAAAGGATAGTCCACGTTGATGTAGAGCGGCACTCCGTAGCCCTTCATCTCAAGGCAGGAAGGCACGGTAATCGTGTCCCATGCGGTTACATCCGCATTGTCGCCCCAGAAGTCCTCTTCTTTGGGACGTTTCCCGGGACTGTCTACGTAGTTCAACTTCCATAATCCGTTCAGCGTGAGCATCTCGGCGTTCTTGGCATCCTCCCACGGACGGTTATAATGGTCCTGGTCGGCACGCATACGGGCCAACGAGGCATAGGGCATATAGGTAGCGTGTCCCGGCTCCTTGTTAATGGCGAACACCTCTTCATTCTCCCAATCGTTCTTCGGAGGATCGGGCGGCGTAGGTACGCACCGGAACGTGAACCACGTATTCTCGTCGTCCGCGCTTGTGGTTACGGACGTATTCCCGTTGGCTGCGGCCGCCAGATAGAAACTTACGCCGCTGCGGGTGTATTTTATCTGGTAGACACCCTCTTGTCCGCTCACGGGGATGATATTTGCGCACTGGTTGGCGTCATACGTGTTTTTCAGGGACCATTGCAAGGGATGGCGTCCGCCGGTCAGTGCCACGTCGATGGCTTTCCGGTAGACCTTGTTGTAGAGGATGAAGTAACCGGCCGGCGTGCTGACGGTCTCCATCTGCCATATCTGCGCGGTTTCGTCCTCGATGTAATCGTCCACATATATCCAGGCATTGTTGTCCCCGTTGCCACGGTTCGACAACACCTTGCCCGATGCCTTGTGTGTGATGACATAGTTGAAGCCAACCACGGGAGCGGTCAGCGGGTCGGCTGCACCGGCTTCCTTCAGTTTGAAGTAGGAGGCCGTAGAAGTCAGGTCGGTCTCCATTTTCACGCCGTTGGCCGAAGTAGCCGTAGCTGCCATCGAACCGTCTGCGGCATACAGCAGCTGATAAGTATCCTCGAGGCCTTCAACCGCTTTGATTTTGAACTGTTGGTTCGCGTTGCTGGCCGACATGTCCCATTGGAGCAGCACTCCCTTGTCCTTAGCCTGCAGGGCCATATCCATAGCCTTGCCGTAATGGGAGTTATAAAGTACGAAGACGTTTTCGGCTGCTTTCACGTCCATGAGCGACCATACTTGTCCCTTGGAACTTTCGTCTTCGGCCACCAAAGTTATTTTGGTGTCGTTGTCGCCGTTGTCGCCATTGCTCATCACCAGTCCGGTAGAGACATTGACGAAACGGTAAGCCTTGCCTGCGGCCGGTGTTGTCTGGGCCAAAGCCGGCGGAGCGAGACTACAGATCAACAAGGCCAGACATAGCCTCATCCATCCATGCTTCTTGGTTTTCTTTTTCATATTAGAACAGGTTTGATATATAAAGTTTTTCATACTTCCACGCATTTTGCGAAACACGCACTATGCGACGTTGCAAATTTAATCAAAAAAAGAAGAACGACAAGCGTTCTTCCTTATTTATGGCATCCTATACTTTATATTATATGCCTGGTTATTGTCTGCTATCCGCTATTCGCCCTGCGGGCCAACGGACTCGCCGGCGGTTGTCCCGGTTCCGGGTTCTTCTTCCGTCTGTTCCGGTACATTCCCGTCGGGTGTATGCTGTTTTTTGTCCGTTTCGGGAACGCTTTTCCCGTGGTGCGGGTGGACGAGGGTATCGGGATGAGATGCCGCGACGGTGTCCTGCCCGGCTTCAAGCCCATCTTCGGAAACGGAATCCGAGACACAAGTATCGGGCATCACCGTTTCGGTAACGAGGGGAGCGGGTTCAGGCAAAGTTTCCGCATCGGAGAATATTCCGGAAGGCTCTTCCGCCGTGGCGGGAAGGGCATCCTGCACGCTACCGGCCTCGGCTGCGGCGGGCGACAATATGGCCCATCCGCCCCAGCCCATGACCGCGACCAACCCGACAAAGGCCAATCCGTTGCAAAGCCGTTCCAACCATTTCGGAGATGCCGGCAAATGTTCCCCGACTTCGGTGTGCCGCATATTTTCGTCGTTGTTCATCGCGTTTCAGTCTTCGTCGTCAAAATCGAAACCGTCATCCAGGAACGCAGGCGCGTTGAAATCGTCGAGTGCGCGCCGGTCCTTTTTCGTAGGCCGCCCGGTTCCGCGCGCCCGGTCCACGAATCCGCTGATGCGGCTCATTTCCAAGAGTTCGTACTGCTCGGGCGGCGTAATGTTTTCCAGTATTTCGGGCAGCAGCCTGGCACCTACGCGCTTCTCTATGGCCTGTAAGACGCGGAAGACATAGGTGACGGGCGGTTTCCTCACCCCGATTTCGTCTCCCGGCTTGACGGAGCGTGACGGTTTTGCCTGCGCTCCGTTTATACTGATGCGACCGTTCTTGCACGCATCGGCGGCCAGCGTCCTTGTCTTGTAGATGCGGGCGGCCCAAAGCCACTTGTCCAACCGTGCTTCCGTATCGGCGCTCATTTTATTTCTTGTTATAGTGGTTCATTGTAAACTGGATGCCGGACAAGGCAAAGGTCTTGACCATCTCGCCTGCCACCTCAAGCCGCTCATCCATGCGGGCCAGTTCCTCTTCCCCGAACTCACCGAGTACGAAATCCACCTGTCCGCCGCGCGGAAAGTCATTCCCGATGCCGAAGCGCAGGCGGGCGTACTGCTGTGTGCCGAGAACGGACGTAATGTGCCTGAGGCCGTTGTGCCCGGCCTCGCTTCCGCCCGGCTTCATGCGCAGACTGCCGAAAGGCAAGGCCAGGTCGTCCACGACGACCAGCAGGTTTTCGACGGGAATCTTCTTCTCGTTCATCCAATACCGCACCGCGTTGCCCGAGAGGTTCATGTAGGTGGACGGTTTCAGCAGCGTAAGGGTCTGGTTCTTCACCTTCAGTGTGGTAACGAAGCCGTACCGTTTGTCCTCGAATACGAGATTGGACGCCTTGGCAAGGGCGTCCAATACTCGGAATCCGATGTTATGGCGGGTACGTGCATATTCGCTGCCGATATTGCCCAACCCGACAATCAGATGGTTCATGATAAAATTCGTTTCGATGGCGAAAACGGTCACGCACACCGCCTCAGGTGTTCCGCACCGTACATTCCGCGGTTAAACGCCTTAAGCCTTGGCGGCGGCAGCGGCGGCTCCCATGGCGGCACGTGTCATCTTGACGGTGCAGACAATGACTTCTTTGGGAGTTACCAGCTCAAGTCCTTCAAAGTGGAGGTCACCTGCCTTGATGCTCTTGCCGAGCTGAAGGCTCGTAACGTCGATGTCGAGTTTCTCGGGTATCTCGTCGTAGAGCGCCTTCACGTTCAACTTGCGCACCATAGTAACGAGGCGGCCACCGGCGCGTACACCCTCGGCCAGACCCTGGGGAGCGATGGGCACACCCATGACGATGGGTTTGTCGGCACGCACTTCGAGGAAGTCTACGTGCAGGACATTATCCTTTACGGGGTGATATTGCACTTCCTTGAGGATGGCCTTGTGCTCCACGCCGTCGATGGTGACGTTGATGAGGTAGATATTGGGCGTGTAGATGAGTTTGTTGATTTCTTTCTCGGTCACAACGAAGTGTACTGCCTCGGGAAGGCCGTCGGCAGTCTTCTTCTCGCCGTAGATTACGCAGGGAACATTGCCGCTGTTGCGCAGGGCGCGAGTGGCCTTCTTACCGATTTCGGTGCGGACGCTGCCGCTGATTGAAATTTGTTTCATTTTGGTTTGTGTTACTCTAAATTAAGTAATAGGTTTGCTTAATTCGCCATCACACAGGAGGCATCCATGCGCCTCTGTCGGACAAATCGGCCACAAAGATAGGCATTTCCCGCGGAACGGGCAACGTTTGGCCGTATTTTTTCTCCATCCCAGACGGGCAGGCGGCCGGATGCAGAGCCGGAAACGCCCGACACGACGGGCGGTATGTGCAGGACGGGCATACGGAAACGGGCTGCGGGCCTCCCGACATTAACATTTTTAACTTTTACGCACGGGGAAAAAGCACGATTCCGCACTTATCTTTCACTACATATAGGATTGGGAACAACTACATGGCATGTAGAAACGGCTACATGGCTTCTAAGAAATCCTGTCATAGGGACAGTTTTTCCGAACAAAGGACCTTTTTGTACGAAAAAAGGACGGTTTCGCACCGTCCCCTCACTTCCGTATTGCAAAGATAATACATTTTTCGCCCGAAAGCAAGAAGTGTTAAATCGGCAAAAGGAAAATGTTAAAAAGCAACCATCGGCTACCGCCCGACAGCCGATACTGCGACAAAAGACCGCACCCCGTCCGCCCGAGCGGCATGTCCGGCAAGAGGATGCGGGAGTTTTCCACACCGATTCCCGCGCAGATGCCTTGCACATGCACGCACATTCCATCCGCGTCCCGTATATCCGGAAGTATGCCGCGCCGGAAGATTCAGAACTCGATATCTATGTGCAAGTCGGGGTCGGGCAAATCCAGCAGACTGTCCTTTTCCATGTTGCTGCCGGCGGCTTCGGAAGCGTCTCCCCCACTCCGCTGACGCTCCTCGTGCGTACATGCGGCGTTTTCGTCCATTCCGTCGCGGGCACAGGCCAACATCTCGCCGAAGGCCGTCATGAATTTTTCGAAATCCTCGCGATAGAGAAAAATCTTGTGCTTCTCAAAAACCGGACGCATCGTCTCGTCGCCGTCACGCACCCGCTTGCTTTCCGTGAGCGCAATGTAGCGCTCACCGCGGCGGTCGCGCTTGACGTCGATATAGTACACGCGTTTTCCGGCCTTGACCGTACGCGAGGCCAGGATTTCGCTATCCGTCCGTTCCGTGCGATGTTCTGACATGGTTCCCATAATGAAGTTTTTTCTTGACTTGGTCCTTATAAGTGTAGCCGTAGGCCCGACGGCCGTCCGACTTCACAAATTTGCGACAAAATCCCGAAGTATCAAAAAAAGAGCGGGAAAAACAGTCGTCCGGACATGATTTTTGCCTATTCCCGGCCGGCGACGGTACTTATCCCGAACTCACGTATTGTTTATTGCTTTATTTTTCTGCCATCCATACGTTCCCGTTCCGTTTTTTTTCATATTTTTGCAATCGGATCAGGGCAACCTTTTCCGGGACATATCAGAACGTTAAGAAGCGTTATGCTTATCTTGTGAATTGGAAACGTAGGAAATTTCGCAATTACACACAAAGATGGCATAGTGGTTCTCACGCTATGGCGTGGGCTGCTATTACCATATTCGTGTGTAAGGTTTTTCCTACGACCTCCAATTCAGAATATAGTATTTGCAGTTCCACGCTTCGTGGTTTTAGTAGGAATCGTCTTTTAGGAGCTGGGAAGACACAAAATTGAAGAGCCTTATGCTTTTTAACTCGTTGCATTTTCTGCTTTTCTTCCCGGCAGTATGCATCATCTATTTCATTTTGCCGTCTCTGAGGGCACGTAATCTGTTTTTGCTTGGGGCGAGTTATTATTTCTACATGAATTGGGAACCGTTGTATGCGCTGCTTCTCCTGTCCAGCACGCTCGTCACCTATTTGGCTGCGCTGGGAAT
This sequence comes from uncultured bacterium, assembly GCA_905216095.1. Taxonomy (GTDB): domain Bacteria; phylum Bacteroidota; class Bacteroidia; order Bacteroidales; family Bacteroidaceae; genus Alloprevotella. The sequence goes on along the minus strand of CAJMSQ010000012.1, from coordinate 26,898 downwards.
CGGACATTGCACGGGGCAACGTGCAAAACGCCGGTGTCTGGTTGGTAGTCTGGTGCTCAATCTGGGCATTTTGTTCCTGTTCAAATATTATAATTTCGTGGCAGAAAACATCAGCGACCTGTTGGTGCAATGGGGAATGTCTGTGCGGATGCCTGAATTTACGCTACTTTTGCCTGTCGGAATCTCATTTTATATTTTTCAGGCGCTGGGCTATTCCATTGATGTGTATAGAGGCAATACTCCCGTTGAGAAGGACTTCTTTACTTACGCATTGTTCGTGTCTTTCTTCCCCCAACTTGTAGCCGGACCTATAGAAAGGTCTGCCAACTTGCTGCCACAGTTCAAGCAGAAGCGTGCCTTCTCTTATGAAAATGTAATGACCGGCGTTCGTCTCATGCTTTGGGGCTATTTCCTGAAGTTGATACTTGCGGACCGCTGCGCAATCTACGTCGATGCCATCTATAATAATGCGGCTCATCACAATGGCGGCTCATACTTGTTGGCCTCCTTGTTTTTTCCCTTCCAGATATACGGAGACTTTTCCGGCTATTCACTGACGGCTATCGGAGCAGCCAGGGTCTTGGGCTTTAACCTGATGGAAAATTTCCGAAGACCCTACTTCGCCACCACGGTCACTGACTTTTGGAGACGTTGGCATATTTCCTTATCGACCTGGTTTAGGGATTACGTGTACATACCTTTGGGAGGCAATCGTGTGAGTAAGGCCCGCTGCCACCTTAATATTATGATTACATTCTTTGTCAGCGGAATATGGCACGGCGCAAATTGGACATTTATTATATGGGGGACGATTCATGGAGCCTTGCAATGCGTCGAGAAACTATTGGGATGGAACAAGGCGCAATGGAAAATTCAAGGAAAGGTCGTTCATTGGGGACTAACCTTCTGCATCGTGTGTCTGGCATGGATTTTTTTTCGTGCAAATACCATTTCGGATGCCTTTATGATTATAGAGGGCATATTTACCAATCCGGCAATGCCTTTTATGCGCAAGGCCGATATCTTTGCCATCATCCTGGCGCTGTCCATAGTGCTGATGAAAGAAATCATCGATGAGTATGGCCTGAAAATCAGCATATCAGACTCTCCTGTCTGGATGGTCAGACATATGTACATAGTAGGTATGATAGCATTTATCATCCTGTTCGGAGTGTTGAACGGAGACCAGTTTATCTATTTCCAGTTTTAATTTTTTAGTATGAAGAATTTATTGAAAAGCCTCTTGTTCGTTATTGTTGCCCTGTTCGCGGCAGACAGAATCGGCGGGCAGATAATGTGGTGGGTCAATCAGCATACGCGGGACATAACAGGGCCTAAATTGAGATACCTGGCTGACGAAGCGGACACAGACGTCATATTGTTGGGGACTTCCCGATGTAATTTCCATTACGTACCTTCCATCTTGTCGGACTCCATAGGTATGAGCGTTTACAACGGAGGGGTAGATGGCAGTGACTGCATTTATTCCCATTATTTTTTATTGAATCAAATCCTGACGCATCATACGCCAAAGATTATTGGATTAGAAGTGAGTACAAACGACTATGAAGTTTCTCCTGAACCTTTTAAGAAAACAAGTTATTTCGCTCCTTATTTTGGTAGAAGTGAAAGAGCTGATTCTGTATATCGGGATGCAGGAACTTATTGGGCTTACCGTATTTGTCATCTCTATCGTTACAATGCCAAAGCGGTGTCTAATCTGGCGGGATTGCTTGTCAATAGACAGCAAGAAGAGGATGCTGGTTATATACCTATGCCACAACCCGGCTCTGTGCCGACGGATTTGATAAAAGCAGACACATCCGAAAGTGTTGATGGGTTGAAATTGCAATATGTCAGGAGATTTATCACATTATGCAAGGACCGGAATATCATACTTGTATTTATGGTGTCGCCGAGCTATACTGAGGCGGAAACCGGACTGTACGGACCATTGAAACAACTGGCCGAGGAAAACGGCATTCCATTCTTCGACTATCACACAAAAGGGTTGTTCAACAATCATCCCGAGTATTTCAGAGACAATGGACACATGTGGGACAAAGGGGCACGATTGTACACGTCAATCTTCGCCCATGATTTGAAACAATACCTGCACGCTTGCTCCGCCGGCGTGTAGTTGATGCCCTTCAGTTTGCAGTAAAGGACAAACATATAGGAACAACTGCGCCCGGGAAGTTTGCTATATGGCTTCCCGGGCGCAGTTTGTGGTTTCGGCCCCTCGGTCCGTTTGTCGTAAACGGGGCGGCAGTCGATTTTGAGGTTATGTGTCGTGCCGGTGTCGCAACTGGGGCGACACCGGCTTTTTCTTCCGGTCAGGAGCCGATGGCCATGTGCGTTTTCTCACCCTTTTATTCGTCTGTTCGGAATATATTGTCTAAGTTTGCGCCACGAACCCGCTCGGATGCAAACGACGCCGGCGGTTCACGGCAATAGTGCCATCTCACGTTACAACCGGAAAAACAACGACATGAACGAATCCAAATGGAGCGAAAACGTCATCCTCATCGACGCGGATTTCCTTGACCGCGTCACTTTCGACCTTATCGTCAATTTCGAAAGGATGATAGACCGCCGCATACCGGCGGGCAATCTCTGCCACTGGCTGGACTGCGTGGCACTGGACGGCGGCCTGCGCCCCGGAGACAACGACATACAGGCCATTTTCATCCATGCAAAAGATAAGAAAGAACTGCAATACATGCAGCCGTCCGATTTCGGCAAGGAACTTGACGGCAAGGCGTTCAAGGACAACCTGGGAGAATTTACGCTACATAGTTTCCCGGTCGAGGAAATCGTATCGGCCGAAGACTTTTTCGTGCAATCCGTCGAGGGTATACTGCAGGGAAAGGACGTCAGGCGGCTGCTTGTGGTGGCCGACATGGAGCGTTACGGCGAGCGGGTCAAGCGAACGGTTGCGAAAGCCGATGAGGACAAAAAGATAACTCTTTTCACCATGCAGCCCGTCACGGGCCGCGGGTTCGAACAGGAAATCCTGGGCTACTCGCTCATGAGTGCGCTCGGCATACGCGGCGAGGAACTGGGCTGAGCCGGAACGGCCATCAGTTTTTTTCCGTTCTAAAATAAAAACAGCCCCCGAAGCATGTCTATGACATCTCTTCGGGGGCTGTTTTGTTGGGTAATACGATGCTGCCGACGGCCTTTCCGCTCCCGCGGACTTCAGACAGCGGTCTCGAAAAAGCGGGATTGCGCCAGCGCGTCCATGCCGGAGAACAGAAGGTCCGCGCCTTCGTCGAGCAAGACGTGGTCGGGCAACGGTCCGGTATTGACGGCAATCGTGAAGACGCGCGCGGCAACGGCGGAGCGCACACCCAGGGGTGCGTTTTCGACGACTACGGCTTCCCAAGGCTCCGCACCGGCCAGTTCCAGCCCTTTCAGATAGGGCTCGGGCGAGGGTTTGCCGTGCCGGACGTCCTTGCTCGAGATGACATGCCCGTCGGCAAAAATGCCGGGATAGTTCTCGCGCAGACGGTCCAGCAGGGACTTTTGCCCGCTTCCCGTCACGACAAACAGATTCAGGCCGGCAGCTTTCGCCTGTGCCAGCACCTGTTCCGCGCCACGCATCTTCCCGGCTTCGGCACAAGCATTGAAGGCTTCGCACTTGGCGGCATAAATCTGCCGGATTTCCTCTTCGGTGGCCTCACGTCCCCAGTGCCGACGCGCAAGAATGTTTATGGTCGATGCACCGGTACGGCCCTCGTGCATGAATGCCTCTTCGGGTGTCATTTCCAGCCCGAATTCGGTGCAGACCTTGGCCCACGAACGGGCATGTGCCGGCATGGAGTCGAACAGGACACCATCCATATCGAAAAGCACGGCTTTCGGGCTGAACGTCCCGAAGCCGTGCTTTTGCCGATAGGCTTGTATTGCTTCTTCAAACATAAAGAGCCTGTCCTTTCTTAAAGTCTGGCACGTATAGCCTTGCTTTCGGCCTCGTAACCGGGCTTGTCGAGCAAAGCGAACATATTCTTCTTGTAGGCTTCCACGCCGGGCTGGTCGAACGGATTGACGCCTAACAGAAGGCCGCTTATACCACAAGCGCGCTCGAAGAAGTAGATAAGTTGGCCGAGATAGTATTCATTGAGTTCAGGCATCGTGATGCGCAGATTGGGCACGCCGCCGTCCACGTGTGCCAGCTGTGTTCCCAGTTCGGCCATCTTGTTCACTTCGTCCACACGGCGTCCTTCGAGGAAGTTCAGGCCGTCCAGATTTTCGTCGTCGTGGGGGAAGAGCAGACTGTGATTGGGCTGCTCCACCGAAATGACGGTCTCGAAAATCGTGCGCTCGCCCTCCTGAATCCATTGTCCCATGGAATGCAGGTCGGTCGTAAGGTCTACGGCTGCGGGGAATATGCCTTTTCCGTCCTTGCCCTCACTCTCGCCGTAGAGTTGCTTCCACCATTCGTTCATGAAGTGGAGTTTGGGCTGGAAGTTGGCCAATATTTCCGTTTTCTTGCCTGCCTCGTACAGGGCATTGCGCACGGCGGCGTACAGGGCCGCGGGGTTCTCCGCGAAAGGTACGTCGGCGGCAGTGGCGCGTTCCATGTCGGCGGCACCGGCCACGAGCCTGTCAATGTCGAAACCGGCACATGCGATGGGCAACAGGCCTACCGGTGTGAGGACCGAGAAGCGTCCGCCCACGTTGTCGGGGATAATGAAACTCTTGTAGCCTTCCTTGTCGGCCGTGGTGCGGGCGGCTCCCTTGCGGGCGTCGGTAATGGCCACGATGACCTTGCGTGCCACGTCGCGGCCGCGCTGTTCCTCGCACTGTTTCTTGAGCAGGCGGAAAGCAAGTGCCGTTTCCGTTGTCGTACCGCTCTTCGATATATTGATGACACCGAACTTGCGCCCCTTGAGATAGGCACAGAGCTCGGCCAGATAGTCTTCGCCGATGTTGTTTCCCGCAAAAAGCATCACAGGATTGGTCCCGTCGTTCGTAAGCCACTCGAAGCTATTTTCCAAAGCCGAGATGACGGCGCGTGCACCAAGATAGCTGCCGCCGATACCGGCCACGACGATGGTGTCACAGTTCTCGCGCAACACGGCTGCGGTCTGCTTCAGGTCTGCCAGCAGTTCCGGCGTTGTGGAAGAGGGCAGGTGCATCCATCCTAAATAGTCATTGCCGGCACAAGTCCCGGCCTCGAGGGCCGTCTGTGCCTCTTTCACGCGAGGCTCGAAAGCCTTGACGGCGTCGGCTGCGAGAAAGGAAGCAGCCTTGCCGATTTCCAATTGAATATTCTTCATACCCTAAGCATTTAATACCATTAAACAAATATGCCGCCGCACGAAGCATTGCACGGACGGCAGGCAGGGAAACCTGCTTGGATTCAGGCGCAAAGGTACGGCATTTTGATGGAATTGCCAAACGTTTCCGCGCGAAATCGGCCTGATGCCCGAGGGCCTTGCGGAATGACTGCTGAAAGAAGGAAGCGGCTTCGGCACGGGAAACAGGAAGCCTACGGTTGTACAGCAAGGCAAAAGCAATAAAAAACGGTCTGCCGCCTGCGCGGGCCGGTGTGGCGACGGCGCAGGCGGCAGTCCGGAAATTCAGACCTCGCATCAACAGCGGGCGGATTCGTGTCAGTTTTTCTTTTGTCGGGGCTGCATGGGCTTTTTGCCCTTTCCGCGTTTGGCCAACCGGCCGGCCATATTCTTTTCCAGGTCGTAAACGCGCTGTATCTGCTTTTGTGTCAGAAATTTGCTGTACTTGTCATAATATTTCCGACGTATGTCCAACACTTTCCGGCTGTGGTCGAAACGCGCCTTCAGAATCTGTCCCGCCTGTTCCTCGGACAGTTCGGCCGATTTGCGGTTACGGAACTGCCGCATCTGCGTCCCGGCCTCCCACGTCTCTTTCTGACATTGGGTGAAGGCTTCCACGAACTTGGCAGTCGTGGCATCGTCCATCGCCAGTTGGACTGCAATGTGGCGGGCCTGCCTTTCGGCGAATTTTTCACGGTTCTCGCCTGCTTTCTCGGACTTTTGCGCACCGGCGGCCCCGCATACGGCGAAAGCGGCGACGGCCATCAGCATGTGTTTGATAAATCTTTTCATAACTGTATTTATTGAAAGTGAATTAAAACGTATCGTTGATGAATGTATCGTCCTCGTAAGTGTTCAGCAATCCGGTACGGTCGGCCTCGCACAAGCCGTCGAAAGCCTGTTCCACGGCGGCAAAGTCGCACCGGTCACCGGCATCGGAAGACGCGGGTGCCAGACGGAATACAAGAACAGCCACCGCAGCCACCGATGTGCCGTACAACAGCCACCGCAATGCCGGGTGCGGCTTCGCCGTGTGGCGGGACAAGGGCGCACACCCCGCTTTTTCCAGAACATTCCTCTCCATTTCGGCAAAGAATCCGTCGGGAACGGTATAGGGCATACGTTTTCCTACCCGTTTCAAGTCAAAATCGTTGTTCATATCCTCGTCAGTCGTTTTCGTTCATATATTGTATGATTTTCTCCTTGGCCGCATGGTAGTTCGCTTTTGCCCCACCGGCGGTCGAACCTGTGGCCTCGGCTATCTCCTCATAGGTCATTTCATCGTAATAGCGCAGGTTGAACGTGACTTGTTGCTTGTGCGACAATGACAGGATGGCGCGTTGGAGTTTCACTGCCTCCAGGTCGCTGTAGTCCACGTAGCTGTCTGTCGCCGGGAAGACATCCGCGGCAGACTCCATGCCTTCCCGCTCCGCCTTGCGCCGTTCCAGCAGACGCAGTGCCTCGTTGGTGGCGATGCGATATACCCATGCCACAAAGGAAGTGCCCCTTCCGACAGTTCCGATGGCGCGGAATATGCGGATGAAGGTCTCTTGTGCGGCGTCCTGCGCGTCGTCGTGCGACACTACCAGGCGGCGTATGTGCCAGTACACAGCCTCGCCGTATCCGGACATCAGCAACCGGAACCCCTTTTCGGGATTCTCGCGAATGGCTTCAATGATGTCGTGTCCGTTTGTTCGCATATCGTTTCGTCACCACGGGTGGCAAAGGGCTTTCGGGCGGCCTTACATTTTTACAGACCCGCCAAATGGGGAAAAGTAAAACCGAGACCGGATATTTTTTTCAGAAACTTCTCATCATTACCTTAAGGTATCCAGCCCCTACCGGCCATCAGACCGCCGGGAGAACCGGTCTACATACCCCTTCTGCCGTCTTGTTTCTGAAAAGAATAAGGCAGATGCATATTTTGCGTATGCATCTGCCTCGAATCTATGTCATGAAGTGCCTTTCAGCTCAGAAAATCATTTTCTTGCCGTTTACGATGTAAACACCCTTGCCCGTATTTTGGACGCGGCGGCCGCTAAGATCGTATATCCTTTTCTGACCGGAAACTTCCTGCATCGCAGTATGTGCTATACCGGTAGGGAGACCGTTGCTGAGGTCAAGAACGAGGGTCTCTTTGCCTGCAAGGGTATAATTCTCAACCTTATCCTCGTAGCGTACGGAGACTGTGCGCGGCGTGTCAAGGTTATTGGTGATACGTGCTTCGGTAGCCTTGTTCTCGGCCCAGGTAATGTCTACATTATAATTGCCTTGAGCCTTCAATCCTCTGACAGAACCGTTCTTCCATGCACTGGGAAGTGCGGGCAGGATGGTGATGACATCGTCGTAGCTCTGGAGAAGCATTTCCGCAATGCCGCTGGTGCAACCATAGTTACCGTCAATCTGGAAGGGAGAGTGTGCGTCGAAGAGATTATAGTAGCAACCGCCCTGTCCGGCCATGGCAATGACATAACTGGTGGAGTGGCGAAGAGCCAAAGTCAGGTTGTTGCGTGCACGGTCACCGTCCAGACAACGTGCGTAAGTATTCGTCTGCCAGCCCATCGACCATCCGGTCACGTCGCCGTTACGGGCAATCATGCCGTTGTATGCGGCCTGATAGAGGTTTTGCCCTTCCTCAGTGGTGTCGAATGCGCTTACCTGAGAGAAAGGATAGAGGCACATGAGGTGAGAGAGATGACGGTGGCCGGGATCCTGGAGTGCATTGTTCTTCCACTCGGAAATACATACCTTTCCGTTATATGTTTCCGTCCAGATGCCTTTGTCGAAATTGTTGTAAAGATCTTCCAGCGCCTCAATCTGTGCTGCAGTGAGCGGAGATTCTTCTCCCAATTCTTCGTGGGCTTTGAACACCTCGTCCAAGGCTTCATAGCTGGTCTGCTGCGCATAGGCGGTAACATCGCCGGGACCATGCTCGGGACTCCACTCGTCGGGGATTTCATAAAGTCCCTTACTATCCTGCCTTACAATATTCTTGGTAAAGAGGCAATAGTCGTACATGACGGGAAGCGCCTTCTTGAGGAACTCTTTGTCGAGCGTATACTTATAGTAGCGCCAGAAGTGGCTTACGTACCAGGCACCACAAGTCTTGATGGAGCTGTTGCACCAGGTCGAAGAACCGCCGAAGATGTTATTTTCGACAGCAATGGCCCAACCACCGGCCTTTCCGGCGACCTTGGTTGCAAGGGCAGCCCAGGGAGAGTTCTCGGCCGTGGCAAGGTCAATGATATGTTCGAGGAACGGACGGTGCATCTCACTGAGGTTGGTAGGATCTGCAGGCCAGTAGTTCATCTGTACGTTGATGTCGGCGTGTACGTCGCAATGCCAGAACGAAGAGTTTGAACGGTCGTTCCAGATTCCTTGCAGGTTGCTGGGCGCATGGATGTCGGTATCAAGGTTTGCGCCGATAGTCATGTAGCGGCCGTATTGGAAATAAAGGCTTTCGAGATAAAGTCCTTCAGGCGTAGTCTTGTTGGCAACGGCAGCATTGTAGAACTTGATGAGGTCTTCGGTGGTCTTGTCGCTTCTTTCTCCAATGTTGAAGGCTGTACGGTTCATGAGTTCGCTGTGCTTGGCCGTGTGGCTGGCCAACAGTGTAGCATAGTCCTTTGCAGCAGCTGCATTAACGCGGCCCATGACCTTCTCGGCGATGGCCTCGGCCGACTCCCCGCTCACACAGCCGTTCTTGGTCGCATCGTAGTCGGTAGCGGCCGCCATGACAATGTTCACCCAGTCGGCGTTTTCAACAAGAATTCCGTCCTCGCCGGTGGTAACCGTCGCGCCCTCGCTGGCAATTACCTTGAACGCCGTATTATAAGTAACGGTCTCGAGCTTACCGCCGAAGCTGGCAACGCCTTCGTTATAAGCCACGGCGCTTGCATTGATGAGTTTGTCGGGAACATAAACGAAATTCAGGGCCAGTTTGTCTGTACCTTCGGCCTCATAGCGAGCAACGAACGCGCGGTCGGTAGCAGAAGTGAAGTAACGGCGTTTGTAGCTGGTGGCCTCGTCGCTGCTCTTGTAGTTTACGCCGGCCACGCCGTCGAAGATGTCAAGATAGCGGACATACTCCTTGACTGGTTTTGAGTCATCCTTCAGTGAGAAACTGCCGCTCTTGTCTGTAACCATGATAGAGCCGAAGTTCTGGAAGTATCCCTGACCATTGTTCTTGTTGTTGCCGGCCCAAAGGGTCTTTTCGTTGAATTGGATTTCGTCTTTGAAGATACCGCCACGTATAGTGGTACCTATCTGTCCGTTACCGAGCGGAAGTGCGTACTCCATCCAAGTATCGCTTACGCCGGTGTGTGCTACGGGCACGTTATACCAAAGGGCGAAGTCGTTGATGTCTGCGGGACGCTGTCCGGGAGTGACGGTGTTGTATTCGGCATACAGCAATTCGTCCGAGGGAACGACTTCGTTGATGTAGAAAGTCGAACCATTGTCGCCGACGGCGCTTCCGGAGTTCCAGAGTGCGAGATAGTCGCCGCGTTTGTTCCAGTAGTTGTTGGCAGAAGACGCCAATTTGATATAACTTGCCGTTCCGTCAAGATTGATGGTACCGTTGAAATAAGAGCCCTCCTTGCCCTCGACGGTGGCAGGAGCTACCATCTGTGCGCGTGCCGCGCCTTCGGAACCGGAGATATTCAGGACAAAACCTTTCTTGGCAGTACCGGCATTGATGAAGCGTATGGAGCCGTCTGCCTCGTTCATGATATGCCACAGGCTGTTCAGACCTTGCGGGCTTTGGCTGTTTGTCAGTTTCAGGTTGCCGCTGTTGTCCATATAGGCCTCGTCTACACTCAGATAGCCGCCCGGCTGGTTCTGGATGCTGTACGTCTTCTCCAAAGCAGGAAGGAGGGCAGAGGCATTCTGAAGTGTGAACATCGAAGCGTCAGCAGTGGTAGCCCAGCGTACGACACCGTTCCAGTTTACCATGTGCATGGCATTTCTGTTTGCTTCACCGTCTTTCTGATAGATGATGCAGTAACCGTTCTGGCCGGCATAATCAACAGTGTAAGCACCTGCGTTTTCTTTCTCTACCAAAGGAATCTTGGTATTGTTCGTGGCAGGCAGGGAGGCGGCATACAGGTTGGTAGCATGATTTCTCAGATAGTAAGTGTCTTCGCCCGCCTTTTCAAAGTACCATACATGGTCTGTGTCGAATTTGGCATTATTGGAACCCAGATTTCCTTCGTTTGCATAGACAAAGAAAGTAGAGTGCATTTTGTTGCCTATGTACAGGGGGATGCCCTCGATATCCGTGTTGGTGATGTCACCGCTCTTCATCTGCTGGATGGCCGCCTGCAAGGCAGCGATGGCAGCGACATACCCGTCCACCGTAGTAGGTTCGGTTGCGGGAATGGCCTTTTCCGCCTCAGTGGTGTTGTAGCAGAAGAACTCAAACGCCTTGGCGGTTTCTATTTCTTTGACCAAATTCCTGTAAGTGCCGCGATAGACTTCCGTCTCGTTCAGGACACTCGCTTCGAGTATCTGGATTTTATTGCCATCGTCGAGAGTTGAATAGCTATTTACCATACATCCGTCTGCAGAACCCGAAGATGCCTGCATGTTGATGACGTTGTTGCCTAATTTGATTTGCCAAGGATAGGTAGCGTCACCGGTAGCGACAAATGTAACGGGAGAGGTCGGAGCGGTTTCGTAGGTTCCGTCGCTCTTCACATACTTGCCTGCGCCGACACTGTAAAGATACTGTACACCTCCCACAGTCTTGAAAATGAACTGCTGTGCTTCAACGGTGTAGCCGGCCTCGCCTTCGTCTGTCACGCCACTGCCGGCACTGCCTGCCACATGTGCAGGATAATTCGTGCTATAAAGCAGAAAGCCACGCTTCGAGCGTAACACGTAAGTTTTGCCTTCCGAGATTTCGGCAATGTCTGTTACCGATGTTCCCGGTGTGAAAGTAATTTCAGCGGTTGTCGTGGTTTCCGATGCGGGCGATGCCGAATTTCCGGACAAGGCCTTGGAAACCATACCGCCGGCCCACGCCAGCATCGTGATGCCTAACGTCAGACCGAGGAGAAGAGAGAACTTCTTCATAGATGTTAGATTTAATAAAGATATAATGAATTGATATAGTTTGCAGATATTGCCAATCTTAGGCAAGAATAGTGCAAGTCGAGCGCAACAAGCCAGCCTGAATTGCCGAAATGCCATCTATTTTATGCAAAATTACAAAAAATGCAGTGTACAACAAAGGTTCACCGCATTAAATCCGATTTTCCGCTTATATTTACAAGACGCATTATCAGGCAAACCATGCCTCGGCTTGTCATCGCCGGAGGCTCTTTTCTTTCAAACAAATAAAAAGATAACGAATAATCTTGAAAAATTCTTTACATTTGCATCATGAAGAACCACGACTCTCAAAATCCCGCCGCCAATACGCACCCGGCAGAGGATATGCCCCATAAGAAGAAACGCCACCGCGTTTACGACACCTTCATGATGTTCTGCATCATCATCAGCATCATCCCGCTGATGTTTATCCGAGACCACATCGTATTCAGGTACTTGGAGGCCTTTTCCGTAACGGTATTCATTTATGATTACCTGTGGCGCTGGCATCGCGCCGAAAGGTATCTGAAGCACGGCAAGCTGTCCTATCTCATCTACCCCTTCACGCCGATGGCCATTATCGACCTGTTGTCGATACTTCCCGTGCTCCACCTTATCTCTCCGTCCTTCAAACTCTTCCGTCTGACCCGTATGCTCAAGATTGTCCGTGTATTCAAGGTTTTCAGATACTCGGACAAGATTTCCGTATTCATACGGGTATTGCAGAAAGAGCGCGACGTGCTGCTCTCGGTCCTGATGCTTGCCGTGTGCTACATCTTCGTAACGGCGCTCATCATGTTCAATGCCGAGCCCTACATCAACCCCCGGACGGGCGAAAGCACTTTCACCTCGTTCTTCGATGCCCTGTACTGGGCCACGGTGACGCTGACCACGGTGGGCTACGGCGACCTGTGCCCCGTCACCTGCCTGGGGCGTTTCATTTCCATGCTGTCCTCATTGTTCGGCGTGGCCATCATCGCCCTGCCGTCGGGCGTGATTACGGCGGGATACATGGACGAGATGAAAGAGCAACGGCGCAAACGGCACAAAGACAAGGAAACGAAAAACCGTACCGGACACGAAGGCACGGAAGAATAGCCGGCACCCGCGGACGGAAGCCCGACAGGAGCGCGCTGCAAAGGGGTCGGCAACAACCTAAGCAACAACGCATTAACTACATGCCATGTAGAACGGACTACAAGCCATGTAGTCGCGCGTAGATGCCATGTAGTTTTTCCTACATGGCTTGTAAGAAAAACAATGCGGATGACAGTATTTTTTTACATGGGGAAGCTGGCGAAAAAACATAGAAAACATTTGTTGCCTTCTCCACACATCAAAGCTCTTGCAACGTTTTTTAATTGAACATGCCACGTTATAATCCACGCCGATATGAATAATCACTTCCTGTCAGCCATCCTTTATTATCCAAAAACATTACTTCAGGACGTATTATTTCTTGAAATAATTTGGCCAAAGCAAAAATTAACCGTATCTTTGTATCAACAGAATCCGCCACGCTTCCCGTAAGATCAGCGAACCAGGGCGGGTCTTTTGCTTTTATGGCTATGGTTAGAATTTATGCGAAACGCCCACTGTCCATCGTGGACCAAATTGCGTTACTAAAAAGCAGGGGATTACAGTTCGACAATGAAATTGCCGCTGCAAAACTTCTAAGTGAGGTTAGCTATTTCCGATTTGTCCAATATCTCCGTCCCATGGAGGCGGACAAGGCCCTTCACTCCTTTAAGCCCAATAGTAAGTTTGAGGATGCCGTTGCCCTATATGACTTTGATACTCAACTGCGCAGTTTGATATTTGAAGCCATACAAGGTATTGAGATAGCACTTCGTACAAAAGTAAACTATGAGTTCTCTATACACCACGGAGCATTCTGGTTTTATGACACCAGTCTGGCCGATGACGAACACAAATTCATCGAAAACATGAATGCAATCGACAGAGAACTGCAACGTAGCAAAGAAGATTTTATCAAGGAGCACAAAGAGAAATATGACAAGCCCGTGTTTCCTCCTTCATGGAAGACTTTAGAACTCGCTTCTTTCGGAACATTGTCTAAATTGTACTACAACTGCAACGACACCAAGACCAAGAAGCGTATTGCCCGTCAGTTCAACATTCCGCAACACGAGGTCTTAGAAAGCTGGATGCGCAGCCTCACCGTTCTCCGCAACTGTTGCGCGCATCACTCCCGCATATGGAACCGCCGCCTGACGAATGCTCCACAAATGAGAGCCTCCATGAGAGGTGCATGGATAAACACCACCGGTATTGATGGCAACAAGTTATATGCCATCACATGTTGCATCGCATATTGGTTAGACTCCATGGGGCGCGGCGACGCATTCAAGACAAAATTGAAGAACCTCCTGAAAACTTACCCGTCCGTGGATGTTGCCGCCATGGGCTTCCCCTCGGATTGGACAACGCATCCCTTATGGAACTGACACGCGCGTACATATAATATATGGTAACCCGGGAACGGCAATTGTTCCGGACCGGAACTTTTTTATTTCAAAAGGAGAATATACAGAAAAACACCTGTCGAGGTTGTCCGGTGCGCATTCCGGCGGGCGGCAATGCCTTTCCGGCGAAACGGGCGGGGAACAACTGCGACAGGTGTCCGTGCTGCGCGAACGCAGACGATGGGGCAGAAAGTGCTTGACTTATTCTGCAGCCTCGGCCTCGGCATTTTCGGTTTCCTCTTCCGTTGAGAAATCCGTGTAACCGTTGGATGCGAGGATGTTGTACCACTGAATGAGTTTCTTGATGTCGGTCAGATAGACACGGTCACGGTCGTAGTCGGGCACGACCTCGGCCATGAAAGCCCTCAGTTCGTCGTCGGTGGCCGTCTTGTGGCTGATAGCGGTGCACTGGCCGTTCTCTTTCTTGCTGATGGCATCGAAAATCTCCATCAAAGGCCTGTCTTCTTCCTCCGTGTACATGGATACGTCGTTGAGCGACGTGACACGGTCGCGGATTCCGGCGGGGAAACGTCTTTTGGTTGCATCGATGCTTTCGACAATGAGCATGTTACGACCCTGAGACACCAGGCGGTAAAGTCCCGGCTTGCCTGCGATGGATAGAATAATATCTTTCATGGTGTGTTTTTTGATATATGGTGTTTAGTTAAACAATGTCTATTCTGATTCAGTCCGTGCAAAATTAGTTTATAATTGCGACATGGATACGGACAGGCGGTCTAAAAAAACTTAATCGACGAACCGGTGCCCGATGTCGGCCAGCAACAGTTCCGTCTGCCGGCCTATGTCGTCACCATCGCCGTTGCAGAGGATGCGGCCTGCACGCCGGGCCTTTTCTTCCTCGGGCATTTGCAGGGCCATCCAGCCGAGAGCCTTCTCCCGGGTGATGCCATCGCGCTCCATGACACGGCGCACCCGCACCTCGAACGGCGCGGAAACAAGCACCGTGAGGTCCGCATAACGGTCGAACCCCGACTCGAACAGCAAGGCGCACTCCATAAAGACCGCCCCCGACGGCTGACGGTCCGCCCAACGCTCGAAAGCCCGGCCTACCGCGGGATGGACTATGGCATCCACCCGTCCGGCATTGTCGGGTCCCGAACAAATATAGCGGGCAAGTTCGGATTTGACCGGAAGTCCGCATTCATCGTAACACGCCGGCCCGACAAGCGCCGTCAGCGCGTTTCTGACGTCCGCGTCGGTGCGCATGATGCGTTTTGCCTCGTCGTCGCAATAGAATACCGGAAAGCCGGCCGCCTCGATGAGCCGGCAAACGTAGCTTTTCCCGCTGCCGATGCCTCCGGTCACGGCTATGCGCCTGTTACGCCCCCTCCCGGCAGCGACACTATCGTACTGTGTTCTCGATGACATATTCTACTTCTTCGGTGGAAAGGCGCATGGCCGATGCGGCCGCCGGATGCCTGCCGATGACAAGCCGGCATTTGTTTCCGGCATTGGCGGACAGCGTATTATAATCCACGACAACGGAAAAATCCTCGGCCTTTATCGTGCGATAGAGCGACATGCCGACCTGGAAGGTTATTTCCACCTGCGAGGGGAAAGTACGCAATTGTTCTCCCTCGGGAAAATTCACACCGGCAATGGGCACGGTGACTTTCTTCTCGACCAGCTGGTCGATGCTGACGGTCAGTGATACCTGCGGGGTCAGGAACCTGGCGCCGCGGACCGGTTGCAAGGCAACCTTCACCGTCCGCGATTCGGTCAGGTCGCGCAGATAAAGACCTTTCACATAGGCGGCGGTAATGGTGTCGAGCTGGCGGTCGGTGGCTTGTACCGTGACCGAGTCCGGACTCAGCCTCTGTCCTGTTATATAATAGCCGTTTCCGGCGCTCACATGCCCCTGCAGACGCACCGGCACGCGCTTGGTGCGACCGTGGCCATAGAAAATATCGATGGTGTCGTTCCGGCCGGGCACCAATTGCGTTCCTTGCGCCAGTTTGGGCAGGATTTGTTTCAACAGTTCCGACGTGAGAATGCGGATGTGACCGTTTCCCGTGTCATAGCGGGCATAATCTATGACGATGCGGGGCAGTTTTTCGCCATACTGATAGTTGAGCAATGTCGTCCCCTTGTCGCGCAACGTCACCTGCAAGGTCTGCGGCGGCCCGCCCGTGACAACAATGCCCTCGGGCACGTTGCGCAGGACCACAGGTATGGAAAACTCGGTCTCATACACTTCATTGAGTGTCTGAAACAGCCAGAAGGCGGTGGACAAGACCAGAAAGAACAGGAACACAAGGGTGTGTCTGTTCCACATCTTGGAGAAACAATACCTACATATATCGAAAAATCTGCTCAGCACATTCATGACATTTTTTTGAGTACGGAATGATGGCCGGTATGGCTTGCCGGAAATCGGAAAAGCATCGGGGAGACTGCGGAAGCCCGCCCGTGCCGAAAGATGCGGGAGATGCACCGGCGGGTAATCCGGAATCCTGCCCCGGACAGAAACAAAGGACGTGCCGACAAGCGGCCAAGCGTTGCGGGCTTGCCTGTCGGCACGTAATGGAGATATAAGACCGGGCGGCATCCGCCTTTTTCCCGGCAGGGATATGCTTTAACGCTGCGCGGCAGTCCCGTTCGGCATGATGGCGCTCTTCTCGAATTTCACTTTTGTTCCCGTAGTGATTTCGAGCATCACGGTGTTGGTCGTATCGTCAATGCTTTTGACGACGCCATGTATGCCTCCGATGGTGACAACCTCCTGCCCGGGCTGCAGGGCATCGCGGAATTTCTGAACTTGCTTCTGCTTCTGGTTTTGCGGGCGAATCATGAAGAAGTAGACGATGGCGAAAAGGGCGACCATCATGATGATGGTGGGCCACATGCTGGGCTGCTGGTTTTGTCCTGCAGCCGGAGCTGCCTGTAAAAGGTTTACCAATAAAAAGTCCATAGGTCTTGTTCGTTATTAATGATTGGGTGAATGAATTCAGATGTCTGATATCGCGACACCGGCCTGTGCGACGTCTTTGACCGTGTAGCGCATTCCGCTCAGGAGTTCAAGGAGCGTCCTTTATTTGAGAATCACATTCTCGCTTTTGAGTTTCTTGACCACAAAGTCCAGCAGACCGTTGATGTAGGAAGCGCTGCGCGGCGTGCTGTACACCTTGGCAATGTCGAGATACTCATTGAAAGAAACATTGACGGGTATTCCCGGGAAAGTCAGAATCTCGGCCAGTGCAATCTGCATGATGATGACGTCCATCACGGCCAGGCGCTCAAATTTCCAGTTCTTGCAGTTATCCTTCAGCAACGTGCGGATTTCCTCTCCACGGTCTATGGTGGCACGGAACAGGCGGAGGGCAAACTCGTGGTCATCCTCGCTTGAGTATTTCGGAAGCAACGGCTGCTCGGGTGTTGTCTCTTCATTAAAACGTTTGATGGTCTTGAGTACAAACGAATCGACTATTTCCTTGTCGTCGTTCCAGTAGAGACTGTGTTCTTCCAGCAAGGCATCGAAATCCTCGTTGCCGTCCACAAACGTTTTGTAGAGTTTGCGTATCAGTTCGCGGTCGGCCGCATAGCCGAAGTCCTCTTTCGTCAGATACATCTGAAAGGTATCGCTCTCAACAAACTGCGTATAGAGTTTCTTGACGAAGGCCTCTTCCTCTATCCAGTCCTGCTTTTTGTTCTCACGGTAATCCAGGAGCGCCTTGTTCTCTTCCAACTGTCTCAACAGACGGTTGGCGGCAAACTGCCCGTCGGGCGAGCATCCCTGCATGGCCGTTCCCAGCCGTTTGCTGCGGGCGCGGGCTGTTTCGTCACGGCGTTCGGCCAGTTTTCTCATTTCGACAAGCAACGTCAAAAGGTATTCGTAAAGCTCGTAAGCCTTGTCCAAGCTGAATTCCAATTCCTTTTCAGCGATTTCCGTCGTTTTCCCTTCGTTGCGATAGTAGGCATAAATGAGCTGAACCACTTTCAGTCTGATGAGTTCTCTGTTTATCATATTTCTGAGACCGCTTTTGTGATATGTTTCCGTCTGCAAAGGTAGTAATAAAAAGCGAAATACAAAGGATACAGGTGTCGTATTTGATTTCCGGGCCGTCCCGACCAGCATCCCCCTACCCTATATAGTCGAGGAAGGCATCCGCCTGCTTTCCGAGTGCTTCCCTTTGCTCGTCCGTCAGCACCATGCGGCCTTCCGTCCATGCTTCCTTGTTCAGCACGATGCCGGTCTGAGGCTCGACCATGACATCGGCGCGGATGTGCGGCAATGTGAGCAGCTCGGTGAGTTTCGCCCTGCATCCGGCCGTCGCCGACGCGCCGCCGGCACCGCTCAGGGCTACCTTCTTGCCGTCTGTGACGGGCGGCGTCCGGCGGTCTTCGGGCGCAAGCGGCCGCGAGAGCCAGTCTATAAGGTTCTTCAGATGGCCGGGATAGCTGTAATTGTACTCGGGAGTGAACAGCCAGAGCGCGTCTGCCTCCGCAACCTCACGGCGTATCCTTGCGACGGCCTCGGGGGCGGGATATTCCATGTCCTGATTCAACGGCGGCACATCCGAATAGTCGAGATATTTCACTGCGGCGCGCCCTGCGAGCAACTGTTCCGCCGCTTCGGCCAGTTTTCTGTTGAATGACTCTCTGCGCAGAGAGCCGATAATAAACAAAATCGTTTTCATACCGTTTTATTTTTGAGGATATGACATGTGTTTGCCGGAGGCGTTCCGCCGGTTTCTGCAAATATAGTGTTTTTTCATGGGAGTTATATTTTCAGACCATTTATTTCTTGCTGCACCCTGTCCAGGAAGTGGGATGCGTGCGCACCGTCCATTTGCGTATGATGGAACTGGAATGAAACGGTGAGCGTCGTTTTCAGCAGACGGCGTTTGTATTTGCCCCAAATCAGGAAGGGATTGTTGAAGATGCCGCTATACATGCCGACGGCGCCGTCTATTCCGTATTGCACCAGCGCGGAAGTCCCGATGACCATGCTTTCCGGCAAGTCGTGATTGACGCAACTTTCGGCGACCTGCCCGGTAAGTTGCAGGTAATACCTGTTAAACCGGGACAGGTCATTGCAGAAAGGTATATCGCATGAACTTACCTCGCCTTTCCTGTTGGCTACAATGGTGTTTACCGCAATGGTATCGTACCGCATCAGTTTGCCGCCGACGGGCAGCAGACGGAACTCCTTGACGCCGGCCGCGGCCTTGCCGATGCAGTAGCACATCAGCATGTTGAACTTCATGCCCGATTTCCGACTGACACGCACAAGGCGTGACACATCGAGTGTCTTGAAGAACGTAACCATCGGCATTGGTGCGTTCATCCACATTTCAAAGGCGTATGCCCGACTGGTTTCTTTGGGATTCACTTCTTCCATATTTTTGTCGTTTGGGGGTTGGTCTGTCGGACGGCAAAAGTAGAGGAAGTATCTGTATCCGGATAGAACAAAAGGGACATTCCGCTATACGGGGGTGGTAAAAAGGTCGGAATAAGGAACGGTTTCTTTCAACAGAGACCGGGGCGTATGCCCGCAGAGTTTCTTGAATTCCCGTATGTAGTGCGACTGGTCGGCATAGCCGCTCGCGTATGCTATCTGTGCATGGCCGGTCGCCTTCCCCGACAGGCGCTGCATGTGCGACAGCGCCTTCTGGAAACGGACTATGCGGGTGTATTCTTTGGGATTGATGCCGACCAACGAATTGAACTGACGCTCAAACTGCTTCCGGCTCAGGCAGGCAATGGACGAAAGCTCACTGACGGTGATTTGCGGAGTGAGGCATATCTGCCGTATGGCGGTGTCCATTCTTCCCACCCTGTATGCGGCATCATCCCGACGACCGGCTATTTGTGACAACAACCATCCTTCGATATGGCTTATGCAGGTAGAGCTGTTCCCGCATTCGGAAATCCGTGCCGCCAGTTCGTCCAGGCTTCTGTTTTCAAGGTCGTGCCCTGAAGTCTCCCGGTTATAGAAGAGTGAGACCGGAACGTTAAGGAACAGGCTCATGGCGTGGGGCCGGAATACAACCACTACCATGTCCGTGTTTCCGGCGGCTTGCAGGTGCGATGAGAAATTGACCTGTCCGCTGACCGTCAATCTGTCCTGCGTGACGTCCTGTTCGGGAATATACAGCGGTGCTTGCCTATGGAAGATGATTTGGGGACAACCGACAGGATAGGTGAAGACATTCAACGGCCGGTTGCTATTGAATGTCCAATAGTACCTGACGTAAGGTTGCAGCAGTTTGCACGGTTTATAAAATCCGAACTTCTCTTGAATCATCCGGCAAAGTTAGCTGTTTCCGGCTTTATGGAACGATATTCCGCCCCTGTTTATGAACATCCGGACCGACGACACTGCATTCAAGGCTATTCTGCACTCAAAAAAAACAAAAAAAGTTAAATCGGGGGGGTAAACGAAAAAGGTTGTCTGCAAGAAAAATAATACATAAATTTGTCACAGACGGCAGTTCTCGCGCATTCCTTACATAAAAGGCGGCCCCGACCGCCGCCGTAAAGCACACTAAAAAAATCTGATACTGATGAAGAATACTTTATTCGCGCTATTGCTCCTTCTGAGCGCCGGCAACTGTCTGCCGGGGCGCGCAGCCGGCGATGACGGGCGGACATTCTACGTTTACGGACAGGTGTTCAATCCCGTGACACGCGAGCGTCTGAAGGACGTGTTCGCCGAATTGCTGACAACCGACAGCGTTGTGGTGGACACCATGAGGACGGACGAACACAGCTCGTTCAACAACAAGCGCGGCCCGTGGAACTTCAACCTCGCCAAGTACGGCGACCGGCCCTACATCGTCCGCTTCACCAAAGACGGCTACCGACCGGCCTATATCAACATACCCGCGCCGAAGCTGGACAAGATGAAACCCGATGAGTGGAAGATGAAAGAGATGTCTCCGGTGTTCATGCGCCGCGCGCCGCGTGACTACCGGTTGGGCGAAGCTTCGGTGACAGCCACGCGGGTGGTGTTCTGCCAGCGGGGCGACACACTGGTCTACAATGCCGACGCGCTGGCACTGCCCGAGGGCTCGACCCTCGACGCGCTGATACGCCAGCTGCCGGGCGTCGAACTGAAGGAAGGCGGACAAATCTACGTGAACGGCCGCTACGTGGAGCAACTCCTGCTGGGCGGAAAGGATTTCTTCGACAGCGACCGCCAGCTCATGCTCGACAATCTGCCCTCGTTCATGGTGAAGAACGTGGAGGTGTACGAAAAGGAAAGCGAACTGAACCGATACATCGGTCGGAATGTGGAAGAGAAAAAGCTGGTCATGGACGTGAAACTGAAAAAACAGTACCACATCGGCACCATCGCCAACGCCGAGGCGGGCGGCGGTACGGAAGGACGCTACATGGGCCGCCTGTTCGCCATGCGATTCACACCCCGCTCGCAACTGATGCTGGTGGGCAACATCAACAACCTCAACGACAAGCGAAAGCCCGGACAGAACACGACATGGACACCCGACAAGATGCCTACGGGCACGTATGTGACGAAGATGGGCGGACTGGACTATCAGTTTGAGGACGAACTGACAGGCTGGAAAGTGAAGTCGGAGTTTCTGGGCAGACACACGACGTCGGACAACTATTCCGAACAGAGCAGCGAGGAGTTCCTTTCGGGCGGAAATACTTTCGGACGCAGCTTCACGAAGAACCATTCGGGACAGACACAACTCTCGCTGCACAACTCCTTCAGCTATACGGGAAAACTGCTTGCGTCGGGCAACCTGTGGGGCAATCTTTCGCGAAACAGGAACCGCGGGAGCAATGCCTCGGCCACGTTCAGCGACAATCCCGACAACTACATCGACGGGCATGTCCTCGACAGTCTGCAAGGTCCCGCGTCGGGCGATTTGCTGCGGCGGCTCGCACTGAACCGCACGCTGCAGGCATCACGCGGCAATTCGGACGCCGCTGCAGGCGGTGTCTTCCTGCAAACCTACGTCAAGTTTCTCGACGTCTCGGCAGCCTTCAACTTCAACGTGTCGGATGCGGAAAGATTCCGGCATTACCGGCTCGACTATCCGGTTTCGGGACAAGTTTCGGACTATCAGAACCGCTACTCGCGCAATCACCCCGAGTACAGTATGGGGTATAGATTCAGGACCAGCTACATCATTTTTCTGAAAAAAGGTTTCTCGATTATTCCGTCCTATTCCGTGAACGGCCGTCACAGCAATCAGAACTACGCCCTGCACCGGCTGGAGCGGCTCGACGGATGGGGCGAAGGAACGGACCACGCGCCGGGAACGCTTCCGTCGGAGGCCGAATGGGTGAAAGAGCAGACTTATGACGACAGACTGTCCTATACGACGCGGCTTGACCCCGTTCTGCATAAAGTGAACCTCCATCTGCAATACGAACATGCGGACGAAAAAAGAAACCAGTGGCATGTAGAAATGAGCTGGCCGCTGAATGTCAATATCCAGCGGGTTTACCACAAGCGTTACACCTATGAGGGGCACAACCGCATCAAGAACGTTTACGTCAATCCGTCGTTCCGGGTGCAACGGCAATGGCACGAATTCCAACGGATGTGGGAGTTCAAGTACGACATGAATACGCAAGTACCCGACTTCATCAGCCAGTTGCTGGACTACCCCAACGACGACGACCCGCTCAACGTGGCTACGGGAAATCCCGACCTGAAATCGGCCGTCAAGCATGAATGGAAATTTTCCATACAACTGAACGATACGAAGCGGCAACTCACTTTCGGTGCCTGGACCATGTTCAACACTACGGTCAATGCCATTGCCCGCGGCTTTACCTACGACCACGCCACCGGTGCCCGCTTCTATCGGCCGGAGAACGTAAACGGCAACTACCTATGGCAGACTTCGCTCAATTTCAGCCGGCCGATAGACCGCAAGAAGCGCCTGACGCTGGCTTCCTACACACTCATACAGTTGCAGCACGGCGTGGACCTCATCACGGTCACCGGGAACATTGCCGACGGCACGCCCTTTGTTTCGCGCCCGTCACGCTCTACGGTCAATACGACGTGGACCACTGAAGCGCTGAACCTCACCTACCGCAAGGGAATGTTCTCCGTCGGGGCCAACGGCTATGCGGGTTACAACCACAGCAGTTCACGTCGCGAGAGTTTCGTACCGCAGCGTGTATGGCAGTACAACTACGGACTGACAGGACAGGTGGAACTGCCGGGCAAGATACAGGTATCGACCGACTTGAAGGTCTACGGACATCGCGGCTTCTCCGATCCGGCGGGCAATACCGACGACATGGTGTGGAACGCGCGAGTGTCGCGCCACTTTGCCAAAACCAATCTCACGGTCATGCTGGACGGTTTCGACCTGCTGCGCCAACTGTCCAACCGGACATTCTTCATGAACTCGCAGGGACGCTTCGAAACTTACAACAACGCGCTTCCGGCCTACTTCATGGGCCACGTGATATTCAGATTCAACAAGGAACCGAAGAAATAGCACCGGCCGCTGTAACGTCCACATCCACACGACCTTGCACTATTCCTACATATAGAAAAAACTATCCCTATCTTAGGAAAAACTATCCCTATCTTAGGAAAAACTATCATAGGGATAGTTTTTCCACCCCCTACACCTGCACATAGCGATGCGGTAACACCGCACTTCAGCGTACGGAGACGTTTCCGAAAAGCAGCATACAGTTGCCTCTTCATAGCAAAAAAAATACCGATAAAACTCCCAACAACGGAAGTGACTTTCAAATAAAAAGGCTATATTTGCCATGATACAGGCAACGCTTTGACAATAAAGCAATCCACTGAGGAAAAACCAACAATATTGCCCATCAAATTGTCCTATTGAGACATTTTCAGAATAATAATAATAGACCTATGGCTACACACAATAAAATGAGGGAGGAAGAAGTAAAGAATAAAGTACGCCAAAACTTCTTTTTTGATTATGACGCCACCCCTATTTTGGGCGATATAGACTTTTCTGTCACAGTGAAACAGCCAGTAGGAGACGAATTGTCCGACCGTGAATATTTCTTATGGGCCGAAGCAAAAGCCGGAACGGAAGAAGACATCTACGCTTCGTTCGTACAACTTATCATTACCATAGGCAAAGCAAGAACGCACGAAAAGAATCTGCCCCCACATTTCCTCGGGGCATTCGATGAGGAGAAAATAGCTTTTATTGAATTCCATCACATTGTCAGTGTATTCTACCAGAACGACTTCAACTGGAATGTAACACCATCCAACCACAACACGAAGGAATTCAAAGAATTATACTCACTGCTCCACGAGAAACTGAGACAGGAGATAAACCTGTTTAAGTTCAATAAGGACGAAAAAGGGCTGCACAAGTTCATACGCTCCAATTTTCGTTTGGGCAAGGAAAGAACAAACGGCATAAATATAACGAAGAACAATTTCATGTTTGTCTTCCAGCGTTGGGTGGAAGAGGTAAAACCGTCCATCAACGTGAATTGGAATGATGTAGAACCGACAAATATTGTGGACTTCTTCTATGCCGACCTGATATCACGGAATGACTATACGTTACGGGAAGAGCTTAAGATTGTACTCCGAGGGGACAAATATAAAATACTCCAACAAATTCTGAAAAGCGGAACGCAGCTTTTCAGCGAAGCGGACTTCAACGACAAGAAAACGGCATACAGACAATTCTGGAACAAATACGTGCGACCACCGCGCAAGGAATATCTTGATTTAATACTGGAACGACGCGACTTACTTATTCCACAAGACCTCCGACGCTATCAAGGCGCATTCTTCACACCACCGCAATGGGTACAGAAATCGCAGGAGTATCTTGCAGAAGAACTTGGCGAAGACTGGCAGCAGAACTTCTATGTGTGGGATTGTTGCGCCGGTACAGGCAACCTCCTATACGGTCTGACGGAACCATACCGCATTTGGGCATCAACACTCGATGATGCCGATGTGCAGGTAATGAAAGAGCGTATAAAGGAAAGAAGCCTTAATCTCTTGGAACGACACATATTCCAGTTCGATTTTCTTAATGATTCATTTGACAAGTTACCGGAAGGGCTGCGCAATATCATCAACGATCCGGAAAAAAGAAAGCGTCTCGTTATATACATCAATCCTCCCTATGCAGAGGCAGGAGAAATAAGACAACTGAGTAGAACATCCAAGAACAAGACGGATGTTGCCGTAAAAACGAAGACTTATCAAAAATACCTCCCCATCATGGGCATTGCTGGTCGTGAACTGTTTGCCCAATTCATTATAAGAATTTATCATGAAATCCCTTCTTCGGTGCTTGCAAATTTTTAAAAGTTGAAAAATTTGCAAGCACCGAACTTTCGCGATTTCCGGCAAGCCGTCATGGCGAAGCCGGAACGGCTTTTCCTAGTCCCGGCATCTTCATTTGACAATGTAAGAGGTAAATTCCCGATTGGATTCTTCATTTGGAACTTTGCGAAAAAAAATCCTTTTGAGTCTATTGAAGCGGATGTATATTCGGCTGACGGCACTCTTGCCGGCAAGAAAACAATTTGCTGTTATGACAATGAAAAAGGGAATATTGTCTCATGGATAATCAGCCTCAAAGATGACAAGGGGGAAAGAATTGGTTATCAACACAACCCAAAAAACGATTTTCAGCATCAAGGTCAGGTATTCATAATAAACAACAAAGAACAACTTCCAGCACCAAGAGGCTGGTGGATAACAGCAATGAACTTGATACCTATGTGTATATTCTTAACTGTCCGCAAGTGCATCGAAGCCACATGGCTCAACGACCGCGACCAATTCCTTCACCCCAACGATAGTTGGCAAACCGACAAGGAATTTCAGAATGACTGCCTCGCCTATACCCTATTCAGTAACTCCAACAACATACAGAGCAGACAAGGTACTAACCATTGGATACCATTCACCGAAAAAGAAGTGGGAGCGCAAGACAACTTTGAAAGCCATTTCATGCACGATTACATTACGGGAAGAAGAAAGAGATATAATGTTCCTGTACAATTAGACGCTTTTTCCCCTATGCCTTCTTCTCAACAGGAAGAACCAACAAAATTGACATTCTCACCAGAAGCGCAGGCTGTAATAGACGCAGCACGCGAACTTTGGCGTTATTATCATAAACAGCCCAATGCCAACGCCAACGCCTCTTATTATGACATAAGAATGTACTTCCAAGGAACAAAGACCACAAAAAACGGCAAAATCCAGATGAAGAACGAAAGCGATGATGAAACTTACACGCAATTAATAACCGAACTCCGTCTCCGAATAAAAACACTAGCCCATAAAATAGAGCCTAAGGTCTATCTGTACGGATTTTTGAAAAGGTAAAAACTTCCGTCAAGTTACGGAATCAATATATCCGTCCTAAAAGAGCCAACAATCAAGTTGGCTCTTTTAGGACAGCACTCGCCGCGATAGGGGCACAAAAAATCCGCCGCTGTCTCGACTCTCGTCACGGACAACGGCGGATTATATCAAAAAAGGGCGGCGACCTACTCTCCCGCTTGCGCAGTACCATCGGCGCGCACGGGCTTAACTGCTCTGTTCGGAATGGGAAGAGGTGGAACCCCGGCGCTATGACCACCCTAAATAAGGATGACATGTCACAAGAAAAACAAAAAACAAAAGATTCATCTGAACAAAAATCCTTACAAGCCACTCTTAAGCAACCAAAAGTGGACCATCCACATTCGCGCGAAGTTTCGGGCTATTAGTAACGCTCGGCTTTGACGTCGCCGTCTTTACACCTGCGTCCTATCAACGTCATCGTCTTTGACGACCCTCATGAGGAAATCTAATCTTGTGGCCGGCTTCGCACTTAGATGCATTCAGCGCTTATCCGATCCCGACGCGGATACCCGGCGGTGCACCTGGCGGCACAACCGGTAAACCGGAGGTCGGTCCAACACGGTCCTCTCGTACTAGTGTCAGAGCCACGCAAATTTCCAACGCCCACGATAGATAGAGACCGAACTGTCTCACGACGTTCTGAACCCAGCTCGCGTGCCACTTTAATGGGCGAACA
>CAJMSQ010000011.1 GCA_905216095.1 uncultured bacterium | reverse complement strand
CGACCACCGACTGGTAAAGGGTGTCCTGGAAGATATGACGGCCAAGTTGGCCGCATCGCTCTCTCCCGTCGAAGCGGAACTCAAGGGACTCCACGCACGCCTGTCTGCCATCGAAGAGAGCCAGCGTGCGAAGAAACCGGAAGAAATCTCGCAGGAGGAACGCGAGGAACTGAACAAATGCAATGCCGACATTGCCGCACAGGAAGGGCGGAAGAAGGAAATCCTCGCCGGTTATGCCAAAGGAAATGACGTTGTCTCTCAACTCATCGACTTGGCCTTGTTGCAGAACGGCTTGCTGAAGGGTGAGGCGCTGGACAAGTTCCTGAAACGCAGCATTGACTTGATAAAATAACAATCTTGCACGTAAGAGAAAAGGATTCGTAGGTGCGTGACCGGCGGCCGGACCGTCCGGGGCGGCATGTGCGAATCCTTTTTCCGTTCTTAACCATACACCATATTATATATAGCAGTCCATGAAATATTGTTCCTTGCTGTTTCTTCTTTTCCCGTTCTTCGGGAGTGGGGCTTGCTCCTTGCCGTCCCATGAAAGACCGGCCGCGGATGCCGCCGTCGAAGTTCCTTCATCTGTCGAAAGAACGGATGTCCCCCCGTCGCTGAAGGAGGAGACCGTTTATGATTCGCGTGACTCGCTCGAAGTGGTCCGTCTCTTGCGCGCGGACACCGGCGGCAATGATGTGCTGTTTTATGCCCGCCATTTCATCGGCCGCCCGTACGTGGCCCATACGCTTGAAGTGGCGGACCCGGAAAAATTGGTGGTCAATCTCAGGGAACTGGACTGCACGACGTTGGTGGAAACCGTATGCGCGCTCGCACTGACAAAGCGGCAGGGAAGTGACAAATTTGCAGATTATTGCAGAAACCTGGAACGTATCCGTTACCGGGACGGACGTAGGGACGGTTATCTCTCGCGCCTGCATTATTTCACCTGGTGGATGCATGACAACCTCGACAAGAAGATTGTGGAAGAGGTCTCGGACGATACTTATTTCACCGCTCCGATAACCGTGCGCAACGGGTATATGAGCGCACATGCGGACAAATACAAAATACTGGCGGCCCATCCCGGTTGGGTGAAGGACATCGCGGCGCTGGAACGGAAGTACAACGGCGCGGACGGCACTTATCTGCCCGAACGCTATACCAATCTGGGCCGGAAACAGTTGTCGTGTGTGAAGGATGGCGATATCGTGGCCATTGTCACGACCAAGGCGGGGCTGGACTACTCGCATCTCGGCTTTGCCGTGTGGGGCAAGGACGGAAAACTGCATCTGCTCAACGCATCCATGGTGTATAAGAAAGTGGTGGAGGATACGGTTACGCTTCATGACTATCTGGCCCGCCGCAAGACTTCGGTCGGCATCCGCCTGCTCCGTCTGCGCTGAGCGGGGACGGGCTTATACAGAACACAATACCGGAAAAAGCGCCGATAAACCGTTTCAGACGATTTATCGGCGCTTTTATGGATTCCCGAAAGGGATATGCGGATGCCGAAGCGGCTTCCGGCTTTCCTTTATCAGATGAGATATTGCGAAGAGATGCTTTCGTTGTCCATCACGCGGCGGATGGTCTCTGCCAACATGCCCGAAACGGAAATCTGCTTGACTTTTCCGCTCTTTCCGTGGTAGGGAATGCTGTCGGTGAATACGATGCTTTCCAGCGCCGAGGCATCTACGCGCTCGTCGGCGGGGCCTGACATGATGCAATGGCTGGCAATGGCACGCACACTGCGCGCTCCGCCCTGCATGATGAGGTCGGCCGCTTTCGTGATTGTACCGGCAGTGTCCACGATGTCATCAACGAGGATGACGTTCATGTCTTTTACGTCGCCGATAATCTGCATACTGGCCACCTCGTTGGCTTTCTTGCGGCTCTTGTTGCAGAGCACCATCGGACAATCGAGGTATTTGGCGTATGAGGCCGCACGCTTGGAACCGCCGACATCGGGGGTAGCAATGCAAAGGTTCTCCAGATTGAGTGATTTCACGTAGGGAAGCATGACCGTAGAGGCATAAAGGTGGTCTACGGGGACATCAAAGAAGCCCTGTTCCTGGTCTGCGTGCAAATCCATGGTGATGAGTCGGTTGATTCCGGCTACACTGAGCAGGTCAGCCACGAGTTTTGCACCGATGGATACTCTCGGTTTGCTCTTGCGGTCTTGCCGTGCCCATCCGAAGTAAGGTACGACGGCGCAGATGCTGCGTGCCGATGCGCGTTTGGCGGCATCGATCATCAGAAGCAGCTCCATGAGATTGTCGGAATTGGGGAACGTGGACTGAACCAGAAAGACGTCGCGTCCGCGAATGGATTCCTCGTAACTAACTTCGAACTCTCCGTCCGCAAATTTGGTAACGACCAGATTACCCAACGGACAATTCAACTCAGCGCAGATTTTTTCAGCCAGATAGCGTGAATTGGTGCCCGAGAATACCATGAAAGAATTATTGTTCATTGTGTGAGAAATTATGGAGATAGACGTTGATTATCCTAATGCCTTCTTAAGCTTTCGGAAGTGGTTGATAAGTTCCTTGAAGTCCGATGTCCGGTGTATGTCGAAGCGGTTCCAGATGGCTCCCAGTACAACTGCTCCGCCGAAACCGTAGCTTCGGATTTGCGGGATGTTGTCAATGTCGATGCCTCCCATGGCCATGACCTTGCGGTCAATGAGCTTGCTTTTGCCCATCTCGCGGAGTGCCGCCGGGGAGAACTGCGATTTGTAACCGTCTTTGGATATGCTGTCGAAAATGGGAGAGAGGAACACATAATCCAGCGGCTTCTTGTACATCTCAAGGTCCTCGACCGTGTGGCACGAGGCGCTGACATGTCCTTTGTAGTTCTTGGGAAGCTCGGGATTACGCTTGTTCAAGTGGATGCCATGCAGGTTGTACTCGTTCTTCAGATAGAAGTGGTCGTGCACGACTATGCGCTTGCGATAAACTTCTGGCAACAGCGAAAGCAGGCGCTCCGAATACACAGGCTCGGTATCAGGCTTGCGCAAATGCAAGAGTTCCAATCCTTCATCGAACAGGGCAGTCAGGATTTGATGCTCCTCGACAAAGAAATAGGGCGTTGTCATTAGAATCAATTTCATGCTGTTCCCATTCTTTTGGCCCTGCAAAGTTACACAATTTTAACGGACGAAAAGATTTTATGCCTTGTTTTTTTGCAGGACAGAATAAAGACAGCAGTACCCGTAAGGCATCTGCTCTCTGTTTACGGGCGTCGGGCCGCTGATATTCCGCAACATAGGTCGGCGTAATAGCCTGTCTTGTATAATTTGAGCAGGAACAGGGAGGGCTTCCGGCCCGACAGTTGGCGGTGCAAGGCTTTTCGGAATGTGCGGAACAGTCTTGCCGTGACGCTGCACAGGTGCAGTCGTTGCAACAGGGCCACGGCGCGCGACGCTCCCGCGGATTCTTGCATGCAGCCCTCGAGCCGTCGGAGTGTACGCAGGGACGCTTCAATTTTGTCTAGGAAAGAGATGTTGCTGTCTATGCCGTCGTGTATGAGCGGGTTGCCGGTATGGAGTACGGAGAAGCCGTTCCGCTCGAGCATCAGCCCCATGAGCGCGTCTTCGTATCCGTATTCGTGACACCGTTCGTCGAAACGGATGCGAAAAAAGGCTTCCCGGCGGAACATGACGTTGAAGGTGGTGAACATTTCATAGGGGTGGGCGTTGCGGTAGGCGGCAGTCCTGTGCCACTCGGCCGCCTTCTCGTACCGGTAGCGCAATTCGTGGCCGACGGGCGGCGGTCCGGCCGGATTGCGTAGCGCGCCGCAGACAACATCCGCCTTGTCCCGGTCGTTCCAGTAGTCGCGGAGAAACGTGTCCGTACATATCCGCGCATCGCAGTCCATGAACAGCAGATAGTCACCTGCGGCCTGCGCGGCCAGGGCGTTACGTGTGGCCGAGCGTCCCCGGTTCTCCGCAGAACGGACATAGCGGGCACCGGTGTCTTGTGCGGCAAGTCGGTTGGCGCTTTCCGCGGCCTTGTCGGTCGAGGCGTCGTCCCCCACAATGATTTCACAGCCGAAATCCCGTATGGCCGGGTCTTCCCTCAGCTCTTCGGCCTGTCGTGACAGGGCAAGTAGCAGGGCCGAGCAGTCATAATTATATGTAGGGATGAGAACGGACAGCATCGTTGTTGTGATTTGCCCGCAAAGTTAGTGTTTGGATTCGTATCGGACAAATAAACCCGTCGTTTTCAACGGCTCTTCCGGGTAAATGCGCTCCGGAGTTGCTTCTTATGCCCCGTTTTCTCCCGTTTCGGCAGAAAAAATACCTTCCGGAACGAAAAAAGTGTTCGTTTTTAGGTATTTGTATGCGGGAAAATGTCTTTTTACAGAAATTTTCCGTATCTTTGCACCGTCTAAATTCCTTGAAAGTGAAGAGGAAGAAAGATTACTATTAACCAAACAATTAATTATGTTACAAGAAAAAGCCGGCGAAATCGCTGGAAAAATCTGGGAAGCCCTGAACGAAAACGGTCAGCTCTCCGGAAAGGATTTGAAGAAAGCAACAAAGGTGAAAAGTGAGAAGGAACTGTTCCTTGGTCTGGGCTGGTTGCTCCGCGAAGACAAGGTTCAGACAGCCGAAGCAGAGAAGGACATTCTGGTTTCTCTCAAGTAATTTGAAATTCACAGACGCTATTGGCGAGAGGATGTGCGGCAGGAGATGCAGTATATCCTCTCGCGTTTTTTTATCTCTGTTCCGGCATGGGACAAGCGTGGCGGAAACGGACGAAAAGCCCATGCAGGCACGTGTTGCAGGCGGTATAATTTGCGGGAACGTGGAGTTTTTTGTAATTTTGCCGACTGAAAATCAAAAAAGTACCAATATAAGAAATGATAACAGTATCTAATCTCGCTATTCAGTTCGGCAAGCGCATCCTTTATCAGGATGTGAACATGAAATTCACCAATGGCAACATCTATGGCATTATCGGAGCGAACGGTGCCGGTAAGTCTACGCTGCTCAAAGCCATTTCGGGAGAGCTCGAACCCAATAAAGGAACGGTGGAGATGGGGCCGGGAGAGCGTCTCTCCGTGTTAAGCCAGGACCACTTCAAGTACGATGAGCATACCGTGCTCGACACGGTGCTGATGGGCCATACCGTGATGTGGGACATCATGCGTCAGCGCGACGAACTGTACAGCAAGGCCGACTTCACGGACGAGGACGGCATCAAGGTGGCCGAGCTGGAAGACAAGTTCGCCACCATCGGAGGCTATACCGCCGAGAATGACGCGGCAACGCTGCTGAGCGGACTGGGTATAAAGGAACATCTGCACGGCAAGCTGATGGGAGACCTGTCGGGTAAGGAGAAAGTGCGCGTGATGCTGGCACAGGCGCTGTTCGGGGAGCCGGACAACCTGTTGCTCGACGAGCCTACCAACGACCTTGACCTTGAAACCGTGGAGTGGCTGGAGGAGTACCTCGGCAACTTCGAGCATACGGTGCTCGTGGTGAGCCATGACCGCCACTTCCTGGACCAGGTATGTACGCATACCGTGGACATCGACTTCGGAAAGGTCACGCTTTTCTCGGGTAACTATTCATTCTGGTACGAGAGTTCGCAGCTCGCCCTGCGCCAGGCCCAGAACCAGAAACAGAAGGCCGAGGAGAAGAAAAAGGAACTCGAGGAGTTCATACGCCGTTTCTCGGCCAACGTGGCCAAGAGCCGGCAGACCACCAGCCGCAAGAAGATGCTTGAGCGTCTGAACGTGGAGGAAATCAAACCCTCGACCCGCAAATATCCGGGAATCATATTCCAGATGGAGCGTGAGCCGGGCAACCAGATACTCGAGGTGAACGATATGAAGGCCGTGGCCGATGACGGTACGGTCTTGTTCGACAAACTGACGTTCAATGTCGAGCAGGGAGAGAAAGTCGTGTTCCTGAGCCGCGACCCGCGCGCCATGACAGCCCTGTTCGAAATCATCAACGGAAATGCCAAGCCCGCGTCCGGTTCCTACAAGTGGGGCGTCACGATAACGACAGCCTATCTGCCTCTGGACAATACCGACTTCTTCAATACCGATTTCAACATGTTGGACTGGCTCAGCCAGTATGGAGAAGGCAACGACGTCTACTTCAAGGCATTCCTCGGCCGTATGTTGTTCAAGGACGAAGACATTCAGAAGAAGGTGAGCGTACTTTCGGGAGGCGAAAAGATGCGCTGCATGATAGCCCGTATGCAGTTGCGCAATGCCAACTGCCTTATTCTCGACACGCCGACCAACCACCTTGACATGGAAAGCATCCAGGCCTTCAATAACAACCTGAAGCTCTTCAAAGGCAATATCCTGTTCTCCAGTCACGACCATGAATTCATCAATACCGTGGCCAACCGTATCATCGAACTGACGCCCAACGGCACGATAGACAAGCTGATGAGCTACGAGGACTACATCCACGACGAGCGTGTCAAGGCATTGAAGGAACAATTGTACGGCAACTGATTCTGCCGCGGGCGGGGACGGGCAAGCGGACGACGCGAAGCCGCGCCCCGCCGCCATGCCGGCCACGGCGCATCCGGCGGACGATGTCCGGCCACGGCGCGTTTTTTAACATTGCTTGCTTTTGGCGGAAAAAAATTGTATCTTTGTGGTACAGAAAAAGGGAAAGGCGGTTTCGGACCGCCTTTTTTCGTGTAAATAAGCCCCTTATGGAACGTTTTACATGCACATGTAGAAAAAATTAGAAGTAGCCTGCGTAAAAATACATGCCTTCTATTTTGAAATGGAAGCAGTCCGCGCGCACATAGATGCCTTCCAAGCGGTCGTACGCCTGTTGTTTTTGCATTTGTTTACGTAACCAAAGTTAAAAATGTTAATGTCGGCTGTGGCAGAAAAGCGGGCCGGGTACTTCGGAATGGGCGATAATGGGCGGAGAGCCTGCATTTGGCATATTTTTTGCATAAACAAGAATAGAAAAATAATATAAAAAAGTCATGTCAGAAGAAGATAAAATCAAACAAGAAGAGAACGAACTGAAGGAAGCGGGTGACGAGACCTGCGAGGCGCAGGAAAACCAAAACGAGCCCGAAGCCGAGGCCACGGAAAAGACCGATGCCGAAAAGTTGCAGGAAGCCGAGGAACAGATTGCACAGCTCAAGGACCAGTTGCTGCGTCAGATGGCCGAGTTCGATAATTTCCGCAAACGCACCCTGAAGGAAAAGACGGACCTGATACTGAACGGCGGCCGCAAGGTGCTCGAAAGCCTGCTACCCGTCCTTGACGACCTGGAAAGGGCACAGGAGAATATTGGGAAATCCACGGACGTGGCCACGCTGAAGGAAGGCGTGGACCTGATTCTCTCCAAGTTCATGAAAACTCTCTCCGCGCAAGGCCTGAAGAAGATGGAGACCGACGGCGCGGTGTTCGATACGGATTTCCATGAAGCCATCGCGCAGATTCCCGCACAGGACGAAGCGCAGAAAAACCATGTCATCGACTGTGTGCAGGCGGGCTATCTGCTGAACGAGAAGGTAATCCGTCACGCCAAGGTGGTGGTCGGACAATGATGCGTCCCGTCCTTATGGCGGACGATAGCAGAGAGGTAAACGCAGACCGTTAAAAAGACAAACAGTTATGGCAGACGAAAAAGATTATTACAAGATATTGGGCGTGGAGAAGACGGCCACGGCCGACGAGATAAAGCGTGCCTACAAGAAGGTGGCCATCAAGTACCATCCCGACCGGAACCCGGGCGACAAGGCCGCCGAGGAAAAGTTCAAGGAGGCGGCCGAAGCCTATGACGTGCTTCGCGACCCGGACAAACGTGCCCGCTACGACCAGTTCGGTGCGGCAGGCGTGAATGGTGCCGGTGGCTTCGGCGGTTTCGGCGGGCAGGGAATGGACATCAACGATATATTCTCTCATTTCGGAGATATATTTGGCGATATGGGCTTCGGCGGTTTCGGCGGTTTCTCCCGCGGAGGCGGCCACAGAGGCCGTCCGCAGTTCAAGGGAGGTGACCTCCGTCTGAAGGTGAAACTCTCTTTGCAGGAAGTGGCCGGCGGAGTCACCAAGAAATTCAAGGTGCGGAAGA
Organism: uncultured bacterium; assembly: GCA_905216095.1. GTDB lineage: Bacteria > Bacteroidota > Bacteroidia > Bacteroidales > Bacteroidaceae > Alloprevotella. Next base: position 54,899 of record CAJMSQ010000011.1, on the reverse strand, counting down.
ACGTGACCTGCGATGCCTGCGGCGGCAGCGGCTGCGAAAGCGGCCATTCGCCCGAGACCTGTTCCACCTGCCACGGCTCGGGCTACGTTGTCCGCAGCCAGCGCAGTATGCTCGGCATGGTGCAGACGCAGGAGCCCTGTCCCACCTGTGGCGGTGAGGGAACCATTATAACCCACAAGTGCAAGAAGTGTAACGGCGAAGGCGTCGTGAGCGGTGAGGAAATCGTGGAAATCAATGTTCCGGCCGGTGTATCCGAAGGCATGGTGCTCAACGTTCCGGGCAAAGGCCATGCCGGCAAGCACAAAGGCATACCCGGCGACATCCAGGTGCTCATCGAAGAGGAACCCCATGCCGAACTCATCCGCGACGAGAACGACCTGATTTATAACTTGCTGCTGACCGTTCCGCAGGCCACGCTGGGCGATACGGTCGAGGTGCCGACCATCGACGGCCGCGCCCGCATCAAGATAGAACCGGGTACGCAGCCGGGAACCGCGCTCCGCTTGCGTGGCAAGGGCCTTCCCGCCGTCCGCGGATACGGATATGGCACGGGCGACATCGTCGTGAACATCAGCATTTACATTCCCGAAACCTTGTCGCGCGAGGAACGCAAGGCCATGGAGAAAATGAAGGACAGTGAGAACATGAAGCCGACGGGTTCGGTCAAGGAAAAGATATTCAAGAAATTCCGCTCCTACTTCAGTTGAGTGTAACCTGCTTCCGGCTTTTCTTGAAAACAGAAAACGATGAATTATCAGGAAACCATACAATATTTATACGACAGTGCCCCGCTTTTTCAACAGATAGGCGGGGCTGCTTATAAGCCGGGACTTCAGAATTCCCTGGACCTGGACCGGCACTTCGGGCATCCGCACCGCCGTTACCGCACCATACACGTGGCCGGGACCAACGGCAAAGGCTCTTGCGCCCACACGCTGGCGGCCGTCCTTCGGGTGGCCGGCTACCGCGTGGGCTTGTACACGTCGCCCCACCTGGTGGACTTCAGGGAACGCATCCGCGTGGACGGCGAGATGATTCCCGAACAGTATGTCGTGGACTTTGTCGCACGGGAACGGGCATTCTTTGAACCTTTGCACCCGTCCTTCTTCGAACTGACCACGGCCTTGGCTTTCAAATATTTCGAGGACGCCGGCGTAGATATCGCTGTCATCGAGACGGGACTGGGGGGAAGGTTGGATTGCACCAACATCATCACGCCGGTCTTGTCGCTTATCACGAACATAAGTCTTGATCATACGCAGTTCCTGGGCGATACGCCGGAGCGGATAGCCGCCGAGAAGGCCGGCATCATCAAGTCTGGCGTTCCGGCTGTCGTGGGAGAGGCGCAGGACTCTACGCGCCGTGTGTTCCGGGAGGCGGCCGACAGGGTAGGGGCGCCCTTGTACTTTGCCGAGGATGCCCCCGAACTGGTAAGCTGGCATAGTGTGGATGAGTCCAGGATGGTGTGCGAGACGCGTACGTTCGGCCGACTGGTTTATGACCTGCCTGGAGCGTGTCAAAGAAAGAATGTCGAGACACTGCTTTGTGCACTGAAGGTTCTCAAAGAGTTTCTTCCGCTGGACAATTCCGTCATAACGGAGGCTTTCTCCAAAGTAAAGGCTCTCACCCATCTGCGTGGTCGTTGGGAAGTGGTGCATCGTGAGCCGATGGTGATATGTGACACCGGTCACAATCCCGGTGGCTGGCAGTACCTCGGGAAACAACTTGAAAATGCGGCTTATCGGAAGATTCATGTCGTCTTCGGCATGGCCGGGGATAAGGACATCGATACCGTTTTGTCCCTCCTGCCGCCGACGGCCTGCTATTATTTCACCAAAGCATCTGTACGTCGTGCCATGAACGAGGCGGAACTGCTTGAGAAAGCCCGCCTTCATGGATTGCATGGCGTCGCCTGTCCGGACGTGCCCTCGGCCTTCCGTGCCGCAGCTGCCGAGGCCGCGCCGGACGACCTTATTTACGTCGGCGGCAGCAGCTTTATCGTGGCTGACTTCCTGGCTTCCGGCGGATGGGAAGCGTTGTGTCCGGATGCCTGACCCGGGTGGAATACTCCCTAAGTTTCATCTGAACGATACGATATGGCCCGGTCACGGCTGCCAATCGGATGCCCGGACAAATCCTTCCTTGATATTCATATTGAAGCCCACCGGCGCAATTTCTTAATGCGTTAGGTGGGCTTTCCAAATAAAAGACTTATATTTGCATAGTAATCCAATAAAAGAAAGGAGGTCACGGGAAAGAAAGATTAGAAAAGGAGTACCATTGGAAACTGCCCGCTCTGAGAGGGGCATTCCGCAAGTAGAGAAATCAAACCGGTCGTTATGAACGGCAAGGTATTAACTACGCGGAAAGGTGTCTCCATTCGTTTTCAACTTGAATGAACATATAAAATTATACTGAGCTTTTAGCTCTTGTTCCCTCTTACAAGAATACCGCCAAATATTCGCTACACGGGAACAAGCGGACTGAAGGTTCACGCTCATGGGGCGTGGACTATTCTGTGCTTGTCGTGTAGCAGGTCACTTGGCGGTAACCATTGTAAGAGACAAGCAAAAGAATGGTTTTACGCCTTTTTCGTATTCAAAAATCAAACAAAAGAATGAAAAAGATTATTTTAGTATTGTTCTCTGTAGTATCTGTATTTTCTTCAATGAACGCTCAGATTCTTCGGGCGGATGAACTGGAGAAATATGCAAAGGAAAAATATGGTGATAAATGGGTTGATGCCGCCGCAAGCCTTGGTTCGCAACTCACACTCGACAAGAACAATGCAATTACCTATGTTCAGGTGATTCCGGCTGAGGGTAAGACCAAAGAACAACTATATGTGTTGCTTAATTATTGGTTTACTGCGACGTTCAATGATGCTAATTCTGTCATAAAGTTGAACGACAAGGAACTCGGATGTATCATCGCACAAGGTTTTGTTGAGGGGATAGCAGGACATGTCGGCGGGACAAATGCTTATTCTGTGAGTCTTAAACCGATTATCAAGTGCGATATTAAAGACAACAAGGTGCGTGTGACCTATACAGTGCCGTTCTATACCGTCGTGAAGGCGGCCGGCGGTGGCTGGATGGGCGCATTGGGTGGTTCAAGTGGGACTCGCGTAGGCGAGAATTGGACCTTGGACAAATGTTTCCCTTTCGTCGAAAAAGATTCCCATAAGAAAACTTCATCTAAAGCACTTGTAATGGCACATGCCTACTCAAATGTCGTCATGGACAAGATAGAAGAGTGTGTTGTAAACGGATTTTCCGGTAATGAGGGTAATGACTGGTAAAAGTTTCCGGTACTTTCGCTGTCTATATATGGAGAAATGAAAGACCGGCAGTCCGAAACTTATCGGACTGCCGGTCTTATTGATGTTGAACGGTATGTTGTCGGATTACATCATGCCGCCCATGCCACCCATGCCGGGGGCACCCATCGGCATCTCGGGCTTGTCTTCTTTTTTGTCGCAGATGACGCATTCGGTCGTGAGGAACATTCCTGCTACGCTTGCGGCATTTTCGAGTGCCACGCGGGTAACCTTTGCGGGGTCTACCACACCGGCGGCGCGCAAGTCACAGAAGGTTTCGTTCTTGGCGTTGTAACCGAAATTGCCCTCTCCTTCGCGCACTTTGTTCACGATTACTGCTCCCTCAACGCCTGCATTGCGGCAAATCTGGCGGAGCGGTTCTTCGATGGCGCGGCGTATGATGGCGATACCCGTCGTCTCGTCGGCGTTGTCGCCGGTCAGACCGTTCAAGGCCTGTTGTGCGCGGATGTAGGCTACACCTCCGCCGGTCACGATGCCCTCTTCGATAGCAGCACGTGTAGCGCAAAGTGCATCGTCGCAGCGGTCTTTCTTTTCTTTCTGCTCGGTTTCGCTGGCTGCACCCACTTCGAGCACGCATACACCACCGGAAAGTTTTGCCAGACGCTCTTGCAGTTTCTCCTTGTCGTAGCTTGATGTGGAGTTGGCTATTTCATTTTTGATCTGGCCGATACGTTCCTGGATGTTTTCCTTGGCACCGACACCGTTTACGATGGTTGTGTTATCCTTTGTGATGGTTACCTTCTCGGCAGAACCCAGCATTTCGAGCGTAGCCTGCTCTAACTTCAAGCCTTTCTCCTCGCTGATGACCACGCCGCCTGTGAGAACGGCGATGTCCTCGAGCATGGCCTTGCGGCGGTCGCCGAATCCGGGAGCCTTCACGGCACATATTTTCAACTGTGTGCGCAGACGGTTCACAACGAGTGTGGTGAGCGCCTCGCTATCCACGTCCTCGGCAATGACAAGCAGCGGACGGCCGCTCTGTACTGCGGGCTCGAGGATGGGAAGGAAGTCTTTCAGGTTGCTGATCTTCTTGTCGTAGATGAGAATATAGGGGTTCTCCATCACGCACTGCATCTTCTCGGCATCGGTCACGAAGTAGGCGGACAGATAACCGCGGTCGAACTGCATTCCCTCTACGGTCTTGAGCACGGTGTCGCGGCCTTTGGCGTCTTCGATGGTGATAACGCCGTTTACGCTTACGGCCCGCATACCGTCGGCTATGAGTTTGCCGATTTCGGGGTCATTGTTGGCAGAGATGGTAGCCACCTGCTCAATCTTTTCGTAGCTTTCCTCCACCTGCTCGGCCTGTCCCTTGATGCTTTCCACCACGGCGGTTACGGCTTTGTCTATTCCGCGTTTCACGTCAAGCGGGTTAGCGCCTGCGGCCACGTTCTTCATTCCTTCGGTCAGTATGGCCTGTGCCAGTACGGTAGCGGTAGTCGTTCCGTCGCCCGCGTCGTCACCGGTTTTCGAGGCTACGCTCTTCACGAGCTGCGCGCCGGCATTCTGGAACGCGTCGTCCAGTTCGATTTCCTTGGCTACGCTGACGCCGTCCTTCGTGATGCGGGGGGCGCCGAACTTCTTGTCGATAACTACGTTGCGGCCTTTCGGACCGAGGGTTACTTTAACGGCGTTGGCCAGCGCGTCAGCTCCTTGGCGAAGGAGTTCGCGGGCATCTACATCATATTTAATATCTTTTGCCATGTTCTTGTTTTTTACTTTGTGTATTTAATGTTTCCGGATAATAGTGTCGCTTTTTCAGGCGAGTACGGCCAGCACGTCGCTTTGGCGCATGATGAGATATTTCTCGCCGTCGAGTTCCACCTCAGTGCCCGAATATTTTCCATAGAGCACGGTGTCGTTCTCTTTGAGTACCATCTCTTCGTCCTTTGTGCCGTTACCTACGGCCAAAACAGTGCCTTGCAGTGGTTTTTCCTTAGCCGTGTCGGGGATAATGATGCCGCCAACGGTTTTTTCTTCTGCGGGAGCGGGCTTTACGAGCACGCGGTCTGCCAATGGTTTGATGTTCATGATTGCAATATTTTAAGTTAAGTTGTTCTTATTAATATGGTGTCGTGTGCCGTCTGCAGGGAGACAAGCACGCCTTATCCGTTGCCAATGCCGTGCCAATGCCGCCTCGGGCTGTGAAAAACTGAGACAGGCTGTCATACGTGACGGGATTGTCAGTGAAGTTCTGACATTTTGTCGGAAAGGGGCGTGATGCGCATTGGGGAAAACGGTGTCGTGTCGCCGGGTTCGGGCAAAAAAGAAACTCTCCTGCAGTCTCAATGTCCTGCAGGAGAGTTTGTCGGAATGACAAGAGTGTTTCTTATTTCTTGTTGAGTGCAAGGTCTACGTTCACGGCGCATGCCACGGAGCAACCTACCATGGGGTTGTTTCCGATGCCGAGGAAGCCCATCATTTCGACGTGGGCGGGAACGCTGGACGAGCCGGCGAACTGTGCGTCGGAGTGCATACGGCCGAGCGTATCGGTCATGCCGTAAGAAGCAGGACCGGCAGCCATGTTGTCAGGATGGAGGGTACGGCCCGTACCACCGCCGGAGGCTACGCTGAAATAGGGCTTGCCGGCGAGCACGCGCTCTTTCTTGTACGTACCGGCCACGGGGTGCTGGAAACGGGTGGGGTTGGTGGAGTTACCCGTGATGGAGACATCCACTTCTTCCTTCCACATGATGGCTACGCCTTCGCGAACGTCGTCCGCACCGTAGCAGTTTACGGCTGCACGGGGACCTTCGCTATACGGCGTGCGGGCCACTTCCTTGAGTTCGCCGGTGAAGTAGTCGAACTTGGTCTGTACGTAGGTGAAACCGTTGATGCGGCTGATAATCATGGCGGCATCCTTGCCGAGTCCGTTAAGGATACAGCGCAGGGGCTTGTCGGCAGGACGCGACTTGTTGGCCATCTGTGCAATCTTGATGGCGCCTTCGGCTGCGGCAAAGCTTTCGTGGCCGGCGAGGAAGGCGAAGCACTTTGTTTCGGGAGAGAGAAGGCGTGCGGCAAGCTTGCCGTGGCCGATACCAACCTTACGGTCGTCGGCTACGGAGCCGGGTACGCAGAACGACTGCAGGCCTTCACCGATGTACTCGGCGGCTTCTACTGCGTCCTTTGCCTTTTCTTTCAGAGCGATGGCAGTACCTACCACGTATGCCCACTTAGCATTTTCGAAGCAAATCATTTGTGTTTCTTCGCAAGTCTGGTAAGGGTCGAGGCCTGCGGCTTCGCAAATCTGGTTAGCTTCTTCGATGGATGAAATTCCGTGTGCGTTCAAACAAGCGAGAATCTGTTTGATACGACGGTCTTGTGATTCAAATTTTACTTCACGTATCATGGTTTGTTCCTCCTTATTTATTCGTGACGCGGATCGATTGATTTAACTGCACCGTCTTCGGTTTTCGTGCGGCCGTAAGTACCGGTGACGCTCTTGAGTGCCTCGTCGGCGGGCATACCCTTCTTGATGGCATCCATGAACTTGCCCATGTGGACAAATTCATATCCGCAAACCTGGTCGTCCTTGTCGAGGTACATCTTCGTGATATAGCCTTCGGTGAGCTGGAGATAACGGCTGCCTTTCACTTTGGTGCCGTAGAGCGTACCTGTCTGGCTGATGAGTCCCTTGCCAAGGTCTTCCAGTCCGGCGCCGATGACGAGACCGCCCTCAGAGAATGCGGACTGCGTACGACCGTAAACGATCTGGAGGAAGAGTTCGCGCATGGCAGTGTTGATGGCATCGCAAACGAGGTCGGTATTCAAGGCTTCGAGGATGGTCTTGCCCGGGAGTATTTCGCTGGCCATGGCGGCGGAGTGGGTCATACCCGAGCAACCGATGGTCTCTACCAGACATTCTTCGATGACGCCCTCCTTGACATTGAGCGTGAGCTTGCAGGCTCCCTGCTGCGGCGCGCACCAACCAACTCCGTGTGTCAGACCGGAGATGTCCTTAATTTCTTTTGCTTGCACCCACTTGCCCTCTTCGGGAATCGGAGCAGGTCCGTGGTTGGGGCCTTTGGCCACGCAACACATGTTTTGAACTTCGTGTGAATATTCCATGTCTTTAGTAATAAATGTTTGAAATATATGTATCTCTTCTGCAAAGTTAGTAAAAATATAAATATGTCATGTTCTTCTTCTGTTTTTTTCTGAAAAGGCAGGCCGTCTGCCAATAAATTCCGTGGCCGATGGTTCTGTGAAGGACGGGATGTGGGCCGGGTACGGCCTTCTTCGGGGCACTTGTGCGGTGGTTGCTTTTGCGTGGAACAGTTTCGCTTTTTTTTGAAAGTCTCCCGTGGGGCCGCTTTTCAAAAATTAAGGTTTTTAACTTTTATGCCCGTGAAGGTGGAACGCGGGCGGCATCTGTCCGGCACCTGAAACAGGGATAGGAAAAACTACATGGCATGTAGGAAAAACCATAAGGCATCTGCGAAACCGTTTCTTTGGGCAAAAACAGGGTAGAAGGCGGCTGTCTTGTACGAAAAAAGGGCGGCTTTCACCGTCCCCTGCATTTCCGTTTCACAAAGTTAATACATTTTTCGGCCAAAAGCAAGTTGTGTTAAATCCGGCCGGCGGATTTTTGGCGGGATAATTGACAAATTGGCAATTATCTGCCGCCGGGCCGTTCCTGTCCCGATGTCGTGAGGGATGTCGTGGGCTTTCAGAGGTTCGTCGGACGGGTGTCTTTTGTACCGGAACTTGTGTTCTCGAAAATTCTGCGCAGCACTTCCTGACTGATGATGAGCGATTCCTGTCCCAGTCCCCGCAGCGCTTCCTTGAGCGTATGCCCGGCTGTCTTTCCCGCCTTTGTCCTCAACTGATGTCCTTTCGGGGTGAGCCGTATGAGGTTTTTGCGCCGGTCGGCCGTCGTCTTTTCACGTCTGACTATGCCGTTGCGCTCCATGGCGTCTATCAGTCGGGTCATGGACGGTTTTCCCGTGTAGGTCGCCTCGCACAGTTGTTGCTGCGAGACCCCGTCCCGTTCTGACAAATAGAGCAGTACGGTCCATTGTTCCGGCGTCAGGTCGATTCCGTCGGTCCGGAAGTCGGAAACGAGACGGTGGTTGATGGCAGTGGACACCTTGCCGTTGAGAATAGCGAAAATCAAGCGGTTGTCAATACTCAGTTCCATAATTTTTATTACCTTCGCGGTTACAAATATAGTAATTAACTTCAAAGATTCAGTAGAATGGCCGCAGCAGACGACAAGAAAATCATTTTTTCGATGGTGGGACTCTCCAAAACCATTAAGCAGACGAACAAGCAGATACTGAAAAATATCTATCTTTCCTTTTTCTATGGAGCGAAGATAGGCATTATCGGTCTGAACGGTGCGGGAAAGTCCACGTTGATGAAGATTATTGCCGGATTGGACAACGATTATCAGGGCGAGGTGGTGTTTTCTCCGGGATATACCGTCGGATACCTGCCTCAGGAACCGCATCTCGACGATGCCAAGACGGTACGTGAAATCGTACAGGAGGGCGTCCAGCATGTAGTGGATGCCCTGGCAGAGTATGAAGAAATCAATCAGAAATTCGGCTTGCCCGAATATTATGAGGACGAGGACAAGATGAATGCGTTGTTTGCCCGTCAGGGTGAGTTGCAGGATGTGCTCGATGCCACCGATGCCTGGAACCTGGACTCCCGTTTGGAGCGTGCCATGTCGGCACTCCGTTGTCCGCCGGCCGACCAGAAGGCCGAACATCTTTCCGGCGGAGAGCGTCGCCGTGTGGCGCTTTGCCGTTTGCTCTTGCAGAAGCCCGACGTGCTTTTGCTCGACGAGCCGACCAACCACCTGGACGCCGAGAGCATCGACTGGCTGGAACAGCACCTCAACCAGTACGAGGGCACTGTGATAGCCGTGACGCACGACCGCTACTTCCTTGATGATGTGGCCGGCTGGATACTTGAACTTGACCGTGGCGAGGGCATTCCCTGGAAGGGAAACTATTCTTCGTGGCTGGAGCAGAAGACCAAACGCATGGAGATGGAAGAGAAAGTGGCCAGCAAGCGGCGTAAGACGCTGGAGCGCGAGCTGGAGTGGGTGCGTATGGCACCTAAGGCCCGGCAGGCCAAGGGCAAGGCGCGTCTTAATTCTTATGACCGTCTGCTGAATGAGGACCAGAAGGAAAAGGAACAGCATCTTGAAATATTCATCCCGAATGGTCCGCGTCTCGGCAACAAGGTTATCGAGGCGCAGCATGTAGCCAAGGCTTTCGGGGCAAAGACGCTCTTTTCGGACTTGAACTTCATGTTGCCGCCTAACGGCATCATCGGTGTCATCGGCCCGAACGGAGCGGGAAAAACCACACTGTTCCGTCTGATTATGGGGCTTGAACAAGCCGATGGCGGCAGCTTCGAGGTAGGGGAGACCGTGAAACTTTCGTACGTGGACCAGCAACATCGTGACATACAGGCCGACAAGAGCGTCTATGAGGTGGTCAGCCAAGGCAATGAACTAATCCGTATGGGCGGACGCGACATCAACGCGCGTGCATACCTTAGCCGCTTTAACTTTTCGGGGGCTGACCAGGAAAAGAAGTGCGGTGTGCTTTCGGGAGGCGAGCGCAATCGCCTGCATTTGGCCCTTGCACTGAAACAGGAAGGCAATGTCCTGTTGCTCGACGAGCCGACCAATGACATCGACGTGAACACCTTGCGCGCGCTCGAAGAGGGCTTGGAGGGGTTTGCCGGCTGTGCCGTCGTGATTAGCCACGACCGTTGGTTCCTCGACCGTATATGTACGCATATCCTGGCCTTTGAGGGAGACGGGAAAGTCTTTTTCTTTGAAGGCTCTTACAGTGATTATGAGGCCAACAAGGCCAAACGGCTCGGCTTGGAAGAACCTAAGAGAATCCGTTACCGCAAGTTGGAAGACTGATGCCCGATGTTAAGGACGTTTACCGCACATTGACGCATCCCGGCGAGGCTGTCTATACGGAGAAGCGCAGCCGTTTCCTCGCTTTTGCGTATCATGTGGACACCGAAGACGATGTCAGACGGATAACGGCGGAGCTTCGTAAGAAGTATTACGATGCCCGTCATGTCTGCTACGCCTATGTGCTTGGCTTTGACGGCGGGAAATCCCGCGCCAATGACGACGGAGAACCTTCCGGCTCGGCTGGTAAACCGATTCTCGGCCGTTTGCGCGCGCTCGACGTTACTTTTACGTTGATCGTCGTCGTGCGCTATTTCGGCGGAGTCAAGCTCGGGACGGGCGGACTGGCTGTCGCATACAAAACTGCCGCGGCTGCCGCTTTGGATGCGGCGGTGATAGAGGAGAAAATAGTGAAAACGGTTTTCCGGGTGCGGGTCCCTTACGCCGATGCCGATGTGGCCATGCGCTTTGTGCGTGAAGGCATGGCCGACATCGTGGAGCGGAATTACACCGATACTTGTACGCTTCTCGCCATATCCGTCCGGCTATGCGATGAACCTTCTTTGCGTGAGCGGTTGGGCAAGATTCTTTCTTTGGCCTTTATTGACGACGATGAAAGTGAAACAAAATAAGTCATGGATATAGCACTGGAAGAACTGACGGCGGACTCTGCGGCCATTCCCGCGGCCGTCCGTCTTTATATATCCGCATTCCCCGCTGCCGAACGCAGGGATGTGGACGATTGGCTGGCCCTGTTGGATGCGGAACGCGATTTCCGGTTGTGGGAGATAAGCGGTGACGGAATGTTCCTGGGCTTTATTTCCGTCTGGACCTTCCGGAATTTCCTCTATGTGGAACATTTTGCCGTCGATGATGCTTTGCGTGGACAGGGCGTCGGCGCACGGGTGCTGCAACTCCTGTGCGAACGTGCCGGAGATACTCCTGTCGTGTTGGAGGTGGAATGTCCGGATACCGGGATGGCACGCAGGAGAATCACCTTCTACGGTAAGAACGGCTTCCGGCTGTCCGCGCAGGAATACATCCAGCCCCCTTATCGCGAAGGCGACGCATGGTTGCCCCTATGCCTGATGACGACCGACGAAACCTTCCTGGACGAACATATAGATGACGTCCGTGCGGAACTATATAAGAAAGTCTATCGCCAATAAGGGGATACGATACCTGCAACTGCGGCTTGCCGAAACGTAGACGGCCTCTTTCCCGCCTTTTTCCATAGGATAGATGAGAAAAAGTAACGGAATATTTTGCCGGATTGTCGGAATAATGTAATTTTGCACGCGTAAACAAACCATTACACAAATTGTTACCAGCAATTTAGTAAAAGATAAATCAAAATAAGCATCAATAAAATGAAAGAAGGTCTTCATCCTGAGTCTTATCGCCCCGTAGTGTTCAAGGATATGAGCAATGGCGACATGTTTCTCTCCCGTTCAACTTGCAAGACGAACGACACAGTTGAGTTCGAGGGCGAGACTTATCCCGTAGTGAAACTCGAAATCTCAAGCTCATCCCACCCGTTCTATACCGGCAAGTCCAAGCTCGTCGATACTGCAGGCCGTGTGGATAAGTTTATGAGCCGTTACGGTCAGTCCCGTAAGAAATAAACAAAAACATAAAATCGTATTTTAAGGGTTAATATTGAGGGGACGGGGTGTCGTGACGATACCCCTTTTCCTTTTTCTCCCATCCGCTTTGATTTTTCCTTCTTTTAATACATGGACACGCTGTTGGAATTTCGCGCAGAAGCATTGCCCTTCGTCCGAATAGGACTTGTGGGGCTGGGACGTCGGGGAATGAAGACGTTGGAACGGTATGCCTTTATCGAAGGTGCGGGAATCTCCTGCATTGCCGACGTCTGCGGCGAACGTTTGTCCGCAGCCAATGCGACGCTGGCGGCATCCGGTCGTCAGCCGGCCGTGGTATTCGAGGGAGAAAATGCCTGGCGGGAAATGTGCAGGCGGCCGGACGTGGACCTTATATATATATGTACCGACTGGAGTACGCATTGTGAGATGGCGGTGGAAGCCATGTCGTGCGGAAAGCATGTGGCTGTCGAGGTCCCGGCCGCCACTACCGTCGAAGAATGCCGTTTGTTGGTCGGGACAGCCGAGCAGACAAGGCGTCATTGCTTTATGACGGAAAACTGTTGTTACGACTTTTTTGCCCTTTCCACGCTGGAAATGGAGCGCGCCGGGCTTCTGGGAGAAGTGACGCACTGCGAAGGGGCATATATCCACAACCTGCATGAAGCCCTGTATGAGGAAGGGCAAGCGTGTGATGCGGATAATGTCCAGAACTGGATGGAAAGGAAATACGCTCGCCATGGTGGCAATCCTTATCCCACACATGGCATCGGTCCGATCAGCTGGTTGTTGAATCTGCATCGGGGGGACAGGATGGACTATCTTGTGTCCATGACGTCTTCCCCGCAAACGGACAGCGCGGCAGGGAAGGTAAATTCCACTCTAATCAAGACCGTGAAAGGGCGGACCATTCTGCTGCAACTTGATGTCACGACACCGCGTCCTTATAGCCGCCTGCAGACGGTTTGCGGCACGGAAGGCTTTTCCCAGAAGTATCCCGAGCCTGTGTTGAAGACCAAAAACTCGCCGGTTCTTACGGGCGAGGCGGCACTGGGACTGGTGGAAGAACACCTTACCTCGCACGCCGCCCTGTTGTGGAAGCGGGGACACGACCTGAATGTGCCCAATGAGATGAATTATGCCATGGATGCCCGGTTGATTTATTGTCTTCGGAAAGGCCTGCCCCTGGATATTGATGTGTACGACGCCGCCGAATGGTCCTGTCTGGCCGAACTGAGCGAATTGTCCGCACGTGAGGGCGGCCGTCCGGTGCAGATTCCCGATTTTACGCAAGGGCACTGGCAGGATTTGCTGGGTCATAAATTGTTTGTCTGAGCCCAAAATGCCGCTTACGGGCGGTTCATTCCTGTTTCTTTGTGTAGAAAATTATCCGCATTGGAAATATTTTTGTTCCTTTGCAGGACTTTTGTGCCGTTCCGGTCCTTTCCGCGACGGCCGGTTGCGTGAAAAGCATACGATAAACACACTTATTTAATATTACATGATGGAAAAGAAGAGATTTCTTTTGTTATGGAGTGCGTTGCTCATGGCAGCAACACTTTTGGCCGGCGTCCCCCGCGGATATTACACAGCGGCCAAAGGGAAGAAAGGCGCGGCTTTGAAAACAGCCCTGTATGGTATCATCCACAATCATACGAATGTGGGATACGACGGCCTTTTTGCCGTTTACGAAAAGTCGGATTTGCGGCCCGACGGCAAGATTTGGGACATGTATTCCAATGCCACCAGTTTCAGTGTCGGAGACCATAACGGAAACTACCATGGTGAGGGCGACGTGTACAATCGCGAGCATTCCCTTCCCCAAAGTTGGTTCAAGGGAACTTCGGATGCCGGCCCGCTCAAGGCGGATGCCTATCATGTCATTCCCGTAGACGGTTACGTGAACAATCGCCGTTCGAATTATCCTTTCGGTGAGGTGAAGAACCCCACGTACCAGTCGGCCAATGGTTTCTCCAAACTTGGCCCGTGCAGCGTCAGCGGTTACTCGGGCACGGTCTTCGAGCCGAACGACCTGTACAAAGGCGACATAGCCCGCTCTTATTTCTACGTGGCCACGGCCTACGAAGGCAGTGTGGCCGGCTTTAACGGCGCGTCGTTTGCGGGAAATGTCTATCCCGCCTTTTCTTCGTGGGCCCGGACCATGTTCATGCAGTGGGCCACCAATGATCCCGTCAGCGAGAAGGAAGTAAACCGCAACGATGCCATTTATGAGTTCCAGCACAACCGCAATCCGTTCATCGACTTCCCCGGTCTGGAAGAATACATCTGGGGCAGCAAGCAGGATGTGGCTTTCGACCCCGACAATTACGATGGTGGCGGAACGCAGCCGGACATTCTCGTCGCACCGACCTTCTCTCCCGAGGAAGGGGCTGTGCGTGAGGGAACTGTTGTGACCATATCGTGCTCCACATCCGGCGCTTATGTCTACTATACCGTCAATGACGAGGAAGAACAGTCGGCCTTCTCGTCCGCAACCGTCACGATTGACGGACCTACCGTCATTACGGCTTATGCCATGTTGGGCGAAGAGAAGAGCGAGACCGTCCGGGCTACTTATACCATCAAGGACATCAGCAAGCCCGAGGGCGAAAATGTCTTCTATCAGGTGACTTCGGCCGACGAACTCGAGGCCGGTGCCAACTACCTCATTGTCTGCACATCGAAGAATCAGTCCATGTCGGCCCAGGGCAATGATATCCGAACCACTTGCGAGGTTACGGTGACCGACGCTACGATTGAGACCGAGACCGGTACGGATGGTTATCCTTACATGCTGACTTTGGGCGGCAATGCTTCGGGGTGGACCTTCTATGACGGGGTTGATGACATCTATCTGGCATTGACGAGCAGCGCCAACAAACTTCACAGCGCGAAAGACTGCGATGCGGAAAATGCGCAGTGGCATATTGCTGTCAATAACCAGGGAATTGCAGAAATCTCCAACGTCCAGTATCCCACGCGCCTCATCCAGTATAATGCAGCAGCCCCGCGCTTCGCCTGCTATACCGGTTCGCAACAGAAAGTCAGCCTCTTCCGGCAACATGTCACGGATGTCGGCATCGCAGTAGCCCCGTTCGTTTCCGGCAACGTGAATGTTCTGACTATTGACGGACGTGTGGTCCGTTCTGACGTGCCTGTGGCGAACGCTTTTGACGGGCTTCCCCGTGGCATCTATGTCGTAAGCGGAAAGAAAGTCCTTGTCAGATAATTCCTGCTGACCGGCAATGTCAATAAGCATCCCTTGTCGTGCCGTCCGTCCGGGCGGAACGACAAGGGATGCTTTCTTTCAGCCTGTCCGGGATGCCGTTCCACCGGTTCCGGACATTAACATTTTTAACCTTGGTTACGTAAAAATATGTAAAGGAATAGGGCTGCGACTGCGTGGAAGGCATCTTTTTGCGCGCGGGCTGCTTCCATTTTCAAATAGAAGGCATGTATTTTTGCGCGGGCTGCTTCTAAATTTTTCTACATGCACATGTAAATCGGCCCATAAGCGGCTTATTTACACGAAAAAAGGCGGTCCGAAACCGCCTCTCCCTTTATCGCTGATGCAAAGATACAACATTTTTTGCCCGAAAGCAAATTGTGTTAAAATCCAAGGCGGGCCTTGAAACCTGTCCGTATGACGGCTTTTCCCGGACCGCATTCCCGGCCGGACGGCCGCTTCACGGTTTCCTATCCCCGGGTTCTGTCTCCGTCTTATCCCTAAATAGAAGCCGAAAACAAGGGGCGTTCGGATTTTTTTCTGTATATTTGTCGCATCACTCATTAGACACAATGGATATGAAAATGAATTTGACTTTACACAGAAAATATTCCCGGATGGTTCGGACCGCGTTCCGTCTGTTCCTGGGTGTCTCGTTGCTTTTGCCGGCAGCCTGTTCGGGCGATGACCATCCCGTTCCCGCCATGCGTCCGCAGCTTCCGGCCGACGGAGGCGCTCCGGTAGTCAGCATCAAGCACCTCGGCAGTGTGCTTTCGGCCTATGACTGGGATTTCTCCTATGCGGACAACCGCCTGGTATCGGCCGCCGGAACGGTGCGTGACCCGTTGCCCGACATCGACCGCTCCTTTTCCTATACCAGCAGCCTGGTTTACGGGCCGGCCAGTGTGGCGGTAAAAAATTCCAACGGTACGGTTACCGACATCAAGCTGAACTCTTCGGGCTACGTGGAGCGGATGACGGTGAACGGAAACATTTATGAGTTCCGCTACATGGACGGCCGGCTTATCGGATGGAACAAGACGGTGTTCGAGAACAGTCTCGGTCCTGCCGCACAATACCGTTCCTCGGCCAATATAGAGTATGTGAACGGCAATTTGTCGCGCATCGTCTATACGGAGGCCGGCAACGAACCTGTCGTGCTGACGTTTACGCCCTCCGGCATCGTGAATACGAACGGCCTGTTGCCCGAGACGGTTTCCAAGGAAATGGGCTGCCTCAGTTTCGAGCACCTCTATTATGCCGGCTTGCTGGGACGTCCCACCTCCAACCTGGTGCAGGAGATTTCGGTGGACTATCCCGAGGGGACCGCGCAGGACTATACGATTGAGTTCGAGTATAACGTGCAAGGCGGCAATACCGTGTTGTGCAACTATCATACGCCCGACGGGAAGCCGGCCGCAGTCAATTATGGCTATTGAAGGCTTGACGGAGGACGATGCGCTGGAAAGCAGGTTTGGCGGGGAAGGATTTGTCTTTTTCCGCCTTCCTGATGCAGACACCTATACTTATGTGGCGCAGCGGGATGCGCCCGAGACCTTTTCGGACTGCGCCGGACTGAAAGACGCGAGGGGTGTGGTGATAGCCCCCTTCAGTATTTCCGACGAGACACCGATATTGCTGATTCGTCCCGATTATATTTCCTCGCGTCCCGTCCTGCCGGCCGCCTGTCAGGCCGTTCCTTACAGCCACGACGGGCCTGTGCGGCGTCGCGACTATCATGCCGGTTTTTCCGTCTGCCATGAAGCCCTTCGTCACGGACTTGTGCGCAAGGTCGTCTGCTCACGGCGGCTGAAAGTCGGTTTCCCGGAAAACGTTTCGGTCAATCCCATATTATTGTTCCGGGAAGCCTGCCGCCTGAACCCTCATTGTTATGTATCCCTGTGGTGGACCCGCCGGACGGGATGCTGGCTGGTGGCCACGCCCGAGACCCTTCTGTCGTCCGACGGCGGTTCGTGGACGACGATGGCCCTGGCCGGGACGATGACCGCCGCCGAAGGCAGTGACCCGGCGGCATGGAACACGAAGAACAAGGAAGAACAAAGATACGTCTCCGCTTTCATACAAAACCGGCTGCGTGATGTCGTGAAAGAGACAGACATTTCGGAGGCCTATCCCTGCCGTGCAGGCGATTTGGTGCATCTGCGGACCGATTTCAGGTTCGTGCCGAAAGACGGGGTGCATTGTGCCGACATACTGGACCGCCTGCATCCGACACCGGCCGTATGTGGCGTTCCGCTGGATGCCGCCCGCCGGCTCATAGACGAGGCGGAGCCGGACGGACGACGCTATTATGCCGGATTCAGCGGTATGATAGGCATGGACGGGGGCACACACCTGTACGTCTCCCTGCGTTGCATGGAGCTGCAGCCCGGCGGTGCGCTGCTGTATGCCGGCGGCGGATTGCTGGAGTCGAGCGACGAGGAGGAGGAATGGGTGGAAACGTGCCGCAAGTTGCAGCCCATGTTGGAATTGTTCGGAAAAAAGCGTGCGTAGGATGTATTGTGATAAAACCAACGTAAACGAACTGACCGCCCTGATGCTCTCACACGGCATTGAGGACGTGGTGGTCTGTCCCGGCTCGCGCAACGGCGTGCTGGTGCATAACTTTGTCGTGGCCGGAACGGAGCGACCCGTGTCCGGCGAGGTGTCCGGGCGTGCGGGCAAAGGCTTTTTCAATGTATGTCCCGTCACGGACGAGCGGAGCGCGGGATTTGTCGCGCTTGGCATCAGTCTGGCCGTTCACAGGCCGGTGGCCGTGTGCGTTACTTCCGGTTCGGCCCTGCTGAATACGCTGCCGGCCGTGGCCGAGGCCTTTTACCGTCACATTCCCCTTCTGGTCATTTCGGCCGACCGACCGGCCAAGTGGGTCGGCCAGCTTGACGGGCAGACGCTTCCGCAGGTCGGGGCGCTGGAGCCCTATGCGAGAACCTTTTCTGCGGACGAACCGGCGGCCGGCGACGACGGCTGGTTTTGTAACCGGACGATAAACGAGGCGTTGCTCTCATTGGCGCACGACGGAGGCCGGCCTGTGCATATCAACGTGCCGGTTTCCGAACCGTTGTTCTCTTTTACCACTCCCGCCTTGCCGGCAGTGCGTGTCGTCAGGGAGTTCTGCCGTCCGGAAAATGCGGCTTTCCCCGAAGAACTGACGGAGATGCTCCGCACGGCCCGGTTTCCCGTCCTGCTGGCCGGCCAGTACGAACCCATGGCCCCGGCCGGCTTGTCACGCATTGAGGAAAAAGGGTGTCTGCTGGTACTTCCCGAAATTCTTGCCAACAGTCCGGGCAGCTGGAGAACCTGTCTGATTGAAAACGGCACAGGGGAATTTGTCCCCGACGTCGTGGTGCAGATCGGAGGCAATATGGTGAACAAGCGAATCCGGCAGTTGTTGCGGAAAAACAGGGACTGCCGCGTCATCCGCATAGCATCCGACAATGATTTCCCCGACACCTTCGGCCATTTGCACAGTGTCGTGCGGGCCGACCCCGGGAGAGTATTGCCGGAACTGGAGGAACGGCTGCCTGCGCACCCGGCCGTCGTGGCTGCCCGCGCGGGAATGGAGAGCCGCCGCGCCTGTGCGGACGGTTTCGTGCCGGGACACTTTTCCGATGTGGGCGTCATGCAGCGCTTGTCGCGGCGGCTGTGCCTGCGTGAAGTGGGAGCGTTGCATTTTGGCAACAGTTCCGTCATCCGGAATGCCACTTACTTCTTCGACGGAGGCGTGTGCCCGATTTTTTGCAACCGTGGCGTGAACGGCATCGAGGGGACGCTGTCGGCGGCCGCAGGCTATTCTCTAGCAGATGACGGCCTCTCGCTGGTGATGATAGGCGACCTGAGTTTTTTCTACGACCAAAACGCGCTTTGGAACAGGAAACTGCGGGGCAACCTGCGGATATTGTTGTTCAATAACGGGGGAGGGCAGATTTTCAGGCGCTTGCCCGGTCTTTCCGCAACCGTGGCCCGCGACACCTATATAGCTGCGGAGCATTCGGACACGGCGGAGGGCATCGCAGCCGCTTTCGGCCTGCATTACCTGCCTGTCCGCAATTATGAGGACTGGGATACGGCCGTCGAGGACTGGCTGGACCGCAGCCATGAGCGGCCTGTGCTGATGGAAGTGTTTACCCGTCAGGACGACAACGAGGAGGACCGCATATTGTTGAATACTTTTTACCAATAAAACAGATATAGATTATGCAAAGAGCCTGGCACAAAATCAAGGATTACGAAGAGATACTTTTTGACGAGTATGAAGGTATAGCCAGAATAACGATTAACCGGCCGCGCTACCGTAATGCGTTCACGCCGCTGACCGTTTCCGAAATCAGTGACGCTTTCCGCTATTGCCGCGAGGCCAATGACATCTGCGTTGTCGTGCTTACGGGGGCGGGAGACAAGGCATTCTGTTCCGGAGGGGACATGAATGTGAAAGGCCGCGGCGGTTATGTCGGCGGAGACGGTGTGCCCCGCCTGAATGTGCTTGACGTGCAGAAGCAGATACGGTCGTTGCCGAAACCGGTCATAGCGATGGTGAACGGCTATGCCATAGGTGGCGGGCACGTGCTGCACCTGATGTGCGACCTGACCATAGCTTCGGAAAACGCGATATTCGGGCAGACCGGACCGAAGGTAGGCTCGTTCGACGCAGGCTTCGGCGCGTCCTATCTGGCCCGGATAGTCGGTCAGAAGAAGGCCCGCGAAATATGGTTCCTGTGCCGGCAGTATTCCGCCCGGGAAGCCGAGGAAATGGGAATGGTCAATAAGGTAGTTCCGTTTGAGCGGCTGGAAGACGAAGTGGTGGCATGGGCCGAAAAGATGATGGAGCATTCCCCTTTGGCCTTGCGCATGATAAAGGCCGGGCTGAATGCTGAACTGGACGGACAGGCCGGCATTCAGGAACTGGCAGGCGACGCCACCATGTTGTATTATATGCTGGACGAGGCACAGGAAGGCGGAAAGGCTTTCCTGGAAAAGCGGAAGCCGGACTTCAAGAAGTTCCCGAAACTGCCATAACAGACATACGTTTACTTAGAACCATCAAGAACCATGCTGAAAGACATCCGGGTGCGCGTGGTCCCGCGCCTGTTCCATTTCAAACAGCCGGCGGGGACTTCGCGCGGAGTGTACACGCAACGGCGCGTATGGTATGTGGTCATTACCTCGACCGATGCTTCACGTCCCTTGTTGGGGATAGGGGAGTGCGCCCCTTTGCCGGACCTGAGTTGCGATTACGTTCCGGAATATGAGGAAGTGCTCAAGGAGTTCTGCGCCCGTCTGGAGCGGGAAGGCACTTTTGATGCCGAGTCTCTGCGGCCATATCCTTCCATGCTGTTTGGAATGGAAACGGCAGTGCTTTCCGCCAAAGCCTCATTGCGCGGAGACTATACCTGTCTGTATGATACGCCGTTCACACGCGGGGAGCAGAGCATCACCATCAACGGACTGGTATGGATGGGCAGCCATGACGAGATGTTGCGCCGCATGGAGGAAAAACTGGAAGGCGGTTTCGGTTGCGTAAAACTGAAAATCGGAGCGATAGATTTCGACCATGAGCTGGACCTGATAAGAAAACTCCGCCAACGCTTCACTGCGGAAGACGTAATCCTGCGTGTGGACGCCAATGGCGCGTTTTCGGCTGAAGAGGCCCGTGACAGGTTGCAAAGACTCTCCGAATTTGACATTCACAGCATAGAGCAACCCATCCGTGCCGGGCAGTGGGAGGAGATGTCGCGCCTTTGTCGCGTCACTCCGCTGCCGATAGCGCTTGACGAGGAACTGATAGGAATAAACGAACCGCAGGAGAAGCGGCGGATGCTGGAGACGGTCCGGCCGCAATACATCATACTGAAGCCGAGCCTGCATGGCGGGCTCTCGGGAGCGGAGGAGTGGATGCGCGAGGCCGACAGGTTGGGCATCCGTTATTGGGTCACGAGTGCGCTGGAAAGCAATGTGGGGCTGAATGCCTTGGCCCAATGGGCTTCTACATTTATGCAGGACGGTACGGAGACGCACCTTGCCGCCGATACCCCGGACCTGCGCGGCAATGGACCGCACATGGATGCCGGTATGCCCCAAGGCCTGGGCACAGGACAGCTTTTTGTGGATAATTTCCAGGGCTGCCGCTTGTCGTTGGAAGGGGAAAAGATGTGGATGGGCAAGAAAGATGAAAGAGAGTTCCGGGCTGTGTTGCATCGCTTTGAGGAAGAGTGGCGTTCACCGTCACCGACGATGACGGTAAAGACATCCGGTTCGACGGGGAAGCCCAAACAAATGGAAGTAAGCAAGCGGAAGATGAAAGCGAGTGCTGAAAGAACCTGCCGTTTCCTGGGGCTGGAGGCCGGGCATACGGCATTGCTGTGTATGCCGCTGGAATATATTGCCGGCAAGATGATGGCTGTGCGTTCGCTGGTCTGTGGTTTCCGCCTGTATGCCGTTCCGCCATCGTCGCATCCTTTTGCCCGTTTGAACTTTGCGCCTGATTTTGTGGCGATGACGCCCATGCAGGTGTTTGAGACATTGCAAGTGTCCCGCGAGAGATGCTTGTTGCGTAAGGTGAAGCATCTGATAATTGGTGGCGGGGCCGTTTCGGACAAACTGAAACGGGCGTTACGGGATTTTCCCAACCATGTGTGGAGTACGTACGGTATGACAGAAACGTTGTCGCATATTGCCATGTGCCGTTTGAACGGGGCTGATGCGAAAGACTGCTATACTCCGTTGCCCGGTGTGGCTGTCTCGTTGTCGGATGACGGACGTTTGATTATCAATGTGCCGGATACATGCGACGAGGTGCTGCTTACGAATGACTATGCGGACATTCTGCCTGACGGGTCATTCCGTATTTTGGGGCGTGCCGATAATGTAGTGTGTTCCGGCGGGCTGAAATTCCAACTGGAAAGTATAGAAAGTAAATTGTCGGATATGGGTTTCGCTTTCCAACTGACTGCTGTCGCGGATGAGAAATACGGTCAGGCTATGGTTCTTTTGTACGAAGGAGAAGTATCCGCCGCCTATGTCGCGGAACGCTGCAGGTCCGTGCTCTCAAGATATGAGTTGCCCAAACATTTCCTTAAGGTGCAGTCTTTGCCGCTTACGGAAACGGGAAAGCCTGCCAGGCGTGAGGCGCGTAAAATGGCGGAGGAGTTACTCCTTAAATAATATATAGCGTCCGTAAGGCCGGGGATTTCTCAAAGTTGAAGCAGGTGCAACGAATGGTTGTTCATGATCCGGCTGCGGTCCACGTTCCCCTTGATGCCGGGAATGCTTCCGGTGGACGTGTATTGCCACATGAGATACTCTTTGTCGTCATTAAGTATCGGCCGCTCGCTTTGATATTTGGCTATCATCCAGTGATAGCCCGGGAACTCGCCGCTCAGGTGTTTGTTGTAGAAGTTCTGGTACGAGTATAACAGCGGTTTTTTTCCGTAGTGCTTTTCTACCAACCGCACGAACTTTCTCAGGTCTTCGACGAACTGTTGTTCGGACACGCGGCCGCGGCTTTCGATGTCGATGAGCGGTACAAGGTCCTGCTCTTCAGCTTTCACGTAGTAGGTCATGTTGCTCAGTTGTTCCTCCGGGCTGACATTGGGCCGGTAGAAGTGGTAACTGCCTACACTCAATCCTACGCGGCGCGCCTCCCGAAGGTTTCGTTCATAAGTGTCATCAATGAAGTTTGCCCCTTCCGTAGCCTTCAGATAAGCATAGGATATTCTGGAGCTTCCGGCCACCTGATCCCAGTCGATGCGTCCCTGATAGTGGGACACGTCTATACCTTCCTTGTATCGTGAATTGATGTTGCTGTGTGAGGTCGTATGCATGGCCGCCGCGCGTGCCATGTGCTTCTCCTGAACGGCCTTGGAGGCCATCCGGTCCGGCTCAATCACGTAGGATGTCTCGTCGGCAAACTTTCCGCGCTTGTTCTTTTTGCGCGCTAATGCAGGTGCCGGTATCAATAAGACCACGATAAGAGTAAGTATGCAGGAATAAAGGATGCGTGCTTTCATGAGATGTAAGTACAATTTGCGGCAAATGTACGTTTTTTTTCGAGAACGGGTGGCCTTGTAAGTGCTAAATAAATGAATTAGAGTTGTTAAATAATACGAATCCGGGTCGTGCGTCGGTCTGACGCGCAACCCGGATAGGCCAAAAGTCCGACAGGAATCCGACTCACTCGTCTCCCTTGATGGCCGGCAGGTGCAGACGGTACTTGACGGCCAGAAGCCGCATGAGGACGACAACAACTCCGCAAATAATGCTGCACAAAACTGACGGGAGGTCGGTGATGCGGCCTATATAATAGGCTATGCCGCCGATGACACACGCCAAAGCGTAAATCTCCTTGCGGAAAATCAGCGGTTCCTCGTTGATGAACACATCTCTCAGCACACCTCCGCCGGCGCCTGTTATGGTTCCCATGATGATGGCCACCCAAAAGGGGAAGTGTTCGCCGGTTTGTGTCGTTGCCGCCAAGGTTTTTTCGATGCCGGTCACCGTAAACAAGGCCAAGCCTATGGTGTCGAACAGGAACCAGGTGTTGTTCTGCCGCACAAGTAGCTTCCGGAAGGCGATGACCCAGAGCAAAGCGATGGCAGAACAGATCAGATAGAAAGAATTGGTCATCCAAAAGGGAGATTGCCCCAGCATGATGTCGCGCATCGTACCGCCGCCGATGGCTGTCGTCACACCTACGACGTACGCACCGAACAGGTCGAATTTCTTTGCGGAGGCCAATCGGATGCCGGATATGGCAAAAGCCAATGTTCCGACGAAATCGAATACTTGAACCAAGGTTATGTCAGGAATGGTCATGTCTGTTGTGAAGTGAAGTTTAGGGATTGACTACATTTTGCGGCTGTTCCTGCAGGAACGCCTCTATGTTGCGGACGATGATGGTCAGGATGCGCAACCTGGCCTCGCGGGTAGCCCATGCTATGTGTGGGGTGACAAATGCGCGCGGGGCGGAAAGCAGGGGATGGTCCTTGGCCGGTGGCTCTTGCGACAGGACATCGCAGCAGTAGGCCTTCAGTCTTCCCTCGTGCAATGCTTTGGCGACGGCCAGGTCGTCAATCAGTTTTCCGCGGGCGGTGTTTATGAGTATCAGTCCGGGATTTGCTTTTGCCAACAAGGCTTCATTGACAAAGCGTTTGTTCTCTTGCGTAAGCGGACAGTTCAGGCTGACGACGTCACACCGGGTGAACGCTTCTTCCGCGTCCATTTTGCGAACGTCCTCCGGCAATTCTTCTTTACGTTTCGAAGTGACAGCAAAGAGTTCCATGCCGAAAGGCCGCAGCATGTCGGTCACCGCTTTTCCGATGTTGCCGAACCCGATGACCGCAAGTCTTTTTCCGTCGAGTTCCGTCAAAGGGTCGTTCCAGCAGCAGAAGTCCTGTGCGTTACTCCAGAAGCCTTCGCGGTTGGCCGCCGCGTAATGGCCGACCCTGTTGGTCACTTCGAGCAGCAGGGCTACGACCATCTGCGCCACGGCCTTGGTCCCGTACCCGGCACAATTGCATACAGGGATGCCGTGCGCGCGGGCCGCTTTCGTGTCCACGACATCAAAGCCTGTGGCGGCCACGCATATCAGCCGTAACCGCGGGAGTGCGTCGAAGTGTTCCTGCCGCAAGGGCGTCTTGTTGGTAATGACGATGTCGGCATCCTTGGCCCGGTCGATGACGTGACCGGGCTCTGTCCTGTCGTAGGCCGTGAAATGGCCCAGAGACCGGAATATGTTCCAGTCCAGGTCGCCGGGATTCAGTGTAAGGCTGTCCAGAAAGACTATGTTCATGTGTTCTGATATTTTAGAAAATCGTTATCTGGGGCGGTACGATGCGGTCCGCCATCCCACAAGGCGGTCGTACCGTGAGCCGGCCGGCCGATAATAAACCAATATGGTGTATTCGTTCTCGGTTTGCCAGAAGTTGCCTTCGGCGGAAGTCATTCCCGTCCGTCTGCCATGCGGTCCGGCCAAGTATTGATAGGAGTAATAACCCTGTTTCAGGAGCAACGAGATTTCGTATGCCCCCGACTGACCGTTATAGGCCATGCGGTAGTCCGGTGTCAGGCGGTCGTAAGTCCAGTCCCCATTGACATACAGGTCGGTTCCCGGCATTTCCTCCGTCTCTAATGCAAAATGCACGTAGACGTAGTCCGCTTCCGTGTCGGCGTCGCCCCCGAAATCGGCAATGGGGACGAAGCGTCCGTTCTGGTCCTCGTCGAACAAATAATTCTTACGTGGAGTGTCGGTCACCAGTCTCGCGTGATAAAAAGGCTCGTAGTATTGCATCCGGTCGATGTGCATACCGGGATACCGTGTCGAAGGCATCTCGAACTTCCGATATTCATTGCCTGCCTTGAAAATAAGTTCGCGCGAATGTTTCCACAACAGGGACGTTCCGGTCTGTCCCGTAGGCTTCGGCGCACGGATGGCGTTGTCCCATCTGTTGTTCTGCAGGACAATCACTTTCAGTTCCTCGGCCGCCGCCCGCGGAGCGAGCGCATTGAAATTCACCTCCAGCGACAACTGCTGATGACTGTCGTTCCGGTCCACTTCAGTGTTGGTCGTACCCTCCGCCAGAATGCCGACCGCATTTTCCGCCACGTAAAAGAAACCGTGCCACACCGGGGTGGGGTCTCCTTCCTCGTCCTCGCCGAACACGGTCAGTCTGTAATTGCCCGACAACAGCGGGCGGACCTGCGCGTTGGGCAACGTAAAGGAGTAGTGTGTGTAGAGGACAGAGGTGTTCATGCTCTGTGCGTAGTCCGTGATGACCTCGTCTTCGCCCACGGCCTGCACGTAGTCACTCTCAAACAGTTCCTCTTCCGGCTTGAAGTCGGCATCGACGTGTTCCACCTTATAGGTGAAACGCCTGTATTCGTGGCTCAAGTCGTCAAAAGAGACTTCAAGCAGGTCTCTCTGCCCGTACCGGAGCACCGGAAGCCCGCCCGTCTTTTCCGCGGCGGACATGCGCACCGTCGCAATGCGGCTGTCATGGATTTCCGTATATTGCGCCCCGGTAGGCAGGGTGGAACATAACAACAAAGTCCATATCGCGGTTGCCCGGTATAATCGTTTGTGAACAGGTATGCGTATTTTCATATTTCAATGCCGGCATCTGTGAAGTTCTACCCCGAAGGGCAAAACGTAAAACCTCATTTTCTCCGCAAAGATACGTTTTTATGGAATAGTTCTGTCGGGAATGATGAAAAACTTGTACCTTTGCGGCGCAAAGAAACAGCCGGACGGTCTGCCGCTTGTGTGCAGAATGCCGCAAGAGGAAAGTCCGGGCAACACAGGGCATCCCGCTTCCTAATGAGAAGTCGTCCGCGAGGGCGAACAGATGCAGAAGAAAATAACCGCCGTCTTCGTGACGGTAAGGGTGAGAAGGCGGTGTAAGAGACCACCGGCTGCGTGGTGACACGTCAGGCCGTGCACGTCGGGAGTTGAAAGTCCATGTAAACCGGTGCCTGAGGGCGGCCCGCCCGAGCGCAGCGCATCGGAGGGTAGGACGATAGAGCTTGTCGGTGACGGCAAGTCTGGATAAATGGCAGACGCATTGCCCCGCAATGTACAGAACCCGGCTTACAGGCCGGCTGTTTCCTTGCTTTTTCCTTTGCAGTTCCGTTGCCGCACGCCCTCCCGGCGTGGTCCGGCATGTTTGGACGATATGTGTCGTCCGGAAGTGCCTGTTGGTCAATCCAGATATTAACATTTTTAACCTTTATGCACAATTTGAGCGATGTACATGGCTTGTAGTTTTCCGTACATGCAGGGACCGGAAATCCTACAAGCCATGTAGGAAAAACTACAAGGCATCCAGTTTTTCCTGTTTCGGGCATGTTTTTTCCGAAAAGGCGGCCATATGGAACGAAAAAAGGACGGTTTACGCCGTCCTCCGCACTTTCCTGTTGCAAAGATAATACATTTTTCGCCCGAAAGCAAGAAATGTTAAATCGCCGCAAGGCAAATGTTGAGATACAAGTGGGCCGGACGCTGCGCCGATGCGGATTTAATGGAGAACCTGTATAAAAAAAAGCTGTTTATAAGCATGATTCGTAAAAAAATACTATCTTTGCAGCCGCTATGACAAGTATGGAAGCGCTGCATATAGATATGAAAGCGGCTGTCCGTGAGGATAAACCGCTGAAAATTACTTTGTCGGATGACTTCTTCGAGGGATTGGAACAAGATGAAATCTTGGGTGGAGCATTAGATGTGACATTGAAAGCCTCGGAAGTGGCCGGCGAAATATTCAAGCTTCATGTACATGCCGAAGGCAAGGTCCGCGTGCAATGTGACCGTTGTCTGGACGAAATGGAAGTGGATGTCGATACCGAAGACACCCTGACTATTCGCCCCGAGGCAGACGAGGCGGCTTCCGATGACGACATACGCCTGTTGCAACCCGGTACTTACGTCTATGACGTGGCCTGGGACATTTATGAACAGGTGGTCCTGTCATTACCCATCCAGCGCACGCACGAGGAAGGACAATGCAATGCCGAAATGTTGCACCGCCTGGAAGGGCTGCGTCCTGCGTCGGCGTTTTGAAACCGAAAATTAAAATAATTAACCACTTAAAGTTATAACAGAAAATGGCACATCCTAAAAGAAGACAATCGAAAACGAGAACTCTCAAGCGTAGAACTCACGATAAGGCCGTAGCTCCTACATTGGCAATCTGCCCGAACTGCGGCGCATGGCACATCTACCATACGGTATGCCCCACTTGCGGATACTATCGTGGCAAATTGGCAATCGTGAAAGAAGAAGTTGCAGAGTGAAACTCATTGACGGGGAGAACCGCTACCACTGATTAGCCGTTCTCCTCTTCGCTTTTCAAGGCGGGATGCCTTCTAAACAACACAAACATAATGGAACACATAAATGCTGTAATAACCGGCGTCGGCGGATATGTTCCCGAATACGTTCTGAACAATGAGGAATTGTCGCGTATGGTGGATACGAACGACGAATGGATAATGACGCGCATCGGAATCAAGGAGCGCAGAATTCTGAATGAAGAGGGACTCGGCACGAGCTACCTGGCCCGCAAGGCTGTCAAGCAGCTTCTGGAAAAAACCGGCACGGATGCCCAGGAAGTGGACTGTCTCATTGTGGCTACCACCACACCCGACTATCATTTCCCTTCCACTTCTTCCATTGTCATCGGACGTTTGGGCATGAAGAATGCCTTTGCCATAGACATGCAGGCGGCTTGTTGTGGTTTTCTGTTCGCTATGGATGCCGCAGCCGGCATGATTCAGAGCGGACGCTATAAGAAAATCATCGTGTGCGGTGCAGACAAGATGTCAAGCATCGTGGACTATAGCGACCGGGCCACTTGTCCCATCTTCGGCGACGGTGCAGCCGCTGTCATGGTCGAGCCCAGTACCGAGGACTACGGATGGAAGGACTCTTTCCTCCGTACGGACGGAATGGGCCTGCCTTTCCTTTGCATGAAAGCCGGAGGTTCGGTTTGCGGCCCGTCTTATTTTACCATTGACCACAGGATGCACTACCTCCATCAGGAGGGAAAGACCGTCTTCAAGTTTGCTGTGACAAACATGAGCGACGCCAGCGCACTCATAGCCGAGCGGAACGGACTGGACAAGAACAACATCGCATGGGTCATCCCCCATCAGGCGAATGTCCGCATCATAGAAGCGGTCGCACATCGCCTGGAATTGCCCATGGAAAAGGTGATGCTCAACATCCAACGCTACGGCAACACGTCGGCAGGTACGCTTCCTCTCGCCCTTTGGGACTATGAAAAGCAACTGAAGAAGGGAGACAACCTTATCCTTACGGCATTCGGCGCGGGCTTCACCTGGGGCGCCGCCTATCTGAAGTGGGGATACGACGGAACAAAATAAGGATTATCGGTAATCAGAACAACAAGAGCCGGGAAGAAGTCGCAAGAAGGAAAAGATGTCCGGGTAGATGAATTCTTTTACGGGCAGCTTCGCTTTCGGCTTCTTCCCGGCTCTTTGTTCAATTCACCTCTTAAAAGCTCGGATATGCATAAAGCCGGTTTCGTAAACATTGTCGGAAACCCGAATGTCGGGAAGTCCACGCTCATGAACCTGTTTGTGGGCGAGCGAATATCCATTGCTACATTCAAGGCGCAGACCACGCGCCATCGCATCATGGGAATCATCAATTCGGAGCAGGCACAGATTGTCTTTTCCGATACCCCCGGAGTGCTGAAACCCAACTACAAGTTGCAGGAAAGCATGTTGGCGTTTTCGGAGTCGGCACTTCAGGATGCCGACGTGTTGCTTTATGTGACGGACGTGGTGGAAAAACCGGACAAGAACGGCGATTTTCTTGAGAAAGTCGGCAAGATGGATGTGCCTGTGCTGATTCTCATCAATAAAATCGACTTGTCCAATCAAAAGGAACTCGAGAAACTGGTGGAAGAATGGCACAGACTCATGCCCCGGGCCGAGATATTTCCTGTTTCCGCCATTGCACGCTTCAATGTCGATACGGTGCTGAAGCGCATAGAGGAGCTGCTGCCGGACTCCCCCCCTTATTTCGATAAGGACCAGTGGACTGACAAGCCCGCACGCTTCTTTGTGACGGAAATCATCCGCGAGAAGATTCTGCTGTACTACTCCAAGGAAATACCCTATGCCGTGGAGGTCGCGGTAGAAGAGTTCAAGGAGAAGGAAAGCAGCATCCACATCCGCTCCATCATCTATGTAGAGCGCGAAAGCCAAAAGGGCATCATCATAGGCCATAAGGGAGTCGCGCTGAAGAAGATTTCCACGGAAGCGCGGAAGACACTTGAAAAGTTTTTTGACAAAAGTATCTATCTGGAAATCTTCGTAAAGGTGGACAAAGACTGGAGAAATTCCGCCAAGCGGCTGGAAGTATACGGATATAAACAAGACTGAGGACGGCAAGGGCGGGATTATTCCCTCGGGAACCGCGGCAGCGTTATAAACTCTTACATTAATAAGGAATACAACAGTTATGTCAAAATTAGTAGCGATAGTAGGACGCCCCAACGTGGGTAAATCCACTCTTTTCAACAGACTTACCGGCACGCGCCAGGCTATCGTCAGCGAGGAAGCCGGAACCACCCGCGACCGTCAGTACGGAAAGTGCGAGTGGGGCAAGCGTGAGTTTTCCATTGTGGACACCGGCGGCTGGATAGTTAATTCTGATGACATCTTTGAGGAGGAAATCCGAAAGCAGGTCATGCTGGCCACCGAAGAAGCGGACGTCATACTTTTCCTGGTGGACGTGAAGAACGGTGTTACCGACCTGGATTCCGAAGTGGCCGCCATATTGCGCCGCGCCAAGATTCCCGTAATTCTTTGTGCCAACAAGACTGACAACAATGAAGACCGTTATACGGCGGCCGAATTCTACTCCTTGGGACTTGGAGGCCCGCATTGCGTGTCGGCCATCTCGGGTAGCGGGACGGGCGACCTGCTGGACGAAATCATACAGCGCCTGGGAGAAGAAAAGGCAACGGACAGCATGGACGAGATGATACCGCGCTTCTCCGTGGTGGGCCGCCCCAATGTGGGAAAGAGCAGCCTTATCAATGCCTTTATCGGTGAGGACCGGCACATTGTCACGGACATCGCCGGTACGACGCGGGACAGCATCCTGACCAGATACGATAAGTTCGGTTTTGACTTCTACATCGTGGACACTGCCGGCATACGCAGGAAGAACAAGGTCACCGAGGACCTGGAATTCTATTCCGTCATGCGTTCCATACGTGCCATAGAAAACTCGGATGTCTGCATATTGCTTATCGACGCCACGCGGGGCATCGAGGGACAAGACATGAACATCGTCCAGATTATCCAGCGGAACAACAAGAGCCTTGTGGTTGTCGTGAACAAGTGGGACACCGTGGAAGACAAGAGCCAGCAAGTCATCTCTTTCTTCGAGGCTGCCATCCGCAAGCGCATGGCCCCGTTCTCCGATTTCCCCATAGTCTTTGCTTCGGCACTGACCAAGCAGCGCATATTCAAGGTGCTGGAAACGGCCAAGGAAGTCTTTCTGAACCGGAAGAGACGCATCAGCACTTCCAAACTCAACGAAGAGATGCTTCCGCTGATTGAAGCCTATCCGCCACCTTCGATTAAGGGTAAATACATCAAGATAAAGTATTGCGCCCAGCTCCCGGACACGCAGATTCCCTCATTTGTCTTTTATGCCAACCTGCCCCAGTATGTCAAGGAGCCGTATAAGCGTTTCCTGGAGAACAAAATCCGTGAACGGTGGGACTTCTGCGGAACGCCAATCAATATATTTGTCAGACAAAAATAGTGGATATGCGACATTTGTTGCCGGCGGCTTTCTGTCTGTGTCTGGCCTTGCTCTTCGCATGTGGAGGCGCGAAAGACGATGCGCCGGCAGAGAGCATCCCGCCATTGACCGAAGAGGAGGTCATAAAGGTATATGAACTGTATTTGCAGGGCAATTATGCGGAGTATGTGGCCCACATGGCATCGGGCGAGGGGAAAACGGCCGACTATCTGCGGCAGATGGAAACCCTTCTCAAGCAGCACGCCGTAGAGAACCGGGAAGCGAACGGCGCCGTGCGGAATATTTCTGTCACACGGGTGCAAACCAACCCGGAAGCGCAGGCGGCGCAGGCATACATGAATGTCACTTATGCCGACAACAATACGGAAGAAATACAATTGCTCTTTGTGTACCGGGACGGGCAGTGGAAGTTAAGATAAGCCCGGGCATAGCAAGCCTTTTGTGTCGGAAAATATGATACAATCCGCTAAATGCAACAATGCGCTCCCGACTTAACGGAAATCCTTAAGTCGGGAGCGCATAATATAGGCACATCTATAATTCTTCCACTAAGAGATTTTATCCGAGTTTACGCAGTTTATCGGATGTAGACCTTTCGGCTCTTTCCATCTTTTATCTCTATGAAAAGTCCACCGCGGGGATTCGTCACTTCCATGCCTTGCAGATTGTAGTATCTTGTTGGGATGTTATTCCGTACATTATCGGTAATGTTTCCTTCGAGACCTGTATTCATACCGTTGCCGCCGGCCAAACGGTCTATGAAGGATTTGGCCGTTTCCTTGAGTGTCGGGAACAATCCGTCCAATGAGCTGGAACAGTCGAGCGCGAACATGATGACGGATGAACTCTTGATGTCTTCAATGTTAATCTTTCCGTCTTTGTCGTTCTCTATGTTGTGTTGCCATGTCTCGCGTGAGGCGATGTAGGTCCATTGGTCTATGTCTTCCTTTTCCACTTTGAGGATATCGCCGTCAAGGGCACGGCAGTCGTCGAATGTGAATTTGAGATATACACCGTCGCGTTCGGCCACGATTTTTGTGCCGGAAGTCGAGGAGAAGCCATGGTATGTGACGTTTTCGAGCGAGAAGTCATCAATGTTGAATACGCCCTCGAGGTATAGATTGGAGTTTTCAACGTTGTCGGATACGTGGTCGAACGTGAAACGGTAGGTGTCATCGTGTGACATCATCGGTACGCTGATGGAGATGGTTCGTTTGGACGTCTGTCGGCTGAGTTCTTCGTACAGCCGGCCCAGTTCTTCCTGTACTTCGGAGATGTCGCTGACAGAGTGCGCCTTGTCGGCCGACGAGGCCAGTGCTTCAAGATTAAGCATGAACAGTTCGTCATCAGCTACATCGCTGCTCTTCAGGCCGATGGCATAGGCTTGCAACGGCCTGTCCTGTATACTTGTGCTTCCGATGCGCTCGGACAGATAAGCAGCATAGTTGCGCGAGGTTCGGTGTTCCGGTGCCATGGCCAGCGAACCCTGGTCGAGCCCGTCGGTAAAGGTGATAAGAATGGCATTGCTCAGGTTCTCCGGATAGGTGCCGGCCGCCATTGTTGTGATAGCCTGGTCTACGGCATAATAAAGTAGCGTGGCGTTTCCCATTTCTATATTGTCCACGAAGTTGGTGAACTCTTCCTTGCTTGTTTCGTTCAGTAATGCGATGGGCTTGTTATGCAACTCGTCGTTAAACGAAACAAGGCCCATGTATATTCCGTGGTCTTCCTCTATGGGCCTGTTGTAGCCTTCGGGCAGTGTGATGACGCATTTTCGTCCTGCTGATAATGTGGCCGATTCAGAGGTTTCTAGAACTCTTGCCACGAAATATTCCGATGGTATCTCCACAACGCCGTCTTGCAACTTGCCATATTGCGACAGGGTAGAGCCGTTTTCCGGACATTGCTGGGTAAATTCGAAAGTGGAGTTCCCGTTTTTTACGGAATAAGTTTCCAGGTAGGCCCTGTCCGGGTCTTCGGTGTGCAGATACACGTCCGAGTTCATATAGTTCGGAGAGAATTTGTAGACATCTTTGCGCGTTGTGCTTTTATAGACCGTGATGTCTGTTTCGGCCACTATGCCTTCCGAGAACCGGAAGTACGGGTCTACAAAGTGCCCCGTGCCGACAGAAACCCACGTTTCCTGCGGCGGGACGTAGCCGAGAACGCCGTCGGGGAAAACTATGCGGTGAACGGTTGTCGAATACTTGGCACTACTGCTTGGAGCATCTTGCTTGGTCGAAGAAGTCCTAAAATCGACCGCAAAACTATTGGCGGGAAACTCGATACTGTTCTTATCTACGATTTTTCCATAATATTGAACGTCAAATCCGTTTTCGGGACAACGTTGGAACACATGGTAGTATTGATCACCAAAATAAGAGCGGTAATAAGAATGATAAATATAATACTCCATGTAGACTTTATTCGGATTTTCTGCATGAAGATAAACATAGACATTGTCCCTCTGTTGGTAGTCGATGGCTGACGGGCAATTTGCATAAGGCTGCAACCTGAACACGCCGGGGCGCGTGTCGGAACGTTCGACCGCCACCTTCCACGTTTGATTCCAGTTGGAATATTGACCGGTAAGTGCGCCTTCGGTCCATTCCACCTCTCCTACAGGTGTCCACAACTCGGCCCGGGCGGCGATAATACCGAGGAAGGCTAACAGGAACAACAGGGCTTTTCTTCGGAAAGACCCTTTGGGTGTAGTTGTTTGTAACATAGTTTTAACAAGTGCGCCGGCTGTTGCCCCGCGTCGGCTTTTTAGGGGGATTGATGATACGGAAAAAGCGTGG
Source organism: uncultured bacterium (assembly GCA_905216095.1). Taxonomy (GTDB): domain Bacteria; phylum Bacteroidota; class Bacteroidia; order Bacteroidales; family Bacteroidaceae; genus Alloprevotella. The sequence continues at coordinate 20,724 of CAJMSQ010000011.1, read as the reverse complement.
GCAATGTTCACTGGTTATCATCATCGAGGCATCGCCAAACGCCTTAGGTACAATAAACAGTCCACCCCACGCCACGCCGATATATCAGCCCCGCGCTGACGGGGTGGGATATAGCGCAAACGTGAAGCGTTTTTGACTGCTTATCCTGTACCGAGAGTTTTTGGCGATTTCCGATGATAGGATAAAGCAAAACGCTTCCTTATGTATGTAAGTGATTCTTCCTTGCAGTCGAAACCGCAAGGCGAAACCAATGGCAAATGTAGTGTATTTAATTCAGTCCGCCAAATTCTTGTGGCGTTTTCCCGTATCTCTGGCAGGCCTTTGACTTATGATAGATTCGGGCTTGATGTATGTGTGGTATCCTTCGTTTATGGATATGGTAATGAAGGGGCGGCCTGTTACGGTCAGAAAAGCATCCAAAGTTTCATTCCGAAGCATCCGCGCCGACAGGGCTGTAGTGAAAGTTCCCTGTCGGCGCGGATTTGTTTATTCCACCCTCATGTCCGGTTCGGCGCGGAAGCCGTTCAGAAATTGTTCCGCACTCATCCGCTTCTTTCCGGCCAATTGCAGTTCGCGCAAGTGCAGGTATCCGTCGTGCAGGGCCGCCTTCAGCGTTTTGTGTCCGTCCGTTACCAATGTGCCGGGTGCCTCGTCCGGCCGGCAGAATTCCTTTTCGGAAGCATAAACTTTGAGCACGGAACGTTTTCCGCCGCATACCAGTTCCGTCCAGGCGGCGGGGTAGGGTGACAGTCCGCGTATGAAGTCGTAAGTCTGTTTCACCCCGCCGTTCCAGTCTATGCGGCACGTCTCCTTGAATATCTTGGGAGCGGGGCGTAGCGGTTCGCTACTCGTCAGTTCCTCCTGCGGAATGGGGCGTATGTCTCCGGCCAGGATGTCGTCTACCGTTTCCAGCACCAGTTGTGCCCCGAGGTCCATCAGTTTGTCGTGTACGTCGCCGGCGTTGTCCGTGTCGAGAATGGGGACAGGCACGCGCTTGATGACATTCCCCGTATCAATCTCATGGTCCAGAAAGAACGTGGTGACGCCGGTCTGCGTGTCGCCGTTGATGACCGCCCAGTTGATGGGCGCCGCACCACGGTATTGGGGCAGCAGGGCGGCATGTAGGTTGAAAGTGCCTCGGGGCGGCATGTTCCATACCACTTCGGGCAACATGCGGAAAGCCACCACCACCTGCAAGTCTGCCCGCAGTGCCCGCAGTTCTTCCAGGAAAGTCTCGTCTTTCAGCCGTTCCGGTTGCAGCACGGGCAGGCCCTGTTCCACCGCATACCGCTTTACGGGCGAGGATGACAGCTCATTCTGGTGACGCCCTACGGGCTTGTCCGGCATGGTTACGACACCTACAACATGGTATCCGCCTTCGACGAGGCGGCGCAGGCTTTCCACGGCAAAGTCGGGAGTGCCCATGTAAACAATTCTGAGTTCTTCCTTTTTCATTCTTCTATCGGGAGTTTTCGTGTCAGGGCGGTGCGCACGAGCCCGCCGCGTAATCGTAGGCAAATTTAGCAATAAAAGTTTACGGGGACAGCACTTGCACAGGGCAATTCGCGGGGGACTTGATATTCGCGGGGAGATGTTTTAACATCTCCCACGGCTGCTTTAACACTTCTTGCTTTTCGGCAAAAAAAGTAGTATATTTGTATTACCAAAGGATAGGGGCGGGAAAAACCCGCCCTGTTTTGTATCAAAATGCCCTGCTTTTGCGCAAAACTACCCTTAGGGAAAATTTTTTTAGGCTGCTTGTAGGATTTTTTAAGATACTTCCGGATGAAAATGCCCTTATCCTATTTGACAGAACATTACTTATCGACGTTGCCGACCGCGCGGGAAAGTTAAAAATGTTAATGTTACACAGTTGAATTTTAAGATTTCGGTGTCCGTTCCGGGCATCCGGTCGTTTACGACTGCCGCGTGATGATTGTCGTGCCGCCGTTTCCGTCCGTCTTTCCCGTGCGTTTTGTCTTTTTACGATGCTTCCGACATTCATTTTTCCCTCGGCCGGTGTCGTGCTTTGTCCGAAAACATGTACCTTTGCAGGGCTGCGGTGCACCGCGGGCCGGGAATGGCCGGCGTAAGCCCGTGACTTTTTTGATTATGACTTACAGACAAGAAACCATAACGCCTTATGGTGAAGGCGAGGCGAAGGGCAAACAGGTGGAACGTATGTTCGACTCGATAGCCCATAGTTATGATTTGCTCAATCATGCGCTCTCGTTGGGCATAGACAGGCGTTGGCGGCGCGCGGCCATCGACTCGTTGCGCCCGTATGCGCCAAAAAAGATGTTGGATGTGGCCACAGGAACGGGAGACTTCGCCTTGCTGGCGGCCCGCCGGCTTTCGCCCGACTCTTTGCTGGGCATCGACTTGTCCGAGGGTATGCTTGCCGTGGGGCGGGACAAGGTGGAAAAAGCCGGAATGTCCGGCATCATCCGTTTTTGCAAGGAGGACTGCATGAGTTTGAGCATGGAGGACGACTCGTTCGATGCGCTTACGGTGGCCTATGGCATCCGCAATTTCGAGGACCTGGACCGCGGGTTGCGCGAGATGCGCCGTGTGCTGCGTCCCGGCGGGCGGCTGGTCATCATCGAGCTTACTGCCCCGCGCCGTTTCCCCATGCGTCAGCTGTTCCGGTTCTACTCGCATGTGATGATGCCCGCGCTGGGGCGGCTGGTCTCGCGCGACCGGAATGCTTACACCTACCTGCCGGCTACAATGGAAGTCTTCCCGCAGGGAGAACAGATGACGGAGATTCTCTCCCGCGCAGGTTTCAGGGACGTACATTTCCGCCGTTTCACTTTCGGGCTGAGCACGCTCTATACGGCCGCGAAGTAGGTCGTGACGTCTCCCGACCGGGAGGTGACCACAGACGGATACGGATAGATAAACGATAGTACCCGGAATTTTTTATCGGGCCTATGCGTCAGAAAACAAGATTAATAGTGTATTGAATGAAACAGTTCATTGATTTGGAACATTGGAACAGAAAAGAACATTTCAAGTTTTTTTCTGCTTTTGATGACCCATTTTTCGGCATCACTACTTTAGTCGATTTTACAAACATTTATCGCCGGTGCAAGGAAGAACGGAAATCGTTCTTTCTGTATTCTGTGCATTTCCTGTTGCAGTGTGTCAATGAGACGGAGGCTTTCAAGTTGCGCATAGAAGGCGGGCAGGTCGTGAAATATGATACAATCCATGTATCGCCTACCATAGGACGTGAAGACGGGACCTTTGGTTTTGGTTTCTTTGAGTATGATGCGGACCTTGACCTGTTTATACAAAAGGCCGAAAGGGAGATAGAGCGGGTGAGAAACGGTAGCGGCCTCTCTTTTTCCGACCATACGGAACGTGAGGATCTGATTCGTTATTCCGCTTTGCCCTGGTTTGCTTTTTCAGAGATGAAACATGCCGTATCTTTTGGCAGAGGTGATTCCGTTCCGCGCATTTCTACCGGAAAATTGGTGAAGGAGAACGATAAGTACTTGCTTCCGGTTTCCATTACAGTCCATCATGCTCTTGTGGACGGGCGCGATGTCGCGGAATTGGTCGGGAAACTGGAAGCCACAAAAGGATAAGAACATCATTAAGAATAAACTTCCACCGGTTAAGCCCGGCCGGTGAAAAACAAAAACAGACAAATCCATGGATATATACGGACTGATAGGCAATCCCTTGGGACATAGTTTCTCTGCTTCCTTTTTTGCCGAAAAATTTTCCCGTGAGGGCATTGATGCCCGGTACATGAACTTTGAGATTCCCGACGTGAAGTGCCTGCTTGATGTCGTGGCCGAACATCCCGGACTGCGGGGGCTGAACGTCACGATACCGTATAAGCAGGCCGTCATACCCTTGCTCGATTCGTTGAGCGACGGGGCGCGGGCCATAGGGGCCGTGAATGTCATCCGTGTGCTGCGCGACGGGCGGCAGATACGCCTTGAGGGGCACAATTCCGATGTCATAGGGTTCAGCCGGTCCATATCCCCTCTGCTGCAGCCCGGCCATCGCCGGGCGTTGGTGCTGGGAACGGGAGGCGCCGCCCGTGCCGTACACCACGGCCTGCGCGGGCTGGGCATCGAGCCCGTGGCCGTCAGTCGCCAGCCCGGGACGGACACGCTGACGTATGCAGACCTGACGCCGTCTGTCCTGGCGGCGCATACCGTCGTTGTGAATTGTTCGCCCGTGGGGATGTATCCTCATGTGGACGAGGCACCCGATATTCCGTATCATCTCCTTACGCCGGACCATCTGCTCTATGACTTGGTCTACAATCCGTTGGAAACGGAATTCCTGCGCCGGGGAAAGGAGAGGGGAGCTGTCGTGAAAAACGGACTGGAAATGCTCCATCTCCAGGCATTGGCGGCATGGGAAATCTGGCAGGAGGCATAGCTCGGCAGCCAACGGCAGAAAAGACCGCTTGACTTCGCCATGTGCCATCACGTGCCGGCGGCAAAGAGAAGTATTTGCTATCTCCGTATCTTCCGGTTCCATGTCAGCGGTAAACCGTAAAGAATATAAAAAGTTTTTGGTGGTGTATAGGGTTTTTGTATCTTTGTCGCGATAGTCCGTCTTACAAAAACAAATTGTCCTATGTCTGTATGTCTTCGCCTATTCTTCCTGCTGATAGCTTTGCTGCCCGCGATGCGGGGGCTGGCTGAGGCATGGACGCCCGAGAGTTTGCCCATGGTACACTTGCAGGATGCGCGTCGTTATGTCTGCAATCCCGATGGCGTGCTTTCGCCGGCTGCGGTCGATTCCGCCGATGTGGTTCTGGCGCGTTTGGAAAGGGAGAAGGGCATTGAGAGTGTCGCCGTTGTGGTGAAGAGGCTGAAGGGCGACGACCCGTATGACTTTGGCATGGCACTCGCCCGCAAGTATGGCATCGGCGACAAGCGGAAAAATACGGGGTTGATTATCATTATCGCGGTAGAGGACCGGAGTTACCAGATTCTGACTGGGCGTGGGCTTGAAGGTTCTCTGCCGGATGCCATTTGCCGGCGCGTGGAAAACCGTGTGATGGTCCCGGCACTGAAACAGGGTGACTGGGATGCCGCCATCATAGGGACAGTAAGGGCCATCAAGGCGCATGTGGACGGAGACGATACCTTGTTGTCGGACGGAGATGAGGATGCCGGCGACGACGAGGCGGCCATGTGGATTGGCGGAGGTATCGCGGTGCTGGTGTTTGTGGTCTTTTCCTTTGTGGTTGTGGCTGGGTCGCGGCGCAGGTGTCCGCGTTGCGGGAAATATTCGCTGAAGGTCGTTGAGGAAAAGCGTTATCGCATTAAAAATAGGGCCATGGTTCGCAGGCATTGGCGTTGTAAGAAGTGCGGCTATGAGGAAACCGATGACCACGAATTGCCCAATTCCGGCGGCCTGCACGGGGGATCTTCCGTTCCGCCCATCATCTTCGGTTCCGGGGCAGGCCGTGGTTTTGGCGGCGGCTTCGGAGGCGGTAGCTTCGGCGGCGGCAGTTTTGGCGGTGGCGGCAGTGGAGGCCGTTTCTGACAGGTGAATGAAAGCGCTGTCTGTAAGGCAGCAATTATTTATAACGTAAAAAATAAAAACAAAGAATCATGAAGAAAATGTCAAAAGCATCGACGACGTTGATAGTTGTGGCGCTTGTCGTTGTAGTCGTGGCCATGAGTGCTTTTTCCATGTATAACGGCCTGGTGACAAAGGACGAGGGCGTTTCTACGGCATGGGCGGATTTGCAGTCTCAGTATCAGCGCCGCAGCGACCTTATTCCCAATCTGGTCAGTACGGTTAAGGGGTATGCCAAACTTGAGAGTGAAACGCTCGAAGGTGTTGTTTCGGCGCGTGCACGCGCCACCCAGGTAACGGTGGATGCGGATAATCTGACGCCGGAGAAGTTGCAACAGATTCAGGCCGCACAGGGGGAACTCTCGGCCGCGTTGGGTAAACTGCTGGCTATTTCGGAAAATTACCCTCAGCTGAAGGCCAATGAGAACTTTTCGGAACTCCAGGCGCAGCTTGAGGGAACGGAAAACCGCATCAACGAGTCCCGTCGGCTGTATAATGAGGCGGTGCAGAACTATAACGTGTCTGTGCGCCGCTTCCCCAACAATCTGTTGTCCGGCATGTTCGGCTTCGAGAAAAAAGCCAAGTTTGAAGCGGAAGCAGGTGCCGACAAAGCCCCCAAAGTGGAGTTCTGATGAGGTTCGGAACAGAGGATAACGCGCCTCTGTTCCAAAGTAGATGCCTGAGTGTACGATAAATGATAGTCTATATATATGAGAGTGGCAGACACCTTTGTGATGTCTGCCACTCTTTCTGTATGCTCTCGTAATAGATTAGAACCGTTGTTGTCCGCGCCGGTTTTGCCTTATTGCATCTGGCCTCCTACGAGGTCAAGCAACTCGGCGGTGATGGCCTGCTGGCGTGTCTTGTTGTAGGTGAGCGTCAGTTCGCGCAACAACTCGTCGGCATTGTCTGTGGCCACCTGCATGGCGATGACACGGGCAGCATGTTCGCTGGCGAGACTGTCGAGCAATGTCGTGTAGACTTTGAGATATAACGCCTTAGGTATGAGTAGCTCCACCAACTCTTCGCGGGACGGTTCGACAATATAGTCGTATGTGAAACCTTGTCCGTTGTTGCCCGGATTTCCGGTATCTTCCTTTGTCTCAAGGCTGACCGGCAGGAGGGTCTCGCGTGTCAGTATCTGCGAAGCCGTAGACTTGAAGTGATGGTAAAGCATCTCGACGTGGTCTATTTCGCCTTTGACATACAAATTCATCAGTTCTGCTGCAATCTTGGCCGCAGGTTCGTAGCCGGGATGGTCTATGAGCGAAGAATGGTCCAGAACAATTTCGGAATTCATCTTACGTACAGCCTCGAGTCCCTTTTTACCTATCGCGTAGATGCGGACAACCTCAATACCGGCTTGGCGATACTCTTCGTAAGTCTTGCGCAACATCTTTATAACGTTCCCGTTAAATGCTCCGCATAGGCTGGAATTGGAAGTGTATACGATGATAGCCGCGCGGCGGACATCACGTTTGAGCGCGTAGGGGGAACTTACGTTCCCTTCAAGACTATCGACGAACGTCGTCATCATCTTGTCCAATTGCTTTTCATACGGACGCATGCTTTCTATGTTCTGCTGCGCGCGGTGGAGTTTTGAGGAGGCCACCATCTTCATGGCACTCGTAATCTTACGGGTGCTATTGACGGAGGCTATTCGTGTCTTTACTTCCTTGAGTGAAGCCATAATCCTGCGTTATAATTAGTATTGTCCGGCTACGTCGGCGGCAACCTTCTCGATGGTTTGACTTACGGTCTCGGTCAAGTTGCCTTTTCTCAGTTCGCCAAGCACGTCTTCGGCATGGTTCGTGCGCATAATCTCCAGGAAATTGTCCTGAAAATCGCGTACCTTGTCGAGGGGTACATCCTTGAGCAGTCCACGTGTTCCGCAATAGAGGATGGCCACCTGTTCCGCTACGGGCATCGGACTATACTGCGACTGAATGAGCAATTGGTTGTTCTTTCGTCCGCGGTCGATGGTCATGGCTGTCACGGGGTCCATGTCGGAAGAGAATTTCGAGAACGCTTCCAGTTCACGGTACTGGGCCTGGTCTATCTTGAGCGTTCCGGCAATTTTCTTCATACTCTTGATTTGTGCGGCACCGCCGACGCGGCTGACTGATATACCCACGTCAATGGCGGGACGGAAACCTTGGTTGAAGAGATTGGTGTCAAGATAAATCTGTCCGTCTGTGATGGAAATCACGTTCGTCGGGATGTAGGCCGATACGTCGCCGGCTTGTGTCTCGATGATAGGGAGAGCCGTAAGCGAACCGCCGCCTTTGACTTTTCCCTTGAGACAGGCGGGAAGGTCATTCATCTTTTCCGCCACTTCATGCTGGTTGTTGATTTTTGCAGCACGTTCGAGCAAACGGGAGTGGAGATAGAAAACGTCTCCGGGATAGGCCTCGCGTCCGGACGGACGGCGCAGGATGAGCGATACTTCGCGGTAGGCGACGGCCTGCTTGGACAGGTCGTCATAGACAACGAGGGCGTGGAGGCCGCGGTCACGGAAGAATTCGCCGATGGCAGCACCTGCAAAAGGTGCAAAATACTGTAATGCGGCGGTTTCGGCTGCGGTAGCGGAGACTACGACCGTATAGGGCATGGCTCCGTTCTCTCTCAGTGTGTTCACGATGTTGGCTACGGTCGATGCTTTCTGACCTATCGCAACGTAGATGCAATATACGGGGTCGCCTTTCTCGTAATTTTCTTTCTGATTGATGATGGTGTCGATTGCGATGGCGGTCTTACCGGTCTGTCGGTCGCCGATGATGAGCTCACGCTGTCCGCGTCCGATGGGAATCATCGAGTCCACAGCTTTCAGTCCCGTCTGAAGTGCCTGGTTTACCGGCTGCCGGTAGATGACTCCCGGTGCTTTGCGGTCAAGCGGCATAAGGAACTTCTCACCTGTGATTTCGCTACCTCCGTCGAGTGGCTGGCCAAGCGGATTGATGACACGTCCCAGCATCTTTTCGCTTACTTCGATGGATGCGACGCGTCCGGTACGTTTTACGCTCTGGCCTTCCTTGATACCTTCAGAGGGGCCGAGAAGCACAACGCCGACGTTGTCTTCTTCCAGGTTCATGGCAACGGCCATCACCCCGTTCTCGAATTCAATCAATTCGTTCTCGGTGACGTTGGTAAGTCCGTGAATACGGGCTACACCGTCGCCTATGGTCAGGACAACACCGACCTCTTCAAACTGTAAGTCGGCACCGATGTCTTCAAGCTGGCGCAAGAGGACTTCGGACACTTCACTGGGTTTGATATTGTTAGGCATAATGTTTATTCAAGATATGTTTTATTTCAGTTCGCGGCGCATACGGTTCAATTGTCCCGAGAGACTGGCATCCATGCGGAAATCTCCATACTGCAGAATGAAGCCTCCGCCGAGCTCCGGCCGGATTTTTGTTTCTACGCGTACGTCGTTTCCTGTTTGAGTCTCAATCAATGCTTTTATGCGTGCAGTGAGTTGCTCGGATATAGGGCATGCCGTAGTCAGACTTCCTGTTGTCAGATGTTTTTCCCTTTCGTAGAGGGATGTATATGACATTGCCATGAAATATGACAGGTCGGCCCGTTTCTTTTTGACAATCAAATGAAGGAAACGCCGTGTTGATTCCGACACTTCTTTCTCGTCACAAGAAGCGGCCGCGAGCAGCAAGTTGTTTTTTTGCTCGTCGGACAGCACCGGAGACAGTAAAGCGGCGGAAAGGGCTCTCGTCTTGCGGAAGTTCGTATCGAGACATTGCATTTCGGCATAAACCTGTGCGTCTTCCTTGTTTTGTCCTGCAAAACGGTAGAGGGCTTTGGCGTAGCGCGAAGATATGATTCCTATATCCATTAGCAAAGGAACTTGAAGTTTTTATTTGATTTCGTCAAGGACATCGTTGATGAAAGCTTCCTGTTTCAGTTCGCTGTCGAGTTGTCTACGTACGAGCTTTTCAGCAATCTGAATGGAAAGTTCGGCAACATGGTTTCGAATGTCGCGTACCGCGTTCTCTTTCTCGGCTTGAATTTGGATTCTTGCTTCTTCGAGCAGTCTGCTTCCTTCAGCCTCGGCCTTTTTCTGGGCCTCCTTGATGATTGTGTCGCGAGTAGCCATTGCTTCCTTGAGAATGGAAGCCTGTTGCTCGTGGGCTTCTTGCAGGATTTTCTTGCTTTCGGCCTCAATGCCGGCCAACCGCTCGTTGGCCTGCCTTGCCGACCTAAGACTTTCGTCTATGAAGTTCTTTCGTTCTTCCACCATATTGACTATAGCGGGAAAACCGAACTTTGCCAAGAGAAAGAAGACCACAAGAAAGGCCAACAGCATCCAGAAAAGGAGGCCGATGTCGGGCGTTAGTATGGCTGGCAAGTTCATTGATTCCATTTTCTGAAATGGTTTGGACCCATTGACGGGCTTACACGAAGAGAATGAGCAGACAAACGACTACGGCGAAGAGGGCAACGCCTTCCACGAAAGCAGCTGTAAGAATCATGTTGGTAAATACCTTGCCGGAAACTTCCGGTTGGCGTGCCACAGCCTCATTGGCTGCTGCACCAATCTTACCGATACCGAGTCCGGCACCGATTGCTGCGATTCCTGCGCCGATACCGGCACCTAACTTAGCGAGACCTACTGCTTCTGCTACCTGTAAGAGGGCTAATAACATCATAGTTGTAAATTTTATGGGTTTGTTTTTATTGAATTTTATTTAGTGTGATGTTCGGGAACCGACAAGCCGATGAACACAGCCGAGAGCATGGTGAAAACATAGGCTTGGACAAATGCCACGATGCATTCGAGGCAATTCATGAAGACCAGCATGACTCCACTGAGCACGGTGATGCAGGAGCCGATGGCGATGCTGACTTGCATGGTTATGAAGATAATGGAGACAAAAGCCAGAATTATGGCATGTCCGGCCATCATGTTGGCGAAAAGACGAATCATCAAGGCGAACGGCTTGGTCAGAACGCCAAACATTTCAATGACCGGCATGATGGGAATAGGGAACTTTAGGAATGTAGGTACTTCCGGCCAAAATATTTCTTTCCAGTATTCTTTGTTACCAAAGAGGTTGATGGCAATCATAGTGCAGAAAGCCAGAAAGAAGGTTATATTGATATTTCCTGTCACGTTTGCGCCACCGGGAAAGATAGGGATAAGTCCCAATACGTTGGTGGTGAATATGAAGAAGAATACGGTCAGAAGATAGGGGGCGTATTTGCGATAATGCTTTTCGCCGATACTGGATTTTATTACATCGTCATTTATCATGGTAACCAGCATCTCGATTGCTCCGACAAAGCCTCGCGGAGCATCGCTCTTGGCATCGCGCACCTTATACCAACGGGCGGTTGCCATGAAGATAATGATAAGTAACAATGCCACAATCCATATCTGCACTACGTTCTTGGTAATGCTGAAGTCATAGGGCCGGACAACGCTTCCGTCTGCAAGTCTTTCGTAGATTTTGCCGTTCTTTTCTTCGTTAAAGAAGAAACCAAGATAAGTGTCTCCCTTTTCGCCGGCTTCTTCTATGCGTGTACTGCTGAATACATGCCATTCGCCTGTGACTTCGCTACGTACGATGACGGGTAAAGGGATGGAATAGTGCTTTCCGTCTATATTTATGATATGCCAGGCATAAGCGTTCGACATATGTCCCAGGACTATTTCCTTGACATCCACTTTTTCCGCATGGCTGTCTGAAGCTTTTGCCGGAGACCAAAGGCTTCCCAGCAAAAACAGTGCCATCAACAGGGGACCATATAGGTGGAATCTTTTCATTTCGGTATGTAATTAATGCTTGTTCTTCAGTAAATTGAGCGAGGTTATATAGATCAATGTTGCAATGTAAAACAGACAGACGTTTATCGTGAAGACAACAAATTCCGGCCCTTTTATTATTCCGTACACGATTATGGAAAATAACGTGAGGAGAAATCTAAGGCTTTTTGCTCCTATTATTATAGAGAGCAGGTAGTCTGCATGTCTTTGTCGGACGTATTCTGTCAAAAGCAGTTCTCCGAACGTAAAGAGCATGAACCCATGTGCAATGCCGATGATGCCATACTGTATGACAGAACTGTCGCCTTGCGTGACATTGGATTCCATTATTCCGGTGATGACTCCTAAGGTTATGTAAACCAGAATCAGCCTGAATAGTTGTTTAATGCTTGTTACGAGAATGCGTGACCCGCTTAGTTGGTTTCTATGCATAGTGAAACTTCGTTGTTGCAGACCTCGATAAAGCCTCCGCTAACAGAAAATGTCTGTTGCCGCTCACCTTTTACGACTATGTCTCCTTTTTGTAGCGAGGAGATGATGGGCGCGTGGTCCTTGAGAACCTCAAAGCGTCCTTTTGTTCCGGGAACAATGACGCTTTCGGCATTGTCGGAATAAAGAGTGCGTTCGGGTGACACGATTACAACGTGTAATTTTTCCTGTTTTGTATTGCCCATTGCTGCTTTCTTTAGGCTTTTGCTGCATTAAGAAGTTCTTCTCCCTTTCGGATGGCGTCGTCGATAGTTCCCACATTCAGGAAAGCCTGTTCGGGAAGGTAGTCCATCTCGCCGTCAAGTATCATGTTGAATCCTCTGATGCACTCTTCGATGGGAACCATTACACCCGGAACGCCCGTAAACTTTTCTGCAACGGTGAAAGGCTGGCTTAAGAAACGCTGGACACGACGGGCACGGTTCACGGTCTCGCGGTCCTCGTCCGATAACTCGTCCATGCCAAGTATGGCAATAATGTCCTGCAATTCTTTGTACTTCTGCAGAATCTGCTTGACGCGTTGTGCGCACTCGTAATGCTCTTTCCCGATGACGTTCGGGTCAAGGATGCGTGATGTGGAATCGAGAGGGTCTACCGCAGGATAGATTCCCAATTCCGTAATCTTACGGCTTAACACAGTAGTGGCGTCCAAGTGGGTAAATGTCGTGGCTGGCGCGGGGTCTGTCAAGTCGTCGGCGGGCACATATACCGCCTGGATGGATGTGATGGAGCCGTTTTTGGTTGAAGTGATACGCTCCTGCATCGCTCCCATCTCGCTTGCCAGTGTAGGTTGGTAACCTACGGCCGAGGGCATACGTCCCAAAAGGGCGGAGACCTCGGAACCGGCCTGTGTGAAACGGAAGATATTGTCAATAAAGAACAATATGTCGGTTGCTTTTCCGCTTTCTGCTCCCGAGTCACGGAAGGATTCGGCAATGGAAAGGCCGGACAGAGCTACGGATGCACGTGCTCCGGGAGGCTCATTCATCTGTCCGTAGACCAGTGTCGCCTGACTTTTGGCTATTTCGTCATAATCTACTTTCGACAAGTCCCATTCTCCGCGCTCCATGGCTTCGGTGAATTCCTGGCCATACTTGATGACACCGGACTCTATCATCTCACGCAGCAGGTCGTTGCCCTCACGTGTACGCTCTCCCACACCTGCAAAGACCGAGAAACCGTCGTGTCCCTTTGCAATGTTATTAATCAACTCCATGATGAGGACGGTCTTGCCCACGCCGGCACCACCGAACAAACCAATCTTTCCACCTTTTGCATAAGGCTCAAGCAGGTCTATGACCTTGATTCCGGTGTAGAGAACTTCGGAGCTGGTCTTCAAATCCTCGAACTTAGGCGGTTCGCGATGGATAGGATAGGCACTGCCTTCTTTGCTCAAAGGCTTGAGGCCGTCTATGTTCTCGCCAATCACGTTCAGCATACGGCCCTTGATTTGCGAGCCTGTCGGCATGGAAATCGGTGCGCCGAGAGAGATGACCTCCAGTCCGCGACGCAGTCCGTCAGTATTGTCCATGGCAACAGTCCTGACGGTATCTTCTCCGATGTGCTGTTGTACTTCTATGACAATCTTGCGGCCGTCAGGGTGGGTTACTTCAAGCGCATCATGTATTCTGGGAAGGGCTTCGTCGGTTCTTTTTCCGTTCACTTCAAAACGGACATCGACGACAGGACCGATAATCTGGGATATATGTCCTTTTATCAATGTGCTGTTTTCGCTCATGAGTTATGTCTTTTATTTATTTTTCGCAAAGATAGTTCTTTTTTGTGGTTTGCCAATAGGCCGTTGTGAAAATCTTCTCCGGAGCATTAATCGGCAGACTCCCGGGGTGGGGGTCTGAAGGTAAGTCCGGCTTGTGCCGGATGTGTCAGATGGAGAGTTCGTCCAGTACCCTGATGAGCTGTTTGTCCATTGGCTTATGCTTGCTTACGGCATCAATGAAAGGAACATAGACGATTTCATTGTTCCTTACCCCCACCATGACATTCCGCTGCCCTTGCAGGAGAGCCTGAACGGCACCTACGCCGACCCTGCTGGCCAGGATGCGGTCGCGTGCCGACGGTGAGCCGCCGCGCTGCAGATGTCCGAGGATGGAAACACGGACATCGAAGTTCGGATATTCCTTATTGACGCGGTCCGCGTAATAGATGGCGCCACATTTGGGACTTTCGCTGACAATGACGATGCAGCTTTTCTTGCTTTTGCGTATGCCGCGCTCCATGAACTTGATGAGTTGGTCGCTTCCGGTAGAGTCTTCGGGAATGATGGCTGCCTCCGCGCCGGCGGCTATGGCACTGTTCTGTGCGAGAAATCCTGCATCGCGTCCCATGACCTCGACGAAGAAAATCCGTTCGTGCGACGTCGCCGTGTCGCGTATCTTGTCTATGCACTGCGTGATGGTGTTCAGCGTCGTGTCATAACCTATGGTGCTGTCCGTTCCGTACAGGTCGTTGTCGATTGTTCCGGGAAGTCCGATACAGGGTATGTCATATTCCTCAGCCAACCGCATGGCCCCCGTCAGAGAGCCGTTTCCACCAATGACGATAAGGGCGTCTATACCTTCTTTCTGTAAGGTTTCGTATGCCTTCTTGCGTCCTTCGGGCGTGAGGAACTCTTTGCTGCGGGCTGTACGCAGGATGGTGCCGCCCGTTTGTATGATATTGCTGACGTCTTCAGTGGTGAAAGTCTTGATTTCGTCCTTTATCAGTCCGTCAAAACCTCTGTAGATGCCCTTGACCTTGAAGTTGTTGCAGATTCCGCTGCGTGTAACGGAACGAATGGCAGCGTTCATGCCGGGAGCATCGCCGCCGGAAGTCAGTATACCTATACATCTAATCTTTCCCATACAATCTGCTTTTTTAATGATATAAGTACTCTACAGCAATATAAAAGACGGCCAAGCCCGAAAGCCATCCGAGGAAAATTTTTCCTGTGAAATGCCGGATGTACCACCTCAGGGTAACGCCTTCCATACGCATCAGTGAGAATCCTGCAATGGTGCCGATGGATAACAGGGAACCTCCTAATGCGGAGGAGTAGCTCAGCAACGCCCAGAATATACCGTTCGGTCCGAAAGTCTCTTTCAGTTCGGGGTGGGTCAGAATCATGTCCTGCGAGAATACGGACAGTCCGGCGAGTGTCATTGTTATGTTGTTGAAAATGCCGGACAGGAGTCCCATACCCGAACTGATAATATATACGTCATTCAGTTTAGAAACGCTCCAGTCGAAGAAACGGTTCAGCAGTCCCGTTTCGTTGATGGCGCCAAATGCGAGAGTTATTCCGATGAAGAACAAAATGTTCTGTATGTTGGCATATTGCAGGGCCATCGGCTGGCGTTTCTTTATCATCTGGTCGCTTCCGAGCAAAGAACGGTTGCACAGTTCGTTTACTATCCAAAGTAAAGAAAGTACGCAAAGCGCACCGACGAAGGGGGGGAGGAGAGTAATCCTATGGAATGTAGGGATGAACCAAAGACCGCCGATGCCGACCAACAGCAGGAGCAAGCGTTGCGTGCGTGTCAGTATGGTATCGTCGCCGCGGTAGGGCGGGGCGGATTGTACCAGACTGAGGTGTCGTGGAAGGCTTCGTGAAACAAGAAGTACGATGGTGAGGAGTGAAATCAGACACGGCAAGACTAAAAGGGCGGAATAGTTCGTAGGCGTGACTACCCCCGAAGTCCATAGCGCCAGGCTGGTTACATCTCCGATTACTGTGAATGCTCCTCCGCAGTTGGCTGCCAGTACGATGACCGAACCGAATACCATGCGCAACTTGTCGTCGGCTACCATGGCGTGCATGACGGGCAGCATCAGACAGACGGTTGTCAGGTTGTCCAGATTGGCCGATATGATAAAGGTAAGTCCTGTCAGCGTCCACAAGAAGCGGAGCGGATTTCGTGTGCGAAGCCATTCTTGCATGAAATCAAAGCAACCGTTGTTGTTGAGGACCTCGACTATGCTCATCGTTCCTAATAGGAACAGGACGATGTTTGCCGCGCTGACTATGTATTTCAGGAAGATTGACCCTGCTATGAAAGCCTTGACAGAGTGGGAGTTGGGAGGACGGTTCGATAGGAAAGACAAAAACTCTATTTGATGCTCCGAAACAACGAACGACGTGCCGTAACCGATGTATAACAACCAACAAAGTACACCGATAAACATGGCGACGGCGGCTTTGTTCATTCTATTGACACTTTCGGTGGCTATCAATATCAGACCAATCGCCAGAATCGAAAGTATGATGAATATAGCCATGATTGTCGTCCCCTGTTTTTTATGAAGAAAGAGCGGCAAACGGGACTCGAACCCGCGACCCTTGGCTTGGGAAGCCAATGCTCTACCAACTGAGCTACTGCCGCATTTGTTTGGGATGCAAATATAGTAAATTCTCTTTCAAAAACGTTCGTTCCCGGCGTTTTTTTTGAAATAAACCGCAAAAGGATGTTTTTGAAGACCGGTTTTACCGGTTACTGCCCCGCATCTTCCTATCTGCCTCTTTGGTATGAGATTTCATAGAAACAGGGATATACGTTGTTCAGCGCGTCGTTTTGTCCTTCCGTGCTGGGTACGATGAGCCGGACCAGCGCCACTCCCTCTTCGGTGTCCTGACGGCCGATGTTGATGAAGCTTAGCGGGATAATCCATCCTGAGGGAACTGACGCCGTGTTGTACAGGCTCTTCATTACACCGGACAGGAAGCTGGCCGTGAAGACCCCGTAATTGTTTGAACAGGTCATTATGTCAGGAAAAGTTTCGTAGGCCAAAGTACGGTTGGTGCTCTGAATCGTGTCGCGGGCGATGTTGAATTCCGTATATCGGGTTACGATGGTGGCGGACTGCCCGTGTTCGAGTTTGTTTCCGTTGCCTTTCCGCACAATCTGCATATATACGCCCGAGCCGCCGAAGAGCACGTATTCGTTCTTCGACACATCTGTCGTGCTGTCGTTGGCATAGAACTCTGCCTCCGAAATTACTTTGATGTTTCCGGGAACATTCAATATGTAATCGTTTAGTTCTTCGGATTTTATCTGCGCTCCATTCTTGATGAAAGCATTGATTTGTTCCCGTTCCCTCTTACGGCGGTCGGCGTATGTGTCTTCATCGTCGCAGGCCGTGAAAAGGCAAGTGAGAGCCGTTGCCAGCAAAAGGAGAATGTGTATGTTCTTTTTCATGTCGTTTGATAAGTCTGCGCAAAAATACGAAAATACGGGGACAAACGTCCTGTCTTGACAAAAATAAACGTAATTATTTTTTCGTGCTTCGAGTTTTGTGCGTTTGTAAGGTACAAGGAAGTAGATATGGACAATGGTTACAAACCTGTGTCGTACCGGTTCGGTCGAAGTTGCTACAGACAAGTTCCATTTGTGGACTTTTATATATAGGTATGGAATGATAAAAGTCCTATAAAATTGCATGTGATTTTACCTGTTGGTCTCTTAAGGAATAACTACCCCTATTTTAGGAAAAACTATCATAGGGATAGAAAAAACTATCCCTATCTTAGGAAAAACTATCCCTATGATAGTTAAGGCTTTCATAGCCAGTGCGATACACAACGCCACGACTAATCGACCGAAAATGTTGGGGCACAGGCAGATATTCTGTAACTAAATAGATTCTTTCATCGTTTCAGCATTCAATCAGCAAAGGGTGGAACAGGTCAGGTGCCGTTCAACTCGGCCCTAAAAGGAATGAAATTACTATTAGTTGGTAATCAGTTATTTATCATCGAAAAAGAATATAAGAGGAAATGTGGCTTTGTTAATACATAGCATGATATATGTATGTTTGTTTTGTATAGTAATGCTTATCTCGTATATTTGTAAAATAAAAAAATAAGAAAGTGTACAGAATAGCTTCCAGGCGATGTCCCTGCCTTATATTAAGAAAGGGACACCATCGCCGCTCGTTGAATTTACTTCAGATATAATCTGTTACAGCAAGCACGGACAGACATGTTGCACATATATAGGCTTTTATCTCAGTTACTATCGAGTTTCAGTTCATTATCATGCAACACATTGCAACACCTGCGCAACACATTGCAACAGATATTATTTGGATGTAAATCCCGATACCGGTACTTTTGTATAGCGAAATGATATTTTTTAGAAAATAAGGAAAATCCATGCCTATCCGATAACCATGAAAACCATTTTAGCCCTAACATTCATCGTACTTTCCCCACTACCGGCAAGGGGTAACGTGTCCGTTCCACATACCATTACCGCATGTATGACCGACACGACTAAGAACGTCGAACTGAAAGAAGCGGCCGTCATCGCATCGCGGGTGACGAAGAAGGCAGATAGGGACGTGTATCAGGTCAGAAGCAAGGATGTCAGACAGGCCGAAGACGTATTGTCACTCATCGGTATGTTGCCCGGCATCAGATATCAGGCACTTGATGAGGGGCTGAAGGTTCATAACAGTTCCAAAATAGCCTATCAGGTCAATGGCATGGACAAGACCAAGGAACAAGTAGCCGCCTATCCTCCCGGCAGCATAAAAAGCATAGAAGTCATCCACTCTCCATCGGGAAGGTATCAGGCAGAAGACATAGAGTATGTCATCAACCTTATCCTCAAGGACGACTACAAGGGCCTGGACCTGAACATAAGGAACTTCACCATTGTTTCACCCGGCAAAAACAACGGAAACAATCACTTGGTAAATGAGCAGCCCCGGGCAGCCTTGCAATATCTCACACGGAAATGGAGTATCAGTACCAGTTATACGTTCGGAGACATTCACTGGAATTATCCGATGGATTATAGGAAAGAACTGTTCGGCAAGACAACGCTCGAGACTGTACCGGGTTCGTCCGGGAATCCCAACGAACATAACTACACACAGGCACACGCAGCCCGCTTCGGTTTCGATTTCACTCCCAACAGCAGGCACAGGTTCTCGTTCAACTCCTCGTATGCCCATCAGCGTGAGCGGAAAGACATTCTCTATCGGCTGACGAAGACAGTCCGCAAGGATGATATCAGCACACAGGAAGACATGACGGAAGAGTCACGCACGTCCGACCGGTCGAACGACTGGAGAAGCAGCCTTTCCTATTATGGCCGGTTGCCGCGGGAGTGGCGGTTGAACGCGGGATTGAATTACAACCGCCTCGCAAGTTCACCCGACCGTTTTTACCGGTGGGGGAACAATCCGCCGGCCTTATCCGACTACCGGCACAGAAAGGATTACGTCTCACAATACCTTTCCGCAGAGCACATGTCCGCACAGCAATGGTTCATAGACTTCGGCACGGCCAACACTTTCAACCGATACACGACGCGCAACGAAAGGACCGGAAAGGAAGAAAGGCAGAATTCGTTCCGGTCTCGTCTGTTTTTCCACGCTACAAAGCATTGGCGGGAAGATTTCTCCACGAAAATAGGTATCGGAGGCGAATACATAAAGGCGGAAGGGAAAGAAAATACCGCACTACAGCCGGATATTTCGCTGAATTACCATCCGCAGGGTATCTTCTCTGCCCAAATCGGTTATACGATACGGTCTTCATATCCCAAACAATATCAGCTCGCCCCCGAAACCCATCAGGAAGATTCCGTCACTGTATTCCAAGGCAATCCCGGACTGCGGCCGCTCTCTCAAAACCACGAACTGACGGCAACTTTCTCTTTTTGGGACAATCTGGTACTGGCGGCCTATTTCAGCTACGCCCCCAAAAGCATACAGCCGTATTACCGTATGGAGCAATCCGGAACACTTATCTCCACCTTCACCAACGCGAAGTTGCTCCAGAACATTTATTCCTTGGAATACACCTGGGCCATCGGCGAACGATGGTCGTGGTACAATGCCTTCCGGCTGAACCATTACAAAGTGAACGCACCGTCAATGAAAGGGAAAGCCACTTCCTGGGGACTGACGTCCGAACTGCAATACTATGTCCCCGGACAGAACTTGATGTTCACTGCTACCTATGACCGTGGCATGGTACGCATCCCGGACATGCAAGGCTTCCACGACACCGGACAGGACTTGTGGCAATTCTCCATACAGAAGCAGGCATTCAAGAAAAGACTCACCGTCTCATTCATTTACCTGCCGCCCATTCATACCGGTATCCGCCACAGTCAGAAACAGGAAATCATAACTCCATTCTACAGAACAAGTCAGGGACTGCACCTAAGTACTTACGACAATATGCTATTCCTAAGAATCACCTGGAGGATGCACAAAGGAAAAAAGACAAAAGAAGTCATCGACCAGACCACATACGATGACGAAAAGGCTGCCGGACGCGGACTCATGTAGAAATATCTCGTACGGTCTCCTCTGCCTATCACAATTACCTTGACAAACCATAATTATCATACCATGAAAACCTACAATTATCCGGCACTAAAAAAGACGGCTTTGTCCGCTCTAATCTTATTACTATCCTTATCAGCCGCCCTTCCCATCATGGCACAAAAATCCGAGACCTATCGGGACAGCATGTATCTAACTGGAAATGCACAGAATTCTTTCACACGCGAAGACCTCACCGGAGTGCGCGTGCTCCTGTTGGATGCGATGGGAAACATTGTAGATTCCACCGTAACTAAAAACACTGCCGTGATGGAAGGTATGAAGAACATCTGTTTCGACTTCCGCGTGCGCAAAGGCCGAACCTACACGCTGCAGTTCAGCAAGAAAGGGTATGAACAGGCCGAAACAACGGTACGGATACCCGACAACAAGCGATTTACGCCCCGCCCATTCATCGTCGATCCGGTAATGATGCGGAAGAGTGCCTACATGCTGGGAGAGGCGGAAGTGAAGGCGTCGAAGGTGATGATGGTCATGAAAGGGGACACCATTGTATATAATGCCGACGCCTTCCAGCTGTCCGAAGGCTCCATGCT
>CAJMSQ010000010.1 GCA_905216095.1 uncultured bacterium | reverse complement strand
TGTCGGTGGTCGGCGTTGAGTACGACGTTATACATGTCGGGCATCTCTCCGTAGAACGACATGCCGGCCTGCAGACGACTCATTTCCTTCATGCGGCGCATATACTCGCTCTGCGTTATCACGATGGGCGCGCCAGCTTCGCCGAGGCTTTCGGTCTCCACGTGGAACTCGGTCTTGTCCATCTGCGGAAGTCCTGCCGTGAAGACGCCCGACAGGCCTTCGCTCTGCGCGGCATCGAGTTTCGACTCGCGGGCATCCTCCTTGCGGATCAGACGTTCCACGACATCTCCGTCCACGCGGCTGAAGCGGCTCTTTTCTATTTTCTGCTCCAACAGGCCCACCAGCGGGCTGTCCAGTTGTCCGTCCATCAGCAATACACTGTAACCTTTCTCCTTGGCGGCCTCGATATAGCTGTACTGTTCTTCCTTGTTGTTGGCGTAGAGATAGATGAGGTTGCCGTCCTTGTCGGTCTGCGTGGGCTTTATCAATTCGTTATATTCCTCATAGGTGAAATATTTTCCCTCCACATCCTTGAACAGGGCGAACTTGCTTGCCTTGTCGTAGAAGTCGGGTTCGGAGAGCATTCCGTAGTGGATGAAAAGTTTCAGGTCGTCCCATTTTTCCTCGAACTCCTTGCGGTCGTTCTTGAATATGGCCTGCAGGCGGTCGCTGACCTTCTTGGTGATGTATGTGGAGATTTTCTTCACATTGGCATCGCTCTGCAAGTAACTGCGGCTGACGTTGAGCGGAATGTCCGGCGAGTCGATGACACCGTGCAGCAGCGTAAGGAAGTCGGGCACGATATTCTCGACCTGATCCGTCACGTACACCTGGTTGCAATAAAGCTGTATCTTGTTGCGGTGTACCTCCAGGTTGTTCTTGATTTTTGGGAAATAAAGGATACCCGTCAGGTTGAAAGGATAATCCACGTTCAGGTGTATCCAGAACAGGGGTTCGTCGCTCATGGGATAGAGTTCGCGATAGAACTTCTTGTAGTCCTCGTCTTTCAGTCCCGAAGGCATTTTCGTCCACAAGGGATTGGTGTCATTGATGACGTTGTCCTCTTCCGTCTCCACCTGCTTGCCGTCTTTCCACTCGGTCTTCTTGCCGAAGGCCACGGCCACAGGAAGGAAGCGGCAGTACTTGGTGAGCAGTCCTTGTACTTTCTCCTTCTCGAGAAACTCTTTGCAGTCGTCGCTGATGTGCAGGACGATGTCCGTTCCGCGCTCCTCTTTCTCACAATCCCCTATCTCGAACGCCGGACTGCCGTCGCAGCTCCATTTCACGGCCTGTGCACCGTCGCGGTAACTGCGGGTGATGATTTCCACCTTGTCGGAAACCATGAAGGAAGAGTAGAAACCCAGACCGAAGTGGCCGATGATGGCGTTGGCAT
The DNA here is from genome assembly GCA_905216095.1 of uncultured bacterium. Lineage (GTDB taxonomy): Bacteria > Bacteroidota > Bacteroidia > Bacteroidales > Bacteroidaceae > Alloprevotella. The sequence continues at coordinate 64,311 of CAJMSQ010000010.1, read as the reverse complement.
CTTCCTTATATTTCTCCAGGAAGTCGTTAGCGCCCGAGAAGGCTATCTGATTGATATATTTGTCTATTTCTTCGGCCGTCATACCGATACCCCGGTCCGAGACAGTCAGCGTTCCGGCTTCCTTGTCCAGACGTACCTGTATGGTCAGGTCGCCCATTTCGCCCTTGAACTCGCCTTTTGCCGCATAGGTCTTCAGCTTTTGCGTGGCGTCCACGGCATTCGACACGATTTCGCGCAGGAAGATTTCATGATCACTGTACAAGAATTTCTTGATGACCGGGAAAATGTTCTCGGTCGTAATTCCGATGTTTCCTTTTTGCGTAGCCATTGTAAAATAAATGTTTGCTATGTTATTTGATGTTTGTTCTATTTCGAACTTCTCATTTGCAAAAACCATGCCAAGCCGCACACGGAAATACCGGCAAGGCGTTTCGGACACGCGGGCCGACATCTGCGGAAAATTACATGGCACATAGGAAAAACTATCCCTATCTTAGTTTTTTCTATCCCTATGATAGGGAATCCTATCCCTATCTTAGTTTTCCCCTTCCCTAACCCACTGAAAACGAGAAGGCTTTTCGGCGCAAAAAAAATCGGAAAAACATAGCGTTCTCCGTGATGTTTTTTTCTTTTTTATTACTACCTTTGCGGCCGTTCACTTACAAAAGAACTGACACATTATTGTAACAGAACATGAGTTCTTGGTTGAATAAAATTCCCGGCGTAAGGCCGGCTTACCGCAGGGCATGCAACGTTCATTACCGTTATGTCAGATGGCTGGCAAACCGGGACAGGTCGGAAACAAATATAGACAAGTCCCATTACGGGAGTGGAATGCTTATTGTTACCATAGCCTTTAACGAGGAAAGGTTTATTCGGAAACAGATACAGAATATCAAGCGTTACGTAAAGGATTCCGATTATCTTCATGTCATCGTCGATAATTCGTCAAACCACAAAAAGCGTGAGCTGATAAAAGATATTTGCGAAGAAGAAACGGTTGCCTACGTGGCTGTTCCCGCTTATTTGCACAAATTGATATTCACCAGCGTTTTCGGCACAAGCAGTTCGCATGGTGCAGCACTCAACTGGACGATAAAACACGTGATAGAACCTCTCCGGCCCAAGCGTTTTACCCTTTTGGACCATGACATGTTTCCTTTTCGCGATGTAAACCTGACGGAAGCACTGGGGCAGGATGATTTCTATGGTACGCTGCGGATGCGCGATGCCGGTTGGTACTTATGGCCCGGATATTCCATCTATCTTACCGAGCCATTTCTGAAGTCCAGCCCTGACTTCATGCCTATGCACATCGGCAAGGTGTATTTTGATACGGGCGGCACCAATTATATAAGATTCTTTTCAAAGTATGATTTAACGAAGTCCCGTTTTACGACGGATAAGTTATATCGCGTGCAAAATACTCCCGGATTGTCAGATTATAATTCTATCTTCCACGTTGATTGCATCTGCAGAATAGACAAAGTCTGGGTGCACATCATAAATGGTTCCAATTATACCAAGACAAAAGAGAAGGATCTGATGATAGATAACTTCTTGCCCACAATTCCTTGACGAGCCACAATTCATACAGGGGCTTTTCCGGGATATACAAGGAAAGGCGCTTCCAACCGCCTTTCCTTGTATATCCCCCCTGCGGCCGGACTTTTCTATCCCTATCTTTATTTTCTTCGGCCTTGACCCTACGGATACGGAGATTTCGTCCCAAGGCCGTACCATACCACAGGTAACGCGTGGCGAATATGGGGCAAAGGCCTCCTGCAATGACAAAAAAACATTACCTTTGCATCTAACGGCGACGGAACGCATTGCGGCAATCGCCGCTTGCCTCCCCGCAAACAGCAAGCGAATGACAGACATTACGAAAACTACCGACACCAAAGGCGAACTCACGGTCTACAAGGCTTCGGCCGGAAGCGGAAAGACCTTTACGCTGACGGCCGAATACATAGCCCGGCTCTTGGAAAAAGAAGCGTCGGGACACAGGAACATACTTGCCGTGACGTTCACCAACAAGGCCACAACAGAGATGAAAGAGCGCATCCTGCAGGAACTTTGGGAACTGGCATACGGACAAAGAAGCAGGGAAGACGAACCTTCGGACTTCATGCGGGCCGTCATGTCGCACCTGCCCGCAACGGATGCGGACACCCTGCGCCAGCGGGCCGCCGCCGCGCTTCACGACATCCTTCACGAATACGACTACTTCCGCGTGGAGACCATCGACTCCTTCTTCCAGTCGCTGCTGTCGAACATGGCGCACGAACTGGGTATGTCGGCAGGTTTCAAAGTGGACATCAACGACCGTGACGTCATAGACAAAGCGGTGGACAGACTGATGCTCGACTTGGGCTCAAGGCCCGATGTGCTGTCGTGGGTGCTGGATTACATCCGCGAACGCATTGACGACAACAAGCGGTGGGACGTTACGAAAGAGGTAAAGCAACTGGCCGGACAATTGATGAAGGAGGCTTTTCTGTTGCACGACAAGGAACTGGCCGATGTGCTCGATTCGGGAGAAAAGCTGAGCGCTTACCGTAAAAGACTGAAGCAGCTGGCCAAGGAAGCCAAGGAAGTGATGGTGCAGGCCGCCGAAAGGTTGCACGAGGAGATTGTGAACGACGCGGAAGGCTACGAAGCATTCAGCCGCGGCGGGAGTCTGGAAAAATATCTGAAGGACATCGCGGAGGACAACCCCGGGCCGCCCAACAAGACCGTACAGAAATACCTTGACGACGCGGAGAACTGGTTGCGCGCAAAGGATAAGAAACTGCCCGGACGGATGGAAAGGGCCGAAAGGCTGCGTGAATATCTGATTAGCGTGGAGAACCTGCGCGACAGGGGCACGATGGTCATCAACAGTTCGGAACTTAGTCTGCGCCACATCAATCCCCTGCGGCTCCTGAACGAGATAAGCCGCGAGATTGCCGACATCAATCACGAAAACAACCGCTTCATGCTGGCCAAAACGCCGCTGCTGTTCCAGCGGCTGGTAGGGAAAGACGACGCTTCCTTTGTCTTCGAGAAGGCGGGCATAGAGTTACAGCACGTGATGATAGACGAGTTTCAGGACACCTCCACATTGCAGTGGGCGAACTTCAAGAACCTGTTTATCGAAAATATGGCTCACGGCAACGGCTGTCTGCTTGTAGGCGACGTCAAACAGGGCATCTACCGCTTCCGCAACGGCGACTGGAACATCCTGGCCGGCATCGGCAACGAATTCAAGAACCGGAAAATGGTCCTGCACGGACTGGACACGAATTTCCGCAGCGCGGAAAACATCGTGGACTTCAACAACCTGTTTTTTCCCCGCGCGGCAGCAGTGCTCGACAGCCTGGCTGAAAACAGCAACATCGCGCAACTGTATGACGACGTGCGGCAAAACAACTGCGGAAAGCCGGGCGGACATGTGCGTGTCTGCCTTTTCCCGAAAAATGCAAAGACCACGACCGACAATGCCGAAGACGAGGACGAGCCTTTGACCATACTCGACGACCTGGCCGGACAGATTGTAAGACTGCACACGGCAGGAACGGGTTACGACGATATGGCCATTCTCGTGCGATACAACAATATGGCGGGCGAAATCCTTGATTATTTTTCGGAAAACCATCCCGGGATTCCGCTCATATCGGACGAGGCGTTCCTGCTGTCGGCATCGCCGGCCGTACAACTGATGGTACACGCGCTGCGCTACCTGAAAGACGAGACGGACGGCATAGCCCGCACCTACGTGTCCGACGGTTACAACAACCGCATCGCAGGAAAGGGGCTGGACTGGACGGAAACGATTCGCGAGGCCGACAGGTTGTTGCCCGAAACCTTTGCGGACAACCGGGAAGAACTGTTGTCACTCCCGCTGTATGAATTGTGCGAACGCCTGTCTGCCCTGTTCGGTCTGGAAAACTGCAAGGAGGACGCGCCCTATCTCTACGCATTCTTCGACCAGGTGCTGGCCTTTCTCGACGACCACCCGTCGGACATCGGACTTTTCCTTGAACACTGGGACGAAAGCCTGTACAAGAAGCCCATCCCTGCCGGCGAAGTGTCCGGCATACGCATACTTACCATCCACAAGTCGAAGGGACTGGCATTCCATACCGTACTCCTGCCTTTCTGCGACTGGGACTTGGAAAAAGACAGGCAGGACGACCTGCTCTGGTGCGAGCCGGAACAAACGCCTTACAACGAACTGCCGCTCGTGCCCGTGCCCTTGTTCTCGAGCACAAGCGTACGCCACTCCATCTACGCCGGGGCTTATGAAAAAGAACACCTGCAAAGGCGCATCGAAAACCTGAATCTGATGTACGTGGCCTTCACGCGCGCCAAAGAAAACCTTTACGTCTGGGCTGAGACAAGAGAGAAAATAACGGCGGTCCCGACCATGGGCGACATCATCTGCGAATGCCTGAAGGAAGACGTGCACGAAGAGAACGGCATATATATATATGAGCAGGGCGCAGACCTGTCCGGCGGAAAACAGACGGCAAGAAACAAAGAGAAAGTCGAAAATAACGCGACGTACAATCCGCTCAAGATAAAGCCGGAGAACTTGTACGTACCGATGGAAAACTTCGAGGCGCGCGTAAAATTCCGCCAGTCGAACGAGGCCGCCGACTTTGTGGCGGAAAAAAGCGATGAGGACGGACAGCAACAGGCAGAATACATCGAACGAGGCAAACTACTGCATTATCTGCTGTCGAACATCGAGACATCCGCAGACATAGACAGGGCCATCGGCGACCTGCGGGCAAGCGGCATCATAGGAACGGACACCGACCCGGAACAACTGGCCCGCTTCATCGGCAAAAGGCTGGCCCGGCCCGTCATTGCCGACTGGTTCGGCGGTTCATGGAAACTTTACAACGAATGTACCATCCTCACACGCGACGAAGAGGGACACGTGCAGGCACGCCGCCCCGACCGCGTGATGGTGCGCAACGGACAAACCGTAGTCGTGGACTTCAAGTTCGGCAATCCGAAACCGGAACACGACGGCCAGGTGCGCACTTATCTCGACCTGCTGCGACGCATGGGGCACAACAACGTGAGCGGCTACCTGTGGTATGTCTATTCAGACCACCTGCAAGAAGTTACCCCACACTCCGATCTTAATCCGACCGACTTATGAAACCTTTTCTCAAATATGTTGCGGAGGACCTCCTGAAAAAACACGGGAACGACCTGAGTCGGACCGTGGTTGTCTTTCCCAACAAACGCGCGGGGCTTTTCTTCAATGATTACCTGGCCGAAAGTTCCGGACAGCCTATATGGGCGCCGCGCTACATGAGCATCAGCGAACTCTTCAGTTCCATATCGCCGCTCAAACCGGCCGACCCGATTGAAACCGTCTGCCGTTTGTTCCGCATATATACCGAAGAAACGGGAAATACCGAGACCTTGGATTTCTTTTACGGATGGGGTGAAAAACTGCTGGCCGACTTCGACGACGTAGACAAGAACATGACGGACGCGGAACGGCTCTTCCGGAACCTGAAAGACATCAAGGAGCTGGAAAGTAACGACTTTATCGACGAGAGACAGGAAAAAGTGCTGCAAAGCTTCTTCCGCGATTTCTCATTGGAGGAGACCTCACGCCTACGCCGCAAGTTTCTTGAACTTTGGAACCGTCTCCTGCCCATTTATTCACGGCTGAACGCGGAGCTGGCGGCTGCTGGGCTGGCCTACGAGGGCGCCTTGTGTCGCGATGTCGTGGAAAAGCTGGAATCGGACAGGCTCACGACCGACAACCATACCGACCGGTACGCATTGGTAGGTTTCAACGTCCTCACCGAGGTGGAAAAGAGACTCTTCATGCACCTTCGTAAAAACGGGAAGGCCTGCTTCTACTGGGACTATGACATCTTCTATGCCGGGAAAGGCACAAAGAACGAAGCAGGCGTATTCCTGCGCAAAAACATGGAGATGTTCCCCAACGAACTCCCCGCATCGTGTTTCGACAACCTGCGCCGGGAAAAAGAAATCGAGTTTGTCTCGGCACCGACAGAGAAGATTCAGGCGCAATCCGTCACGTCGTGGTTGCGGGATAACCTGACGGCCGACGAAAGAGACACTGCCGTCGTACTCTGCAACGAGAAACTGCTGCAACCCGTCATCCACGCGCTTCCGCATGAGGTCAAAGAGGCCAACATCACCAAAGGATTTCCGCTGAGCCATATGCCTGTTTACGCGTTGATGGAGAAACGCATCGCACAATTCGAGACCAAAGACGCGGCAGACAGCCGACGGTCGCCCCGGGAACTGCTGGAAACATTGATGGAAACGGTACGCACGGAAGCGCAAAAGGCATCTCCCGCGACCGCGACTGCCGACATATTCACCGAAGCCGCCACCGAAGCCGCTTTCCGGGTACATACGATACTGAACCGGCTATACCGGTTGGCCGAAGAGGGCTGGCTGGAGATTTCATCCGGCACACTCTGCCGGCTGTTAAGGCAGATCATGCGTCAGACCTCCATACCTTTTCACGGCGAACCCGCCGTCGGTTTACAGGTTATGGGCGTTCTCGAAACACGATGCCTCGACTTCGAGAACCTGTTGATGCTTTCGCTCAACGAAGGAAGCCTTCCGGAAAAAGCCGGCAACAGTTCTTTCATCCCCTACAACCTGCGCCGTGAATTCAATCTGACGACCACGCGGCATAAGACCGCCGTCTACGCTTACAATTTCTACCGTCTCATCCAAAGGGCACGGCGCATACGGTTGGTTTACAACAATTCCACCGAAGGCTTGTCCAAGGGTGAAATGTCGCGTTTCATGATACAATTGCTCGTAGAAGCCGGCCTGCCCGTCCGGCATCTGTCCTTGACCGCCCGGCAAGGCGTGCTGCATCGCACGCCACCGACAATCAAGAAACCGGACGACCTTGTCGCTCGTCTGCAATCGCTTTCCCCGTCCGCCATCAACACTTATCTGCGCTGCCAGGTGCAGTTCTACTTCCAACGGGTCGAGCGACTGAAAGAGCCGGACGCGGACCCGGGACTTATCGAGCCGAACACATTCGGCAGTATATTCCACAAAGCGGCCGAATTGCTTTACAAAGAAAAACTAACCGAACGGAACGGAGCCATTACCGGCGCGACACTGCGGCCTTACGTAGAGAAAGGCGGCGACGCCCTGCTGCTCCAATTCGTGCGCCGCGCCTTCACCGAAGAAAATGTCAAGAGAAATGTCATCGTTGAAGAAGTGGTAAAAGTTTATCTCCGCCAGCTGGTGCGCAATGACCTGCGTCTCGTTCCTTTCGAAGTGAAGGATATGGAAATGGAAACGGCGTTGCCGCTTGAAATTCCTTACGGTGAGAAATCCGTAACCGTACAGCTGAAAGGAAATATCGACCGGCTGGATGTGGTCAATGCCGACGGACTGACCCGACTACGTGTAGTGGACTACAAAACCGGCGGGAACCCCGAAACGGCCAACGATATGGAACAGCTCTTCACCCCTGCGGAAAAACATCCGCACTACATTCTGCAAACGTTTCTCTATGCACTGACACTGGCCGACAAGGCACGTTATCCCATCGCGCCCGCACTTTTCTTCGTGCACAAGGCGGCCGGCGATGACTATTCGCCCTACATCACGTTCGGAAAGGAGCAGATACTCGACTTTCAGCGGATTGCCGGCGAGTTCAAGCAGCGGCTGACCGCACTTATCGCCGACATACTTTCTCCCGACAGGCACTTCGTGCCGACTACATGCGAGAGATTCTGCAAGACATGTCCTTACTTTTCGCTTTGCCATCAATAAAAGAGATACAATATATGATTCCAGCCATCAATGACACCGACATGAAAACACCGGTCCCGCACGCCGAAGGAACCGGATGCGACCGGAGCTCCGGCACATCCCATTCCGGAAACGACGGAACGGCGGTTTCACCTTCTCCCGCCCCGTTGCGCGTCAGCGTCTCGGACGAGCTCCGTGCCATCTGCCCCGGTTTCGCCGGTGCTGTCGTGGAAGCGGATGTCCGGAACGCTCCCACGCCGCCGGAACTTTGGGATGAAATCAATGCCCTCGCGAAAGAGTTTTCACAAAAATACACCCCCGAAACGCTAAAACTGCAACCGGGCATCGCTGCCACGCGCTCAGCCTACAAAGCCGCGGGGAAAGACCCGAGCCGCTACCGGCCTGCCTGTGAGCAGCTGGCACGCCGCATTCTGCAAGGCAAGGGCCTGTATTCCGTAAGTACGCTTGTGGATATCGGAAATCTGGCCTCGGTTCGCTCCGGATACTCGACCGGAGCCATTGACAGGGATAAAATCCGTGGCAATGAGGTCATACTCGGCATCGGGTGCAAGGACGAACCGTACGAAGCCATAGGACGCGGCGCACTCAATATAGAAAACATGCCCGCCTACAGGGATGCCGAAGGCGCATTCGCCACTCCGACAAGCGATAATGTACGAACGATGCTCTCGGAAGGCACACGCCGTCTCGCACTCTTCATCAACGGTTACGACGGTGACCGGGAACGCGTCATGACCACCGCACGATATGTACAGGAACTGCTCAAAAAATATGCGGAATCAGACGGAGGAGACATTACCTGTTACTAAATGACGGCCATCCCTGTCATCAGCCCCCACACATCCTTACAACGAATCCATACATCAATCAAAAATTCAAGCAATGAGAAGTATCTTAAGACTTAATGCCTTCCACACCGCATTTCCGGTCATCCTCACACTCACGACATGCCTGCTGCTCGGCACAAGTGCCTGTTCCAACAACCCAAAGTCCAAGACAGGGGCCGAAGAGAAGGAGGAAATGTCACAAAAAAGTCCGGACAGTCTGTCGGCCCAGGCATCCGACAGTACCGAAACGGCCAAGAAACCGTTTGAAGTCAAGACGGTGAAAAGCGAGAAAAAGACTAAAGCATACGAATGCAACGTAGAAATCGACTATCCCGTATCGGGCGAAAAAGTTTTACTGGCCGGCGCACGCCGCATGATATTGGAACATTTCGGCATCAAGGGGAAAACAGATGACAACAACCCGCAAGGAATTGCCAACAAAGCGTTGGCCCGCTCTATCAAGAACCTGGAAATTTCCCAAGACGACCTGAATGACCCTGACAACGGTCTCAGTGCCGTCTACACGGAGAGCAGCTCCGTCAAGATGAAGTATCTGACGGACAAATTCGTTACATTCGGGCTGTCAGGCTACACTTACACGGGAGGAGCCCACGGCATGAGTTTCCAAACATACAAGACCGTGGACGCCAGGACCGGCAAAGTTATGGAATGGAACGACATTTTCGCCCCCTCGGTCCGGACAAAGCTCAAGGCCCTGGTGCGTAAAGCCATCGTGAAGCAATATTATGACGGCAACGACCCCGCGCTGGATGTCATTGCGCCGTTCGATTTGCCGGAAAACGCACCCTCCTTCACGCCGAAAGGCATCCATTTCATCTATAGTCTCTATGAAATCGACTGCTATGCGGCCGGAATGCCCGAATGCGAGATACCCTATTCCGTTATCAAGCCTTTGATGACAGAGTCCGCAGGCACGCTTATCCCTTAGTCCGTAAAAAAAACGACATGAGCAACATACCCAAACTCAAGGACATTGTCCTGCGCGATACACCCTTCGCCGAACTGATGAACAAACGCATATATAATGTATTGCTCATCGCTACGAAATACGATGCCTTCATGCTGGAGGACGACGGCCGCGTGGACGAACAGATATTCAACGAGTACGCGGCACTGGGCCTGCGCTACCCGCCACGATTCACGCAGGTGACGACCGAGGAAGAGGCCCTAAAAGAGCTGGACGACCGCAATTTCGAACTGATTATCGTCATGCCGAACATGGATAACAGGGATATTTTCGCGGCAGCCAAGGAAATCAAGCTCCATTACCCGAACATTCCCATCGTCGTGCTCACCCCGTTCTCGCGCGAAGTCAGCAAGCGCGTGGCCAACGAGGACCTGTCGAGCATAGACTACATCTTCTCGTGGTTAGGCAATCCCGAATTGCTCGTAGCCATCATCAAGCTGATAGAGGACAAGTGGAACGCTCCCAACGACTCGGCATCGGTGGGCGTACAAATCATCCTGCTCGTCGAGGACTCCATCCGCTTCTACTCCTCTGCCCTGCCCCATCTCTACCGCTTCGTGCTGGAACAAAGTCTGGAGTTCTCAAAGGAGGCGCTCAACGACCATCTGAAGACGATGCGTATGCGCGGCCGCCCCAAGATTATGCTGGCCCGCACTTACGAGGAGGCCATGCAGATTTACAGCACCTATCAGGAGAATATCCTGGGCGTGGTTTCGGACATGAGCTTCACCGCCGGGGGCAAGAAGGACCCGATGGCCGGTTACCGCCTGGGCAAACAAATCAAGTCGGCCGATCCGAAAGTTCCGCTTATCCTCGAGTCGAGCGAAGAGGCGAACGCCGTCTATGCCCGCGAGCTGGACGCATCTTTCATCAGCAAAAATTCCAAGAGCTACCCGCAGGACTTGCGCAAGCACATCATGGAACACTTCGGGTTCGGAGATTTTGTCATCATCAATCCGGCCACGCACGAGGAAATCATGCGTATCACCAACCTGAAGGACCTTCAGCGCAAGTTGTACAAGATTCCCGACGACTCGCTGCGTTACCATCTGTCGCGCAACCATTTCTCGCGCTTCTTCTTCTCGCGCGCCATGTTCCCGCCCGCCGTCATTCTGAAGAAAGTGGACGTTTGCGAATACGAGCACATGGCCGAAGCGCGCCAGCTCATATCCGACTGCATCGTCGGGTATCGCAGGATGAAGAATGCCGGCGTCGTGGCCATCTATCTGAAGGAACGCTTCGACGAATACAGCAACTTCGCCCGCATAGGCAACGGTTCGCTCGGCGGAAAAGGCCGTGGCCTGGCCTTCATGGGGACGATGGTGAAACGCTACCCCAAGCTCGAACGTGAAAACTTCACGGTGGACATTCCCCGCACGGTCGTCATCTGCACGGACATGTTCGACGAGTTCATGGAAAAGAACAACCTCTATCCCATCGCCCTGAGCGAAGCCACCGACGAAGAGATACTGCAGGCTTTCGAGGCGGCGGCACTGCCCGAACGCCTGCTGGACGACCTCATGACGCTCTTCGAGGTGGTACACAACCCGATTGCGGTGCGCTCCTCCAGCCTGCTGGAGGACTCCCACTATCAACCGTTCGCCGGGATATACAAGACGTACATGATTCCACGGGTCGAGGAGAAAGAATGTATGCTCCGGCTGCTGCGGTCGGCCATCAAGGCGGTCTACGCCTCGGTCTTCTACCGCGACAGCAAGGCTTACCTGACAGCGACGCAGAACCTCATCGACCAGGAAAAGATGGCCATCGTCCTGCAAGAGGTGGTCGGCTCCGCATACGACAACTATTTCTACCCGACACTGTCCGGCGTGGCCCGGTCGCTCAACTTCTACCCCATTGGCGACGAACAGGCGGAAGACGGCATAGCCAACGTGGCGCTCGGTCTGGGCAAATACATCGTGGACGGCGGACAAACCCTGCGTTTCTCGCCACGGCATCCGCACCACATCCTGCAACTCAGCACCACGGACTTCGCCTTGCGCGAGACACAACGCAAATTCTATGCCCTTGACCTGGAAAACATGGCACACACCTTCGAGACGGACGATGCCTTCAACCTGAAAAGCCTGACCGTCAAGGATGCGGAGGCACACGGGTCCATACGTCTGATTTCGTCCACCTACGACCCTTACGACCAGGTCATTCATGAAGGATTCTATCCGGGCGGCCGGAAAATCATATCCTACGCCAATATCCTGCAACACGACTGTTTCCCGCTGGCAGAAACCATCGACCGCCTGCTGGACATCGGGAAATCGGAAATGGGCCGCCCGGTGGAAATCGAGTTCGCCATGAACATCGAAGGCGACATGGCCCACTTCTACCTGTTGCAGATCCGGCCCATCGTAGACAACAAGGAAACGGTGGACGAGGACCTGACAGTCATTCCGCAAGGGGACACCGTGCTCACCGCCGAGAGCGCGCTGGGCAACGGAATCGTGACAGACGTCACCGACATCGTCTACGTCAAGACCGAAAACTTCAACGCCGCGAACAACCGCCTCATCGCCGAAGAAATAGAACGGCTGAACCGGCAACTCACCGGCGAAGAACGGAGCTACATACTCATCGGTCCGGGCAGATGGGGAAGCAGCGACGAGTGGCTGGGCATACCCGTGAAATGGCCCCACATCAGCGGCGCGCGGGTCATCGTGGAATGCGGACTGGAGAACTATCGCATCGACCCGAGCCAGGGCACCCACTTCTTCCAGAACCTGACCTCGTTCGGCGTAGGCTACTTCACCATCAACCCGTTCCGGCAGGACGGCTGGCTGGACAAGGAATGGCTGGACGCGCAGCCGGCCGAACACGAGACACAATTCATCCGCCACATCCGCCGGGATGCCCCGTTCGTCATCAAGATGGACGGCCGGCACTCGCGCGGCGTCGTCATGAAATAGTGCAGGCCGCACCTGCAGGCAATCACACAGGGTGTCGTAACGCCACATTCCCGTTCGCGTTACGACACCCTGTATTTTTTCGCCCCCATACCCGGGCCACGGACGTGCCGCGGACGGGCGGGATTTTCTTTCGCTGAGAAAGACATCGCCATGCCGTGGGGAACGCCTGCCTGCGACGACGGTCCGCACCACCTGACTTTAACATTTTTAACCTTCGTTACTTTAATAAATGTAAAAGAATAGGGCTGCAAATGCGTAAAGAGCATCTTTTTGCACGCGGACTGCTTCCATTTCAAACCGGAAGGCATGTATTTTTGCGCGGGCTACTTCTAATTTTTTCCACATGCACATGTAAATCGTCCCATAACAGGCTTATTTACACGAAAAAAGGACGGTTTCAACCGTCCTCCATACTTCCGTATTGCAAAGATACAACATTTTTAGACGAAAAGCAAGAAGTGTTAAAATCACCGCGAAGACGCCGGGTCGAAGACGTCACATGCCGACAGGAATGCGGCATATACGGGATTGCAGGAGAGCAGGCCGACATGGCCGACAAGCAGGAACTGAAGGCGGGCCCGCGTTATCGCGACATTGAGTTTGCGGTCGATGGGCACACCTCCGATGTCGTGCGTATTGGAAAGGATGTCCAACTGGTAATGGCGGCTGACGGTGGTGCTGAAAATAATGTAATCGCGCTGGCTGCCCTGGTAACATTCCACCGTGTCTATGCCGATGGCGTCGCAACCCCTGACACCACGCCGTTCCAGTGCGCCGCGAATCATTCCAATCTGGTTGCGGAAGGGTACGATAACGCCTATCCGCTCTTCCGGGCGGAACGCATCCCCTTCCCCGTCATTCAGGCGGACAATGGCCTCGACCAACGCCGCCGTCATGTCGGCCTCGGCGGCATTGGCCTTGTTGTTGTCGGCCGGACCCTCGGGCACGACATTCACCACCCCCATCCGCGTGGAGGCCACAAAGCGTTCGATGGGCGTAACCGGATGCCCGAATGGCAGCGAACCGGTCTGATGGGGCAAACCCACCACGTCCAGCCGGCCGTCATAAAAGGTACGGCTCACAAAGCCGCAGATGTCGGTGTGCATACGGCCCTGGCGGTCGAGCATGGCCACGATGCCTTCCGCTTCACCACCGGCCTGCAGGCGGTGCAACCGTTCAAAGAGCGAATCCCTCAGGTCCAGCAGCCCGATGGCCCGCAACAACGGGTCCTCGACACGGGTCCGTTCGGGACGTTGCAGCACCACGGCGGGCAATTGCTTGTGGTCACCTATCATGATGAACTTCCGTATGCTGCAACTCCCGTCGCGCGCCGCCGAAAGCAGCCCGACGATTTGCGGTTCGAGCACCTGCGAGGCCTCATCGACGATGACCGCGTCGAAAGTGCAGAGATTGAACATTTCCTGATGGGCCGAAAGCGTCGTTACCGTACCGACGACGACCGGGACCGAGGACAACAGCTTCCTTGCCGCCGTCCGCGTAGGGCAGTCGGCCGTCCGCTCCGACAACAGCCGCGGCCGGTAGGCCTCACCGCAGTTCTGCGCCATCCCGATGCGCAGATAGTCCGCACCGAGCCGCTCCAACATGCCACAGATTTCGTCTACGGCGCGATGGGTATAGGCCGTAAGCAACAGACTCCCGCCGGCAGTTCCGGCCTGCCGCATCAGCAGAAACTCTTCCACCATTGCCCGCAGCGCGACACTGGTCTTCCCCGTTCCCGGCGGACCGACCAGCAGGAAATAGTCGCGGGCCTGTTTGGCCTGCAACACGACTTTTGCCGTCGAGGCGGGATATGTCCCCAGCAAAGACACGGAACGGTCAGTCGCGGGCGGACGCATTCCGAGCAACAAGGCCCGGCGGTCTTCGGGAGCGGCCATCAAGGCATACAGCCCGCGCAATGACTGCGCAAAAGGCGCGTCCGAAGCGTCATGCTCCACGGCATAGCGCGTCCCGTCCGGGAACAAGGAACGGTTGCGCTGCTTGTAGGCCAGACGGAGACGAAGCCGCCCCGTGGCAAGTTCCTCGATGTAGCCGCGCACCAGCCGGTGACCGGTAACCGTGTCACGCTCCGTCGGACGTTCATAGAGCTGGACCATTTCTCCCACGTTGAAATTGGGTACGAACCTGTCGCCATGGTCGGGCACATCGAAGACAAGCGTATCGATACCGTCTTCTCCCTCGCATGAACGCAGGCGCAGGTCACACAGGATGTCGCCCGACATCCGCTTCGTAAGCGGGTCGGTGAGCCATGTCGAGGCAAAACCGCGCCGGGAATCGGGACGGTTGTCACCGGTCTTGCTCAAATATTTCTCGCGCTCGACAAAACGGAGAAAAACCCCGAAGTAGGCACGTTCCGTGTCGGACATCCGGTGCAACGGGGCCAGCAGCCTGTCGAGCGCAGGCCGCAGATAATCTCTGTAAAGCCGGTTGTCCAACTTTTTCAGATTAAGTGCGTCCGGCGTCAGCCGCGGCAGGATTGCTTCAAAGCCGCCGCGGCGCAAGTCCGCCTCGAGGGCCACAATCTCGTTGCGCAGTTCCAGCACATCGGATATCGCCTGCGCCGAAGTCCTTTCGTTGAAGAAAACGGGATAGGCAGAATAGAAAAGGTAAGAGAATATGGCATCACGCGGGATGCCGAGGTTATAGTGCAGGATTTCCTTGTACAAAGACATCTGAAGCACGTGTTCCGGCTTCGGACGCAAGGGGCGGCCGCCGAAACCTTCGGCCTTTCCGCTCTTCAGTTCCACCAGGCGGCGATGATCCGTGGTCAGCACGTCGAAACGTCCGCGCAATCCCAGTTTCTCACAGACAAAAGACGGTTCAAGCAGCACCTCGCCGGGCCAGATGCCGACCTCGGGCGAAGGAAAACGCTCACTGACGGCCGTACGTATGTTGTCGAACTGCCGGCGCGCCCGCTCCACGTAACCGGAAGAGATGTCCTCGGTGCAACAGGCATAGCCAAGTATGTCATTCCCGAAGTTGCGCCGCAGTGCCTCCGCGAAAGTGGGCGTTCCGTTCATGCAATCGTCCATAAAGCCGTTGGCGGCGTTTCCCAACAGTATGGGTACCGTCACCTCCCGCGGAGCCAACATGTCCAGCAGATAGTTCAACGGAGACGCGCCATAGGGCTTGACGCAAGCAGTCAGCGCACTGACGTCCAGAAGATAGTCGGGGTCGAGAACGGCCATACGCGCCGTAGCGCCTTCCTGCGTCTCGGAAACGTCCAGCAGATTGACCGTCATGCCGCTCTCGGCGACAGCGAGCGTCCGCACAAGCCCGGGCAGCCGGACCACAAGCTCACGCTCCGCCACACGGCACTTCAGTCCGTCGGGAAGGACCTCCGTCACGATGCCCCGCAATGCAGCCGAACGTTCCACGGGCAAAGGGCGCGCTTCCGGCCGGCCGGAATTCATTTGCGGCAGTCCCCCGGGCAGCGGGCAACGGAAAAGGGCGCAGACAAAGGCGCAAAGGCAGGCCGCATCCTCGTGGAAGCCGGACACTGTCGCCGCCTGCCGCCCCCAAAGCACCAGACGGGCGTTGCGACGGAAGCGGTCGGCGTCGCGGAGTTCTATCTTCTCTTTCCGGCATACGGCATAGAGCAAAGAAAACGGCCCGGAAAATTCCGAATGATAGGATTCCGCCCGCTCAGAACAGAGACGACGCAACAGGGCGTACAGTCCCGCATAGCGGACCTGCAGGGGAGCGTCCGAATTCAGGCAGTCCCTGATTTCCGAAAAGGCTTCCAGTGCTGTCGTCATCGGTTACAAAGGATGATTGTTGCGTTCCAACTCGTCGGGACGGTAGATTTTCGTATCACGTGTGAAGCGATTGGGCCTGGCGGAACGCGCCGGCGCAGAACCTGCATCGTTTCCCGTTCCCATACCGCCGGGCCGGCCGCCATAGGCCCGCCACCGGTCCATCACGGCCGCGACGTAGCCGGCCGTTTCGTCCCCAATCATATAACCGTACTTCACTACGGGGTCTCTGTAATAGCGCGGGTTGCTCAGTGCACGGATATAGGGCGATACCTCTGCCCAGACCGTCGGATTCTTCCCGTACTTGCGCGCCAGGGCCATGGCGTCACGGACATGTCCCGGTCCGCCATTGTAAGCCGCCAGTACGAACCTGATGCGCTCTTCCCCGTTCCGGATGTCGGCAAAACTGCCGTTCAGTTCGCGGATATACCTTGCGGCCGCCGCAATGTTGTCGGCCGGCGAGTACATGCGGTCGGGCGAAAGGCCCAGATGCTGCGCGGTGCCCGGCATAATCTGCATCAGTCCCCGCGCCCCCGCCCACGAAACGGCGTTCGGGTCGAAACCGGACTCCTGGTAGCATTGCGCGGCAATCAGCCGCCAGTCCCATCCCGTCCGCACGGCAGCCGCACGGAAGTGGTTGTCGTAGGTCGAGATGATACCTTTCTCTTTAGAAATATAAGATGCCCGCACCTTGCGCCTCACCTGCCGCCGCTCGCGCACACGTGTCTGCTCGGCACGGCGCACCGTGACATCCACGCCGCCGGCATACCAGCGGTCGAGCGCATCGGCCAACTCGGCAGCATCGCCCCGCACAGCCCAGGCGGTGTGTGCCTTCTTGTCGTTCACGCCTGTCGGGCGGCAGCCTTCCCGCGCAATTCTGTCCGCAGGCAAAAGGCAGGCTATGATGTCGGCCTCGCCCGCATCGAGCAGGCGAAACAGGTCTGCCGTATCGCGCACGGTTTCCACCCGCACCCGCAAGCCTTCACGGCGCGCGAAGTCGGCCGAAAGCGCATATTGCAGGCCCAACGGCTGCCCCTGGTACTCGTAATAGGTATCCGGACCGCTGAAGGTGGCGACAATCAGTTCGCCGGACTGCTGAATGTCAGGCAAATCGTAGACACGGGCACTCTCCGTCTGCTCACGGGATGCCGAGAAAGCGCCGTTGTCCGCCCGTTTCCGCTCGGCGGAACAGGCACAACACAGAAAAAAGACCGACAATATATATAGGGCCTGCGACATGGATTTTTTCACATGACAAAGTTAGGCATTTATTTCTACTTCTCCCGCATTATTGCTACTTTTGCACAAAAGAGGACGCCACGCCGTCCGAAAAACTTCAAAGCCTATGATCAGACACACCGTCATGTTCCGCCTCAGAAGGGAACTCCCCGCAGCCGGACGCAGACAAGCCATGCAGCAGTTCAAGCAAGACATAGAGCAGCTGCCGGCCGTGATTCCGCAGATACGGGCCATTCACGTCGGACTGAACATCAATCCGGCGGAAGAATGGGACATCTGCCTCGACAGCACCTTCGACAGCCTCGAAGACGTGCGCATCTACGCCGTACATCCCGACCACGTGGCCGCGGCCACGGCACTAAAGCCCTACGTGGCCGCACGCGGCTGCGTGGACTACGAGGTTTAGCGGCAGTACGACATTAACATTTTTAACTTTCGTGCACATTCGGCGCGACGTACATGGCATGTAATTTCGCCTACATGCCGGGCCGGGAAACGCTACATGGCATGTAAGAGAAACGGGAAGGCATGTAGTTTTTCCTGTCATAGGGACAGTTTCTCCCAAAAACGGGCTTACGGACACGAAAAAGGGACGGTTTCGGCCGTCCCTCTCATTTTTGCTATACAAATATAATACATTTTTCGGCCAAAAGCAAATAGTGTTAAAATCACAAGCGGAACACGAAACCGGCTTTCCGGCCTTTTGATACACATCACTCCTTATAACACATCCGGACAGGCCGCCGCTGTAACGACAGCGCCGTTTTGAGGTTCAAACACTTAAAGCCGTGACGACGTCCAATACTTCCGCCGGTTATTTTCCCATATTATAAAAAATGTGTATCTTTGCACCCGAAAAAATATAGACATGGTAGAACAGACATTATCTCCCGATTGGATTTTTGAAACGAGTTGGGAAGTGTGCAACAAGGTGGGCGGCATCTATACCGTACTTTCTTCGCGTGCCAAGACCCTTCAGGAACAATTCCCGGACAAGGTTATTTTCATCGGACCGGACATACACCCCGAACAACCGAACCCTCTATTTTCGGAAGACAAGAAGTTGCTGAAAGAATGGCGCACGGCCATCAAGAAAGCCGGCTTGTCCGTCCGCATCGGCCGCTGGAACGTGCCGGGCAACCCTGTTGCCGTACTCGTGGACTTTGCACCGCTCTTTGCCGAAAAGGACGAAATATACAAGCAGGCGTGGGAAGACTTCGGCGTAGACTCCATCAAGGCTTACGGCGACTATGACGAGGCCTCGATGTTCTCCGAAGCAGCCGGACGGGCCGCGGCCGCCGTCTGCCGGCAGTGCCTGAAACCTACCGACAACATCATCTACCAGGCCCACGAATGGATGTCGGGACTGGGTATGCTCAATCTGAAAAAGAATGTGCCCCACGTAGCGACCATTTTCACGACACATGCCACCAGCATAGGCCGTTCCATCGCCGGCAACAACAAACTGCTTTACGAATACTTCACAGGATATAACGGCGACCAAATGGCCGGAGAGCTGAGTATGGAGGCCAAGCACAGCATTGAAAAGCAATCGGCCCACCATGCTGACTGTTTCACGACGGTAAGCAGCTTCACGGACAAAGAATGCGTCCAGCTGCTGGACAAAAAGACGGACACGGTGCTCCCCAACGGCTTTGAAAACGACTTCGTGCCCAAGGGAGCGGCCTTCACGGCCAAGCGTCGTGCGGCCCGCAAGAAGATTCTGCAAACCGTATCCGCACTGGTCGGCGACACGCTGAACGACGACACGCTGATTGTCTCGACAAGCGGCCGCAACGACTTCCGTTGCAAAGGATTTGACGTCTTTCTTGAGTCACTGGTAAGGCTGAACAATTCACTCAAAGCCGAAGCCGGCACGTCAGACGGCAAGGGCAGTTCCACCCGGGTGCTGGCACTCATAGAAGTGCCTTGCTGGCTGTTGGGCCCGAGAACCGACCTGCAGGAACGGTTGGGCGGAAAGGAAAACCGGTTTGACACGCCCCTGCCCGTTCCCATGATAACGCATGACCTGTATAACCTGAACGAGGACCGTATCCTGTGCCTGATAAAGGACCTGGGGCTTTGGAACACGAAGAACGACCCTGTCAAGGTGGTCCTTGTGCCTTGTTACCTCGAAGGCAACGACGGTATTTTCAACATGCCTTATTATGACCTGCTGACAGCCAATGACCTGAGTATCTATCCCTCATATTACGAGCCTTGGGGCTATACGCCGCTCGAGAGTTGCGCCTTCAAGACGCCCTGTATCACGACAAACCTTTCGGGCTTCGGACAATGGGTGAACGACGTCCTCGGTCACGACGGCACGCTGGCCGACGGTGTCAGCGTCATCTATCGTAACGACAAGAATTACTTTGAAGCCGCAGACAACATCCGCCGGACCGTGGAACAGATGCTGGCCGCGACGGACAAGGAACGCGACAAATTCCGCAAGAATGCAGCCAAACTGGCCGAAAAGGCACAGTGGAAACACTTCATCAAGCACTATTACGAGGCCTACGACATCGCGCTCGGCAAAGTGGCCCACCGGAAATAACAGAAAACAATTAAAAACCAATTATAAATCATCATGAACGTAAAAGTTAGCAATGCCAATACGCCTAACTGGAAGACCGTGACCGTCAAAAGCCACATTCCCGCGGCGTTGAAGAAACTTGACGAAATCGCCCACAACCTTTGGTGGACCTGGAACCACGAAGGTATGGACCTTTTCCGCAGTTTAGACAAAGAACTTTGGCGCAAAGTGGACAAAAACCCCATCGAACTGCTCAGCAGAATCAGCTATAAGCGGCTGAAAGAGCTGTCCGCAGATGAGGAACTGATTTCCCGTATGGACAAGGTGTACGAAAGTTTCCGCAAGTACATGGACGTGAAGCCCGATGCCAAGCGTCCGTCTGTGGCTTACTTTTGTATGGAATACGGTCTCAACCATATTCTCAAAATCTATTCGGGCGGCCTCGGCATCCTTGCCGGCGACTACCTGAAAGAAGCCTCGGACAGCAACGTGGATATGTGTGCCGTCGGCTTCCTTTATCGTTACGGCTACTTTACGCAGAGCCTGTCGATGGACGGACAGCAGCTGGCCAACTATGAGGCGCAGGATTTCGACCGTCTCCCTATCGAACGCGTTCTTGACGAGACCGGAAACCAGGTTATCGTGGATGTACCTTTCCCCAACTATCTGGTACACGCTGCCATCTGGCGCGTAAACGTGGGCCGCATCGCATTGTACCTGCTTGACACGGACAACCCCATGAATTCGGAGTACGACCGCACCATCACCCACGCACTCTACGGCGGTGACTGGGAGAACCGTCTGAAGCAGGAGTATCTGCTCGGTATCGGCGGTATGCTGGCTCTTCAGAAACTGGGCATCACAAAAGACATCTACCACTGCAACGAAGGCCACGCCGCTCTCTGCAACGTTCAGCGTCTGGTTGATTACGTACAGAGCGGACTTTCCTTCAACGAAGCGCTGGAACTGGTACGCGCAAGCTCGCTCTATACCGTACATACTCCCGTTCCCGCGGGCCACGACTACTTCGAAGAAGGCCTCTTCGGCAAGTACATGGGTTCCATCCCCGGCAAACTCGGCATTTCCTGGGACGACTTCATGGGCTTGGGACGTACCAATCCCGACGACCACGGAGAAAAGTTCTGTATGTCCACCTTCCTCTGCAAGACTTGTCAGGAAGTAAACGGCGTAAGCTGGCTTCACGGTAAAGTCAGCCAGCAGATGTTCAAGGGCATCTGGCCCGGCTACCTGCCCGACGAGCACAACCGGAAGCACGAAATCCGCGACCATGCCGGATGGGAAGCCGTCTACAACGAACATCCCGAAGAAAGCCACATCGGTTACGTAACCAACGGTGTGCACTTCCCCACCTGGAGCGCTAAAGAGTGGAAGGCCGTTTACAACAAGTACTTCGACCCGAACTTCATGCACGACCAGAGCAATGAGAAAATCTGGGAAAAGATCTACGAAGTACCTGACGATGTCATCTGGAGCACACGTGTACGTCTGAAGACCAAACTTATCGAATACATCCGCGAACGTTTCCGCGACACCTGGCTGAGAAATCAGGGTGATCCCTCGCGTGTGGTTTCCTTGCTCGACAAGATTAACCCCAATGCTCTGCTTATCGGTTTCGCACGTCGTTTCGCCACCTACAAGCGAGCTCACCTGCTCTTCTCCGACTTGGACCGTCTTGCCAAGATTGTAAACAACCCCGACTATCCGGTACAGTTCATCTTCGCAGGTAAGGCTCACCCCGCCGACGGTGCAGGACAAGGCCTTATCAAGCGTATCTTCGAAATATCCCAGCGTCCCGAATTCATCGGAAAGATTCTCTTCCTCGAAAATTACGACATGCAGCTGGCACGTCGCCTTGTTTCAGGTGTGGATATCTGGATGAACACGCCGACCCGTCCTCTCGAAGCATCGGGTACATCGGGCGAAAAGGCTCTGATGAACGGTGTGGTAAACCTTTCCGTACTTGACGGATGGTGGTACGAGGGTTATCGCGAAGGTGCAGGCTGGGCCTTGACCGACAAGAGAACCTATCAGAATCAGGAACATCAGGACAAACTTGACGCATCCACCATCTACTCTTTGCTTGAACAGGAAATCATCCCCCTGTACTACTCTCAGAGCGGACGCAAGGGATATAGCGAAGGATGGGTGCGCACGGTCAAGAACTCCATCGCCAAAATTGCTCCGCACTACACCATGAAACGTCAGCTTGACGACTATTACGATCGTTTCTACAGCAAAGAAGCCGAACGCTTCAAGGTGCTCAGCGCCGACAACAACAAGAAGGCGAAGGAAATTGCAGCATGGAAGGAACTCGTTGCCGAGAGATGGGACAACATCCATGTCGTATCTACCTCGATGAGCGACAACATTACCAACTCTTTGCTCATCAGCGACAAGGAATTTACCGTCACCCACGTCGTAGACGAACAGGGCTTAGACGACGCTATCGGTATCGACCTGGTGGTGATGACTACGGACAGCGACGGCCGCGACCGCATCTATCAGGTCTTCCCCATGAATGTGACGAAACAGGAAGGCAATCTCTATACTTTTGAACTGAAAGCCAGCATCGACCTGGCCGGTTCGTTCAAGGTTGCATACCGCATGTATCCCAAAAGCAAGGACTTGCTGCACCGTCAGGACTTCTGCTACGTCCGTTGGTTCGTATAAGAAAGCAGGCACCCTGCATCAAACAACAGGAAGAAGGGCTTTTCGGTTTTCCGAAAGGCCTTTCTTTTTATCATAAACCTTGATGAGCATAAAAACAAAGGCAATATCCGTCGGCAACCGTCCGGAAGCGCCCTATTTGTCCGACCTGTTACAGGCTTCTTGTACAGATTGACGGCATAATAAGGGATAATCGCTGAAAAAATCGTACTTTTGTAACAATTATGACAACGGAAGAAAAATTCATCTATTCGAGACCTGTACTGGACTTTGTGACCATCGGTACGGAATACTGCAAATATCTGGAACAACAGGAGGACGACCCTCGTGAAAAGTTCATAGACATCATGCGCGGGCTGCTACCCATGCTTTATCTCAAGGTATCGCTCATCGGCCAGGTTCCCGAGGAGGCCGGATACAATGACCCGCACGTGACCGAAGCGGATTATAATTGCATCCGTGCGAAGATTGCGCGCATCATGGGAGACCGCGATGACTATCTGGACGTATTTGTCGAGGACTTCAAATATTCCGACCGCCCTGTGCTGTGCACGGTCAGCGAAGACATGGCGGATATCTACCAGTCCGTAAGAGAATTGGTGGAAGCCTACCGCACCGGTTTTGAAGAGTCCATGCTTGTGGCCCTGCACGAGGCAGTCGAACAGTTTGAGAACTATTGGGGACAACGCGCACTCAATGCTTTGCGTGCGCTCCACGACGCCCGGTTTGGACACCTCTACGAGTAAACGAAAAGGATATGAAGGAAGTATTTGTCAAAACGGACAAAGCATATATTACAGGACTTCCCCGTTTCCTGTACGAGGGAAGAATCATCATCGTGCAGGGAGAACATGAGGCCGAACGGGCGGTCCGTGCCTTGCGCAATGCGGAAATATTGGGCATAGACACGGAAACGCGGCCCGTATTCCGCAAGGGAGTCGTACACAAGGTGGCCCTGCTCCAAATAGCCTCGGACGAATGCTGTTTTCTGTTCCGTCTGTGCCAGATGGGACTGCCGCAATGCCTTATCGACCTGCTCTCCGACCCTGCCGTGCCCAAGGCCGGACTTTCGTTGAACGACGACTTCATGATGTTACGCCAGCGGGCCGAGTTCACACCTGCGGGATACATTGAAATACAACAGATGGCGCGCGAAGCGGGCATAGAGGACATGAGCTTGCAGAAGTTATACGCCAACCTGTTCCACCAAAGAATTTCAAAACGTGCGCAAATCAGTAACTGGGAAGCCGATGTTCTGAGCGACGGGCAGGTGCATTATGCCGCGACAGACGCTGTTGCCTGCATCCACCTCTACAAGGAATTGCGACATCTGCTCGAAACGGGAGACTTCCGACTGATAGAAACAAACACAACCTTACAATAAATATGAAAACCATCCGACTGAAAAGCCGAAAAGACGAGAGCCTGCGCCGATACCACCCGTGGGTCTTCTCGGGAGCCATAGCACAAAAGGACAAGGGCCTGCAGGAAGGCGACCTTGTCCGCATTCTCGACGAAGAAGGACGCTTCCTTGCCATCGGACATTACCAGATAGGCTCCATTTCCGTGCGTGTATTGAGCTTCGAAGAGCGGGACATAGACCACGGATTCTGGCAGAGCCGCTTACAGGAAGCCTACCGGCTAAGACTTGCGTTAGGGCTTGCCGGCAACAAAGATAACGACATTTATCGCTTGGTGCATGGCGAGGGCGACCGTCTGCCGGGTCTTGTGATAGACGTCTATGGAAAAACGGCGGTCATGCAGGCTCATTCGGTCGGGATGCACGTTTGTCGCGAAGAAATAGCTGATGCCCTGCTCGAAGTGAGTGAAGGGAATATTCAGAATGTATATTACAAGTCGGAAACCACCTTGCCGTTCAAAGCGGAATTAGGACAGGAAAACGGCTTCCTGCGAGGAAGCGATGCCACAAGCGTTGCAACCGAATGCGGGCTGCACTTCCACATCGACTGGCTGCGGGGACAGAAAACCGGATTCTTCGTGGACCAACGCGAAAACCGCTGCTTGCTGGAACGGTATGCCCACGGACGCAACGTTCTCAATATGTTCTGCTACACCGGCGGCTTCAGTGTGTATGCCTTGCGCGGCGGTGCGCTGTCGGTCCACTCCGTAGACAGCAGCGCAAAAGCCATTGACCTGACCCGGGAGAACGTGGAATTGAACTTTCCCGCAGACGGACGACACACAGCCTACGCGGAAGATGCTTTCCGATTCCTGGAACATGCAGAAAACCGGTATGACCTCATTGTTCTTGACCCGCCTGCATTTGCCAAACATAAGGATGCGTTACGCAATGCGCTGAAAGGTTACACCCGACTCAATGCAAAGGCTTTCGAAAAGATAAGACCGGGAGGAATACTCTTCACCTTCAGCTGCTCACAAGCCGTCAGCAAAGACCAGTTCCGGCTTGCCGTCTTCACCGCAGCGGCACAAAGCGGACGGCATGTACGGATTCTTCACCAGTTGCACCAACCCGCTGACCATCCTATCAACATCTACCATCCCGAAGGCGAATACCTGAAAGGACTCGTGCTGCATGTAGAATAAGACAAAAGCAATCCGGAACGTCATACATGCCTCACCCCGCACCGAAGGTCTTATCCCCGCACCAATAGAATATAGTCTCATTCATATACTTCCCTCATGCTATCTCATCCCATAGCCAAAATAAACATCGGTCTCTATGTCACCGAACGCCGCCCCGACGGCTACCACAACTTAGAAACCGTTTTCTACCCCATTCCTCTGAAAGACGTTTTAGAGACAAGCCTGTTGCGCGGAAGCAATGCCCCCTACTCTCTTCAGACTGCGGGAAACGCCATTGCCGGCCGCCCCGAAGATAATCTGGTTGTCCGTGTATATGAGCGAATGAAAGAGGAATTCGACCTCCCGCCTTTGGACATCTATCTTTACAAGCACATACCGACAGGTGCCGGCCTGGGAGGCGGAAGCAGCGATGCGGCTTACATGATGAAAGCCCTTAATTCGGATTTTGAACTGGGGCTTAGCGACGAGGAAATGGAGGAGCGCATGGCCTCATTCGGCGCGGACTGCGCATTTTTCGTGCGCAACCGCCCTTCTTTTGCTACAGGTATAGGCAACATCCTTACTCCTATAGAGTTATCTCTGAAAGGAATAACCTTATTGCTGGTCAAACCTTCCGTATTTGTTTCTACAAAAGAGGCCTACGCCGGCATCACGCCCAAACGGCCCGCATACGACCTGCGACAGGCCCTGTCCCGCCCCATAGAAACGTGGCGTGACTGTGTGCGGAACGACTTCGAGGCTTCCGTCTTCACGGCCCACCCCGAAATAGCCGCCATCAAGCAAACACTATACGACATGGGGGCGCGCTATGCCTCGATGAGCGGAAGCGGAAGTGCCGTATTCGGACTGTTCAACCATCCGATTGAAGAGGCTGAGCGGGTGTTCGGAGATTGTTTTGTATTCCAACAAACGCTTATCCGATGATTTACTACTTCTCAGGAACAGGAAACAGCCGGTTTGTCGCCGAACAACTGGCCGAACTGACCGGGGACAAAATACAATCCATTGCGTCGCTCTTCTCGGCCGTCCGAAAGGAAAAGGAGGAAACCGGAAAGACCACTCCTACAGCCGCCAAGACCGATATTTTCGGCTTTGTCTTTCCCGTATATGCCTGGGGGATGCCACGCATCGTGGAACAATTCATCAATAACCTGCAAATAGGGAACAAACATCCCGCCTATATATATATGGTATGTACGTGCGGGGACGACATAGGCCGTACCGACCGCCTGTTTGCCGGCCATCTCAAGAAACAGACCGGACTGCAAACCGACGCCATGTGGTCCGTACAAATGCCGAACACCTACACAGCGCTGCCGGGATTCGACACGGACAGTCCGGAAACGGTCCGAGAAAAAATAACCGCGGCACAAAAGCGGATACCGCACATCGCCACATCCATCAACAACCGTGAACGCGGCATTACAGACGTTATACCCGGCAAAATGCCTTCATGCAAAACGTATATACTGCGTCCTCTCTTCAATAAGTTCCTGACCGGCGACCGGCATTTCCGGGTTTCGCCATCCTGCACCCATTGCCGGAAGTGCTTACAGGCCTGTCCCGTAGGAAATATCAGTTTTGGTGAAAACGACACCCCGAAATGGAACGGCCGTTGCGCCGACTGCCTCGGCTGTTACCACGTCTGCCCCGTACATGCCATAACGTTCGGTCCTTTCACAAAGCGCAAAGGACAATATCGCATGAAGCCAACTCTCGCGGATATCTGACATAGAACAACCGATACAGGCGTTCCGGAAGGCGACAAACTGCGCAATAATAAACAACAGGGGTCATTTCAGCCCTGCCTCGGCAAACATCTTCCCGTAAATCCCGGCTTTACGTTCCAACTTCAACGGATAGGCCCGGCTACTGCTCGGCATTCTGAAGAATCGCATCGGCCTGCCTTCAAATTCAAAGTCTGTAGAATCACCAAGTTTAGGTTCGCTGATTTGAAAATAGTCACAAAGCGTATCTGTAGCCTTTTGTCCCGTTGTTACCACGACCCTGCACCGGGGTATCTGCCGCAGAAGCGCTGCGATGTCGGTCGGTTCCACCACTTCCAGGAATTTATCGGAAGCATTTCCCTGCAGACGCCGCACGGATACGGCCGTATCGTATAGCGCCACTCCTTTTTCCTCAAGAAAAGTCACCAGCTCCGCCTGCCTGAAACGCTTGTTGTCCGCATCGACAAAGGCATCCTTGTCACCCCGAAAGACAAAACCGAAAATACGCCACATATCGTTCAAGTAATTAGGATAGAAAAAATCCATCGACCAGCGCTTACGCGGCGGCGGAAAACTCCCCAGCATCAGCACACGGGCACCGGCGGGCAAGAAAGGGCGCAACGGGTGTCGCTCCACCGCAGGCAAAGCCGCACTATCTGCGGTTTCGGTACTGGCTTTTTCTGTTGAAACAAAATCCGGCATAGACATTCAAATAATTAACTGCATTCATCAATGACATTCTGTCCTTCTTGTAATCGTAGAGATGGCTGATGAGCGATGCTCCGACGAACCATCGTGTGTTGTTCCACACCACTCCCAAGCGAGTAACCACGTCAAAGTTCATGCTTTTCACATTCATCCACAACGTTTCCCCGCTCAAGCGTTCCCCCTCCGCCTGCTTGTAGCCGATGGACGGCGTCATGGAAGCCGACAAGAGGCAGTTGGGCATAAATACCCAGTTGTAAGCGTAACCTGCGCTAAGGCTATAATTCTTATACTCTATTTCACTTATCTTTAGCTCGTTAATCATCGGTCCGTCTGTGCCGTTATCCGTTTTCCCCTCCGTCATCCCCGTCAGTTCGGAAGGCAGCCGCATATAGTCGAACTTCACTTTCTGCTTGTCAAAACGGAAACCGAAAATCCAGGAGCCGCAACTGCGGCGCTGAACCGTGCTTTGCGCGAAAGCGGCCGGATAGGAAAAATGGCGGTGGTTGAGGACATAATAGACGTTAATGCTTGCCGTATACGTATCCATGCCGGAAAATTTGCTTTTCCGGACCTTACGCGTCACGTCTTCATCGAAACCCACGACCTTGTTCAAGGTAAACTCTCCGGTGTTGCGGATATACACCACGTCCCCGCCGAGCATCGCGCTGTAAAGGCTGAGGTTGAACTCCGTAGTCTTGCCAGCGGAGCGTGGATGGCTGATATCGAACGTATAACCAAGGAACAGCCAACGCCAGCCGAAGTACGGACCGACCTTAAACGTAGGGGCGGGACTCATATGCAGGGATTGCGTATTACCATCGGTGTCTGTGCCTTTCAGGATATAGACCTGATAGAAATTCGTATTCTGCAACATCGCCGTAAAATTGTAGTAGTTCGGCGTGATATAGTCGGTATCGTATTCGTCAAACGCTTTGATGAACCGATAAAGCAGGCTGCCCGTACGTTTTACCTTCTTTCTGAAATTCCTCTCCCGCTTTCCGGCCGTCGTATCGGCAGAACAGCTGTCAGGCGGCAACATGGCAAAGCCGCTTCCCGTCCCCATACACAATAGGACAAGAGCGGCAACAAGCAACCTTATTCCAAACCCGACCCGCATATCTCTAACCGAACATTACTCTTTTCAAAGTTTACCGAGGATTCTGTCCACCACCCAGTTCACGGAAGTGGCACTCACACAGTCGCAGGTGCACACCGCTTTATTCTGCAAATGCTCGACGACAAGTTTGATGAGCGGCAGTTGCACGAACCTGGGATTTTCCACAACTATCTCTTCCCGTCCCCGCTCCGTGTGCAGCACGATGGGGTCGTAGGTAAAGACGGAGAAACTCAACGAACCACGGTCGCCGATAAGTTCCACGCGGTCTTCCTTGGCACTCTTATGGGCGACAAAGCACCATGAGCCGGAACCGGGAAGCCCGTTCGAAAAGCGGAAACAGGCGCTCACGGAGTCTTCCGTATCATAAAGTCCCCCGCGGTTGGCCTTATATCCCTCGGCCTCGATGATAGGACCGAACATCATCTGCAAAAGGTCAATCTGATGCGGCGCGAGGTCATAAAAATAGCCGCCGCCCGCGATGTCCGGCTGCACGCGCCACGGCAGATTGGTTCTGTTATAATCCAGGTCGCGCGGCGAAGCGGCAAAACGTATCTGTACATTGATTACATTCCCGATTTCGCCGGCCGCCACCAAATCCGCCACCTTCCGGAAGTAAGGAAGATAACGGCGGTAATAAGCCACGAAGCACGGTACATGCGTTTTGGATGCAATACGATTGATGCGGCAGCAATCCTCATAGTTCGACGCCATCGGCTTCTCCACGTACACCGCCTTTCCGCTCTTCATGGCCATGATGGCATAGGTGGCATGGGTCGAAGGCGGCGTGGCGATGTACACGGCATTGACGTCAGGGTCGTCCACAAGGCGCTGGGCATCCGTATAATAGCGGGGGATTCCGTGACGTGTGGCATAGGAGCAGGCTTTTTCCTTGTTGCGGCTCATTACCGCCACGACCTTTGAGTCAGGAACGAGTGCGAACGCCGGACCGCTCTTCTTCTCGGTCACTTCCCCGCAACCGATAAACCCCCATTTAATGATTATGTTTTCCGACATAAGGCAAAGATACGTTTTTTTTCCTTATCTTTGTCCTATCATAAAAGAAAACCTTGACAGCATGACGACAGAAGAAGACTACACGCCCTTACGGTTCAGGCAAACGAGAAGTTTTCGCGGTTGCATCTCGGACGGTTGGAAAATATTTGCGCTCAATGCGAAGACCTATCTGAAATACCTGTGGCCACATGCCCTCCTGGCGGGACTGGGCTTTGCGCTGTCACTCTTTCTGCTGACGCGTTTCTATGTGGGCCACTTCCTGCCCGCACGACTATACGCCGAGGCCGGCATGGACCATGAGATGGTCCGGCAACTCTGCAAGCCCGCCGCGACCGACTTCCTGCCGCCGGCACTCGGTCTGCTGTTCGCCGTCATTGCCGCCTATTTGGCAAAGGGGGCAGGCTGGACACAAATCCGGTTCTATGCGGCGACAAACGCCCTGCCGGCCTGCCATCCTTTCGGGCTGTGGAGGGAGACACGCGCGGCCGCAGGCCGCAACCTGCTGTTCGACGCCCTGACCGCATTGGCCTACACATTGCCCGCCGCAGGCGTGGCCCTTGTCGCATGGAAAGCCACGACACCGGCATGGGCATGGTCCCTGCTGTTGCTTATTCCTATATATATATATGTATGGGTCGTCTCCGCCATCGGGAGACAATATTATATTTTCGGGCAAACGGGACTGAAAGCCGCCCTGCGCGCAGCCACCCGCAACGGAGTGCGCTCTTTCGGAGGTTATCTGCTGATTCTGATGCTCACGGCCGTACCTGTCCTGCTTGTCTCCGCCGTATTCCTGCTACCTGCCACACTGTTTCCCCTGTCGGTCATGGCAGACGGACAGTCTGTGCTGACCAACAATGACTCCGGGCTGCCGGAATATCACTCCGCGCTCTTCATAGGCGTTTCCACCCTGGCATTCACCGCCTGCATCCTGCTGATGTCCGTCCGCAGGTGGGCATTATCCCTGAAGGCCGCCGCCGACAGGACGCACCAGGAAAGGATGTCCGGACGGGAAAAAGAGTAACACACAAGCAAAAACCATAATTTATTTACCATGAAAAGATTATTGTTGAAAGTAAAATCATTGTTGATGATTTTCACATTGGCCGGAGCCACAACAGCCCTGGCCGATGTCGGCCCCAAGCCCTTTGTCGTGCCCGAACTGAAAGCATGGACGGAAGCCGCCGGCACATTCACGCCGTCGGGCCGTATCGTGACCTCGGGCAACAAGGAACTCAAGAAACTGGCCGCCGCCCTGGCCGAAGATTTCCGGCTGCTGACGCAGGAGACCTATACCGCCGTGCAGGGCAAGGCGCAAGCCGGCGACATCGAGTTGCGGCTTGTGAAGAACAAAAAACTCGGCACGGAAGGCTATGCGCTCGAAATCGGCGACAAGGCCGTCATCTCCGCGGCCAACATGCGCGGCCTGTACTGGGGAACCCGCACGGTGCTGCAAATGTATGAGCAGGCTGAAAAAGCCGCAACGGCTTCCGCCAGACGCGCCCTGCCGAAAGGTTCGACCATCGACACGCCGGAATACGGTTTCCGAGGCTTCTCCATCGACTGCGCCCGGAAATTCATTCCCATGGACTACCTGCGCAGCCTTGTCAAGATGATGGGATATTATAAGATGAATGTTCTGAGCGTCCACCTCAATGACAATGGCTTCCGCCAGTACTTCGGCGACGACTGGAACAAGACGCAGGCCGCGTTCCGCCTGGAATGCGAGACCTATCCCGGACTTACGGCCAAGGACGGCTCTTATACGAAGAAGGAATTCATCGAACTGCAGAAACTGGCCGAAGAGAACGGCGTGGAAATCATCCCCGAGATAGACGTACCCGCCCACTCCCTGGCCTTCACGCACTATAAGCCCGAAATAGGCTCGAAAGAGTACGGCATGGACCACCTCGACTTGTTCAACCCCGAAACCTACAAATTCCTCGACGGCTTGTTCAAGGAATATCTCTCCGGACCGAATCCCGTGTTCCGCGGCAAGCGCGTACACATCGGCACGGACGAATATTCCAATGCCAAGGAAGAAGTGCGCGAAAAGTTCCGTGAGTTCACCGACTACTATATCAAATACGTCGAAAGTTTCGGCAAGGAAGCCGTTGTCTGGGGTGCGTTGAGCCATGCTTACGGCAAGACGCCCGTCAAGTCCAAGGACGTAACCATGTACTGCTGGTACAACGGCTACGCCAACCCCAAAGAAATGAAGGAACAGGGATACAAGCTCGTCAGCATCCCCGACGGCGCCGTCTACATCGTACCTGCCGCCGGCTATTATTATGACTATCTGAACTGCCAGTATCTATACGAACACTGGACGCCGGCCAGCATCGGCAACCAGAAGTTCGAGGAGAACGACCCTGCCATCCTCGGCGGAATGTTTGCCGTGTGGAACGACCATTGCGGCAACGGAATTTCCACCAAGGACGTACACGACCGCGTCTTCCCTGCACTCCAGACCCTCGCCGTGAAGTGCTGGACGGGAAAAGAAACGAAGTTGCCTTACGCAGACTACGCCAAGCAAGTGAAGAACCTTAGCGAAGCTCCCGGAGTAAACGAAGCCGGAAAACTTTCTAAGGACGGAAGCCCCGTTACCATCAACATCCCCGAGCTCAAGCCCGGAATGGAGAACCATCAGGAGGAAGTCGGCTACGGCTATACCGTCAGCTTCGACATCGAAGGCGCCGCCGAAGAGAAAGGAACGGAACTGTTGCGCTCCAAGAACGCCGTGTTCTATCTCGCCGACCCGCGCGAGGGCAAACTGGGCTTCGCCCGCGACGGCTATCTCAACACGTTCAACTACCGCATCCCCAAGGGAGAAAAAGTCAGCATCAGCATACAGGGCAACAACAAGATGACACGTCTGCTGGTCAATGGGAAAGTGAAAGAAGAGCTGGGCCCCAAGACCATCTATGTGGTGAAACCGGGCGACCGCACCAAGTTCCAGTTTGAAGAAGGCACGACCTGGGAAACCGACATGTACATCCCCTCCAACCAGATGTACTACCAGCGCACGCTCGTCTTCCCGCTCCGCAAGGCCGGAAACTTCAAGAGCAAGATTACCAACGTGGAAATCAAGAACGAAATCAAATAACCGTTCCCCATATCCGGGCTAATCTCCGGAAACCTGTTTCTCCATCCGGACGGAAGCACCATACGCGCTTCCGCCCGGATGTTTTATTTTACGGCAAGACCGGAACGACCCGCAATGTCCGGGATGCCGCCGTCCGACTTTAACATATTTAACCTCTGTTATCCTAATAAATGTAAATGAAATAGGTTTACGAACTCTGGGAAGGCATCTTTTTGCGCGCGGAAGGCTTCCGGTTCAAACCGGAAGGCATGTATTTTTGCGCAGGCTGCTTCTAAATTTTTCTACATGTGCATGTAAATCGACCCATAACGGACTTATTTACACGAAAAAAGGCGGTCCGCGACCGCCTTCCCTACTTTCCGTACCACAAAGATACAACATTTTCCGCCGAAAAGCAAATTGTGTTAAAATCCCAAAGCACTGCCAAACGGGGCTTCGGACACACGACCGGAACTGCCCCTCTTGTCGCACCGGGATGGTGCCGGGACAGGGAAAAAACACCGGCATGTAATGTTTCGTCTCCCCCGTATCCCCAAAGCAATGTTTTTTTATTATTTTTGCAGATGGCGAAAAACATACACTTACGCGGGGACAGACGGGCGGCACGACCGCCCCGCAACTCCTCAAACTGATTCTTCATCCTACTATTTCACCATACAAGATGTCTGACATTAGATTCCGAATACCGTACACCACCCGATGGGGCGAGAAACTACGGCTGAACCTGACGCACTGCGCGACGGGCAAGACCGAACACGTGGAAATGCAGTCCGAGGACGGCCATACGTGGACCGCCGTGCACTCACTGCCCTACTCCGCCGAGGGAGTGCACTACGAATACTGCGTGACCGACGAACACGGCGGAACGGTCCGGACGGAAGCCCGCGGCACGCGCTTCCTGCAACCGGGCAGACGCTCGCAGATGCTGGTCTGCGACACGTGGACCGAGCGGGAAATCCCCGTCCACCTGTCGCGCTCAGCCTTTACCGAATGCGTATTCCGCCGTCAGGGCGGCGCTCCGGCCCGTATGGAGCTGATAGAGTCGCCCTACCTGCTGCTGGTGCGCACGCCTCCGCCTCCCGCGGGTTGTCGTTGGGGCATCTCGGGCAGTTCGCCGGCCCTCGGCGAATGGAAAGAAGAGAAAATACGGTTCCTGAAACGGACCGGCGTGTACGAATGGGGCACGGAACTGTCGGCAGCCGACTTCAAGGAAGGCATGGAATACAAATACGTGCTGGTCGATACGGAAAAACCCGGCCACATCCGCTGGGAAACGGGCGAAAACAGGTGTCTGCCCCCGCAGGAACTCGCCCCCGGCGAGACTGCCGTCAGGACGGACGACGCTCCGCGCATCGAAACCGCGCCGTGGCGCGGGGCCGGTGTCGTGATTCCCGTATTCTCGCTCCGCAGCCGCGGCAGTTTCGGAGTCGGAGACTTCGGCGACCTGCAGCGCTTCATAGTCTGGGCGGCCCGCACCGGCATGAACGTCGTGCAGTTGCTGCCCATAAACGACACCACATCATCGGGAACATGGCACGATTCCTATCCGTACAGCGCCATCTCCGTTTTTGCGCTCCATCCCATCTATCTGGACCTGCGGGAATGGGCGCAGACGGACGCCTACAAGAGGCATGAGAAACGCGGACGGGAATTGAACGCACTCCCGTGTCTGGACTACGAGGCGGTATTTGCCGAGAAAATGGCTTTCCTGCATGAGTTGTACGGAGAAATCGGTAAGCGTGTGACCTCCCGCAAGGATTATAAGGAATTCGTCAGGGACAATCAGGAGTGGCTGCCCCACTATACCGGCTACTTACGCCGCAAGGCGCAGACCCAGGGCCGCGCCGAAGCGCCACAGGCCTTCTACCCGTTCGTGCAATATCTGCTCCACAGACAGATGTCCGCCGCCCACGAGAAAGCCCGTTCGCTGGGCGTCATCCTCAAAGGCGACATTCCCATCGGCATCTGCCGTGACAGCGTGCCGGCCGAGGTCGATACGCGGCTGTTCCACTTCGACGGGCAGGCGGGCGCGCCACCCGATGACTTTGCCGTGAACGGGCAGAACTGGGGATTCCCCACCTACAACTGGGAAGAAATGTCGAAAGACGGCTACGCATGGTGGAAACGTCGCTTTGCCCACATGAAACGTTATTTCGACGCCTATCGCATCGACCATGTGCTGGGCTTCTTCCGCATTTGGGAGATACCCTCTACACAGGCCTACGGCGTAATGGGACACTTCAGGCCCGCACTCCCCCTCAGCGCGGAAGAAATACACGGTTTCGGCTTTTCGGCCGACATCGACCGCTACACCCGCGCCTTTGTCACGCCACGGCGTTTCAACGAGATGGAGGAAGACATGGGCGGACATGGCCTGCGCCGTTTCTTCGACGAGCAGCCGGACGGCACTTTCACCCTGAAACCGGAATTTTCCACCCAACAGCAGATTCTGTCAGCCGTCGGCGAAGGGAAAACAAGGGACCTGCTGATGAAGACCGTGACGGAAGTGCTCTTCCTGAACGACAGTGAGCGGCCGGACCTGTACCATCCCCGCGTGACGGCCCAGCACACGGACGTGTTCAACCTGCTGTCCGACACGGACAAAGCGGCATTCAACAGGCTCTATGACCATTTCTTCTATTTCCGGCACAATGAATATTGGGCCGAAAAGGCCTTCCGGAAATTATCGGCCATCATAGACGAGACGGAAGACGCATCGCCCATGCTGCCCTGTGCCGAAGACCTCGGCATGGTGCCGGCCTCGGTCAAGGGAGTGCTCGGGCAACTGAACATCCTTTCGCTCGAAATACAGCGGATGCCCAAGGAGTACGGCGTCAGGTTCGGCAATCCCGCCGGCTATCCCTACCTGTCTGTCACGACCATCGCCACCCACGACATGGCACCGCTGCGCCTGTGGTGGCGGGAAGACAAGGAACGCACGCAGGCCTTCTGGAAAGAGGTGCTGCACCTTGACGGACAAGCATCCGAAGAGGCCTCGCCCGAAATCTGCGAGAAGGTACTGACCCTGCACCTGAACTCGTCTTCCATGCTCTGCATCATCGCGTTGCAGGACCTGCTGGCCATAGAGCCGTCTCTGAGACATCCGCATCCCGAAGAGGAGCAAATCAACGACCCGGCCAATCCCGACCAGTACTGGCAGTACAGAATGCACCTCGCTGTCGAAGACCTGGAGGCGGCGACCGGATTCAACGAAAAACTGCGCAGCCTGCTGGAACGCTGCGGCAGGTGAAACCACACACGGCCTTTATGGAACACATTCACATCGCTATTGCAGCCAACAGCAACTATATAGTGCCGAGCACCGTACTGCTGCAATCCATCTTCGAGCACAACAAGGAGAATGACATCTGTATTTATCTGCTCTATCTGGAAGGTAGCCTCTCGGAAGCGGAAGCGGCCGGCATCGCACGATTCACCGAAAAGCGCGGCGGCAGATTCCGGCCATTGTGCATCAGACCGGAACAATTGGCCGACTTCCCGGAAACACGGCATGGCAAGGCCGCACTGCTGAGACTGTGCCTGCCGGCCATGCTGCCCGAAGTGGACAAAATCCTGTATCTGGACGGAGACATCGTGGTGAAAGACTCGCTTGCGGAATTGTATGCCACAGACCTCGGCGACCATTACATCGCGGCGGGAAGGGATACCTGCCCCGTTTACCATCCCGAACGTATGCCGCTTCTGGGCATCGACAGGGAACATTGGTATTTCAACTCGGGCGTGGTGCTGATGAACCTGAAAGCATTCCGCGGGATAGACCTGCCCGCCATCGTCAGCAGATATGCCGCAGCGCATTACGACATCATAGAGTCGCCGGACCAGGATGCCCTCAACTTTATCTGCGCGAAACGGACGGTCTACCTGCATCCGCGCTACAACATGAACTATGCCGTGGAAAAAGACGTCGCGGCCGAGACATGGGGGGCGGACGAAGTGAAAGCGGCCAAAAGGAATCCGGCCGTCATCCACTACATAGGGCCGGTGAAACCGTGGTCCGTGCGCTGCATCCATCCGCGCCGGAAGGACTGGTGGGACTGTCTGGGACGTACGCCCTATGCCGGCTACCGGGCCGCAGACGACACCGCGGCCAACCGGTTATCCACCTGCATACGGATACCGCTCAAGGCCATCGAGAACCGGTTCACCCTATCGGGAAAGAGGAAGCTGGGCAGAATGCTGCCCGGCACGCTGACCCGATGGGTAAAGAAATGTTTAGGAAAATAAGCCTCTGCCTCCCCATGAATAATCATAACACCACCACAACAACACACCGGAAAGCGCCGGATGCGGACAAAGCCGGAATACAGTCCGGTGCTGCCACGGAACTCGCGCCTATCCTGATTTTTGTCTATAACCGACCGGACCATGTGCGCCGCCTGCTCCACTCCTTGCAGGAAAACCGCGAGGCGGCCGGCAGCCGGGTGTTCGTCTACTCGGACGGCGCACGCGACGAAGCGGCACAAGACGGTGTCGCACAGGTGCGGGAAATCCTGCATGGAATGTCGGGATTCGCTTCCGTGGAAATCATCGAACGGGAAAGGAACTGGGGACTGGCGCGCAACATCATCGACGGCGTTACCACGCAGGTGAACCGTTTCGGCCGAGTCATTGTCCTGGAAGATGACCTGACGGTTTCGCCTTTCTTCTTGAAATTCATGAACGATGCCCTCGATACTTATGCCGACGAGCCGAAAGTAGGACACATCCAGGCCTGTGATTTCACACAGGATGAGCATCTGCCGGACACTTTCCTCATCAAATGGACCGGCAGCTGGGGCTGGGCCACATGGAAACGGGCATGGAAATACTTTGAACCCGACGGAAAGAAACTGCTTCACGAACTGGAAAGGCGGCACCTGACACGTGAGTTCGACTTCAACGGCAACTACGGTTTCACGAGAATGCTCAGGAGGCAGATTGCCGGACAGAACAATTCGTGGGCCATACGCTGGAACGCCAGTTTGTTCCTTTCCGACATCCTCTCCCTGAACGTCGGTCGTTCCCTGGTGCGCAACAACGGCTTCGACGGTACGGGAACGAACTGCGGCAGCGGCGGTCTTTACGACTCCTGCCTGTGGATGAAGCCGCTCCCCGTAGAGAAAATCTCACCCGTCGAAGAGAACCGGGAAGCCAGGATGTGTTTCGCACACTACTACCACCGCACGAACAACTTTTGGGCCAAGGCCATCCGGCGCATCAAACGCACACTCAAGGGGGACTTCGGAGCATAGTCTCCACCTGCTCCCCGACAGGAAAATCCATAAAACATGTCCGGCAGATTGGGCCTATCTCCAATCGCCGGACATGTTGTTTTCTATAAAAGGACGACTGTCCTGACTACCGTTCCTATACTTCCAGGGCACCGATAATCTCATTGACATCGGCAATGCCATGCGCATCGAGCCAGGCATCGATACCTTCGATGACCTTGACCGTCACGGCAGGGTCTATAAAGTTGGCCGTACCGATTTCTATCGCAGTGGCTCCTGCCATCATGAACTCGATTGCATCCGTCGCATTCATGATGCCGCCCAAACCGACAACCGGTATCTTGACAGCCCAGGCGACCTGCCACACCATACGCAGGGCCACAGGCTTCACGGCCGGGCCGCTAAGTCCTCCCGTACCGATGCTCAGACGCGAACGACGGCGCTCTATGTCGATGCTCATGCCCATCAGCGTATTGATAAGCGAGACGGCATCCGCTCCCTCGGCCTCGACGGCGCGCGCGATATCGGCTATGCTCGTCACATTCGGGGACAACTTGACGATAAGCGTCTTGTCGTAGGCCTTGCGCACCGCACGGACAACCGAAGCCGCGCCCTCGCAGGTCACGCCAAAAGCCATGCCGCCGTTTTTCACGTTGGGACAGGAAATATTCAACTCTATCGCGGGAATGCCGGGCAGGGCCGCGATACGGGCGGCACACTCCGCATAATCATCGGGCGTGGCTCCCGAAACATTCACCAGCACATTGGTATCGAAACCTTTGAGCTGCGGATAAATCTGCTCACAAAAATAATCGACACCTTTGTTCTGAAGCCCCACGCAGTTGAGCATACCCGACGGGGTCTCGGCCATGCGCGGATAGTCATTGCCCTCGCGCGGCGCCAAGGTCGTGCCTTTCACGATAAAGCCGCCCAGACGGTTCAAATCAATAAAGTCGGCAAACTCCAGACCGTAGCCGAAAGTACCGGAAGCGGTCATAACAGGGTTCTTCAGTGCAAGACCACCCACATTCACATTCAAACGAGCCATGACAATTCATTTACATTAAACACCGGACCATCCTTGCAGACACAGACATTGTGTCCGTCACGTTTCTTCTCCACACAACAAAGACAGGCCCCCAGTCCGCAGGCCATCATATTCTCCAGCGAGACCTCACATGGCATCCCGGCTGAAACCGCATAGCGCGCAACGGCAACCATCATCGGCTTAGGGCCGCAGGTGGCCACGCCATCGAAGACCTCTTTGTGCAACAACGAATGCTGTGTCACAAAGCCTTTTTCTCCCTGCGTGCCGTCCTCTGTCGTCACAAAGACCCTTCCGTATTCCTTGAAGGCATCTATCTGCAACACGTCGCCGGCCGTGCGGCCGCCCAACAGGAACGTGGGCACACAATCGGCCTCTTTCAACAACTTGCCATAATACAAAAGCGGCGCTGTCCCGACACCACCGCCGACCAGCAACAGCCGTTTTCCTTTTTCCTCGGGCACGGTAAAACCATTTCCAAGCGGAAACAGGCAATTCACGCTGTCACCCGCCTTTGTGGCCGCCAACGCACGGGTTCCCTCTCCCACCACATGAATCAGCAACCATAGCTCGTTGCGCTCATAATCCACATAATTGACAGAGATGGGCCGGCGGAGAAACGTTTCCGCAGACTGGCGAACCAAAACCTCCACAAACTGACCGGGCAATATGGGAGGCAAAGGCGCATTGGTATCCGTCAGACGCAACAACACATAGTCCTTGCGGGGAACTTCAACCGCTACCGCCTTCAAATCCGAAACATATTTCTTCATATCACAGTATAATATACCATTTTCTATTTGACAAATGCAAAGATAGTGCAAATCGAGCGCAATGAGCTTGCTCAGATTGTCGAGATGCAGCCTATCTTCTGCAAAGATAGTACAAGGCGGATGAAGTACAAAGCTTTTCGCCGCTTTTCACCACGGAACAATACCACCGACATGGCAAAACACAACCGACATCCACCTTTCCATTAAAACATAAAACCAAAAACGAAGCAATAAAAATGATGAAAGCAATCAAAAAAAGGAAGAAATGTTTTGTTCGTATGAAAATAATACGTACTTTTGCATCGCTTTTGAGAGAAACAAGGGCGCTTAGCTCAGCTGGTTCAGAGCGTCTGCCTTACAAGCAGAGGGTCGGGGGTTCGAATCCCTCAGCGCCCACACAAAGGATTTCGCACTTTTCCGGTCGAAATCCTTTTCTCTTATTCCTTTTTCATCAGGCAATAGAATTCTTCACACCAAACTTCCGCATATTCCGCGAATTTGCGTAAATTTGCAACAAATTACACTTGACATGGGCTTATTCAATATCTTCTCGAAACGAGAAAAAAAGGAAATACTGGATGCCGGGTTGGAAAAGACCAAGACCAGCGTTTTCAGTAAACTGACCAAAGTTATCGCAGGAAAGTCGAAAGTAGACGACGAAGTATTGGATAACCTTGAAGATGTGCTCATCACATCAGACGTGGGCGTAGATACCACCATCGAAATCATTCATCGAATCGAGGAAAGAGTGGCCCGTGACAAATATGTAGGCACTTCCGAACTGCACACCATATTAAAAGAAGAGATAGCCGCCTTGCTGACAAATGACGGTACGGGCGACGAAGGATTTGTCATACCTTCGGGATGCAAACCTTACGTTATTCTGGTCGTAGGTGTAAACGGAGTGGGCAAAACCACCACCATCGGGAAACTGGCCTATCAGTTCAAACAGGCTGGCAAGAAAGTCTATTTGGGAGCCGCCGACACTTTCCGTGCCGCTGCCGTCGAGCAACTCTGCATCTGGGGCGAGCGCGTCGGTGTTCCCGTTGTCAAGCAGCAAATGGGCAGTGACCCCGCCAGCGTAGCCTATGACACGCTGAACTCCGCGATAGCCAACGATGCCGATGTCGTAATCATCGACACCGCAGGCCGGCTACACAACAAAGTCAGCCTGATGAACGAACTGACCAAGATAAAGAAAGTACTTCAGAAAATAACGCCTGACGTACCTAACGAAATCCTGCTCGTCCTTGACGGCTCGACGGGACAGAATGCCTACGAACAAGCCAAACAATTCGTAAAGGCAACGGAAGTGACCTCCCTCGCCATCACTAAACTGGACGGCACAGCCAAGGGAGGAGTGGTCATAGGCATTTCTCACCAGTTGAAAGTACCGGTCAAATACATTGGTCTCGGAGAGAAAATGACTGACCTTCAGCCGTTCAACAGTCGCGAGTTTGTAGATTCCTTATTCAGTTCAGCCGACATTTGACCTTTTGCCCATGAAAAGACATACCGTCGATATTATCACGATGGGGTGCTCCAAAAACTTGGTGGACTCCGAACAACTCTTGCACCAGTTCGAACAGGCCGGCTTCGACATACACCACAATCCCGAAGTCATCCACGGCGACATCGCCATCGTAAACACTTGCGGCTTTATCGGAGACGCCAAAGAGGAGAGCATAAATATGATTCTCTCGCTCTGCGACCTCAAAGACGAGGGTAAACTGAACAAAATCTTTGTCATGGGATGTCTTTCGGAGCGATATTTGCAGGAATTGCACGATGAAATCCCGCAAGTAGATAAGTATTACGGCAAATTCAACTGGGGAGACATTCTGGAAGACCTCAGCCGGTCATACGATATCAGGACCAAAAACGAAAGAATACTGCCCACTCCGGCACACTACGCCTATCTGAAAATATCGGAAGGCTGTGACCGCAAATGTGCCTATTGCGCTATTCCCATCATCACCGGAAAACACGTCAGCAGGCCGATGGAAGAAATTTTGGACGAAGTCAAGGCTCTTGTAGCCAAGGGCGTAAAAGAATTTCAGGTCATTGCGCAAGAACTGACCTATTATGGTCTTGACCTGTATCAGAAACAAATGCTCCCCGAACTCATCGAACGGATGGCCGGGATACCCGGTGTGGAGTGGATTCGCCTGCACTATGCCTACCCCAACCACTTCCCGATGGACCTGCTCCGTGTCATACGCGAGCACGACAATGTCTGCAACTATCTTGACATAGCCTTGCAGCACATCAGCGACCTGATACTGCAACGGATGCGCCGCCACACCACAAAAGAAGAAACGATGCAACTGCTTGAAACCATGAGAAAGGAAGTTCCCGGCATTTGCATACGCACAACGCTTATGGTAGGCTTCCCGGGAGAGACGGAAGAGCATTTCAATGAGCTGAAAGATTTTGTACGACAGATACGTTTTGACAGAATGGGCGCATTCGCTTATAGCGAAGAAGAGGGAACATTTGCCGCAAACCATTACGAAGACGACATTCCCGAGGAAATCAAGCAGCAACGCCTTGACGAGCTGATGGAACTCCAGGAAAAAATATCCGTAGAACTCTGCGCCGAGAAAGTAGGCCAGACATTGAAGATTATCATTGACCGTACGGAAGGTGATTATTATATAGGTCGCACGGAGTTCGACTCTCCTGAAGTAGACTGCGAAGTGCTTATTCCGACTTCCGAGCGCAAATTATCTATCGGCCAATTCTATAACGCACAGATTACAGCGGCCGAAGAATACGACTTATACGGAACCATTGTCTAAACCCATAAATACTTTTGTCTTGAACAATAAAGACTACATCGGAAAAATAGCCTCTCGGTTAGGCATCAACGGAAAAGAGGCACAAAAACTGACCAATGCTCTCATAGCAGAGTTGGCCGACAGCCTGGACGAAGGAAATTCTCTTTCCATAAAGGGCTTCGGAAACTTTGACGTGAAAAAAAAGCTGGAACGAGTAGTCGTAAATCCTGTATCCAAGCAAAAAATGCTGGTTCCTCCCAAGCTTGTGCTTTCTTTCAAGCCCAGCGCGATACTGAAAGATAAACTTAAATAAGGCCGTCACACATGGAAAAGAAACTTACCTTACAAGACATATCCGAAAGACTGGCCTTACGGGAAAATACTTCGAAGAAAGACGCAGAAGCATTCTCTCGCGCTTTCTTTGAAGTCATTGAGCAAGGACTGACCGAGGACAAATTCGTAAAGATAAAAGGATTCGGGACATTCAAACTGGTTGCCGTCGGCGAAAGGGAAAGTATTGACGTAAATACCGGCGAGCGCATACAAATCAACGGACACAGCAAAGTATCCTTCACGCCGGACACAATGCTGAAAGACTTGGTAAACCGCCCGTTCTCTCATTTCCAGACGGTCATACTTAATGATGAAACCGATTTGGAGGAAATGGAGCGCATCGACCAGGCGGAAAAGGATACCGATATACCCGTTACTTACGAAGAAGAGCCTGTTCCGGCAACCGAAGAGGATGAAACAGAAAAGGCTGATACCGACAACGAGTGCAACGAAGACACAAAAGACGAAGGAACAGACACCCCCATCGAAGCGGAAAGCATACCCCAACCGATAAAAGAAGAAACACCTCTGTCTGCAAATACGGAAGAATGCCCCGAAATCCTTTCCGAGGAAACAGAAAAGGAGATTGGCCAATCCGGACAGACATCCGAGTCCGAATTACAGGAACAGGAGAGACATCCTGAACCTTCCGAAGAAACCATTCCCCCTGCATCCCCTACCCTCGTCCCTGCCGAGGATAAGAGACACGCCCCTAATTGGTGGAAAATCGCCGCATTGACGCTCCTCACCCTTATATTAATGTGCCTTAGCTATTTTGCCGGTTACTTCCGCATACTTTGTCCCTGCGAATTAATGCCCGATATGTTCAAGGAAACAGCACTGCAGCCATCTCCTG
Source organism: uncultured bacterium (assembly GCA_905216095.1). Classification (GTDB taxonomy): domain Bacteria; phylum Bacteroidota; class Bacteroidia; order Bacteroidales; family Bacteroidaceae; genus Alloprevotella. The sequence continues at coordinate 20,290 of CAJMSQ010000010.1, read as the reverse complement.
CAAGGCCGCAAATAAAAGTTTCACAGAACAAAACCATCCTTTCGCATAACGACTCAACGAAAAATAGCACAGCGGACACCTTAGCGACCAAACAGGCAACGCAAAGCGCAACGGCAACAACCGAAACCAATACAGAAAAAACAGCAGAAAACACAGACAAGACCATCACATCCCCCCAAAAGAAGCCGAAACGTGAGGCAACAGTTCAAACCTACAAAGGGAAATACCGTATAGTCGGCACTCGTCAGTCCTACACCATATCCCGAGGCGAAACCATCCGGACAATAGCCGAGTATGTCTATGGAAGCAAAGGGTATGCCCCTTACATCATCCAATACAACCACCTGAAAAATCCTGACAACGTAGCGGCAGGAACCGTCATCCTGCTTCCAGAACTGGAACGCAACACTCCATAAATATAATCGGCCATCATAAAAGCCCTAACACCTCTCCTTCGGACATTCAACAGACGAAGTTTGCACATTTTTACTGAAAGCACACACAGAATCTGTCTTTTTTCGTAACTTTGTCCTGTTTTTTTGTTCTATCCCTTTGTGGAAAGACAATAATCGCAACGAATTATTACAACCTATTAAATACCAAAGACGTGTCAGAGACCAAGTACATCTTCGTAACGGGAGGCGTTGCTTCCTCATTAGGCAAAGGAATCATCTCGTCCTCCATCGGAAAGTTGCTGCAAGCACGAGGTTACAACATTACCATTCAGAAATTCGACCCGTACATCAACATCGACCCCGGAACACTGAACCCTTACGAGCACGGTGAGTGTTATGTCACCGACGACGGACAGGAAACGGACTTGGACCTCGGGCATTACGAGCGCTTCACGGGCATACAGACCACGCGAAACAATAACGTCACAACCGGACGCATCTATCAAAGTGTCATCGACAAGGAACGTCGGGGCGACTATCTGGGAAAAACTATTCAGGTCATCCCTCATATCACGGATGAAATCAAGCGTGATATGCTTTTCCTGGGAAAACGTAACCACTACGACTTTGTAATTACCGAGATAGGCGGCACTGTCGGTGACATCGAAAGCCAACCGTTCCTCGAAGCCATCAGACAATTGAAATGGGAATTAGGCAAGAATGCCGTATGCGTACATTTGGCCTATGTCCCCTACCTTGCCGCTGCGAAAGAATTAAAGACAAAGCCGACGCAGCACTCTGTAAAAGAGTTGCAAAGCCTTGGCATCCAGCCGGACATCCTCGTACTGCGCACCGAGCACGAACTGGGTAGCGGTTTGCTGAAGAAAGTGGCAAATTTCTGCAATGTCACTCCCGAAGCTGTCGTACAGAGCCTTGACCAGCCCACCATATATGAAGTGCCCTTACGTATGCAGGAGCAGCAACTTGACGCCACCATTCTGCGCAAATTGGATATGCCCGTCGGAGACACCCCGGGATTGGGACCGTGGCGCTCGTTCCTGGACCGCAGACACCGTGCAACCGAAGTGGTGCATATCGGACTTGTAGGTAAATACGATTTACAGGATGCTTACAAGAGCATACTCGAATCCCTCTCCCAAGCCGGAACTTACAATGACTATAAGGCAAAAGCACATTTCATCAACAGCGAAAAGCTGACCGAAGAGAATGTTGCAGAACAATTGGATAAGATGGACGGAATCGTCATCTGCCCGGGGTTCGGCCAGCGCGGAATCGAAGGAAAGCTCATTGCAGCAAAATATTGTCGCGAGCACGACAAACCTACATTCGGAATCTGCCTCGGTATGCAGATGATGGTCATTGAATTCGCCCGCAATGTCATAGGTTACGCTGATGCCAACAGCGCCGAGATGGACCAAAAGACTCCACACAATGTCATAGACATCATGGAAGACCAGAAGAACATCACCAACATGGGTGGAACCATGCGTTTGGGCGGTTACGAATGTGCGTTGCGCAAGGACAGTCACGTACATCGGATTTATGGTAAAGACGTCATCCGTGAGCGTCATCGCCATCGCTACGAATTCAACAACGACTACCGCAAAGAATTTGAAGAAGCAGGAATGCAATGTGTTGGAACCAACCCTGACTGTGACCTTATCGAGATTGTGGAAATTCCCACACTGAGTTGGTACATCGGAACACAGTTCCATCCGGAATATTCCAGTACAGTGTTGAAACCCCATCCCTTGTTCCTCGACTTCATCAAAGCTGCCATCAAAGCATCCAAAAAGGACTAAACGGGATTTTCACGCACTTAATTTATCCAACAAGAATAAAAAGCAGCCGGGAACAGCCGGCAAACCTATCTAAGCCAAAGGAGTGACTACGCATCAGCCGTCACTCCTGCGGCATATAACCTCTCCCGCGAAATTTATGGACAAGAACACTATTATAGGATTAGTACTCATTGTTTTAGTACTTATAGGTTTTAGTTATTATACAAGTGAGACGCAACCGCAACAGCCGGCCGCTTCTGTCCAGCAACAGACTGCTGCAAAAGAAACAGCACCTGAAGTGCGGAAACCGGCAGCCCCGATTGCGGCAACAGACAGCACATCGCTCTTTGGCACCCACAGGAGCACGGCAACGGACACAAGCGAAACCGTTACGCTGAAAAACGACAATGTCATTGTCGAAATCAGCAAAAAGGGAGGCGCTATTGCCAATGTCTGGCTCTGCAATTACAAAAGCTACGATGATTTCAGCAACGGAAGAAACACGCCTCTGCAACTTTACAACAACAGTAAAGCACAATGGGGCCTGACATTCGACACGAAAGACGAAACCATCCGGACACAGGATTACACATTCGAAGCCGTTGAACAGAAGGACTCGACTGAAGTCACCATGCGCCTGACGGCACGCAACGGCGGCACACTCGACCTGGCCTACAAATTGATGCCGGGGGACAACTACATGATGGGACTTGACATATCTGCCAAAGGATTACACCATGCCATAGCCTCTTCCACCAAGTCTTTGTCCATCAACTGGCAGCAAAAAATACAGAAGCAGGAAAAAGGATATTATTTTGAAAACCAATATTCCACGCTGACTTACAAACTGAACGGTGAAGGTACGGAAAAGCTGAACGAGCAGGGCGATGAGACGGAAAAGGCCGAAGGTCCTGTAGACTGGATTGCGTTCAAGAACCAATACTTCAGCACTGTAATGATTGCTCCTACGGCCGAGTTCAGCGATGTCAATCTTAAAAGCCATCAGATACCGGAAGGCACAGCCGGCGAAGACCGTGGCTACCTGAAAGACTATGCAGCCGAGATGAACATCCCCTTCGACAGGACCGGTGAAAAAGCTACGCAATTGCAGTTCTACTTTGGTCCGAACAGCTTCAACTTGTTGAAGTCAATGGATAAGGTAAAAGCCGGCGAGAAGGACTTGGACCTCGAAGAACTCGTATACTTGGGATGGCCGCTCTTCAAGTGGATAAACCGTTTCTTCACGATATACGTTTTCGACTTCCTCACCCGTCTGGGTCTCCCCATGGGAATCGTACTGCTGCTGATTACACTGTTACTTCGCGTCATCGTATATGCACCGACCCGCAAGAGTTTCATGAGTTCGGCCAAGATGCGTGTGCTCAAGCCCAAAATAGACGAACTTTCAAAGAAATATCCCAACAAGGAAGACGCCATGCGCAAGCAGCAGGAGATGATGACGCTTTATTCACAATACGGCGTCAGTCCCATGAGCGGCTGTCTGCCCATGCTTATCCAGATGCCCATCTGGATTGCCATGTTCAACTTCATCCCCAATGCCATCGAATTGCGTCAGCAGGGCTTCCTGTGGGCCGACGATCTATCGACCTATGACAGCATCTGGGACTTCGGCACAAGCATCTGGGGCATCGGAGACCACTTGAGTCTGTTCTGCCTGCTTTTCTGCGGCACCAACCTCATCTATAGTTATATGTCTGTCCGCCAACAGCGTGAAAGCATGTCGGGAGAGCAGGCCCAGCAGATGAAGATGATGCAATGGATGATGTACCTCATGCCGTTGATGTTCTTCTTCATGTTCAACAACTATTCGTCCGGACTCAATTACTATTACTTCATATCCTTACTGGCCAGTGCCCTGACCATGTGGTACCTGCGCAGGACCACAGACGACAAGAAACTTTTGGCCAAGCTCGAGGCCAACTATCAGGCCAACAAAAACAATCCGAACAAGAAAACCGGAGGATTGGCCGCACGCCTGGAAGCATTGCAAAAGCAACAGGAAGCCTTGATGGAAGCACAAAAAAGAAGACAGAAATAAAACCAACCCTAACAAGCGCGAATCTGCCCATTATATCCGCAAAGGAAATGAGCAGATTCGCGCTTTTCATAAATACTCAATTTTATGACCTTAAGAACCATGCTGACAGCTACTGCATTAATGGTTTCGTCCGCCTTCACGGCCAATGCAGGTGACAAGGACAACCAGCCGTTCATCGGCAAGCAGAAATTCGACAAGTCGGGCGACCGGATGACGCCCGAGACCCTTTGGGCCATGGGGCGTATAGGAAGCATTTCCCTGTCGCCCGACGGCAATGAAATGACCTATAACGTCACCTATTACAGCGTAGAGCAAAACCGAAGCCACAGTGTAATTTACACGAAAAGCGTCGGCGAAGCGGCCGCCCGTATGCTGACGACAAGCAAGAAGAGCGAATACGGTGCTGTTTACATTAAAGGCGGCCGGAAAATAGCCTTTCTGTCTTCCGAGTCGGGCAGCAGCCAGGTTTGGGAGATGAATCCCGACGGAACAGCGCGCAAACAGCTTTCCTTCGAAGAGGGCGACGTGGCCGACTTCCTGTTCTCGCCCGACGGACAACAAGTCATATTAATAAAAGATACGGACAACCGCACATCCATACAGGCCAACGACGAAGACTTGCCGCAGGCCAGCGGAATGGTCATCAATGACCTTATGTATAAGCACTGGGACCATTACACGACCACCGCGCCGCATCCTTTTGTCGCGCATTTCGACGGAAACCGCATCAGCGGAGCCACGGATATTCTTGAGGGCGAACCCTACGAATGCCCGATGCTGCCCTTCGGCGGTATGGAACAGCTGGCATGGAGTCCGGATTCAAAAAGCATAGCCTACACCTGTCGCAAGAAAACGGGCAAGGCTTACGCCATAAGCACGGACAGCGACATCTATCTCTATGATACCGCAACGAAAACAACCCGCAACCTTTGCAAGCCCGCAGACTATTGCCGCCAGGCCGTTGATGCCACCCGTTCGCTTCAGGATCAGGACATCAACCGCCAGCCCACAGACTGCAACATGGGATATGATCAGAACCCGCAGTTCTCTCCCGACGGCCGCTATGTCGCATGGTCAAGCATGGAACGCGACGGATACGAAAGCGACCGTACACGCCTTTGCGTGCTTGAGCTAAAAACCGGAAAGAAAACTTATGTCACGGAGACATTCGAAAGCGGTGTCAATGAATTCCTTTGGGGAAAAGACAGCAAGACATTGTATTTCACCGGTGTATGGCACGGCCGCACGCAAATATACCGCACGAACCTGAAAGGAACGGTCAAGCAACTCACCGATGACGTATGCGACTACTCGCTTGCCGGCATCACCCCCGACGGCAAAAGCCTTGTCGTGAAGCGTCAAAGCATGAAACAAGCCGACGAGGCCTATCTGATAACGCTGAAAGGCGACAAAGCCTCAACCAGACAGCTGACCGAAGAGAACAAGGAATTCTATGACGCACTGAGCATGGGCGAAGTGAAAGAACGTTGGGTAAAGACCACCGACGGAAAGGAAGAACTGTGCTGGGTCATCTATCCTCCGCATTTCGACCCCGCGAAGAAGTACCCCACCCTGCTCTTCTGCGAAGGCGGTCCTCAGTCCCCCGTCAGCCAGTTCTGGAGTTTCCGCTGGAATTTCCAGATTATGGCCGCCAACGACTACATCATCATCGCTCCCAACCGCCGCGGACTGCCGGGATTCGGCATGGAATGGCTGGAGGAAATCAGCGGTGACTATTCCGGACAGTGTATGCAGGATTACCTGAGCGCCATCGACGACATCGCAAAAGAACCTTACGTGGACAAAGACCGCCTCGGCGCAGTCGGTGCCAGCTTCGGAGGATACAGTGTCTACTGGCTGGCCGGCAACCACGACAAACGTTTCAAGTGCTTCATCGCACACGATGGCATCTACAACACGCAACAGCAATACGTAGAAACCGAAGAGTTGTGGTTCCCCAACTGGGACTTGAAGTCCGCACCGTGGGAGAAAACGGCAGACGGCAAGATGCAGAAAGCTTATGAGACCTCGCCTCATCTGTATGTCGATAAATGGGACACGCCCATACTGTGCATTCACGGCCAAAAGGACTTCCGCATCGAATATACCCAGGCCGAAAGCGCCTTCACCGCGGCACGTATGCGCGGACTCGACGCCCAGTTGCTGCTGTTCCCCGATGAAAACCACTGGGTACTCAAGCCGCAGAACGGCATCCTGTGGCAACGTACCTTCTTCCGTTGGCTCGACAAATACCTGAAGCCGCATCAATAAAATCCGAAGGCGGCGGGATATACAGGAACTGGCGCAACCGGGCCTTTGACGACCGGCCGTTCTCCCGATTACGGCATCCCGCCTGCTCACACCCGAAATCAGAAAAAAACAAAAACAAGATATTGAAATGAAAGAAATCATCCGACAACGTCTTAACGACTCACCCGCCGCCCGCTGGACGGCCATGGCCATCGTTTCATTTACCATGATGTGCGGTTACTTCATCACCGACGTGATGGCCCCGCTCGAAGTATTGCTTACCGCCTCACCCGCCGAAGGCGGATTGGGCTGGACGAGTTCACAATACGGCTTCTTCTCGGGCGCATACGGCTACATCAACGTGTTCCTGCTGATGCTGTTTTTCGGCGGACTCATCCTCGACAAATTCGGCATCCGCTTCACCGGCATCATGAGCACCGCTTTCATGCTGGTCGGCACATGTATCAAATACTATGCCGTCACCCATTCTTTCGATGGTACGCTCTTCGGCTATCCCATGCAGGTCATGGTGGCCTGTCTCGGTTTTTCCATCTTCGGCATGGGTGCCGAAATCACCGGCATCACGGTCTCGAAGGTAATCGTCAAGTGGTTCACAGGACATGAGCTGGCCCTCGCCATGGGCCTGCAGGTGGCAATGGCACGTATCGGTACGGCCGCAGCCCTTGCCTTCTCGTTGCCGATGGCCAAGCACTTCCAGTCTGTCGGCGCCCCGGTTCTCGCCGGTGCGGCCTGCTTGCTTTCCGGTTTGCTGGCCTATCTCGTGTATTGCGTCATGGACAGGAAGCTGGACCGCAGTACCGTATCGGAGTCAGAAGAAAAGGAAGAAGGTTTCCGCTTTGCCGACCTGAAAGTCATCTTCACGAGCAAAGGTTTCTGGCTCATCACGTTGCTCTGCCTCATGTTCTATTCCGGCGTATTCCCCTTCCTGAAATTCGCCACCAAGCTGATGATAGCCAAATATAACGTAGACCCCGGACTGGCCGGCTACATTCCTGCCATGCTGCCCTTCGGCACCATTCTGCTCACCCCCGTTTTCGGCTCGCTCTACGACCGCATCGGCAAGGGAGCCACGCTCATGGTCATCGGTTCGGTCATGCTGACCGTCGTCCATGTGCTTTTTGCGCTTCCGTTCCTCAATGTCTGGTGGTTTGCCGTCTGCGTCATGGTGTTGCTCGGCATAGCTTTCTCGCTCGTCCCCAGTGCCATGTGGCCCTCCGTGCCTAAAATCATTCCGATGAAACAACTTGGCAGCGCCTATGCCATCATCTTCTACATCCAGAACATAGGCCTCTCCATGGTACCCCTCTTCATCGGTTACGTCATCGAGCACTACTCCACCCTGCGCGACGGGGCGGACAACATCATCGGCTACGACTATACGCTCCCCATGTGCATATTCTCCGTATTCGGGCTCATAGCCATCGCCATCGCCTTGTTGCTCAAGCGCGAGGACGGCGTCAAGCACTACGGACTGGAGGAATCGAACATCAAGAAATAAACGTCGTACGATTTTTCCATCGTTTCGCGTTTCCCATACACCATGCGCTTTGCCCTGTCAGCACCATAGCCGGCAGGGCAAAGTTCTTTTTCATTTGTCATCCGCCTTTCCCGGTTTTACGGAATATTTCCGTAAATTCGTACCCCAAAACCATACATCCATGAATGCCATCGACACTGTCATATTCGACCTTGACGGCACACTGCTCGACACCCTCGACGACCTGTGTGCCGCTGTAAATCATGCCTTGCGCACACACGGACTGCCCGAACGCGCAACGCAAGAAATCAGAAGTTTCCTCGGCAACGGCATCCGCCGGCTCATGCAGCTCTCCGTACCGGAAAACATGAATGAAGAAGATTTTGAAAACGTCTTCCGCACATTCCGCACCTATTACGTGGCGCACTGCATGGACAGCACACGTCCCTATCCCGGCATAATGCCCTTGCTCGAAGCACTGAAGGCACGAGGCGTGAAGATGGCCATCGTGTCGAACAAGGTACACACCGCCGTACAGGAACTGAACCGCCGTTTCTTCGACCGATATATGACAACAGCCGTCGGCGAAAGCGCCACCGTAAGGCGGAAGCCCAATCCCGACGCCCTACTGCGGGCTTTGCAGGAAATGGGAAGCCTGCGCGAGCGGGCACTGTACGTTGGCGATTCCGAGGTAGACATCGAAACGGCACGCAATGCCGGGATACCCTGCGTTACCGTGCTTTGGGGATTCCGCGACCGCGATTTCCTGATGCGCTCGGGAGCGGAAATCTGCATCGACCGGCCTTCCGGACTGCTCGACATCATCGTTCCGAAACAATAGACGCGCAGGAAGAGGCTTTTTTGATTTTTTTCAAATGATTCGACCCCGTTTTCACTTGTTTTTACTCACGGAAAACCGTTATTTATCTATCACTTTTACAGTCAGATAACGTCTTGTTTGTTTTCTTTGTGTATATTTGCAAAAGACGGGCGGCTGACGATGGACACATCGCACGCCGTTCCAGACTAATAAAAAAGTGATAATAGCATATAACAGAGTATTAACCAGAAAAACATTCACCCAATGAAGAAATTAATCTGCATGATGGCCGTCATGGCCATGACATTCGGTTTCGCCCCCGCCGCCGACGCACAAGGACTGGGCGGTCTGTTGAAGAAAGGACAGAAGTTGCTGAACAAGGTATCGGAGGCAAGCGGAACGCTGCAAGGGGACGTCAAGTTCGAAAACGGCATCACGATGCAAAACCCCATGTCCGACTTTGTGGACGTCGAGCCTGTGGGACTTTTCGGCGTATCCAAGACGCAGAACTTCGGCGATGCTTATCTCGTCCTCAAAGTGAAGTCGAAAATTCCTAAAGAATCGGCGGCCTTCGGCAGTAGCGTACAAAACCAAAAGATGATTGCCGTGGACAATAATGGCAAGACTTACGGCATTTACTCCAGCGGGAACAAGCGTTACGACACGCCGGAAGGCATTATGGTCGAGGTAAAGATGGATGACAAGAACTATATGTTCCAAGACATCAAGAAAGACGTGACGATGATGCAACTGGTGAAAGTCGGCATTTGGTTTGACTGCGATCACCAAGGCAACATCACGCTTCGCAACGTGCCCATCACTTGGCTCACGGACGAAAAATAAACCGGATGGCATGACCGCAAAGGTTTGCGGCATACAGACAAACAGCAAGCCCCCGAAAGTCTTAACGACTTGTCGGGGGCTTTCCATGTATATGTTCCGTACTTGCAATCAGAAGTTCGCCGCAATCTCACGCAGGCTGTTTTCGGTAGCCTCGCAGGCGGGCACGAGCGGCAGACGCAGATGATTGCCGATTTTACCCTGCACGTAAAGCAGCGACTTGACGCCCGAAGGATTGCCGTCCACCGTCATAAGCTTGTACAGCGGGGCGAAACTGCGGTGCTTCTCCAGGGCCGCGGCCATGTCGCCGTCGAGTACGGCCTGCACCATGGCACGGAATTCCGCCGGATAGGCGTTTCCCACGACCGAGATGACGCCTGTCGCACCCAATGCGAGCAGTTCGAGCGTAATGCCGTCGTCGCCGCTCAGCACTTCAAAGCCTTCGGGCGCACCGGACAGGATTTCCTCGATTTGCGCCAGCTGGCCGGAAGCCTCCTTCACGGCAACCACATTCGGGCATTCGCGGGCAATGCGCAACGTCGTCGCGGCCGACATGTTCACCCCCGTTCTTCCCGGCACGTTGTAGAGCACGACAGGCAAACCGGCGGCATCGGCCACGGCGCGATAATGCCGGTAGAGGCCCTCCTGCGTCGGTTTGTTATAATAAGGAGTGACGATGAGCACACCGTCATATCCGTCCAGGTCGGCTTCCCTGAGGAAACGGGTCACGGCCTGCGTGCAGTTTCCGCCGCAACCGAGCAACAGGGGTATGCGGCCCTGCACCCGGTCGGCAACAGCCTTCATCACGGATTTCTTTTCGGCATCGTCCAGACAGGGGGTCTCGGCAGTCGTGCCCAGAACACAAAGAAAATCTGTACCGGACGACAGGTGCATGTCTACCAGTCCCATCAAAGCGGGATAATCCACGCTCCCATCAGCACTGAAAGGCGTGACCAGCGCAACGCCCATTCCTTTGAACGGATTATTTCTTTTCATTTCAAACAAATTTACGCGCAAAGGTACTATTTTCAATCAAAACGACAACTGCGAGGACGCCTTTTATGCAAAATTCACACCGGAAAAGAACCCGGACAAGGCACGTCGGGCCTCTGACAGGCGTTCATTCCACAACGCGACGGAGTTTTTCCCGATGACATCGGTGACACACTTCACGGCGACAAAGGGCAGGCCGTAGGTATTGCAGACCACCGCCTCGGCGTATGCCTCCATGTCTACCACGTCCCCCGTGAGCTGTGCCGTTTCCGTGACAAAATTATCACCGGTATTGACTGCATGGTCCTTGCCCCTGAGTTGCTCTGGCATGGCGGCCGACAACTTCGGGAAGAGCACTCCCCCGTCGGTCGTGGCCTCGTAGTCCAGGCCATGAAGCCTGAGCTGCTCGTAATCGCGGTCTACGAAATGGTTGCTCACCACGATGTCGCCGACGGCAAGCCGCAACGTCCCTGCCGTTCCCACGTTGAGGACGAAAGCGGGACGCTCACGCAGAATGGCGTCGGTCAGCCGGAAAGCGGCGTTCACCTTGCCTACACCGGTCAGCAACGTACGTACACGGAATCCCGGGACACTCAGTTCCACGACTTCCTCGGGTATGGCAAAGCAGACGAGCAGCAGCGGAGCGGAACAACCGCCGACCGCAGGCATAACAGGCGGAACGGCACCCATGCCTCAGTCGAAATGATAAAGGAAAGTGGCCACGCCCGTCAAGGCCGGCTTGCGCTCGTCCTTTATCTCGATGGTAAACTTGATTTCCGCCTTGCAAATGCCGCGCAGATTGGCGATGGACTGCAACGTGGCGACGAGACGGACGCTCTGACCGCTGAGGACGGCCTGTCCAAACTTCATCTTGTCCATACCGTAGTTCACCATCATTTTCAGGTTCTTCACTTCTATAATCTGCTCCCACAGGTAGGGCAGCAGCGACAAGGTGAGGTAACCGTGCACGATGGTCTGGCCGAAAGGACCGGCCTTGGCCTTCTCTTCATCGACGTGAATCCACTGGTGGTCGAGCGTAGCGTCCGCAAACAGATTGATACGCTCCTGCGGCACTTCCAGCCAATCGGACGTACCCAACACCTCGCCCACATGTGCGGCGAACTCCTCATAGGAATTGATAACCAACTTACTCATAATCTTATCTGATATATTTAATGAATATTCCGTATTGCAGCAGCGGGCATGACCGACATGCCCAGTCGCTAAAACCGCACAAAGATACTACAATCTGCGCAATTCCGCAGCATCAGACCCGATTATTTGCACAACCGACATACTTTTGTGAAAATCCGGGACGGACGGCGGCGCGCGTCAGCCCCGACAATTTTAACACTATTTGCTTTTGGCCGAAAAATGTTGTATCTTTGCATCAGCAATAAAGGGAGAGGCGGTGTCAGACCGCCTTTTTTCGTATAAATAAGCCCGTTACGGGTCGGTTTACATGCACATGTAGAAAAATTTAGAAGCAGCCTGCGCAAAAATACATGCCTTCTATGTTGAAATGGAAGCAGTCCGCACGCAAAAAGATGCCTTCTACACACTCGCAGCCCTATTCCATTTACATTTATTAAGGTAACGGAAGTTAAATATGTTAAAGTCGGATGGCCGCGGATGCCGCATTCCCGTTCCATGTCCCGCACATCGCGCGACCCGGCCCGTTCCTGTCTTTTCCATCCCCATATTTCCTGTCCCGGAACGCCTTGAAATCCACATATTGCCGGGCTGGAAACCATTCCGAAGCACAACAACACGTTTCTTCGTGCCCGCTTAGCTATTTTTTGCAATACGCATATTGCCCATATCGGCAGGTTTTAGTAATTTTGCATCCAAATTCGCAAACATGAAACATGCTTCCCTCATCATTCTGTGTATCTTGGCTGTGACGGTCTCCTCGTGCAACCATTACAACAAGTTGCAAAAGACCAACGACTTCGGATACAAGTACGAGGCGGCCAAGCAATATTACGCCGAAGGACAATACAACCGCGCAGCACTCTTCATGCAGGATGTCATTGCCATGCTCAAAGGTACGGACAAGGGCGAGGAATCTTTGTTCTTATTGGGCATGAGCAGTTTCAAGGCAAAGAACTATGATGCCGCCACATCCTATTTCAGAAAATATTACCAGACTTATCCGAAAGGCATTTATACGGAAAAGGCCCGCTACTACTGCGGCATGTCGCTCTACAAGAGCACACCGGAAGTGAAACTCGACCAGACGGCCACCTACGAAGCCGTGACGGAATTCCAGAACTTCCTCGAAGCGTATCCGCAAAGCGAGTTGGGCGAAGAAGTGCGCGAGCTGATTTTCTCCTTGCAGGACAAACTGGTGGAGAAAGAGTATCTCTCGGCCAAGCTCTACTATGACCTAGGCTCCTACTTCAGCAATTGCACCTACGGAGGCTCCAACTACCAGGCATGTATCATCACGGCCGAGAACGCTATTCAGGACTACCCCTACACCACACGCCGCGAAGACTTCGCCATCCTCATACTCCGGGCAAAGTTCGAGCTGGCCGCGCAAAGTGTGGAGGCGAAAAAGGAAGAGCGTTACCACAGCGCCATCGACGAATACTACGGTTTCACCAACGAATATCCCGAATCGGTATACATGAAAGAGGCCAACGCACTCTTCAAGAAAGCAAAAAAATACACAGAAGACGGGAACGGGGACGGAAACGCCGAACCAAAAAATGCAGAATAACTCAAAAAAACATTATCATAACAATGGACTACAAAAGAAGCAAAGCACCGACGAACACGGTCACTCACAATTTAATGGACTTCTGCGAAGGCACCGACAACATCTATGAAAGCATCGCCATCATGTCCAAGCGGGCCAACCAGATTTCGGTCAAGATGAAAGAAGACTTGTCGAAAAAACTCAAGGAGTTTGCTTCGAACAACGACAACCTGGAAGAGATTTTCGAAAACCGCGAGCAGATTGAAATTTCCCGCTATTACGAAAAACTGCCCAAAGCCACGTTGATTGCAGCCGACGAGTTCCTGAACGGAAAAATATACTTCCGCAACCCTGCAAAAGAGAAAGACAAGCTCAGCAACGAACTATGATACAGCGAATACAGAGCATTTACTTTTTACTGGCCGGTATCTTGCCGGCCTTTACCTTCTGTGTACCGTCGGCAGGCTTCTTCAAAAACGGATACGGCTACGCCATGGACGCGGCCGGCATCAGCAACAGCCTTGGCGAGACGGTGTCCCACCCTTGGGGCGTCATGGCGTTCACCGTACTGTGCATCGTCCTGCCTGTCATCACGATATTCAGGTTCAAGGAGCGGCTGGCCCAAATCAAGATGGCCAACGGACAGATTGTATCCCTGCTGCTGCTCTACATCACGACCGGTGTCTATGCCTACGCCTTTGCCCGGCACGGGAACATGTCCATGTACGCCGACTGGGGACTGGTGTTCCCGGCGCTTTCCCTGCTGTTCACGTGGCTGGGCCGCCGCGCCGTCTGCCACGACGAGGCCTTGGTGAGGGCAGCCGACAGGATACGCTAAACTTTCCTAAACCTTTTGCTTATGTCACTGAACAAAGTAATGCTCATCGGCAATGTCGGCAAAGAACCCGACGTGAGATACATCGACAACGGCGTGGCTACGGCCTCGCTGGTGCTGGCCACCAACACACCGGGCTACACCTTGCCCAACGGGACACAGGTGCCCGAACGGACGGAATGGCACAACGTGCTGCTGTGGCGGCGGATGGCGGAAATTGTCGAGCGTTATGTACATAAGGGGGACAAGCTTTACATCGAAGGACAACTGCGTACGCGCAGCTACACCGACAAACAGGGGAGAACAAGATACATCACCGAAATTTGGGCCGACAACATGGAAATGCTGACCCCGCGGTCACAGTCGCAAAGACCGGCCGCACCCGCACAAAACGCGGGAACAGCCGCGGCAAATGCCGCATCGGACAACCTGTCGGCGGCCATCAACCCTTCTACCGCCCCGCAAGATACTCCTTTCTGAGACTTAGGGGAAACCGAAAGCCCGTTGCCCGTCTGCAACCTTAGCATATCAAACAGTATGCCTTTCTACCTACATCCGGACATCGGACAACAGGCACGCGAGACAGGCGTGCGCATCACCACATGGCACATCACCGAGAGCGAAAAGCAGTTGGCCGGACTGCTACCGCCCGAAAAGCGCTACTACGCCGAAGCCGTACAACGTTTCCACGCTTCCGGACGACGCAGAGAGTGGCTGGCAACCCGCATACTCCTGCATACGGAGTTGGGGGAACGGGTCGGAATCGCGTACAACGGACGTAACAAACCCTTTCTGCCGGATGCGCCGGACAAGTTCATCAGTATTTCCCACAGTGCGGCTTACGCCTGTCTGGCCATAGCCGACAAACCGGTCGGCATCGACATCGAACAATACGGAAGCAGGGCATACGGCCTCCGGGACAAGTTCCTTTCACCGGCGGAACAGGCTTTGCTCGGCGAAGATGACGCAGAGCGGCGCGCAGTAGCCATGTGGAGCGCGAAAGAAGCCGCCTACAAACTCGCAGACATATCCCGCCTGGACTTGTGTACGGACATCCACATCACGGCCATGGCGGCCGACAGCATCAGCGCCGTGATAGCCGGCAACAGCCCGGACCCGCAGGAAATCCGCATAGGGCTGCGCTATCTTCCCGACTTTGTCATGACCGTCTGCACGGACTGACATTTCCCTGAAACAGACTTCCGGCCGGCAACCCTTTATATTGTGGTTGCCGGCCGGAAACTTTTGAGCCGCAAAAGGCGGAAACTTTTCCCTAAAGGACTTATTTCACCTCCAAAGCACGGTTTACGGCGTCATACAACGAGGCATAATGCGCCTTTGTGACCTTGTCGGCAGCCGCAGCCCTTGACAACTTCTGCCGCAAATCCTGCAACGTGGCCAAAACGGCGGGACGGGCCGGCGAGAGCAACGAAGAGCTTTTCATATATCCCGTCAAAGTTGCGACAAAAGCATTCTGCAACCG
Organism: uncultured bacterium; assembly: GCA_905216095.1. GTDB lineage: Bacteria > Bacteroidota > Bacteroidia > Bacteroidales > Bacteroidaceae > Alloprevotella. The sequence goes on along the minus strand of CAJMSQ010000010.1, from coordinate 4,611 downwards.
ACGACGATACTGCGAAACGCTCGTACCCGACGACAATTCGCTGAAAATCATGCGTTCCACATCGGCAAGATAGTCTTCGACGGGATATTCGGCGTTCAACTTCTCCAATTTAGGGTAAGAGACAATCCGGGAAAGCATGTTGTGCCCGAAATTGGCCAGCCAGGCCTGCGGGTCCGGGAATATCCTCTTGATATAAGGCTCGCCGATCAGCCAGGAAGGCTCATTGAACACATGACGGTTGAGGAACGCGAGCGCATCCTTCTGCTTGTCGCGCGAAACATTGGTATAGCGCACACCGGGCTCGTCCACGGTCTTGTAATCATTGTATACGCCACCGATATTCGCGGCCACGTGCATCACATAACGGAAGAACTGCGTACTGATTTGGGAGAACATCCCGGAAAGATTGCGGTTGTAGATGTCATTGCTCTCATACGTCCATTCAGGCAGGGCCTTCAACTCACGACGCAGGTTCAGGATGCCATATTCCCCGGCCTTGACGGCATCATCGCCGAGGTCCTCCGTCTGACAACGGGAATCGTTCGTCGTATTGGTCTCTCCGTCGCCGAACCAAAGGCGGCGGTTTCCTTTAAGCTGGGAAGAAGTCAGTTTTTCAAGCTCCCAGTGGTCACTTTCCGAATCATAGGCGCCCGGCATAGGCGTGTAGCCCCACTGGATTGCCCAGCAATCGTAATCGCCGATGCGGGGGAAAATGCCTTTCTGCGATATACTGTCTTCCGGCTGCGCCACATAGTTGAAGCGGGCATAGTCCATGATGCTCGGCGTATGGCCGTACTTCTCCACCCATGCCTTGCTGCGCAGACTGTCCACGGGCACGGTGCTCGAAGAACCGAAGTTGTGGCGCAAGCCCAGCGTGTGGCCGACCTCATGCGAGGAGACAAAACGGATGAGCTGCCCCATAAGTTCCTCGTCGTACTTCATGCAGCGCGCGGCCTCGTCGATACTTCCGGCTTGCACCATGTACCAGTCGTGTACCAGCGTCATGACGTTATGATACCAGCAGATATGGCTTTCCAGAATCTCGCCCGTGCGTGGGTCATGCACTTGCGGGCCGTACGCATTAGGGATAGGCGACGCCAGGTATCGTATGACGGAGTAGCGGGCGTCTTCCATGGACATGGTGCTGTCGTTCTCGGGCCACTCCTTGCCGATGATGGCATTCTTGAAACCGGCCTGCTCGAACGCAACCTGCCAGTCGTTCACACCTTGTATGAGATAAGGACGCCATTGCTTGGGAGTGGCGGGGTCAATATAGTAGACGATGGGCTTTTTCGGCTCCACGAGTTCGCCACGCCGCATCTTCTCGGCGTCGGCACTGTCTTTCGGCTCCAGACGCCAACGGGTGATGAAGCGTTTCTGCTCAACCCGTTGCTGGTTGTCGGAGTAATAGTTGTAGCTGTCCGTGAAGTAACCCACGCGCGGGTCGAACAAACGGGGCAGCATCGGCTTTTCGGGCAGAAGTATAAAGGACACATTCAGTCCCAACGTCACTTTTCCCGTATACGCTCCGGCGTAAGTATTGCGCGTAGACGAGGCCCAGGTCTTGACGGTACGCACTTCCGTGTTCATCGGGAAGGTCTTGATGCCCTCTATGTAGGATGCGGCGGGCACGTAGCCCTGCAGTCCCATGTCAGTCTTCAGGCCGCGCGACACGCCGATGGCGGGATTGTCCTCGTTGAAGAACGAAGTCACCTTTATGCGGTACATACCGTTCCGGTGGCTCTCGACTTTGAACGCGCCGATGATGGGATTCTCGTTACTAATGATGATGGCGCGGTTAATGGCATCCACACTGTCAGCCACATTGACCAGCAATTCGGAACGGAGCAGCAGGCGGTCGTCCGGAGCCACCTGCCAGTAAACCGTCTGTTCGTTGGCCAGTTCACCGCCATAGGTGTCGGTCGCCGCAGGTGTCGAGGTGTAGCGCACCGTCGTGAGGAAGCGTCTTCCTACCAACGAGTCGGGGATTTCAAAGAACCATTCACTGCCGGTCTTGATGACCGTAAACAGCCCTTTGTACGTCACGCTCTTCTCCGCGGCCTTGGGCGAGGGCGTGCCGGCGGCATTTTTCTTTTCGCGCGCCGCACAGGGAATAAATGATAACAGCAGGAAAAGAACCGCTGCCGACAATGTTTTCTTCATGTTGCCTATACTTATTTATTATTATTGCGTCAGAATTTTAGAGAAACTGTCGAACGAGTCGTCCAGACGGCTCAGCTGGTAGGGCGGAAGCCGCAGGGAGAACGTACCGGGCAGGTCATGGATGTCGAAATAGCGGCAGACCGCACCGGCCATGTTGAACGAAAGGCGGTCGCCCCGCCGCATCAGCAACAGCACATACCGGCGCAGCGTATCGGACCCGGCGTCCAGCATCTTGAGCACCTGGAACAGGCGATAATAGCAGGCCAGTGTGCCGGCTTTCAGCAGGAAGGCGGCTTTCGCCTCGGGCTTGTCCTCGCAAAAGAGTGCCAGCAAGGTAACGACTTCCCCGTCGGTACGGACCACGGGCAGCAGGGCCTCCAGCACTTTGCGCCGGTCTATCGGCGTGGCCCGGCGGGCAAAGTCCGCCAGACAGGCTTCCGACAAATCCAGACGGCCGGCCGCGTACATGCGGACGGCGGCCTTGAGGAACGTGCCGAGGTATGCGCGCGAATCGGCAGGCACTACCCCGCAGAAGAACGTCCAGAACACGGCAGAACCGGGCACGGCGGGCAGCAGTTCCTCGGCCAACAGGTAGCCGGAAGTGCGGAAGTCCGTATTGGACAGCCCCGCGAGCAGCGCAAGCAGTTCTTCCGGACTATTCTGCCCGAGACACGCGGACAGACGCGCCCGCAAAACCGGATTATGCCGCCGGACGTCAGTCATCGCGGCGGGTCAGCAAAACGACATTCTCCACATGGTGCGTCTGGGGGAACATGTCCACCGGCTGCACTGCCGTGACCGTGTAGTTTTCGTCGAGAAGCGCGAGGTCACGCGCCTGCGTTGCGGGATTGCAGCTGACGTACACGATGCGGCGGGGAGCGGCAAAGAGGATGGCATCGACCACATCGGTGTGCATACCTGCACGGGGCGGGTCGGTGATGATGACATCCGGACGGCCGTGACGCCCGATGAAGTCGCGCGTCAGAATATCTTTCATGTCGCCGGCATAGAACAGCGTGTTGTCCAGCCCGTTGAGCGCGGCGTTCACCTTGGCGTCCTCGATGGCCTCGGGCACATATTCGATGCCGATGACCTGCCGCGCGCCGCGGGCCACGAAGTTGGCGATGGTTCCCGTACCCGTGTAAAGGTCGTAGACCAGTTCGTCGCCCGTAAGCCCCGCAAAGTCGCGCGCCACCTTATACAATTCGTACGCCTGCTCCGTGTTGGTCTGATAGAAACTCTTCGGGCCGATTTTGAACTTCAGGTTCTCCATCGTGGCAAAGATGTGGTCCGTACCGGCATAGGTCATGATGTCGAGGTCGCCTATGGTGTCGTTGCATTTCGTGTTGTTCACGTAGAGCAGCGAGGTAATTTCGGGGAACGCCTTGTGCAGATGCTCCAGCAGGTCCAGCGCCTGCCGTTCCTCCTCCGCCTGCCGGATGCAGAACTGCACCAGCAACATCAGCTCGCCCGTGTCCGAAGTGCGAATCATGATGTTCCTCAACAGGCCTTCCTGGCTTCTGAGGTCGAAGAACGAGAGCCCGTGCGCCAGTGCATAGGAGCGGATGCCGTTGCGCAGGCGGTTGTTGATTTCCGGCATCAGGTGACACTCGTCTATGTCGAGTATCTTGTCGAACGCGCCGGGTATGTGAAATCCGACAGCGTTCATGTTGTCGAACTTTTCGCCCGAGGCGACTTGCTCGGCCGTGAGCCATTTTTTGTTGGAAAAGCCGAACTCCAGCTTGTTGCGGTACTCCCGCGTATGCCGGCTGCCGATGATGGGGCGCACGTCGGGCAAGGCAATTTTCCCGATACGGGTCAGTGCGTCGCACACCTGCTTCTGCTTGTAGCGCAACTGCTCCTCGTAGGGCAGGCATTGCCACTTGCAACCGCCGCACACGCCGAAATGCGGACAGAACGGGCGGCTGCGCAAGGGCGAATACGCATGGAAGCGCACCGCCTCGGCTTCGGCGTAACTGTGTTTCTTGCGCCGCACCTGTAAATCGACCACATCGCCGGGCACCACATAGGGCACGAAAACCGTAAGTCCGTCCACCTTGGCAATGGCCTTGCCTTCGGCGGCCACGTCCGTGATGGTTATGTTTTCCCAGAGGGGAAGTGTTTTTCTTTTTCTGCTCATAAGTCTAAGTGAAATAGGCCCGTCCGGACCTTTGTGCTGCAAAATTATCACTTAATTGGCAAACAGACGAATCCGCAAGGCAAAAACGAAAGCCCCTCCCCTATCCGCAGCAGAAAGGACACCGCTTCCGCCCGCCGGACATTAACATTTTTAACTTCCGTTACCTTAATGAATGTAAAAGAATAGGGATACGAGCGCGTAAAAAGCATCTTTTCGCGCGCGGGCTGCTTCCATTTCAAAATGAAAGGCATGTATTTTTGCGCAGAATGCTTCTAAAATTTTCTACATGTGCATGTAAATCGACTCAT
>CAJMSQ010000009.1 GCA_905216095.1 uncultured bacterium | reverse complement strand
TTCAATTTTAACGTTGTCACTGAGTTCCACTTCATAGACGGCTATAATATTACCGTCCGTAAGTTTGATACTTCCCAGTCTAAGTGCCTGTTTCGCCAATTGGCAATTCACATTCACAGGTGAGGGTGTGCTCCAAAAAACAGCTTTGTTACGAAAAATGTCGTGGAGTAGATTTTGCCATGCTTCACGATTATATTTTGCTTCAATGACTTCCTTGTAGTTCATGATTTACGCTTCTTCGAATGATTCTGACAATATGATTTCCGCATCGGTTTCTTGCGTCTTCAGCAATGCCTCTTCCGCCGTGTAATAGGGTGCATACTTTTTAGCCATTTGTATGATTTCGGTCAGGGCTTCGTCTGGTGTCATGCGCGCTTTTCCACCGGTACGGCGCAAGTCCTTCTGTATGCGTTGCAGCCTTTTCGAGATATAGGTAATAACTCCGTGCTCGGCAAGAGTTTTCAGTTGGGCTACCTTCAAGTAAATTTCGCTGTCATCTATTCTGTTCAAGAAATCGTTCAGCAGGTTGATTGCCGTACCGATTTGCACTCCCCTACTGCCCGGATTGTCCTGTCTCGATTCCTGCATCTGCATTTCCTTGTTCTGTATGGCCCGAAATTTACACAATGCCTTTTCCACGTGTTCATGGTGCTGTCTGATGCGTTCCACAGAACACTCTTCCGGGGTTGCCTTGAAATACTTCAACGCATCGAGCACTGAGAGTTCTTTGGCATCGTCCGAAACTAAGAAGAATACTTTGCGGAAATTTGTTTTAAGAAACACCAACGTATCACCGGACAAGGTAACGCCGTCGATACTGCGTAAGGCTCGTCCCGTACGACTACGAAGAGACAGTCGGGCAATACGATTATACTCCCGACGATTGGTATTGTAGAGCGTTCGCAGTTCTTCATAATAAGGCAGTTCTTGGTTCTTATCCTTCTTTTGCTCCTGCATAGCTTCGTCAAAAAGTTTTCCAAGATTGCGATCTATCACCTCCTCTTGTGAATAAATCTGATTGTCTTCTCCGAATGTGGAATGGAACGTTTGTATTTTGCTCAATGCAATCTGATTGAGGTTGATTTCCCTATTCCCTTCACGCGAAGGATAGAACACATAGTTATAGATATGCTTCGACACAGAGCCTATACGATTGACACGACCGATACGTTGCATCAGACGGGTTGCATTCCATGGAGTGTCGTAGTTCACGATTACATTTGAACGGTGAAGATTAATGCCTTCGGCCAAGACATCAGTGGTAAGGATGATATTGTAATCGTTAAGCTGATTCTTAAAGTTGGCATCGAAGTTTTCCCTTATCGTCTTGAACAAATTACTGCGATTCTTTGCAGAAACGACCAACACATCTTTTCGATTGATACGCTTGGCGAGATATTCCACCGTATCTACGGATTCAGAGAATACGACTAACTTTTGTTCTGGATTACGTTCTATCTTGAACAACTCATGCTTTAACAATTCATTGAATTTGGAAAATTTTGAATCGTCTGCATCTGTTACGCTCGACCAATCATCACACATCTGCTCAAGTATGGCTTGGTCTGCTTTTAACTTTTCGATAAACTTAGGATTAAAATCATCCGCTTTGAATACAGCATTCTTGGGATTATCCTGCGCCTTTGCATTTAATTTCTCTTCAATTTCTTCTTCATTCCAACCTGCTACAAGAAGATTGTTGATATCAAGGTCTGGAGCAATAAACACCTTATTGTTATTAAACATGTCAATCATGTTTTGATTGGCTTGCTTAAAATTATTAATGGAGACCTTAAACGCATGAAAGCTACTTTCCAGACGTTTGACCAAACCATTTTTGCGTATTCCTGCCAAAGAGCGGCTAATAGTCTCAGCATTATCATAAAGTCCGTTGGCAGCTTCTGGCTTTAGATATGCTATAGCCTGATAACGTGCATAGCTCAGTTCCTTAGTCAAGGTAAGCATAGCTTTTTCAAACAGGTCAGCCAAATGCTCATTGAGTTCATAACGCTTCTCTATAGGCCGTTCAACCTTTGGGAAACCATTCACGTCTTTATTATATCGAGGTACGCTTTCAATATCAGTGCGGGTACGTCGTACCGTCAATGGCTTGATTATGCGGTCACGCACTTGTTCTGCCAACTTCTTGAACTTTTTAAGGTCAAAATCCGGTTCTCGACGGAATCGCTTGAACTCTTTTATTAGCGGACTGAAGAACGCAGTCAAGTTTGCTACGCCATCAATGGTACAATGGCGCGGGTCTTGGAATAGAAGTATCTCATTGTAAATATCAGCAGGGGAGTTGTTCATTGGCGTGGCAGAAATAAGCATTACCTTTTTCTTGTATCCCTCAATATGTCCTTGGTTGATACGCGGCATCTTGCAGATTTCCTGTAACTGCTCAAAGGCATTGGTGGTATGAGAACGGAACTTGTGAGCCTCATCCACAAGAATAAGATCATATTCGTCTGCATTCCAATAGTCATAATTCTCCTCATCAAGCACTTTATTCAAGCTACCGTTGGTAATGAATTTTGTATACTTATCAATGCCAAAATCTTTGAAAGTCGTCTTCCAGTTCTGTTCAACGGCAGGAGGATAAACAACAAGAATCTTTGTATTCTCCTTGCCATTCTCCAAAAGGAATTTCTTTGCAATCATGGTGGCAATAACGGTTTTTCCCAAACCCACAACATCTGCGAGAAAGAAACCATCATACCGCAGAAGTTTCTGATAGCCCTCTATCACAGCATCCATCTGGTAATCATATTTGGTATATCCGTCAGGAACATCCACGGCGTCATCATTATCCGACTCCAAAACCCGATCAGAGAAATACTCCATCAACATCTTTATATAAAGGTCATACGGGGAGACATCGCCTTTGAGATAGGTTCGTTCAATATTCGCCTTAAGCTCCTCGGCCGTTATCTCACAGCCCTCGGCCTCTTTCCAAAGTTCTTCAAACTCATCCTTGGCAAACTTCACATCATCATATTGAGCCATTTTGACATTAAACTCATACTGTTTGTCTTCGGTTATGCCTAGGCCATTGCCGGAAAGGTTGCTTGACCCCGTTATAGCCATGCCCTGCGTGTATTGGTTAAAACCATCGGGATAAAGTACGTACATCTTTGCATGGATTCTCTTGGATGGATGGGCCCGAAGTTCTAATTTACCGTCAGCCAAATCCTTTACCATTTGAAATATACCGTCTTCTATATCCTTCTTATATCCGGAACTCTCTATATCCCGACGAATCTGTCGCAAGCAGTCCTCCTTTACTTCTTCCTCTGCTCCGAAAAACATCCTACCTTGACGTGCAGCTTCTACTATATATTTGTCCACATCAATGCCAATAAGGACACGAGTTTTATTGATATTGTCTAAAAATGGCCGCAGTGAGAAATAACCTGATGCACGAAGAAATCCAACCATAGCATCAAGATTCTTTATTGAAGGATTATTGCTAAGAACTCCTTCAAACTCACGCATAAGCGTGTTACCGTTCTTGTTGGTAAAAATATGGGAATTGATGTGATTTTCAGACATATGATTGATATTAATCTTTTTTTTAGATTTTCAAGCCACAAAGTTTTCTTATTATTGCACCCGCCCACTTATGTCGAACAGGCTGCCAATTGCGTCATACGTGAGATTAACATTGCCCTACAAAGGTAATAATATTTGTAAAAAATACACGCCGACATTTCTCTGCTTTTTCTTCACCGCCAATTAATATGCGGTTCGCCAACACAACATCAAAATAATTCAATGACAAATAAAATCAATGCAGCGTCAGACTCATTGTTTTTTGATTGGCATTACGGGCATCAAAACTACATGCCATCTAAGACGAACTACATGGCATGTACGCGCGACTACATGCCATCTAAAAAAGGCTACAAGCCGAGAGAGATTATCCTCAACGGCTTGTAGTTTTTATTCCGTGTTTCATCGGTACAAAATTCCGAGACCCGGCCTCAAAGGTATCTATGTTCAGAATTCGCTCGAAAAATGGAAACGGATGTTTTCAAAGTCATGCTGCGCCATTTGCAGCACATATCCAGAGTCGGCGAGGAACACATCACGCCCTTCGCGGTCTTTGGCCATGTATTGGTACTTGCGCTTCTTGAATGCCTCAAGTTCCGCTTCGTCATCACTCTCTATCCAGCAGGCTTTGTAAAGTGATACCGGTTCCCAACGGCACTTCGCATTATATTCATTCTCCAGACGATACTGAATCACCTCGAACTGCAATTGGCCAACCGTACCAATAATCTTGCGTCCGTTGAACTGATTTACGAACAACTGGGCCACACCCTCGTCCATGAGCTGCTCAATGCCTTTGTTGAGCTGTTTGGTTTTCATCGGGTCCGCATTCTCTATATACTTGAACATCTCGGGCGAGAACGAAGGCAAGCCACGGAAGTGCAATTGTTCGCCCTCGGTGAGCGTATCGCCTATCTTGAAAATACCGTTATCGGGCAGACCCACGATGTCACCCGGCCAGGCCTCGTCGATGGTACTCTTACGCTGCGCCATGAACTGGGTAGGCGAGGAGAAGCGCAGGGTCTTGCCCTGCCGCACGTGCAGATAGGGCGCATTACGCACAAATTTGCCGGAACAAACCTTGCAGAAAGCGATGCACGAACGATGGTTCGGGTCGATGTTGGCCGTGATTTTGAAAACGAAACCCGTGAACTTCTGCTCATCCGGCTTTACTTCACGTTCCTCGGCCAAGGTGGGACGCGGCGCGGGCGCAATCTTGACAAAGCAGTCAAGCAGTTCCTTTACGCCGAAGTTATTCAAAGCGGAACCGAAAAACACCGGGGCCACGTCTGCCGCAAGATAGGCATTCACGTCGAACTCAGGATAAACACCTTCCACCAGTTCCAGGTCTTCACGCAGCTTCATGGCATCCTGTTCGCCCACGTTGGCTTCCAGTTCGCCCGGTTTATTGATGTCTACAGCAACTTTTTCCGTCACCTTCTGCTTGTCTGCGGTAAAAAGATTGAGCTGTTGTTCATATATATTGTATACGCCTTTGAAACGCGCTCCCTGGTTGATGGGCCAAGACAAGGGGCGCACTTTGATTTGCAGTTCGTCCTCCAGTTCGTCCAGCAGGTCGAACGGGTCACGTCCCTCACGGTCCATTTTATTGATAAAGACAATTACAGGCGTCTTGCGCATACGGCACACCGTCATCAGTTTGCGCGTCTGCGTCTCCACACCTTTGGCGCCATCCACCACGATAATGGCCGAATCAACGGCTGTCAGCGTACGGAAAGTGTCTTCCGCAAAGTCCTGGTGGCCCGGAGTGTCAAGGATGTTCACCTTGTAATCGTCATAATCAAACTCCATCACCGAAGTTGTCACCGATATACCGCGCTGTTTCTCTATTTCCATCCAGTCCGAGGTAGCCGTTTTCTTTATTTTATTACTCTTCACGGCTCCGGCCACCTGTATCTGTCCGCCGAACAACAGCAGTTTTTCAGTCAAGGTCGTCTTTCCCGCGTCAGGGTGCGAGATAATGGCAAAAGTACGCCTGCGTTCTATTTCTTGATTCATGTCGTAAGATATTGCATAAAAAGTTCCTGTCCTCCGGATATATCGGGATACAAGCCTGCCGATGCCTTGCACATCCGGCACAGGGCTGCAAAGTTACTACTTTTTCCGCAAAAGCTGCATTTCCCCATCAACAAGCTCGCACTTTCAACCAACACCGATGCCGTAAAGGGTACAAAAATCCGCAAATAGGGCACAGCGCGCCATCAATCCGCAGCCTGCCCCGCATCAAAAACGCGCCACAGCGGCAGCGCCGGATAGGCAGCCGTGACAGAAACCGGCTGATGACTGACCGGATGCTCAAACTCAATATGGCGGGCGTGCAGGCATATACTCCCATCGGGATTTGAGCGCGGCGCACCATACTTCAGGTCACCGCGGATAATGCGGCCGGCTGCAGCCAACTGGCAACGAATCTGATGGTGACGGCCGGTATGCAGCCGCACCTCGAGCAAATCGTAACGCTCGGCCCGCGCTATCGTGCGATAATCCAACCAGGCCGCTTTCCCGCCCGGCACTTCCCCACGATGCGCATAGGCCCGGTTCTGTCTCTCGTTACGCGTGAGCCAATGGCGAAGCTCTATCCACCCACCGCCTGCGGAACGCTCTTCATCCGGACCGGCCGCGGCGGTCACCGGCAAAGCCGGCACAATGGCATGATACGTCTTGTGCACCTTTCCCGCACGAAACATCTCGTTGAGCCGCGTCAGGGCCTTGCTTGTCCGGGCAAAGACCACAACCCCGCTCACCGGACGGTCCAACCGATGCACCACACCGAGAAAAACGGCACCGGGCTTGGCATATTTTTCCTTGATATACTGTTTCGCGTCGTCGGCCAGCGTACGGTCGCCCGTCTTGTCGCCCTGCACAATCTCGCCCGCCTGTTTATTGACGACAAGTATATGGTTGTCTTCGTAAAGTATATCCATGAGTGAATACATCGTGTTTCAAAGTCCGACAATAGTTTTCCGGTGCAAAGGTAAGACAATCGTACGACTTACGCGACACAGAAAGACAAATACAGACATAGGCCGTCCGGTTTCGCCCGACATCCACAAGACATAACGACACAGCGGCGGTTTCCTATCGCATAAGGCGGCCGGAAACCGCTTTTTTGCCCACAATGCTTTGGTTTGTGCCGAAAAAGCCGTACCTTTGCACATGGTTAGCCGCTCGTGCAGTCTGAAACAACACGCGGCAAAGTGGGGCGTCAAGCTATTTACGGCCTCATGCAACTAACAAACGAGATATGTCTATCAGCAAAACGCGTCAGAAACTTGTAGAGGTGGCCCGCGAACTCTTTGCCCGGCAAGGGCTGGATGCCACAACGATGAACGACATCGCCGCTTCGTCGGGAAAAGGAAGGCGAACGCTCTACACTTACTTCCGGAACAAGGAAGACATCTACCATGCCGTCATCGAGGGAGAACTCGAAAGATTGTCCGAAAAGATGGACGAGGTGGCCAACATGAGCACGGAACCGGAACAAAAGATACTGACGCTAATTTACACCCACCTGAACATGATACGCGAGACCGTCACACGTAACGGCTCGTTGCGTGCCGAGTTTTTCCGCAACATCTGGATGGTGGAAAAAGTCAGGCGTAAATTTGACGAAGAAGAGCGGGACATCCTTCGCCGCGTATTGGAAGAAGGCATCGCCGCCGCCAAATTCCGCATAGACAACGTCCAGCTCATGGCAGACATCATCCATTACAGCGTGAAAGGCTTGGAAGTGCCTTACATCTACGACCGGCTGGGCGAAGGGCTTACCGAAGCCGACACCTACCCCATCGTGATGGGCATCGTGCGCCGCGCGCTCGGCATGAACACCGCGCCATGACGCACGGCTGCGGCAGGCAGGACATGCGGAACGCCGCATGAAGAAACACCGCCACAGACCTCAACAACGGATTTATTCACCAAATTTCATAAAAACCACAACAAAATGGGACTTTTAACCGGAAAAACCGCATTGATAACAGGTGCCGCACGCGGCATCGGCAAGGCCATCGCACTTAAATTTGCAGAAGAGGGTGCGAACATCGCATTCACCGACCTCGTCATCGACGAAAACGGCGAAGCGACCAAAGCCGAAATCGAAGCCAAAGGCGTAAAGTGTATCGCATACGCCTCCAACGCAGCCGACTTCGCACAGACGGAAGAAGTGGTAAATAAGGTACACGAGGATTTCGGCAGCATCGACATTCTGGTCAATAATGCCGGCATCACGAAGGATGGCCTCATGATGCGCATGTCCGAGGGACAGTGGGATGCCGTCATCGCCGTAAACCTCAAGTCCGCATTCAACTTCATCCACGCCTGCACCCCCATCATGATGCGCCAGCGCAGCGGCTCCATCATCAACATGGCCAGCGTCGTAGGCGTACACGGAAACGCCGGACAGAGCAACTACGCGGCATCGAAGGCCGGCCTCATCGCCCTGGCCAAGAGCGTAGCCCAGGAAATGGGCAGCCGCGGCATTCGTGCCAACGCCATCGCCCCCGGATTCATCGAGACCGCCATGACGGCCGCCCTCAGCGAAGACGTCCGCAAGGAGTGGATGAAAGCCATCCCCCTGCGTCGCGGCGGAAAACCCGAAGACATCGCCGACGTGGCTACATTCCTGGCTTCCGACATGTCCTCTTACATCAGCGGACAAGTCATCCAGGTGGACGGCGGCATGAACATGTAATTCCGGCCACGTCATCATTTCAAGCCATCCCCCCGCCCCGCAACCGCAAAACCTCTGCCAACACGTTCGCCGCAAAGGGTCGGGAAAAGGCTGAAAGCATATCCGCATCCGGCACAATCGGTTACCACCGGTCGTGCCGGATGTTTTTTCACCCGGGACGCAGCCGCCGCGAGTAATCATGGGATCCTCTATTCTAACAGAATATACTAAAGACAGAATAACCGTGCACCTTAGATTATCAATGTCTGCAATAAACATACATATTATCCGTAATGACAACATTTACAATGAAATAAACATAATGATTATGCTATAATTATAATTTTAGAATAATTTATTGAATAATTCGTATATATTTCATATCTTTGCCATCGTAAGCCCAATGCACCGGCATCTATAAAGCAGAGGTGGGTGAGGAGGGAATGCGCTATATATAAAAAACGTTTACTTAACGTTTTATCTGTGGCTTGTTAAACTTCGCAAACTTAACTTCCCGTCACACGATAAGGCAACGGTAGATGTTCATGGGTATGTTGTTGATACATCCCTTAATGTATACCTGTATTCACAGATATACAGATGGGAGGTATTATATACATATCAGCGTGGGCCTCTGCGTTGCTTATCCTTGACGGAAAGGCAATGCGAAGGCCTAACAAGCGGGATAAGTAACAGGAACAGATCCCGCGCTTTTTTGTATCCTCAAAAATGAAGTTAAGCACAAAACAAGCAAAAGATAATGAAGAGCGACATTAGATGTGGCTTATAACCTCTTACATTGAGATATATAAAAGTAGAAACCTATAAAAAAATCTAAAAATATGAGATGTAAAAATTGTGGTTGGGATAATCCTGCCGAGAGTAAACTCTGTGAGAGATGTAGTTCCCCATTAGAAAAGGTAGTTACTTTATCCGAAGAAAGTTCGCGTCAGCCAACTGAAATTTCGCCACACCTTCGTGCTACAATCAGGGAAATCAACAATGATAAATACACAGTGTTAGAGGATGAACAAGAAGGTAAGAATTGTAGCAACTGCGGTTATAATCTTTCTTCAAAAATGAACGTTTGCCCACAATGCGGTACACCACAGAACAAATTCCAAAGGGTTGAAAATCATCAACCCAATAAAGATAAAAAATGTCCAAAATGTGGCAGCAAAGTTATGGTTGGAGCAAGATTCTGCCCTTCATGTGGTCAAGCATTACGCAATAGTGGAACTGTGAATGCATGGGACAATCCACAAAATGGTGATTTCTGCTCACTGAGACCCATATCATGGAGTAGAGAGTCTACAGAATATAATCCAATATCTTTTTCAGGAGATCACATAGTATTAAATAGATCTAATACAGATCCCAATAACCAATCAATAACGTCACACGAACAAGCTTTATTAACATATGACGGTAAAGATTGGTATATAGAAGATTTAAGTGAGCAACATTCCACCATGCTGCGTATTTCGAGAAAAACGAAATTGCAGTCTGGCGATATAATATCCCTTGGAAACAGACTTTTTGAGTTCAGAGACTAGCATACAATATATGAAAAGCCAATACATCAAATGTGACCGTTTGGATTTCCATCCAGGAGATTTCATTGACAAGGAGTATCATGTCGATAAAATACTTGGTGCCGGCACTTTTGGTTGTGTCTATAAAGTAAGAGGAGATGATGGGCAAGTTTATGCGTTGAAACTATTGAAAATGTGGGAAATTCCATCTGAGGAGCGTGGCGAGTTGTTTAAGCGCTTTGATATGGAATATGAGACAGGACGTATTGAAAGTAATTACCTTGTACATTCGTATAATAAAGGAATTACTGGTGGCAACCCGTATATTGTTATGGAATATTGTCCATACGGTGATTTGCTGACCGCTACAGAAAAAGGCTATGTTGATTTTGTTGCTGCTGGTCACGATATCTTATATGGATTACGTGACCTTCATCGGCGAGGTAAAGTTCATCGTGATCTGAAACCGGAAAATGTATTAATAAGACAAGATAATACCGCAGTCCTTACCGACTTTGGCATATCCGGAGATCAAAACAATCGTCTTACCCAGCGTGGGATCTTTGGTGTTCCACAACAACAATTCGGAACATTCCCTTATATGCCCCCTGAACAAATAAACCCACGTCGTGGTAATGCGACAGTACTACCAACGACAGACATCTTTTCCTTTGGTGTAATGATGTTTCAACTGCTTACATACGAACTTCCTTTCGGCAACTGTGCAACAGAAACGGATTTGCCGCTATATATACAGCGTGGACGAAAAGGGCAATGGAATCGTAGTCTGCTTCAGAAAATCCCCAATGGACATCAATGGGAAAAAATGATAGAAGGATGCCTTGTCCCCAGTTTTAAGGAAAGACTGCAAAGTATTGATGAAGTTCTGGAATTGATACCACAATCAAAGTCTAAGCATCATTACGAATCCAGAAGAACAGATTCTTTCAAAACATGGAACACTAAATGCAATGGCATTTCTTTGCACCTCATGCAAGGAGAGGAATATGGTAAAGTTTTTTATTTGGAGGATATAATCAAAAGGAACTGCCATATTGTCACTATAGGCCGTCTTGACGACGATGCAAGAAACGACATTCCAATTAAAGATACCTTAAATGGATATATATCGCGCTATCATTGTACATTGGAACAAGATCCAGAAACAAGCACTTGGATTATTCGTGATGGACAATGGCGAAATCGCCAATGGAAAAACAGCATGAATGGAACCTATGTCAATTCAACTGAAATAGATAAAGATGGGCAACCTCTCCAAGTTGGTGACATTATAACAATTGGTGATGTCAAACTCCGTGTGGAAGGGTATGTTAGACAGGTCAAGTGAGCAAACAAACATGAAAACAGATATAATAAATTAATGTGTAATAAAACATGTCACAACCAACTCAACGTTACAAACGTACACTTAAAGGATCCATCGGAGCCGGCATGCAATCACTGATGGGATCAGGACGCCGCTTTTATATTCTTGAGCATAAAGTATCTTCAAAATATCATAAAGCAGGTGAAAATCAACAAATCATAGTTGACCAAATTGAACTTGGACGTGCCTCAACTTGCCAAGTGCGTTTTGATGAAGCATTTCCAACGGTATCACGTAGGCATGCGGCTATTGTTAAGGACGGCGAAAACTGGAAACTGATACAGCTGTCACAGACAAACTCTACTTTCTTGAATGGACATCGTGTGCAGAAAGAATGGTATCTTCAGAATGGAGATGAGATACAACTGTCGGTAAATGGGCCAAAAATGGGATTTATAACATTGGCTGGAAAGAAGGGTACTGTAAGTTCTCTTGGACTTACACGCCGTCTGACACTATTCCGACAACAAGCACTTAGACCATATAAGTATGCCATAGCTGCATTGTCCGTACTTCTTGTACTTTCTATAGGAAGTTTGGGGACGTGGAGTTATTTGAAAAGTACTGAATATGAAGTTTTGATAGCAGATGCACAAAATCGACTCGAAAAACTAAGGGGAAAGAATTCTGAGTTAGAGAAACTTATATCTGATGCTGCCGTTGAACAAGCACGTCTTGATTCTTTATTGAAGGCTAAACAACGTCCAATCAATAAAACTGTTGTAGTCAGACAAGGTGGTGGAAGTAATAGTGGTAATTCTACATCAACTTCGACTGCGGCATTACAAAAATACGAAGATGATATATTTTTCATGTATGCCATGGTTTGTGCTGTCTATAAAGGAGAAGTAGTTCCCTTGGAGACTTCCTCTGGAGGATTCATAGCATGGACCGGTACAGGTTTTTTATTGTCCGATGGCCGTTTCGTAACAGCGAAACATTGTGTTGAAGGATGGAAATTTGAATCTGCAGAATCACTAAGCAAGCAAGTGGCATCGCTTAAAGATGAGAATTTACAAGCATTATTTTTGGCGGGATTAACAGGAAGTAGTGGGGTTAAATTGCGTACGTATATAGTTGCGACTTCTCCATCTAAGAAAATAGAATTTACATCAGAAAATTTCCGATGTACACGTCATGATGAAAAAGATGTTTCTATTGGAGACGGATTATCGATAATCAGAGCTTCAGGAGCAGGCGGAAGCGATTGGGCTTATGCAAAAACAGGACAAACTGGCTCTATACAAGCAGATGCTACATTATCATCGTCATTGCCTGCCGGTGTAAGATTGGAAGTGCTAGGATACCCGCAAGGTATGAAAGCGTCAGGCGGTTCTTGCCTTTATGGCTCTTGTCAGACTTCTGGGCGTGGGTTAAATGAAGGTCTAATACTTATAACAGGAAAAAATTATGAGCATGGAAATTCTGGAGGTCCAGTTTTCTATAATGCCAATGGACAATACAAGGCTGTAGGAATTGTATCTTTTTCTGTATATGATAATATGGGAGGCATAACACCATTAGCAAACCTAAGATAATTAGCAATGAGAAAAATAATAATACTATTTATAGGACTAACCTTTATCGTTACGGCAAAGGGGCAGTTATTGGAATCTTTAAACTTAGACCCGAAAGACTTTATAGAAATTAAAGATAGTGCAAATCAAGACACTCGTCTATTAGAAAGTGCAATCTCTTCATCTTTTTTCCTTTCTAGTCAGAGTTTTCAGGTTAGTGATAAGAAAACAGGTGAACGTTATGGGTTAAACAATAAAGACGTGTTTGGAACGGAATTATCATTGGGAATAAAGGTTAAGAATGGTTACATCTTAACAGAAAAAGCAATTCATCCGTGGAAATATAATAAGAAGTTTGGAACGTATAAAGACAATTATGATCCAGTGATGTATGTCTCGGAGTATTCTGAATTTGCAGAAAGTACTAAATATGAGACTCTTGACATCTTGGATTCTAAAGTAAATGAGCTGTTGCCGTCATCTCTATATTTTGTTGCGGCCGATTGTTTCTTAGGCAAGGGATTGGCAGTAGATTATACTAAAGGCAAAAAAGACGGTTGGGTTGTTTGGGCTTGTGTGGACAAAGATGCAGACTTAAATAAGTCTGCCAAATTAAAAATAATCAGTTACAGCAAAACGGTAGACTCAAACGTTAATGACAGCATTAATGTCGATACACCAGATGAACAGGAAGTTCTTGGCGGCATCTTTGTTATTCCTGTCAATTCTGAAATTGGAGTGATAGAGTTTATGATAAGTGGAATAATGGTGGAGAACAACGGCAAATGGAATATAGGCTTTCCGTTTATAGAAAATGAAGACAAGATAGTCCCCAAGCATTCTAAAGATACGAATGATACGCAAGTTGATAAAAAAGACAGCTTAACACTCGTTGATGACATTTATTTACCAAAATCGCCAAAGAAAGAGAAAGCAAAGAAGAACAGAAATAATAAAAAGAAATAATGTCAAATATAATATTCCGCATGGCAGCATGGACAGATGCTGCAGGAAAATACAATCCAGATGCTCCGCTTGATGGCAATGAGGACAACTATTATGCCGATGATGATTTGGGAGATGATACTCCAAGCCATATTGTTACAGATGAAGAACTTCCGTTGTCCGAATGTGGCATGATTATGTCTGTTTCTGACGGCATGGGGGGAATGAATGCAGGTGAAGTGGCCTCACAAATAGCCCATGACACCGTGGCAGAATATTTCGCACCGGGAAAAATAACACCTCAACTGGCTGCAACGCATAAAAGCCGAAGCAGGTACATGGAAGATATAATACGTGAAGCCGACCGCAGGATAAAGGCGGAATCACGCAAAAACAGTGAGTATGAAGGTATGGGAGCAACGCTTATCATGGCATGGTTGTCATGTGGCGAATTGTCAATAACATGGATTGGAGACAGTAGGGCATACCGTTTTAACCCCAGAACAGGTATAGAACTGTTGTCAAAGGATCATACTTATGTCCAAGAGTTAGTAGACAAAGGATTTATTTCTTATGAGCAGACTTTTGAGCATCCTCAAGGAAATGTTGTGACACGGAGTCTTGGTGACAGAAGTCAAAAAGCCAATCCGGAATCACGGCTGTTCAAGATTTTTGATGGGGATATTATACTATTATGCAGCGACGGATTAAGCGGTGTACTTAGAGATTGCAAAACATATGATGAGAATGGAGTACTATATCCCGGTGATAACATAGAAGATATCATAAGGGAGCATACAGCTTCATTAAAGGAGTGTCGGGAAGCATTATGGTCTGCAGCAGAAAAGGCTGATTGGTATGATAACGTTACAGCTATTATATGCCAAATACGAAGTGGAGCAGGAGAATATGTACCTGTTGTCCCCCCCCCTACACATCATATACAAGAAACGGGGAATAAGCCCAACAAGACTTTTGATGGAATTGTCATTAAGGTATCTCGAAAAAAAGTCATCCTTTTTATATGTCTTGTGGTTGTTTTAATAGTAGCTGTAGGTAGTTTCTGGTGGAATAAAGGTTCACAGACATCAACACCGTTGCCGGGGCAGATAGTGTTTGATTCTTTGATAGAGAAACAGGAGAAAAACTCTATAGACACAATCACACAAAAAAGGAAAGACACTTTATCCCACAAAACTCCTGAACCGTCTGCCATTGAGATTAAGCAGGTTCCCAAGGTAAAAAAGAAAGTTCCATTACCAGCTATTAATGCTAAACCATCAAAAAAGCCCATATCTGTTAAGAAAGATAGTTTGAATAAAATTGGCGAGAAAGGAGATGTCTTGACGCCCGTACCTGTTAAGTGAAAACGAAATAAGAATTATGGACGAGATACAGGCAAATGAGGTTATTAACGGCCGATATGTACTGAAACAAAGTAAGGGACGTGGTACATTCGGACAGGTTTGGTTGGCTTACGACCGTGCAACAGACGAGGATGTAGCCATTAAATTCTATGTGGCGCTTGACAATAAAGGACGCGAGGAGTTTATCCAAGAATTCCGTATTGCGGCTCAATTACATCATCCGAATCTTCTTGTCACCAAAGATTACGGAGAATGGCAGGGGCATCCTTACCTGACAATGAAATATTGTGATCATGGTTCTGCTGCGGATTTGATTGGCAGATTGACCCCGTGCGAACATGATGAACATACGATATGGAGATTTATCCGCGATGTATCAGCCGGATTGGCCTATCTACATGATGTAACTCCTGACCCGATAGTCCATCAGGACATCAAACCGGACAATGTGCTTGTGGACACGGACGAAACATTTCTTATTACCGACTTCGGCATCAGCAAGCGCATCCGCAACACCATGAGCAAGCAGTCCACACGCGCGCTGAAAGCCGGAGCACCTGCATACATGGGACCGGAAAGATTCTCCAGTACGCCGGAACCGATACTTGCCAGTGATGTGTGGTCGCTTGGTGCTTCCATCTATGAAATGGCAGAAGGAGAACTGCCTTTCTGCGGACAAGGTGGAATAATGATGCTGAATGGTTCTGAAATACCATCACTCAGTTCCGGTTGGTCCAAAAATCTCAATGATGTGATGCGTTGGTGTCTGGAGAAAGAAACTTGGAACAGAGCTAAGGCATGTCACGTTCAAAAAATTGCGGAAACGGTTATAAGTGCAAAAGATGAAATATCTGTAGAAAAGTTAATTGCGCAGATAAAAGGTAAGGCTACGAATTCAAAAGAATCTCAGTCAAATAAGAAAAAATATGACCCACATGCCACAAGGTCACAGATTAATGGCGAAAGCAAAGTTGAACTTAATACAGAACGTAAGAGAAAAGATGTGGTTTCCCCTGTATTGGAAGCAACATCTTGGTGGAGGAAGCCTATTGTATGGGGATTTATGACTGTAGGCATATTGTCTGTCATCTTTATAATGTGGTTTGCGTTATCACATCTCGCATCACAACCGGAACAAAATACGGAGATGGAGATAGTTGAAGATTCTGTTGATGTCGTATCTGATTCCTCAAAAGCCTCCACCGTCCCTGTAGATACAGGTGTCTCAAAGCCTACCATAGTAGACAAGCAGATTTCAACAACTAAGAATAAGCAGGTATCACCCAGTCCACAACCTAAATCTATATCCATAGAGGTTAAGAGAGAGCGAACAGTCGTTACCGGCACATTGAATCTAGGCTATGCCACATGGACAGGAAATATCAGGAATGGGAAACCAGATGGGAAAGGCACAATGAAATTTAACGCTTCTCACCGGATAGACACGCGTGACTCTCAAAAACGTATGGCAGAGGCAGGTGAACGTATTGAAGGAACTTATATCAACGGGCATCTTGAAATGGGACGTTGGTACAAGTCAGATGGTACAACAGAAACTATTATGTTGGGAGAATAGATATGAAAAAAAAGAAAATATTTTTAGCGTTAGCATTCTTGGGGTGCCTTACAGCGACAGCACAAAATGAAGTGTCTCAACGTAAAATGACGGAAGACGCGTTTATTGCCCGTATGAAAGAAATGGCAAGCGGAGAGATACTTGCAAGTATAAGTCCGGATACTACGGTAATGAGTTTGATGGAGGGTAAAAAGTATCATGTGCTTCCAGGCGAAACATATATACTTGATAATATATCTTCCGCCACCTATTATAAGCGTAAGGGAAAGTCCTTTATACCGTTATGTGACAAACGTTTTCCGGCGGAAACAATTGCCAACCGTCTGCTACTGCCCAACCGTGAATTGCCGGACGGAGAGTTAAGGCTGAAATTTCAGAAATACCGTTATGAAACGGACTGTGTGAACATACAGTTCAAACAGTTTGTCGTGTTTTGTAAGAATGAGGGCTATAAGGCGTATGTCGGGATAGAGAGCATGGATGATGCAAACATGAAAGTCGATGTATTCCTTTACAAAGAGGATGACCAATGGCTGCACATATTTAATATAGAGTGTCCTTTGGACAAAGTTTCGGACAACGGTCTGTGTGTTACAGGCAGTGCATGGTTGTTTATTCCGACATCCAATCTGCGCGAACTGATGGGTAAGGAACTTCCAAAGGATTTTATGCAGAAACTATTACGTAGGACTAAAAGATAAGTAATATGAGAATATTCACATTCATTTTATTAGCCATATTGACAAATGCCATGGCTGTGGCACAAGGGGTGTCTTTCCAATTTACCGATGGAATCTATAACGCCTCCTTGAAAGCGAGAATGGAACGGAAAGCTTCTGCTCTGCTTACAGAAATAAACAATGCGACAGAACAAGGCCGGAGTTTACAGCTGGACAATATCACAACCCCTGAAGCAGCCACACGCTTGACAAACATGTGGGAAAACTTTGGTTTTGTTTGCCAGAGTAATGCAAAAAGCATTTGCTACGGTCTTGTAAATGGTTATCAGGCCCGCGGCATACAGGTAACCGTTACCCGGCAACCTGAAGATTGCAAAGAGCCGAAAACAAGGGAATTGACCATCTCGTTTGATAAAAGTGGGAACATTTCTCGTGTCGCCTTTGCCCTGCTGAACAACCATATGTCTCCTTCAACAGGAGAGACACAAGTATATGATGCAAGACGACGTAATGAAATCCTTAAGTTTGTAGAAGACTTCCGTAATTATTACATAGAGAAAGATATCACCTCCTTACGTCAGATTTATAGCGATGACGCACTTATCATTACAGGTAAAGTAACATACACTCGAGATGAAAGTGGCGACTACGGAGCCAAAATCAAGAAAAGAACCCAATACACAGTGCAGGATAAAGAAGGATATCTGAACAATTTGGCAACTTTGTTCAGAAACAACAAATATATAGACGTTCAGTTTAAAGACATCATGATCTCTCCAGCTAATTCTGGAGCCATGAAGAATTACTATGGTGTCAATTTGGTGCAACATTGGAAAAGCGTGAACAGAAGTGGCAAAACATACCAAGATACAGGTTATCTGTTCCTGTTATGGGATTTCAATGAAGAGCCTCCTGTTGTACATGTACGGGCCTGGCAACCCCAAGACACTCCGGATGAAGACTTCATCATGGTTGATGATTTCAGATGATTCTAATCAATAATTCTATAAGTTAAAATCCATTATTATGACAAAGAACATTATTACAAAAGCCATGTTGTCATGTGTCGCCATGATATGCTTTGGCGTACAAGAGAGTAAGGCTCAGCAAGAATCGTCAGAACGAGAATTGCAAGTGGTTTCATTTAAGGAGGCTGACACAAGCGATTTTGATGTCACAACGCCATCGAACTTTGAAGGAAAGTTGAAGGATATGGCACTTGTGAAAGTGTTCATGCCTGGCGAAATTGAATCAACAGATCCTGTGTCTGCACAGAACATTAAACGACAGCAATCTCCAGGTAGTGGGCTGTATGCTTCCTATGTATGGATTCCACAACACACCAATAGTATGGCAATTTTCCCAAAAGGGAATACATATCAGAAAGTTAAAGTAACGTTTAAAAATTACGATATTCCTGTATATTCAATTAAGAATAAAAAAGGAGGCTTACAGGCTAGCAAAGTTTATCATCTAGTTCTTCGTGACCCTGCTCCAGTTTATATTGACACACATCTTAAGGGTGCATACGCCTGCATTGACAACAAAACTGAGAAAATTTATGCAGACAACGACGGACGTATAACTTTGCGTGACCTTGCTTATGGTGAGTATGTTGTAAATGTTTTTGCCGGAGACGGTGGTTCGCGTGGTTCCGTAAAAATTGACGACCGTCAGAGAATATATACCCTTGATGCAAGAAAGAAGACAAAACTTAATATCAGAACAAATCCATACGGAGGACTGATTTCCATTCTCAATGGAGAGGTAGAGGAACAATATGACCGTAACAAAGAGTATGCATATGGATCGTATAAAGTAATTGCATACATCAATGGCAATAGAGTAGAGAAAAACATTACGGTTGATGATAACAATTACAACAAGCCGTTCACAATAGATAATACCCGAACTTACAATATAACCCCAGTTTACAACGGTGCTGTTAGCGCAACAGTATATGAAAACAACAAACGGCTTGATGCAGGAATTGATGAAGATGTTGTGTTAGAAGGTAATACGTATAGGATTACAAGACCCATTGGAGGCTCATATAAGTATTATGCGTCAAACTCCACAGGAAAATCAAAAAAAATACGGGTAAATGTTTCAAATAATTCTCAGTCAGACTACCAGCTGTCCATTGCAGCACGAAATTCCATTGTATGGCCATGGCAGAGAGATTATGATGCAGCACCTGTTGGCGTAGCCATTGGTTATGTGCAGAAGCAAATGATAACAAAAGGCGAAGGTGAGAAATTAAAGGAGAATGGAGTCTGGGATGATGGGCAGGACAAGTGGTTAAGTGGCATGCAAATAGGTATATTGGGACAGCCTTGCTTCTCATGGGGACTTGGTGTATATACAGGTCTGTTCTATGAATTCTATCTGTCAAGTAACGACAACTATGATTATACCGATTTCCAGGAACATAATCTTGTTGTGCCGATTCATGCATTATATCGTTTGCCTTTTGGCCGGAAATGCGCTCTTAGCGTACATGGTGGTTTAGGTTTCAGTTATGTCATTAACGGTGCATACAAGGGAGACGGATATGAGGATTTTACAGATTTTTATGGAGAACCCGCATTCCCTAAACGATTTAACATGGCATTAGAGGGAGGTATTGATTTTCGTGTTGGCCCTGTACAAATAGGATTATTATACTCAAAGGGAATAAATAATCATAAGAGCTATTCTTCTCTTGGGAATTATAAGACCACTTATAATAAAATTGGAATCAATGTGGCATGGGTCATCGGTGACTGAAAAATAACACTGTGACGTGACAAGATATAATTGTAACTCATCTATTGACTGAATTACATTTTGTAAGTTGTACATATCAATGATTTTGAGTTTATCATTGATATGTACAACTTACAAAAAACTCGAACTTATCCTGAATGTTGTAGATATCTTTTCAGTATCTATTGCAACAACAAGCGTGGAAACTGATCTAAATAAGTGTCTCCCTAAAAATTTACAATATCCAACCATTCCTGAATCCACATAGGATTATATCTAAAACATCCAGCGATATGTTTTACAAGAAAAACCGATGACTAAAACATAAGATCTCATCAGCCCCCGTACCCGACTTATATGCAGCGGGATGTTTGCAGCAGAAAAAAGAGGATGCCCGTCGTGAGCACCCTCTTCATGATGTGGCGGAAAGCAAGCCGCCTGTGGCCGCAACCACCCTTTATGTTCCGGGACCAATCAATAGGTCGTTGTCATGTCCTCGGGCACGCAGATGTAGAAATCGGCCCGCCCGCGGTTCTCCTCGTCCAGTTTGTCCACGCTTTCCTGACGCACGGTCGTGATAACTCCCACCGTAGTGCCGGGACGATAGCGCAACAGATAAGGGATGATGCCGCCACGGTTGTCGGAATGGTAGCTGCCGTTGATGTGCAGGAACTTATGTTTCAGGTTCTTCGAGATGAACCATGCCATGGTGGCATCCTTGATAGCTTGCGCCTCGGCTAATTTGCGCGAGTCCCCATGCGTTTTCCCGCCCATCAGCTGCATCATGCCGAAAGCCTCGTTGCTTTTTTCCTCATCGTAGTCAAAAGGCACGGGCAACGGGGGAAGGTAACGCTTGGCCTCGTCCGAGAGCGCGTCCAGGCAGGCCAACCCGTCGTTTTTCACCGCATTGGCATAACGGCGCGGGACGTTGGTGGCCACAAACGGGATTTTATGTTCCTTGGCAAAGAAGACCACCGGATAATAGTCCGTGGAATAATTGTCCCACAAGCGCGCTTCGGCCTCGAAGCGGTCATACGAGATGAGCCGGCTCATGTATTCGTCCAGAATCAGCTGGTTGTCGGCTTCCATCATCTCCTCGCCGATGACCAGTTTGTCACCGTGCCGCTCGTAGAGCGTGCGGGCCACGTTCAGCTCCATCCAGTGTGCAATGGGGCAATTGTGGTTCTCGCCGAAGAAGACGACGTCGCAGCCGCCCAACCTGTCCATCATCTGCCGGTATGACACTTCTTTGCCCTCATTGTCGAACAGGGCGTACGCCTTAGGCGACTGGGCCTTCAGACTTCCCCCGCAGAGGAAGAACAGAGATACGCAGAGGCAGGTGACTAAACGGCTTTTCAGATATTCTTTCATGGTTGCAGTTCTTGGTTACTGATGTAAAGCAAAACGTAACGGTCTATGTCGAAATAGCGGCAGAAGGCTTGCAACAAGTCATCCGGCGTGATGCCGCCCAGACATTCCTCATAGCGGGCAAAATCCTGCAGGGACTCACCGTTTTTCAGCAATCCGGTCAGATTGGTACGCCACACGGCCGTATTGCTCTCGTCGAGGGCTTCGCGCTTGTTGATGAGGAAAGACTGTTTCAGCCGGTCCAGCTCCTCGGCGGGCACCGGTGTGGTGCGGAGTGACTGCAGGATAGTACGCAGCACGGCCTGCACCTTGGGCATGTTCTTGTTGTCTACCGACGCGTTGATGTCGAAATAATACTTCGACTGGGGCAGTCCGTCGTAATAGAGGGAGATGTAGGGCGAATATACCAGCGCCTCGCGCTCGCGCAGGTCCGATATAAGGCGGTTCCGCACGATGCCGCTCATCAGTTTCAGAATAAGCGAATTGCGCAGCCCCGGCTCGTAGTGTCCGAAATACAGGTAATCGAAAACCGTCTGCGTCTCGTTCTCGTTGGGGAAGCGTTCCACAACGGTCTGCCCGGGCAATTTGACGTTCTGTACGCTCCAGTCTTCGGGCTGTTCCGCACGGGGCATCTGCGAGAACACGGCTGCGAACTGCCGCATCAGGGTGTCGGGCTCGAAGTTGCCGCAAAGGATGTAGGTGGCGTGGTTCGGCTCGTTGTACAACCTTTTGTAGAAGTGCGCGATGCTGTCCAGGTTCAGCGCGTCGATATCTTCTTCGTCCGGAGTCCGTTCTCCGTTCTCCAGGGTGTTTCCCATCAGGGCATTGATTCGGGCTGACACCAGACGGTCGGGCGTCCGGCTGAGCATCTTGTCCAGCAGGGTTTCCTTGCCGACGGAAGCACGCAACTCTTTCCGTATGTCTTCAAAATCGTCGTAGCGCAGTTCGGGGTCGGTGGTTTTCTCGTAAACCAGATTGAAGAACGCGGTGGCGTCTTTCGGTTCGAAGAATCCCATCATGCCGTGCCAGTAGCTCTCCATGGTGAGCGAGAGCGCCATATTGTGCTGATACAGGTAATCCTGCAGCTGGTCGTAATCGGCTTTGGCTATTCCGCCCAGGTCTATGTAGCTGGCCGTCCCCTCCAGCTGGTAGAAGCGATCGGCGGGAATGGAGGCCAGACCGCCCGGTGCCAGCGATGTGAGCAAGATGTTGCCTTCATCGCGCGTCGGTTTCAGAACAAGACGGATGCCGTTGGTGAGCTGCACGTCACGAATCCCCAGTTCGGGATAAGTACGGACGGAGGCGATGCTGGCCGCATCGAACGGCCGCACGACTTCCAGGCAGGCAGGCGTTTCCGCATGGACGGGCTCTTCCGTCTTCTCCTCGTACACAAACGGCTGGCAGGGCAAATGTTCTCCGTTTTTCCAGGCTTTCCGGATATAGTCCTCGGTCAGTCGGTCGGTGCGGTAGGGATGCACCCGTCCGGCCACGAGCAGGGCGTTGTTGCGGTAGGCCAGCCATTCGTTCAACAGGTCTTGCAAATCCTTGCTGTCCACCCGGCGCATGGCCTCCACCACCCGGCTCACCTGCAAGGAATCATTTATATGGCAGTCGCCCGAAAGGACATAGTCCGTCAGTTCATCGCACCAGAAGGCCGAAGAGACTCCCTGATAGTCCGAACCTTCCAACTGGCGGATGACCGTTTGGACGGCGCGCTCCACTTCCTGAGGCCGGAATCCGTTGTCTACGATGTTCTTCAACTCGTTGGAGAGGGCGGCAATGCGGTCCGGCAAATCGTTGTCCGCACCTTCCCTCACGGTAAACACCAGATGTTCCTTGTCGCTCAGATACCATTTGTTGGAGACGTCGCAACGGATTTTCCGCTTGCCGAACCGGTAAGAAATGGCGCTGACCAGTGCCTGGCCCATGCCTTGTTTCTTCACGTCCTCCAGCGTCCGGGTAACAATGCAGGGATGCGGAATCATCAATTCCACTTCGTCGCGCAGCTGCAACGAGTCCACGACTTCGCTGATCTGCGTGCCGACGGAATAGACGAGCGGATAGGTGCGGAAATCCGCCTTCCGCTTCTTGGTCTTGAAGTCGAACATTTTCCGGATGTCCTGCTCCATGGCTTTCGGGTCTATGTCTCCCACGACCATCAGAGTGGCCAGTTCGGGCACATACCAGGTGCGATAAAAATCCCGCAGTGTCTCCGCCGTCATGTTCCGTATGTCTTCGATATTGCCCAAGGGCATACGGTCCTTGAAGATACCTTGTCCTATCTTCAGGTCATAAAAGTCGTCGCCGATGTTGTATCCGCGCAACTCCTCCAGGATGATGCCTTTCTCGGTCTCCACCCTCTCGGGATTAATGGTCATGTCCGTAAGCCAGTCCCGCAGGATAAGCAACGGTTTCCGGTATCCGCTTTCCTTTTGCCGGTCCGCCGGTACGGCGAACATGTAAATGGTGCGGTCGTAGCCTGTGAAAGCGTTGATGTCCTGCCCGTACTTCATGCCCAAAGACTCCAGATATTGCACGGCTCCACGGTTCGGGAAATGCTTCGTGCCGCCAAAGGCGATGTGTTCCAGGAAGTGTGCCCCGCCCTTCTGTTGTTCGGTTTCCTGAACGGAACCTATGCGCATGATGAGCCGGAACTCGGTACGCGATGCCGGCGTATCATTTTTCTTGAGCAGGTATCGCAAGCCGTTGGCCAGTCTTCCTTCCACGATGTCCGCCGGCAACTTGATGCTATCGGACAGGCTTTGCGCAACAAGAGGAACACAGACGAGCCATGCCGCCCAAAAGAGGACGGCATGGCCTATGCAGTAGTTCAGATGCCTTTTCATTTAGTTGTTTATGCGATATAAAAGTCTGTCAGTTTGCCGTATACGTGACATTCACACGGGCATAGCCGCCGGCATAACGGTGGTCGGCCGGGAATGCAAACGACATGGTGCCGTTTTTGAAGTCGATGCTTCCGGCGGGGACCACATAAAAGTTATTTTCCTCGGCTTCCCATTCATCTTCGTTTACGCCGGAATTGAGCAGATAGTACTCCGGGTCGGAAGTTCCGTCGGTATTGAAATATTCCAAGGCATCTTCATTGCCTTCGGCCACTTTCTGCAGCAAGCGGGTCCAGGCACTGTACTCGTACTTGAAGGGAATCCAGCTTTCCTTGCCATAATAGTATTCTTCT
This sequence comes from uncultured bacterium, assembly GCA_905216095.1. GTDB lineage: Bacteria > Bacteroidota > Bacteroidia > Bacteroidales > Bacteroidaceae > Alloprevotella. Next base: position 48,144 of record CAJMSQ010000009.1, on the reverse strand, counting down.
TCGTCAATCGGATTGCCGTCCAAGCCAAGAACGGGAGCCGTACCCTCTTTTACGTAATTGACAGCGTAAGTCTGGTCTCCGGTACTTTGGGTCAGGTCGATTTCAATGCCGTCCAGGGTCACGTTGAACGTTTCCTGTGTGTCCTTGTTCCAATTTATCAGCGGCATAACGACAGTTCCGCTTCCGTATTCGTCCACTGTGAAGTCTTCATCGTTTTCAACGGTTTCCTTACGCAGCCAATCGTAAAGGAATGCGGTAAGTCCCATCGGGTTGTCCACCATTTTCAGCACGATTTTGTCTTCCGTGCATCCTTCACCCAGCGTAATGACGGACTTGCCGCCCAAGCCGGTAACCTTCTGCTCGGAGAAAGCTGTCAGAGAACCGTCACCCGGCTCCGTGACTTCGCCCGAAAGGGCCACCTGCCCTATCCACGGCGTCACATCTATACCGTAATTGTTCTTCCAACTCTCGATAAGGGCCAGTTGCTCTGCGGTAAGGTCGTCCAGGCCCGTGCGGGGACGCAGATTGATGGTGACAGGAGTTACCATCTCCATGTCGCTTTGCAAATTTCCACAGGTCAGCGTGTATTGAAGCTGTCCCGTCAGATTTCCAAGCTTGGCGGATTTCACCTGGAACGTGGCACTCGTGCTTCCCGCCGCGATAACTACGGGTTGCGGCGTTACAACCAGACGATTGGTCTCTGTTCCTTGCACGAGAATGTCCAATTGCACATTCGTTGTATAGGAACGGTCCAGCGTGACTGATACGTTAATGACATCGTCCCCGTCTTCTATGAGCGTGGAGTTGCCACCCTGTATAGCCAAGGTCACACCGTTTTTTCCGTTGTAGCCTGCCGGGCCGTCGTCTTCGCTACATGCTGTGACAAAGATGGCTGCCAGCAGCGTCAATGCGTACGCAAAATACTTTTTCATGATTCTTGATTTTATGTTTTACTTGAGTTGTTTGTTCCAACCGTCATTTTGTTCGACATAATCGTTATACAGGTATTCCTCCTTGGGAATAGGGAAATTCCATCTGTAGTCATCGGCAGAAATATTCTTGCCTATGTTTACCGCCCAGGTGGACAGCAGCGTGCGGCGGTAATGTTTCAGGTCGAAGAAGCGTTGTCCTTCTCCGGCAAACTCTTTCCATTTCTCGGTCAATACTTTCCGCAACAAGGCATTGCCTCTCAGGCTTTCGTCCAACGGCGCTGCGCCCCGCTTTTGCAGGTATTCGTTCATGAGTGCCACGGCCTGCGCCTCGTGTTCGCCATCCAGGCAATAGGCCTCGGCCAACAGCAGGCACACACCGGCTGTCCGCAGTTTGTTGATGTACGCTATTTCCTGTTTCTCCTTGCGCATCCGGTTGTACTTCCCGAAATAATCCATCTTCCGCGTGGTTGTCTGGAACGGATAGACGGTATATTCCCCGCGGATGTCTCCTGCTTCGTAGGACGCGGCCAATGCGTCGTTCAAAGCCAGATAGTCGCCGCTATTGGTGTCATATACGATGTCGATGTAGAAGGAAGAGGCGATGTTGGGACTGTAGAAAGCGAAAATACGTTCCGCACTCGCATTACCGCTCCACAGGTCGGCGTAAGCAGATGGCGTGAGCGTTTCCATGACCTGCAGGTCGTCCCTCACCTGTCCGGCATACGAAACCGCATCCCCGTAGTTCCCGGCATATAGTTCCACCTGGGCCAACAGATACAGGCAGGCCGGGCGCGAAAGCCAGTACACCTCGGCCGTACCCGGGGGCATGGCCGAAACCGCCTCGGTCAGAAGAGTCCGGATGGCCGTCACACAGCCTTCCACATCGGTCCGGGACAGGAATTCCAGTTCGACTTTGTCCTTCAGAAGTATGCCCGGTTTGTCCTTTCCGTCTTTATAATCCGACGCGAACAGGCGCAGCAGGTCGAAATAGCACCATGCCTTCAGCGCCTTGGCTTCCGCTTCAATCTGAGCCACCTCTCCCGGCGCGCCCTGTACCGAGGGAAGGCGTTCAAGCAGCGTGTTCAGCGTGACTATCACCGCGTAATAATCCTGCCACAGGGACATGGAAAGGTCTATGATAGGTTGCGGTTCCCATTTGTACAGGTTATCCAAATCCGGATTCCGCTTTATCCAGGAAGTAGGTGCGAAGTCGTCGCCCAACACCGACAACTGGAATTCCGGATGCGGGAGCTGGCTGTAAGCCGTGGCCAGCAACTCGCGCGCCATCTGCGGTGTGGTAATCGCATCCGGGTCGGAAAACTGGTTTTCGTAGGGAACGTCCAACGAACAGGCGTGGAGCATCACCGCACCCACAAGCATATATATATATTGTGTCAATCTTTTTTTCATGAGAAGACGGATATTAGAACGTGACATTGAGATTCAGGGTCAGAACGGGCTGCACGGCCGCACCAAGCGCACCTGTCTCCGGGTCGGACTCGCTGTACGAGGTCAGTGTAAAGAGATTGGAAGCCTGCAGGGCAATGTTGGCGTACTTGATAAAGGGGCAGCGGCGGGTCAGTAACTTCTGCGGCACGCGATAACGGAGCGAGAGCATCGACAGACGCAGGTAGTTGTTCTTGCCCACCGTGTTGGTGTTGGGATAGCTCAGGGTCTCGATGGCGGCCGAGGAATAGAACGGAGAATAATAGATTTTGTCCATGTCGCCGCGCTCGAACCACATCTTGTCCAGCAGCCCGTGGATGGCATTCTGGTTGGCCGTGCTCACATCACGCACGTACGTGTAATTATATTGGCGCACGCCGCCCGCCACATAGTAGAAATCCATATCCAAGTCGAAGTCGCGGTACGAAAGCGCCACGTTTATCGTACCGGTATAGGGCGGAGTGCTGTGTCCCAGTTCGACAAAGTCCTCGCGCGTCAGCTGGTCGGTCGCATTAATCTCGCGTCCGTTCGCTCCCTCGAACACAGGCAGGCCCGTACGCGGGTTTATGCCCAGCGATTTCAGGCCATAGACGATGTCGTATGCCTTTCCGATCTGGAAATCGGGTATCAGCGAGGACTCGCTGGCATACAACTTGTCCGTAAAATAGAGGTCGGTCACCTTATTGCTGTTGTAGGCGAACGAACCGCCCAGACGGAAGCGGAATATGTCGTTGTCGATGATTTTCATCGAGGCACTCAGTTCTATACCGTCGTTGCGCAACACACCGATATTGCGTTTCATGGTGTTGAAACCGTTGGAGGCCGGCACAGGCACGTCCAGCAAGGCATCGGCCGTCTCTCGGCGATACCAGCCGAAGTCAATCGTCAGCCGGTCGAAGAGTTCGAACGACACACCTGCGTCGATGGAAGTGGTCTGTTCCGGCTTCAGGTCCGTATTATAGAGGGCAAGCAGTTCCAGCAGGCGCTGATTGCCATACGTGTTGTCGGAATAGGCGAACGTTCCTATGGTAGACGCTGCCGACACGCCGGCCAGGCTGGCCGTCACGCCGTATGACGCCTTCAGTTTCAGGTTGGTGAGCACCTTGTTGTATTTCAGAAAGTCGTAATTGCCCGGACTCCATCCCAGGCCGACGGCCCACGCCCCGTTCCAGCGTTTGTCCTTGGGCAAGACGGACGAGGCGTCCCACTTGTAAGTGACAAAGGCGTCGTACAAGCTATTATAGGTGTAGCCACCCACGAGTCCGACGCCCAACTGGGTGGTTTTCTCCTTGAGCGCGCCTACCGCCGGCTTGCGGTTCCCTTCGAGCGACTGGTTGATGAGGGCTGCCGAGGGGTGGTTGCCCACGCCGTAACCGGTGATGGACACATTGTCGTTGTTTGTCAGGTAATAGTCCATGTTGGCACTCAACGTAAGGTCGTGTTTCTCACCGAACACGCGGTTGTACGTGGCGCGAATGTTGGACGACACGTTGGCCACCGTGTTCTTATATTTGTTCAATTTGCCCAATGCTTCCTGCGGCTCACCGCTCTGCTGCTCCTCGTAGGACGAAGCCGGGGTGAACTGCATCCCTTCGACGAGCAGATAGTCCACACCCGCCACGGCCGCCACATTGAGCCCCTCTATCGGGTCAAGATTGATGCTTCCGCTGAACCCTCCGCGCTTGTCGGACGACTTTGCGCTAAACTGGTTCAGCAAATCGCGGTAGGTGCGGTTCGGATACGACCACAACACGCCCTCGGAAGGCTTCTCGTAGGGATTCAGGTTATAGACAAGCGATGCCGGAGAGTAGGTCGTACCCGTGGGAGTGTCCGTTTCGGAATATCCTCCGTCCACACTGAACGACAGGACGCCAATCCGGCCCAACTGCTGGTCGAGACTCATGCGCACGGTCGCCCGCTGTGTGTCGTTACCCGGGAGCGCGCCGCCCTGCTTCGTATAGTTGGCCGAAACGTAATAGGCCGTGTTTTCGTTGCCGCCCTTGAAACTCAGGTTATGGCGCTGGTACATGCTGCAGCGTATCAGTTCCTTGAACCAGTCCGTATGGATGGTGCGCAGCGAATCGAGCTTGTGCTGCCCGTCGGCTATCATCGCGTCCAGATTGGGGGCGTTGGGATATTTGGTACGGAAGTAGTCCGCACTGTAACGGTATCCCGGCGCCGCTTCGTTCTTGAGACGGCGTTCGAACTCCAGTTTTTCGTCCGTGTCCATCAGTTCCACGCCGCGCCGGCCGCGCATGGTGACACCCATATTGAAGTTGTAGCTCACCCTGACACCGCCGTCGGTCGTTCCGCGCTGCGAGGTAATCTCGAGCACGCCGTTGGCAGCCTTTATGCCGTACAGGGCACAGGCGGCCGCGTCCTTTAATACTTTTATTTCCTTGATATCCTGTGGGTTCAGTGTCATGAATGCGTCCGACGAAATGACTTTTCCGTCGAGCACATACAAGGGTTCGTTGGCGGCATCGCCCTTGCGCAGCGACGAGTTTCCGCGGATGCGGATGGTGGGCTTGGAGCCCAGGTCGCCGGTATTGGTGACAATAAGTCCCGGAACGCTTCCCTGCAACGCCAGCGACATGTCCATCATCGGTTTCTCTATGAGCCGCTTCATTTCCACGGTCTGCACCACGCCCGACCGAGCACGCAGGTCGATGGCATTGATGTTCTGGTTGGCCGTGACCGTCGCTTCCTTCAGCATACCCGCGTCGGCCTGCATCGCAGCGTCCTGCTTTTTCTGCCCGAAGAACTCCATCTGCACGCTTTTCATGCCGATGTAGCTGAACACGACGAGGCTTCCTTTTTTCCACTTGCCGCGCAGCTGGTATTTGCCGTTCTCATCGGTCAGCGTACCATAGGTGGTGCCCTTGATCCGCACATTCGCGCCGGCCAGGGGCTTGGCTTCGGGGTCGGTCACCACGCCTGTGAGCACGTATTCCTCGACAGCCTGCGCAAATGCGGCTTGCGGAACAACGAGAGTCAGCATCCACAAGGTGAATGCGACGATGCAGGAAAAATGAAGTCGGGATTTCATAGGATTTCTTTTTTGGAAGAAAAAGACAGATGCGCCGCAAGCGGAGAATAGTAGTTTTTTTCTTTGTTTAAGACTGCAAATATAAGACTTAATCCGCACGCGGCAACACTTAAAAGAAAATAAATTTAAGTTTTCACTGATAAAATGTAAAAAAGCAGGCATATCTTCTTTGCTAAAAGTTATTTTAGTCCTTAAAAATGCCGTAAAACGTAACCGTTCCCCGGCATGAAGGAAGTCTTTCCGGCCTGAAAAAACATTTTCCGGAACGGGACATTCACGGACGGCTGGCACCGGCGATTTTCTACATGCCATGTAGATGAAACTACAAGCCATGTAGTTCGTCCTACAAGCCATGTAGTTTTTCCTACATGTACATGTAAGAAACGGCATCCGTATCTTACTGTAAAACAAAAGGATAGAAACACCGTTTTTCAAGCATTTTTCTTCCGTCGGCCGCGCGTCGGATTTACCCCAATCGGTCAAAAAAACGCGTGTTTTCCACTTCACGGGCATCGCACAAGGCTTCTTTCGGCTTTTTCTCTTAACTTTGCAGCCGATAGATTACATTTACACACCATTATATATAATAGGAAATGAGTCTGAGCAAATACGAAAGCAGTGTGAAACACATTGCCGAAAACGTGGACGTCGTCTACGATCGCTTTTCCGACATGCGCAACCTGCAGGCCCTGCGCGACCGCATGAGCGACCCCGATACGCTGTCACAAATATCCGGGCAGGTGGATTCCGAAAAGCTGGAAGAGGCCCGCAAGTACCTCAAGGAAATGACCTTCGACGCCGATTCGCTGAGCGTCAGCACGCCTGTGGGCGCGTTGCGGCTGGTCATCGTCGAACGCGACGCACCCAAGTGCATCAAGCTGGCCGGCGAGGGTTCGCCCATCCCCGTCTACGTGTGGATACAACTGCTGCCCGAGGGCGAACAGGCCACAAAAATGCGCGTCACCGTAGGGGCAGAAGTGAACATGTTCATGAAAGGCATGGTCAGCAAGCCGCTGCAACAGGCGGCCGAGGGCATCGCCACACTTTTCTCCGTCATGCGCTGACAGGACGCCACGCTTTTACGTAACGAAACAAGGATAACGACATGAAACTCTGGGAAAAATCAGTACAGGTGGCCGACGAAATCGACCGCTTCACCGTCGGACGCGACAGAGAGCTTGACCTTTATCTCGCCCGCTATGATGTGCTCGGCTCCATGGCACACATCACGATGCTGGCCTCCATCGGACTGCTCGAACCGCAGGAACTCGACGCACTGCTGCGGGAACTGAAGAACATATATGCCCTGTGCGAACGCGGACAGTTTGTCATCGAGGACGGCATCGAGGATGTACACTCGCAAGTCGAACTGATGCTGACACGCAGCCTCGGCGACGTCGGCAAAAAGATACACAGCGGACGCTCGCGCAACGACCAGGTGCTGGTGGACCTCAAGCTGTTCACGCGCGACAGCCTGCGCCGCGTGGCCGAAGCCGTGCGCGCGCTGTTCGACGAACTGCAACGGCAGAGCGAAAGCCACCGCGACGTGCTCATGCCGGGATACACCCACCTGCAGGTGGCCATGCCTTCGAGCTTCGGCCTTTGGTTCGGCGCCTACGCCGAGAGCCTGACCGACGACATGCTGCTGCTGCAGGCCGCCTACCGCATGACCAACCGCAACCCGCTGGGCTCGGCGGCAGGCTACGGCTCGTCGTTCCCCCTCGACCGCGACATGACGACGCGACTGCTGGGCTTCGACTCGATGGACTATAACGTGGTCTACGCCCAGATGGGCCGCGGCAAGAACGAACGCAACGTGGCCTTCGCCCTCGCCGGCATAGCGGGAACCGTCGCCAAGCTGGCGTTCGATGCCTGCATGTTCAACTCGCAGAACTTCGGTTTCGTGAAGTTGCCCGACGAGTGTACGACAGGCTCCTCCATCATGCCGCACAAGAAGAACCCCGATGTGTTCGAGCTGATACGTGCCCGCTGCAACAAACTGCAGGCCCTGCCGCAACAGATTACGCTCATCATGAACAACCTGCCTTGCGGCTACTTCCGCGACCTGCAGGAGATAAAGGAAGTCTTTCTCCCGGCGTTCGACCAGCTCATCGACTGCCTGCAGATGGCAACTTACATCGTCGGCCGTATGCGTGTGAACGAGCACATCCTCGACGACCCGCGCTACGACCTCATGTTCTCCGTCGAAGAGGTGAACCGCCTCGCCGCAGACGGTATGCCTTTCCGCGACGCCTACAAGAAAGTCGGACTGGACATCGAGGCCGGCCGGTTCAAGCCGTGCAAGGAAATCCGCCACACGCACGCCGGCAGCGCGGGCAACCTGTGCAACGACCGCATACGCGCCTTGATGGATGACGTATGCGCCGGCTTCGGATTCGAAAAAGTAGAACAGGCCGAACAAGACCTGCTCAAGGCATGAACTCAGCCACTCGAAACATGACTGCACACGCATGGAGAAATGCCGGGAAGCCGGCCGGACTTTTCCGACGCATGAAGGCCGCGCGCCGGAAAGTCCGCTACTGCGCGCTGAGCCTGTTGCTGTGCGCGCTGACCGCAGCCTGCGCCGACGAAGTGGAGAGCCTCTACGCCAACATCCGGGCCTTCTTCCGGTTTTCGCCCGTCACACAGGTTCCGGGGCTGCGCGCCGCCCTCAACAGTCCGGGCATGTTCTGCACCATATCCTTTTCCAACGGAAAATACATCTTCGACACAGGCGACGGAAATCCGTTTGTCTACACCCCAACCGCCATCGACCAGTACGGGACTCCCGAGTGCGTCAGCGGTTTCATCGTGGGAATGCCGAACATCCCCGACCTGAACGGGAATTTCTACAACATAGCTTTCGAACTCGTGTGCCCGAACTGTTACAGCACGGACGCGGTGCAGCGTAGCCTCACGCTACAAAGCACCTACGCGGTGTGCGGACGATGCAAGCGGCACTACGGCCTCAACAACGGCGGCATCGTCACTGCCGGCGAGGGCGGACGCGGCCTGTACCGCTACCCCGTCACTTACAATTCGGGCACAGATTTACTGCTCATACGGAATTGAAAATGCGGAAGCCGCCTACGGATACGGGATTTACACAAAGAAAATTTTGTCGGGCTGCAATTAATCCGTATATTTGCACCCGAAGACAGCACATGTCCTTGTCTGCGGAAATAGCTCAGTTGGTAGAGCACAACCTTGCCAAGGTTGGGGTCGCGAGTTCGAGTCTCGTTTTCCGCTCCCCATCCTAACACTGCTCGAATGGTGGAATCGGTAGACACGAAGGACTTAAAATCCTTTGGCCAGTGATGGCTGTGCGGGTTCAAGTCCCGCTTCGAGTACAGAAGTCCCTTTGTAGTAACACGTTACGCAAAGGGACTTTTTCGTATATATCCGGAAATCACATCGGGAAGCAATAACAGTACAGGCGGAAGGCCGCAAAGTCGCCGTTGCGCAGGGACGCTTCCAACGGACGCAGGGACGCATCGGCGGTCAATACAGAATTCTTTTCAGACAATGCGGACGGTCTGCCGGACGATGCGGCCGGGAAATGCTCCCGCAGCAGACCGCACAACGCGACAAAGAGGTCGCGCGACACATGACGGTTTCGCAGGCTCGTCACCCGGCAATACGTGTTTCGCAGGTCCGTCAGAACCATATCGAGAAAGGCAGTATCATGACGGATGCCCAGGCTGCGGCTGTCGGCCAGCATACACCGCGTCACCCACAAGGCATCCAGCACCCGGGGATTGCCGTGCGAGCGGTGGCTGATGCCGGTCGGATTGTTGCGGTAGGCATAGACGACGGCCGAAACCACGGCCCGGCGCACCGCACGGGGATAAACTACGTAAGGGCCCAGTGTGTCTTCGAACCAATAGCCGACGGGGAATTGCACGTCGGCGAACAGCTGCGACTTATAGACTTTTCCGCAGGCATAGCCCGACAGGGAAGCGGCCGAGACGTTGTCCTGCGCGACAGGCTTCCCGCACATCCACACGCGGCCGCCGTCATCAAAACGTTCCATTCCGCCTTCCACGATGTCGGCGTTGAGGGCCAGCGCCTTGTCCATGAGCGCATCGACGACACCGGGCAGCAGCCGGTCGTCCGCATCGAGGAACATGACGTAACGTCCCCGCAGGCGGGCAAGCGCGGCATTGCGTGCGGCGGACAATCCGCCGTTACGCTGCGTGATGACCATAATGTCGTCGCGCCGGGAATAGGTTTCGAGCAGACGGGGCGTGCGGTCGGTCGAACCGTCATCGACCACGACGACACGGACACTGTGACGCGTGCGCTGCTCCAGCACGGAGTCCAGACAGTCCGCCAGGTATTTCTCCGCATTATAGGCCGGAACGATTACGGTCAGGTCATGTTCCGGAGCGCACACGGCATTGGCGTGCAGGCAACTGCGACCCGCATCGGGCGAGAGGGCTGCCAGCCGCCGCAGGGCCGCATCCACGTCGGCCGTAGCGCAGGATACGCGGCCGTGCGCTACGGGCGAGAGCAGCCGGTAGCACAAATTCCCGGCACGAAGCCTGTGCAACATTCTGTACAAAAGGTCCATCGACACCATTATTATATACGCGCACGCGCGCGATCCTCCGTTACGCCGGCGCAGGAGGCATCCGTACGGGAGGGCACGGCGTGTGCCGAAGAAAAAGACGGAGACGCACGCCCGTAAACGGCATTCCGGCCGTCGCAGGCGTGCGTCCCGTTCATTCATACCGCGGCATCGGCGTACGCAGGCCGCCGGCCGCCGCACACAGGCTTATGCCAGCTGTTCGGCAATGAAGGCCTGCATTTCCGCCTGGTGGGCCTCCACGCTCTGAAGGAGTTTGAACTGCGCCTCGGAGCGTACCAGGTTGTGCTCTGCGTATTGTGTCTTATAGTAGGTGTCTCCGTTGATGTAGTCGGCCAGGAAGCGCACCGTCTGCATGTAGGGGAAGAGCGCGGCGGCATAGGGCAGATTTTCTATTTCGAGCGGAGTGAGGAAGCAACGTGCCGACTTGAGGTAACCTTCGGTGAATGCCTTGAAGATGTCCATGTTGAAGTTCACGTTGTCCAAGTCCTTGTCGTCTTCCTTACCCGTGTTGGCGGCCGAACGCAGGAAATCGCCGAAATCGGAGAAGACATAGTTGGGCATGACCGTATCGAGGTCGATGACGCACAGCACCTTGCCGTCGCGGTCGAAGAGGATGTTGTCCACCTTCGTATCGCAGTGACAGATACGCTTGGGCAGCTTGCCCTCGCGGTGCAGACGCTCGCCCTTGCACATCTCTTCGGCGCGTTTTTCAAGCTCGTCCACGAGCCACTGCACCTTTTCGAGGCGTCCGGCCTTGTTTTCGGCCACGGCCTCGCGGAGCTGCTGCAGACGGAACTCCATGTTGTGGAAATCCTTGATGGTCTCGCCCAGCTCTACGGGGATGTCGGCCAGCATGGCCTGGAAGTTGCCGAAGGTCTCGCCCACGATGTAGGAACTTTCGGGCGTAACGGCGCTCTGCGAGATGGTGTCGGGAATGAATACCATGACACGCCAGTATTTCTCGCCGTCGAAGTGGAAATACTTGCCGTCCTTTGCGGGCACGAAGCGCAGCACCTTGCGGTCGATGTCGGCCACGCCGTCCTTCTCATACTTGGCGCGGATGTGATTGGTCACAGCCACGATGTTGCCCATGAGCATCTCCACGTCGGGGAAGATGGCGTTATTGACGTGCTGGAGCACATATTCGGGGGCATCGCCTTCGGTGCAGACCTTGTAGGTGGTATTAATCAGTCCGTTTCCGAGGGGTTTCACTTCCGAAACCACACCTTCGATGTCGAACATGCCGACAATCTGCTGCAAATCTTTCTGTTCCATAGTATTATTGAGGTTTTAATGAATAGTAAATATTTTTATCTACGTTACAAAAGTAATAAATTATAATGAAACGGACGCTCCGCAGACACTTTTTCGTAACAAAGAACAGACCGGCGGACATTCACTGTCCCGCTGCGGCCGGAAACGGCCGCAAAAGCGGCTTCCGGCGCCATCCGACATTAACATTTTTAACTTTTCTGCACTTTTGGCGCGGCGTACATGGCTTGTAGTTTTTCCTACATGCAGAGGTAAAATTTCCTACATGCCATGTAGAAAAAACTACAAGGCACTTACGAAAGACCGTCATAGGGACAGTTTTGCCCTGAAACGGGCCTACGGGCACGAAAAAGGGACGGTCTGAGGCCGTCCCTGCACTTTCGCACTGCAAAGATAATATATTTTTTGCCCAAAAGCAAGAAGTGTTAAAATCGCGGGCGCATCAGCGCGTCCGGTCCAGCAGTCCGTCGGCGGCATCCTCGAGCAAGTCGAGCACATGCTCGAAGTCCTGCGCCCCGCCATAGTAGGGATCGGGCACGAAGCCGGCCTCAAGACGTTGCAGGTAGTCGGTCATGCGCACGATGCGGGCATGTCGCTCCGTCTTGCCCGCCAGCCGCGCGAGGCGGCGCACGTTGTCGTCGTCCATGGCCACGATGAGGTCGAAACGGTCGAAGTCCTCGTCCTTCACGGGGCGCGACCTATGCGTCAGTAGATAGCCGCGACGGGCGGCATGGCGGCGCATACGTTCATCGGCCAGCTCACCCTCGTGATAGTCTATGAGGCCTGCCGAATCCAGTTCGTAGTCCGCCGCGCGACCGGCCGCAGCCGCTTTCACGCGGAACACTTCCTCGGCCGCCACAGAGCGGCATATATTGCCGAGACAGATAAAGAGTATGCGTTTCATTTCTTATTGTTTTTACCGGATGGCTGTCGCGCGCTCCTATATATATAATGTGCGGGTCATTCCACGTAGAACACACGTCCGGCCTTGCGGGGACGCGCCTCGGGCTCGGGGCCGTCGCTGTATCCCAGGGCGATGTGTCCTATTCCCTCGTATTCGCCTTCCACGCCGATGCTCTTGAGCCATTCCTGCCACTCGGGCAGCGCGAACACCTGCTTGGCCCGGTGAATCCAGCACGAGGACAGCCCGAGCGAACGGGCGGCCAGCATCATGTTGCCTATGGCCAGCGAACCGTCGTAGACGTATGTGGGCGTGAAGGTCTTGCACAGCACGACGATGATGGCGGGTGCACCGTAGAAAGGGTCTTTCACGGGCATGTCGAAGAAGGTCGCGTTCACCTCGGACAGGCGGTCGCGCACTTCCTTGTCGGTCACGGCGATGATGGCCCAGGGCTGGCGGTCGTGGCCCGACGCGGCAAACGTTCCGGCCTCAATGATACGGTCTATCAGCTCGCGGGGAACGGGGTCGGACTTGAACTTACGCACGCTGCGGCGCGCCTTCATCATTTCTATCGTTTCGTTTTTTTCCATAAGAACAGTCTTTTCGGATGGTACATCTGCATTGCGTTCCGCAAAAATACGAATTTTGCGGCAAACGGACGCACCCGGCGGACAGCGGAATAGGGACAGGAAAGCGGAGAAACCGCCCCGCGACGCGCAAAAGGCTTTTCCACATCTCCGGAAGGCTTTTTTGATGTACTGAGTTGGCATTTTTCCCCAACAGCTATAAAGGAGTATTATTTAATGATAAAACCAAGGAAAAGCAGGCCGTTTTTCCGGCCGATTGTTTGGCGGGTCAGCACGAAGTTGCGTACATTTGAAGCGTGACACATGCACAACCTCTAAAAACAAAGCGTCATGAAACATTTAATGCCCGCCCTACCCTATGCACTGAATGCCCTCGAACCGCGCATGAGTGCCGAGACAGTAGCTTTTCACTACGGGAAGCATCTGCAAACCTACGTAGACAACCTCAACAGGCTGATAGTCGGGACCGACTATGAGGAGATGCCGCTCGAGGAGATAGTGCGCAACGCGTCAGGAGCCATATTCAACAACGCCGCACAAGTATGGAACCACACGTTTTTCTTCAACTCGCTCACTCCTGCCGCCACGGCCATGAGCGAGGAGATGGCCGAAAGACTGACCGAAAGCTTCGGGTCGGTCGAAGAGTTCAAGGAAAAATTCTCGGCAGCCGCCATCGGCCTGTTCGGAGCAGGATGGGCGTGGCTCGTCACCGACAAGCAAGGGAAACTTTCCATCGTGGCCGAACAGAATGCCGGCAACCCGCTCACACACGGACTCATGCCACTGCTCACCATCGACGTTTGGGAACATGCCTACTACATAGATTACCGCAACCGGCGTGCCGACTTCGTCAGCGCCGTATGGGACCTCATCGACTGGATCAGGGTGGAAAGGAGAATGCACGGCACGACCTGCAACGTCTACATCTGACCTGCGCACGCCGGACGGCCTGACAGACAAAAACAAGAGACTTATACCAACGCGAGGCGGCTATCTGCGGCCGAGCACATTCACAACACACAAAAAACAAGAGCATCATGAAAAAGTATTATTGCACGGTATGCAACTGGACTTACGACCCTGAAACAGGCGACCCCGAGAGCGGCATCGCGCCGGGTACGGCATTCGAAGACATTCCCGACGACTGGGTATGCCCGATATGCGGTGTTGGAAAAGACATGTTCGAGGAAGTGACGGAATAATACCGTCCCGGAGCACTCCGCCCCGTCCCGGCGCGCGGGGACGGGGCGTAATTTTCCAAAAGAAAAGACATCGGGAGCACGCCCTGCACGGAGCGTGCTCCCGATGTCTGCATCCGGGCGGCGGCATCAGCCTTGCCGCTCCGTGAACAAGTCGGAAAAGAGACTGGCGCTCTCGGGATGCTCCTCGACAAAAGTATCTATGTGGCGCATACGCTTCTCTTCCAGAATCTCATCTACCGCGATAAGGATGCCGGTCTCCTCGACTTCGCCGAATTCATGATTGACAGCCGTACCGAAGACGCGCATCGTGGGACTCAGGCCCATGTAGGCATTGACCAGCGGCGGGATGTTGTAGCCCAGCTTGCGCACTTCGGTGTTGAGTATGCGGTAGTCGTCGCGGAAAGTGCTCTCGCAGAACAGGCGGCGCAGGACCTCCTCGTCGGTATCCGGCAGGATGGGTTCCTCGGGATAGACCAAGTGTTCCGTATCTCCGAAGTGCTTTTTCAGGAAATAGAGAATCATGTCGCGTGCCTGCCGGTTGAACGACGGATACATGGTCATTTTTCCGAAGAAGTACTTCAGACCGGGAATCAGCACGGTCAGCGCGCCGAGTCCGTCCCACAGATTGTCGAGCGCAAAGAGGCTTTTGCGCGTTTCGCGCGTGCTCTGGTATTCCAAGGTCACAAACGAGCGGCCGAGTTCCACGGTATCGCGCAGGTAGTCCTGTTTGAATTTGTCGGAAAAGCGGAACATGTGTCCCGTGGCCAGGCGCGGATTGCCCGAGGCGTCGAATTCTATCTCCGAGCCGGGCAGGAAGCGGTAGCCGCCCAGTATCTCCTCGACATCGGGACACCATACGATGAGCTGGTAATAGGGATGCGCGCACGTATCGAACTCGTCCAGGTCGATTTTCTTGCCTGTACCTCCGCCTGCCGCGCGGAATGCGATTTCGCGCAAGCGGCCTATCTCGCGCAGGACGTTGGGTGCCTGCTGGTAGGTCACGATATAAATCTCGTTGTCACTCCTGTTGGTCGAGCGCAGGCGACGTTCGGGCGTCAGTTCCGCCTTCAAAAGTTCGCGGCTGACGGGTTCTATGATTTTTTCCATATAATAGAGCATAAGCGGCCGGCACCTCTGCGGGCGCAACCGCCTTTCACAATTCGTAGACGAGGTCTTGCACGTAAGCGGCCCACTGCGCCGGCGTGCGCGACTTGTCGAAAGTCTGCCAGGGTATGGGCTTGCCTATTTTCACGGTAAAGGTCTTGTGCCGGTTCTTGAACATTTCGTCGGCCAGATAGAGCATGGCGATGTTGAACCTGATGCCCAGCATCTTGCTGACGGCGGCCAGGCGGTAGAAGAAGCCGGAATTGCAGCCGCCGAAGTGGATAGGCACGACGTCACGCTGCGTCGCGACGCTTTTGGTGATGAAAGTCTTGTTCCAGGGCAGGTCGCGGACGATGCCGCCCTTGCGCCGCGAACACAGGCCTGCGGGGAACATGATGATATGCTCCGGCCCGGCAAATCCCGCCTCTACCATGGCGGGGAAGCGGCGGCTTTGTGCGCCCGTCTTGTTGATGGGGATGCACAGCGGGGCAAGGCCATGCAGGTTCATGAGCAGGTCATTGACCAAATATTTCACCCGTCCGTCGTAACGCCGTCCCAGCAACGCGCCCAGCGCCACGCCGTCCTGCCCGCCGAGCGGGTGGTTGCTGACGAACGTGTAGCGGCGGCCGTCGTCGGGCAGGGGCAGATTTTCCGCGCCCTGCACATCCAGCGTCATGTCCAGGAATTTCACGCAGTCCTCCAGCCAAGGTACGCCCTGCTTGTCGCCTTCTTTTTCAAGGAAAGCGTTGATTTCGTCCTGATGGACGATACGTTTGAGCCACGAGACGACGAACCGGGGCACACGCCCGGCCTTGTCGCCGGCCTTGTCGTGCAGCACCTTGTCAATGTCTATCCTGAAGATTTTGCTGTCGTCCATGCAGTCCTTTCGTAAATAATGGTGCAAAAGTACTAAATTATTTTACAAGCGCGTAAATCGGTGGAAAGTTTTTGCACACGAGACGGAAGCGATACGCCCAAACGGGTATTCCACGGCTGGACCGCATCGCGGGCAGCCGGACGGACAGCCGAATTTTTTCCGCCGCCGGAGATTTTAACACAATTTGCTTTTCGCCGGAAAATGTTGTATCTTTGCATCAGCGATAAAGGGAGAGGCGGTTTCGGACCGCCTTTTTTCGTGCCCGGAGACCCGTTTCGCGCCGTTTTTTCCCGCGAAAAAGGATTTTCTATGTGCCATGTAGTTTTTCCTACAAGCCATGTAGGGATTTTTACCTCTGCATGTAGGAAAAACTACAAGCCATGTACGCCGCGCCAAAAGTGCAGAAAAGTTAAAAATGTTAATGTCGGAATCGCGGCGACCCCGACATTTCCGTTTGCTTACACGGACATTCCTTACGCCCGGCGCACATCACCGTCAGCCTTCCCGCCCGGCTTTCATCTTCCGGTAGCGGGCAATGAAGCGGCGGCGCGAGGCTATGATGTTGTTGCGGTAGACCAGGCAGGTGGTGAAGAAGTAGAAGACGGCCTGTCCCCACAGCGCAATCCACTCCTTGCGCACGGCGGCCGGTTCAGCCCCCATGCAGTCCAGCTTCAGATAGCCGTTGATGCCGAAAGTCGAGGGGAAGAATCCCGAAACCACCTTCCAGAACGGCGCGATGGCACTGCCGGGCCACGACACACCGCTGAGGAACAGCAGCGGGACGGACGAAAAGACGATGAGCATGATGCACGTCTCGCGTTGCCGCACGAGCACGGAAACGGTCATGGCGAAAAAAATGCACGCCAGCAGGTAGGGCACGACAAAGAGGGCCATATCCCACGGATTGCCTATCTGATTGAGGCTGAACAGGCGGGGAACGACGCCCAGCACGTAGACCGAGAGCGGCAGGTATATCAGCAGATAGGCCCACGACTTGCCCAGCACGATGCGCAACAGGCCCGTGTAGTGCCGATTGACGGGCAGGAGTTCGCGGAAGCGGTTATGCTCGCGCGCCGTGCCGGCCGATATGCCCACTCCCAGGAGCAGCGTCTGCTGGATGATGAGTATGAGGACGGCAGGGATAAGAAATGCGGCGAAACCGTTTTGTGGGTTATACAGACTTATTTCCTCGTATGCGATAGGGTGTTCCGTGACGCGGTCCTGGGCTTCTGTGGTGTTGCCGGCCCTTTTTACCTTGATGCGGGCGTTCATGGCGAGCGACACATTCGTATTGGCCGTCAGCACGGCCTTGTAGTAGAGCATCCCGCTCATGTCTATGAAAATGCTGACCTCGGTCTGCTCGTCCCGGGCCAGCCTGCGGCTGAAATCGCGCGGCACATAGACGATGCCGTATGCGTTGCGCTCGGCAATCTCGCGGCGGGCGCTTTCCATGTCACGGCACCGGGCCACGACGGCCACGTCGGCGGTAGCGTCGATGTGGCGCAGGTACTCGCGGCTCTGCGGCGTGGAGCAGTCGTCCACGACGACAACGGGAACTTCCCGCACCACTTCATTCGTATAGATAAAGGCATAAAGCAGCGGATAGGCGAGAGGGACAAGGAAGAAGAAGACCAGTACGCCTTCGTCCCTGAATATGTTGCGCAACTCATGGCGGAAGATGAAATTCCAGTCACGCCGCGACTGTTTCCAGTAGGTTCTGAATTTCCGGCTCATGGCATATAAGGTATGGTGAGTAAGACAGTTCGCAGCCGGCGCATCACAATCACAGGCAGCAGGGCGAAAATCGACAGGCCGACCACATAAGGCCAGGCGTTGAGCAGGGGCAGGCCGTCGAGGGCCGAGTTCACGTAGAGCAGGAAGTAATGCCGCAACGGAAACAACAGGCTCAGGCCGCGCAGCATGGGGTGCATGGCCATCACAGGATAGGACATGCCCGAAATACTGAACGAGATAACGCCCCAAAGCGAAGCGAAACTCAGACCGAGCCGCAGCGTAGGCAGCATGGCGAACATGAAAACGCCCATGCCCTGCGCGGCCAGCACGCCCAGGGCCATGACAAACATCATCGGTCCCATGCCGCCGTGGCACGGGAAACGGAGGTAACCGTAAAAATACCAGATGATGAAACCGCCGACCAGCATGAAGACGACCGTATGCGGCAGCAATTTACCTGCCAGCGCCTTCCACATCGAGCCGTGTGCCATACCGAGCCACTCGCGCACCGTGCCGCTCTTCACTTCCGTACCGATGGCGAAGACCGTCACCATGAAAATGAAAAGCATCAGCAGACCCGGCACAAGCGTATTGCTCAGATAGACGTTGTAATTGAGCCACGGGTTGCCCGTGGCATGGGTGTCGATGACCACAGGTTGCAGGAAAGCCATCGCCTGCCGCTCTGTCGCGCCACGGGCATAGAGCACGGAGCGGCCGGCCGCCCCCGAAGCAAGCTCAGAAACGGTCCTCATGTCGCGGTAAAGCAGCGAGGCCGCCACCAGATAGGAGTTGTTCGTATAGAAAGATACGGTCGGGATTTCCTGCCGCAGGGCTTTGCGCGTCGTACCCTCCGGAATGTAGTAGAAACCATAGATGTCGCCGCGCTGCACCGCCTTCCGCGCGTCGCTTACCGAGGGATAGCGGTGAGTGATGGCGGTCATCTGGAAAGCGTCAAGCGTCCGCGACAGATTACGTGTCATGGCAGTGCCGTCATTGTCCACCAAACCCAGCGGCATACTCGTGGGAAGTCCGTCGGACATGAGGCTGGTGAAGAAGAAACAGCAGAAAAGCGGCGCTATGACCATGCAAAACACGCAAATCGGTTGCTTGGCCAGACGTAGAAGTTCGCGGCGCGATATGTCAAGCAGGACAGACATTGATACCTATATATATATTGTGGGACGAAAGCCGGGAAGCGGTTCATTCCATGATGACCGACATGCCGGGACGCAGGCCTTCGACTTTTTTCAAAGGGGCCGCTTTCACCTCGAAGGTCTTCATGTCGAACTGCCCCGTCGTCTTGGTGGCCCGCCATGCGGCATAGGTGCCGAGGTCCTTCATGTAGTAGACCTTGAGTTCCACCTCGCGGCCGGCAAGTGCGGGAACGGTGGCCCTGACCGTCTTTCCCATCGAAAAACGCGGCAGATGGTCTTCCCTTACATTGAACGTCACCCATATTTTGTCCATCATGGCAATGTTCATGATGGGCGCGCCCGTTCCTACCAGCTCGCCTATCTGCGGGAAGATGTCGGTCACCTCGCCGTCGTGGGCGGCTACGAGAACGGTTTCCCTGACATAGGAATTCACTTCGCTGACCGCGCCCTGCGCACGACTGACCATCGCGGCGGCGGCCTCCTTGTCCTCGCGCTCGGCCCCGTTGCGCGCCATGTCATACTGGGCCTTGGCGGCCTTGGCCGTAGCCACGGCGGCATCGCGCTGGGCTGTGACCTCGTCAAGCTTCTGTGCCGTCATCACGCCTTCGTCGAAAAGACGCTTGACACGGGTGTAGGATTTCCGGGCTATCGTGACGGCCGCTTCGGCCTTCTGCCACATTTCATACGCCGCCGTGATTTGTTCGGCGCGTGCGCCTTTCTCGGCCTTGCGGCTTTGGGCTGCCGCGGCGTCCTCGGCGGCCCGGGCCTGCGAGAGCTTGGCCTCGACATCGGGGGCTTCGAGCAGGGCGAGCGTATCGCCGGCCTTGACGAAATCACCTTCGCGGACACGGACTTCAAGCAGGCGTCCCGGAACTTTGCTCGACACGCGATATTCGTTTACGTCGGCCTGTCCCTGGATGGTGTCGCTTTCATTGCTGAATGCAAACAGGCTGCCGACGGCTACCAGCACGACCACGCACGTGATGATGCCGATGGCGGGCAGCAGATTGGCTTTACTTTTTGAGGATGACATATCTGTTGTGTTCTTTTGGTTTTCTATTAAAGGGCGGACGGGTATGCGGGCGCGCTCAGTCGCCTTTGTCGAGCGTGCCCAAGGCTTTTTCGTACATGGAACGGCTCAGCCGGACGTCGATTTGCGCGTCTATCTTGTCGCTTTGCGCCTGCAACCATGCCGTCTGTGCCATCAGCAGGTCGGAAGTCACGATGACGCCTTCGCGGAATCCCAGCTGCGCCGTGCGCAGGTTCTCTTCGGCCTTTTCCTTATTCCTGATGCTGAGCGCCAGCTTCCTGTCGGCCTCGTTGATGCGGAAGGCCGCCTGGCGTACCTGCAGTTCAATCTTCTCGCGGACCTCATCGCGTTGCAGCGAGGCTATGTTGGCTTCGGCCTTGGCGGCACGTATCCTGTATTTCCCCTCGCCCCAGTTCCATACGGGTACCTTGAGCGTCACGCCTACCGCCCATGTGCCGCGGAAACGGTTCTCGAAACCGTTGGTCAGGCCGGGGTTGGTCGTCATGTACCCGCCCATCAGCGCCAGTTGCGGCAGGAATGCGGCGCGCTCTATGTTCACTTTTTCCTTCCGGATGTCGAGGGCGGCCTGCAGCAAAGCGAGTTCGGGCCGGCTCTGAAAGGCCCGGTCCGCATTTGTCGCCGTACCGTAAGCTGCTCCGTCGGCAAGTTCGGGCAATTGTTCGTCGGCTGTTTCGACCGGCGTGTCGAGTGGCAGCCCGCACAACTGACACAGCAGCATCCGAGACAGGGTCAGTCCGTCCTCCACCTTGGCCAGTGTCATTTCCGCCTCGTTCAGCTTCACACTGACGCTGAGTTCGTTCGCCTTGGTGGCCACTCCCTCGCGAATCATCCGCAGGACATCCTCGTCCAGCCGGCGCAACATGTCGCGGTAGGCCACGGCCAGTTTGCGTTTGTTGGCCAGCGATACCACCTGCCAATAGGCCCGGTCCGTCTCGAGCAGCACCTCCTGCCGTCCGGCGCGCATCTTCTCGTCGGCGGCCTGCTGCGCGAGCCGCGTGATGCGGTCGTAAGCGCGGATTTTCCCGCCCATGTAGAGCGGTTGCGTCAGGATGATGGCCCCGGCCGTCATGTTGCGCGTGTCGGTGCGCAGGGCATCGACGATTCCCTGCCCTACTCCGTTGAGCGCGCCTGCGACCTGTCCCACGTAGCCCGAAGCCTGTTGCAGGAGCGGGGCCAGTTCGGGATGCTGTTGCAGGATTTGTCCCGCCAATTGGCCGAACTCTCCCGCCATGCCCGTACCCATCGACGAGAGCGCGCCTTTCTGCCCGTCGCTCAGCAGCGAGATTTCGTCGCCCGTGCGCACGTAGCCGGCGGTCAGCGCCACCTTAGGCAAATAGTTCGTGCGTGCGGCCTTGCGGTCATAGTATGCCTTTTCCATTTGTTCGCGCGCCATGCCGATGGCCTTGTTGTTGCGCAACGCCAGCGCGCGGCAACTGTCGAGCGAGAGCGTCTGGGCGCACACCGGCGGCAAGGTGAGCGTCAGCAACAGCGTGAACAGTGTGAATAATCGTTTCATGGTCTTGCGTTCGCTTGTTGGTTTCGTGTACAAGAGTGTTGTGTCGGGGCAAAGGTACGTGTTTCTTTTCGGGCGGATGCAGGATAAATTCTAAAATAGGGCAAATGTTTCGATGCCGATGCTTAAAAAAGAATAATTCATCCCTTGCGCGGCGCGTCTTCGCGCACAAAAGACGGAACAGCAGCGGGCAAGGGGCGACCGGACGGGCAGTTCGCGCCGGCGGACATTAACATTTTTAACCTTGGTTACGTAAAAAGATGTAAAGAAAACGGGGCTACGACCGCGCGGAAGGCATTTTTTCGCGCGCGGGCGGCTTGTATTTTCAAATAGAAGGCATGTATTTTTACGCGGGATACTTCTAATTTTTCCTACATGTGCATGTAAATGGCACTTGCAAGTAGCTTATTTACACGAAAAAGGCGGTACGAAACCGCCTCTCCCATTTTCTGTACCACAAAGATACAACATTTTTCGACGAAAAGCAAATTGTGTTAAAATTGACAAGGCGGCCGGAAAACGGGCACGGACTTACGGAAAAAGAAAAGGCTCTTGGCTGATTTTTGCTTATCTTTGCCACAGATAAGCTGCATATGCCCGCGCAGAACATACATATTACTATGAAAGACAAGCAAGACCCGAAGAAATGGGAGGTGCTGAAGAGCGAATACCTCTTTCGGCGGCCGTGGCTGACCGCACGCCGTGACCACGTGCGCCTGCCCGACGGCGTGGAAAACCCGGAATATTATGTCCTCGAGTATCCCGACTGGGTGAACGTCATAGCCCGCACCGCGGACGGACGCTTCCTGCTGGTCCGACAATACCGGCACGCACTGGGAGAAACGCGCTACGAACTGTGCGCAGGCGTCATCGACCCCGAAGACGCATCGCCCGAGGAGGCGGCGCGCAGGGAGCTATTAGAGGAAACGGGATATGCGGGCGGGAAATGGAGCCTGTTCTGCAAACTCGCGCCCAACGCGTCGGCAATGACCAATTATTCCTACACATTCGTGGCCGAGGGCGTGGAACCCGTCACGTCGCAACACCTTGAACCCACCGAGGACATCACCGTACACCTGTTGTCGCCCGAGGAAGTAAGGGCGCTGCTCGAAGCCGACGACATCAAACAGGCACTTATGGCAGGACCGCTCTGGAAATACTTCTGCCTGAACATACCCCGGACCTGAACGGACAGGCCGCTTTCTTATTTTCCACCACAAAAGACCATTCACATCATGAGTGCCATCACCTCCATCATAGCCCGACGGCTGAACCTGCCCGAACGGCACGTAGAGAACACGATACGCCTGCTCGAGGGCGGCGCCACCGTCCCGTTTGTCAGCCGCTACCGCAAAGAGGCCACCGGCGGCATGGACGAAGTACAGATTGCCGCCGTCAAGGACGAGAACGAACGGCTCGGCGAACTGGTACACCGGCGCGAGTACGTGCTGTCCACCATCGAAGAGCAGGGAAAACTGACCGACGAACTGCGGAAACGCATCGAAGGATGCTGGGACGCGACACTGCTCGAAGACATCTACCTACCCTATAAGCCCAAGCGCAGGACACGCGCGGAGATGGCGCGGCAAAAGGGACTGGAGCCGCTGGCCGACCTGATTATGCGGCGGCCGCAGACCGACCCGGTGCGGGCCGCAGCGGATTTCACGGGCGACGACGTGCCCGACGCGGAGGATGCGCTGCAGGGGGCGCGCGACATTCTGGCCGAACGCATCAGCGAGGACGAACGGACACGGGCCACGGTGCGCGAAAGCTTCAGACGGACGGCCGTCATCCGCTCGAAAGTGGTGAAAGGCAAGGAGGACGAGGCCGGAAAATACCGCGACTACTTCGACTGGGCCGAACCGCTGCGCCGATGCTCCTCACACCGCCTGCTGGCCATGCGGAGGGGCGAGGCCGAAGGCCTGCTGCGCGTCAGCATCGCACCGGCCGACGAGGACGACTGCACGGCCCGCGTGATGCGCCCCTACGTGCGGCGCGGCACTCCTGCGGCCGCACAGATGGAAATGGCGGCGGCCGACGCCTACAAGCGGCTGCTGAAACCCGGCATCGAGACAGAATTTGCCGCACAAAGCAAGGCGCACGCCGACGAAGAGGCCATCCGCGTGTTTGCCGGCAACCTGAAACAACTTTTGCTGGCAGCCCCGCTCGGGCAGAAGCGCATCATGGCCATCGACCCGGGATACCGGACGGGCTGCAAGGTGGTGTGCCTCGACGCACAAGGCGGACTGCTGCACTTCGAGACCGTGTTCCCGCATCCGCCACAGGGCGAATATGCGCGCACATGCTTTACGCTGACAACGCTCATGCGCGACTATCGGATTGAAGCCGTGGCCATCGGCAACGGGACGGCAGGCCGCGAGACCGAAGAACTGGTGCGCTCGCTGCCGCTCGAGGGAATCGCGGTCTTTTCGGTCAGCGAGGACGGTGCATCCGTATATTCCGCCTCGAAAACCGCACGCGAAGAGTTTCCCGACCACGACGTCACCGTGCGCGGGGCGGTATCCATCGGCCGCCGGCTGGCCGACCCGCTGGCCGAACTGGTCAAGATAGACCCGAAATCCATAGGCGTGGGACAATACCAGCACGACGTAGACCAGACGGCCCTGCGGCATTCGCTCGACCGGACGGTGGAAAGTTGCGTGAACTCGGTGGGTGTGAACCTCAACACCGCGAGCCGCCACTTACTGACTTACGTGTCGGGACTCGGTCCCTCGCTGGCCGGGAACATCGTGGAGTATCGTGCGGCGAACGGACCCTTCGCCACGCGCGCCGAACTGCTGAAAGTGCCGCGTCTGGGTCCCAAGGCCTACGAACAATGTGCCGGATTCCTGCGCATCACCGGCGGGGAAAATCCGCTCGACAACACGGCCGTCCACCCCGAACGCTATGGACTGGTGGAGCGCATGGCGGCCGATGCGGGCTGCGACGTGAAGAAATTCATCGCCGATGCCGGGCTGCGCGCCGGTATCGGGCTTGCGCGCTACTGCGACGCGGACACGGGTATGCCCACGCTCAAGGACATCATGACGGAACTGGACAAGCCCGGACGCGACCCGCGGGGCACGGTCTCGGAATTCCGTTTCGACGCGACGGTACACAGCATTGAGGACCTCGAAGAAGGCATGGAACTGCCCGGCATCGTGACGAACGTCACCGACTTCGGCTGCTTCGTGGACATAGGCATCAAGGTAAAAGGGCTGGTCCACGTGTCGCAGCTCGCCGACCGCTACGTGCGCAATCCGGCCGAGGTGGTGAGCCTGCGGCAGCACGTGCGCGTGAAGGTTATCGCCATAGACGAGGCCCGCGGGCGCATCTCGCTCTCCATGAAAGGCGTGGCGCAACAGGTCTGACCGGACCTGCATCACACCGCATCGGCAAACAATGACAACACATCGGCAAACAATGACAAGGGAAAACCTTCTGACAGGAAACAAGCCCCGCCTGGAATACATGGACGCCGCGAAAGCGCTGGCCATCGTCACGGTCATGCTCGGACACGCCGTGGAATACGTCAGCACGTCGGACTACCACCATCCGCTCTGGGCATTCATCTATTCTTTCCACATGCCGCTGTTCATGATTATCAGCGGTTTCTTCGCCTCATCCTCGTTGCACCAGCCCCGGGCCGCATGTTGCTGAAGAAAGGCCTGCAGCTCGTGCTGCCGGGAATGGTGTGGAGCGTACTCGCCATAGGCTTCATCCGCTTCAACGTGCTTAACATTTTCTGGTTTCTCTCCTGCCTGTTCATCTGTTATGCCCTGGCGGGAGTGGGTATGCGGATTTTCAGGCACAACATGACGGCGGCCGCGCTCTTCTCCATGGTGGTGGCGCTAGCGTTCGTATCGGTGGTTTATGTCCCCTCCATGCTTCCGTTCTTCTGGGCCGGCATCTTCCTGAACCGGCACAAGGACCGGTGGCTGCAGGCCGGCACGGGCGTCCGGCTGGGCCTGTGGGCGGTATTCATCTTCCTGCTTTTATTCTGGAACGGAGACTACACCGTATATTATTGCCGCCTGCACACAGTGCTTTATCACGGGAAAATCTTCCTCGACCCGCACGAATACGCCTGTCTGCTGTTCAGACTCGTCATCGGATGCACGGGAAGCATGGCCATCCTGCTTTCCCTGCAACGCCGGTACGGGATGGTCGGAAGCAAAACCCGGAAACGGATTTCACAGCTGGGACAGGCGACCATCGGGATATACATCCTGCAAAGCCTCTACCACAGTTACCTTCACGACAATATGCCCAAGACCGGTTCGGATGCGCTGACATTCCTCTTCGCCCCCTGTCTGGCGACGGCCCTGACGCTGGTATGCTACGGCGTGTACCGTCTGCTCAGACGCAACCGCCTGTTCGACGGCCTGCTCTTCGGAGGTTTTCGTCTGAAATCCCGTCACCCGGAAAAATAAGAAAGACTCCCCTAAAAGAATCTTCCATCAAATAAATCGAAAAAAGCCGCCCGAAAATTTTGTCCGCTCGAAAATTATTACTACTTTTGCACCCGAAAGCGACAAGAACGGTCGTAATCGCGCTGGCGCGATAGCTCAGCTGGTTAGAGCGTCGGATTCATAATCCGAAGGTCCCCAGTTCAATCCTGGGTCGCGCTACAAAGACAAGGGACATCCTTCATACGAACGGATGTCCCTTGTCTTTGTAGTCAATATATGCCTTCCGACGGTGCGCAGAAGCCGGGAACGGATTTCCGGACGTACACTTATACAACAGAAAATGCGGCAACCGCTTTTCAAAAGTCAGTCGCCGCATTTTTTTGTTGGGGTACCCGGACTCGAACCAGGAAAGACAGGACCAGAATCTGTAGTGTTGCCAATTACACCATACCCCAAAAAACTTCTTTGCATCGAGATACCCTCTCGAATACGGGTGCAAATTTAGGCTCTTTATCGGACATGAGCAAAATTTCCGGGGATTTTTTTAATGAAAAATACATTTAATCCCGTTTTTTCGCCTTTTCCGGCCGCTCGGACGGTCGTCCGCACCCACGAAAGACCGTGACAAATACGAAAAACAAGGATTTTTTTTGTCCTTCGGCGAGTTTGTGCTAACTTTGGCTTCGTTAGGTCTTTGCCGGAAGGCACAGACGGAAAAGCGAAACGTGCGTAAGGCACACCATATATAATATAGAAGAAAACATGCGTATGAAGAAGACGGACATAAGCCGGCTGGGGCAAGAGGACATCATTGATATTATCGGGAAAGAGTGGATGCTGATTACGGCAGGCGGGCCTGAGAACTTCAACACCATGACTGCGTCGTGGGGAGGTGTGGGCTTCCTCTGGAACAAGCCCGTCGCATTTGTATTTGTCCGCCCGGAAAGACACACGTATGCCTTCACCGAGGAGAACGAATGTATGACACTCTCTTTCTTAGGAAAGGAGAACCGCGAAATACTGAACTTCTGCGGCACACACTCGGGCCGCGACTGCGACAAAATAAAGGAAACGGGACTGCGGCCCCTGGCTACCGAGGCGGGAAACGTCACGTTCGAACAGGCACGCCTGGTCATAGAGGGCCGGAAACTGTACCGCTGCGAAATGAAAGCCGAAAAATTCCTCGACAAAGCCGTCTGCGAACGCTGGTATAACGACAAACCCGGCGGAAGCCTGCACACCGTCTACGTCATCGGGATTGAAAACGTTTACGAAAGCACTCCCGAATAAAGTTGAAACCTTCCGGACCAACCCGGAAGCCTTTCCGAATAGTTTTTCTCACTGGCAAGGATTTTTCTCATGGCACTAAATACGAACAAAGAGCTGAAACTTTATTATTCCATCAGCGAAGTCGCCAAAATGTTTAATGTAAACGAGACGTTGCTTCGTTTTTGGGAAAAGGAATTCCCACAGATTTCTCCCCAGAAGACGGGTCGCAACATCCGACGCTATACAAAGGAGGACATCGAGCAGATTCGTCTCGTGTACAACCTTGTCAAGGTGCGCGGACTCAAGATTGCCGCGGCACGGGATGCCCTGAAAAGCAACAAAAGCGGTACGGTCCAGACGGTCGAAGTCATAGACCGTCTGCGCGCCATCAAGGCTGAACTGCAAAGCATCCGCAAGGAGCTGGGCGAACTCGAATAGGAAATCCGCCTGTGTGCGGCACCGGAACAAGTATCCATAGCATACGACATGGCAAAAGAGAAAACCGTTTACGTTTGTGAGCACTGCGGACAAGACTCGCCCAAGTGGGTGGGACGATGCCCGTCGTGCGGCCAATGGAACACGATGAAGGAAATGCGGGTGCGGCCGGTAACGACACGTACCCCGGCAGCCGCGGCCTTGTCCGACAAGGACCACACGCCACAACCCGTGCGGCTGAAGGACGTTGCCGCGGCCGAGGAGCCGCGGTACGGCACCCTCGACAACGAACTTGACCGTGTACTGGGCGGCGGAATAGTGCCCGGTTCGCTGATACTCCTGGGCGGAGAACCGGGTATAGGCAAATCCACACTGCTGTTGCAGACCGTGCTGCGCATGACCGCACGCCGCATCTTGTATGTGAGCGGAGAAGAAAGCGAACGACAAATCAAACTGCGCGCAGACCGCCTCGGCGAGATGCTATCCGACTGCCTGCTGCTCTGCGAGACGCGTCTGGAACAGATTTTCACGCACATCCGGAACGTCAGGCCCGACCTTGTCGTCATCGACTCCATACAAACCGTCGCCGCGGAGGGAGTTGAATCCTCGCCGGGCAGTGTCACGCAAATCCGTGAGTGCGCCACGGCGCTCCTGAAGTATGCAAAGGAGAGCGGAGTGCCCGTCATCCTCGTCGGACACATCACCAAGGAAGGCAGCATCGCCGGTCCGAAAGTACTGGAACACATTGTCGATGCCGTTCTGCAGTTCGAAGGCGACCGACATCACCTTTACCGCATCCTGCGCGGCATCAAGAACCGCTTTGGCTCAACCTCCGAAATCGGAATCTACGAGATGTGCGCCGGCGGCCTGCATCCCGTAGAAAATCCCTCGGGCCTGCTGCTCACCCGCGGCGACGAAGAACTGAGCGGCATAGCCATATCGGCCGCCATCGAAGGCATACGCCCGTTGCTCATAGAGACACAGGCACTGGTCTCCACGGCCGCATACGGTACGCCCCAGCGATCGGCCACGGGCTTCGACCTGCGCCGCCTCAACATGCTTTTGGCCGTTCTCGAAAAGCGGGTTGGCTTCAAGTTGGCGCAGAAAGACGTTTTCCTGAATATAGCGGGAGGCATCCGCGTCACCGACCCGGCCATCGACTTGTCCGTCATAGCCGCCGTTTTGTCCTCGAACGTCGATACTGCCATAGAGCGAAACGTATGTATGGCAGGCGAAGTCGGCCTGAGCGGGGAGATACGCCCCGTCGCCCGCATCACACAACGCATTGCCGAGGCACAAAAATTAGGTTTCACGCGCTTTGTCCTTCCCGAAAGCAACCTGAAAGGCCTTGACCGCGGACACTGCGGCATGGAGCTCGTACCTGTAGGACGTGTAGAGCACGCCTTGCGCGAACTTTTCGGCTGAAAAGTCCAAGCGTCCCTATCTTAGTTTTTCTTTATCATGCAAAAAATTCTCCAACTCCGCGTTACGCCCGAAGCGGCCTGCCGTGAGGCACAACTGAAAGCCATAGCGGCGCACGAGGCAGGGTGCGACGTGCACAGCATCACGGCACTCCGCATCCGCCGTCGCAGCATAGACGCACGGCAACGCGCCATATACGTAAACCTTTCCGTAGAACTGTTCATCGGCGAGCCTGCACCTGCTGCCGACTTCGCGCCCATCACGTATCCCGATGTCACGAACAAGCCGTGCGCAATTGTCGTGGGCGCAGGTCCGGGCGGCCTCTTCGCCGCGCTTCGCCTCGTGGAACTCGGCATCCGCCCCATCGTACTGGAGCGTGGAAAGGACGTACACGAACGCAGACGCGACATCGCCCGCATCTCACGCGAACATATCATCGACCCCGAGAGCAATTACTCGTTCGGGGAAGGCGGGGCGGGCGCCTACTCCGACGGCAAACTCTACACGCGCTCCAAGAAACGCGGAAATGTCGAGCGGATATTGCGCATTTTCTGCCAGCACGGAGCTTCCACCGATATACTCAGCGATGCCCATCCCCACATCGGAACGGACCGACTGCCACGTATCATCGAGGCCATGCGCGAACAGATTCGCCGCTCCGGCGGAGAAGTGCATTTCGGCGCACGGGTAAACGGGCTTATGAGGCAGGGCGGACGCATTGTCGGCGCAACTACGGCCGACGGACGCGAGTTTGCCGGCCCCGTCATACTGGCAACGGGGCACTCCGCCCGTGACGTGTATCGCCTGCTGCGGGCTGATGGCATCGAAATAGAAGCCAAGGACATCGCCGTGGGTGTCCGGCTGGAGCATCCCTCACATCTCATCGACTGCATACAGTATCACAACCGCACAGGCCGCGGCCGCTATCTTCCGGCCGCCGAGTACAGCTACGTAGCCCGGTCGGGCGACCGCGGAGTGTACAGTTTCTGCATGTGCCCCGGCGGTTTCGTCGTACCGGCCGCCAGCGGGCCGCAACAAATCGTCGTGAACGGCATGAGTCCCAGCACCCGCGGCTCGGCATGGAGCAACTCGGGCATGGTAGTCGAGACCCACGTCGAAGACCTCGACGGGGAGTTGGCCCCTTATCTGCGTGAGGCCATGCAGGATGCCGACTTCGCCGACGCACATGCCGACATGTACGAAGCAGATAACCCTTTGCGCATGATGTACCTGCAAGAGGCCATAGAGAAAGCCTGCTGGATGCAAGGCAACCGCCGGCAAACCGCACCGGCGCAGCGCATGGCCGACTTTGTGAACCGCCGACTGAGTTACGACCTGCCGACAACGAGTTATTCCCCGGGCCTGCTGTCGTCGCCGCTCCATTTCTGGATGCCTAAGTTCGTCACACGACGTCTCACCGAGGGCTTCAACGCCTTCGGCCGCAAGAGCCATGGTTTTCTGACCAACGAAGCCATCGTCATTGCCGCAGAAACGCGCACTTCCGCCCCTATCCGCATTCTCCGTGACGCATCCACGCTCCACCACATCCGTCTCGAGGGGCTTTATCCCTGCGGCGAAGGTGCGGGATATGCCGGCGGCATCGTGTCGGCCGCCATCGACGGCGAGCGGTGTGCCGAGGCACTGGCGGCAGGATGCCTCAAGAGATAAACCGGCCCGGCCCCACACATTACCCGCCCCTGCCTACACCTTATATATATAAGGTAAGAAAATCCGGGTAGGGACATCAGAAAAAGAAAATGCCTTCCGAAACCGCTTTGGATTCCGGAAGGCATTTTCAACAGGCGGAGCCGTGTCCGTTTAGAACATCTTTTCGGGATAAACGCCGTCTTCGCCCAGTTTCTTGAACTTCTCCACCACTTCGGGACGGTCTTCGGGATAAGTAACGCCGAACCACTTGGAAGTAGTGTCGAGCACCTCGCACGTAGCCGTACCGTCCTTGATGAGTTTGTCCACCATAAGCGGGATGAAGAACTCGCTCTTCAGGTTTTCCATGTTCTTGGGGTCAGACAGGAACGTCTTGAAGTATTCCACACTGTGTGCGAAATAGTCAGGAGTGAAGCCCCAGAAGTTCATGGATACGGGAGTCGTGTCGGGAATGGCCACCCACTCGCCGTTATCATCGAGGTATTTCACCACACCGTCGAAGCGCTGAATCTTTGTACGCTCAACGACGCTGGTCAGGTGGTGGTTCTCGTCGTTCTCGCATACGCCTCGGCTCACGGTTCCGCTTTCCGAGAGCGTGTTGCCCACGCGGAAGCCGACCATGGCATAGCGTCCGGTGCTGCCTTCGGGGAGTTCGCTCAGGAACTTGCCCATCACCTTGAAGGCATCGCGGTCATAGAAGTCGTCGCAGTTCAGTACGGCAAACGGTTCCTTGATGACGTCCTTACCCATCATGACTGCGTGGTTCGTTCCCCAGGGCTTGGTGCGCTCAGCCGGGCAGGTGAAACCTTCGGGCAGGGCATCCAGTGCCTGGAACACCAGTTCGCAGGGGATGTGACCTTCGTACTTGGAAAGCACGATGCGGCGGAAATCCTCTTCAAAGTCCTTGCGGATGACGAAAACCAACTTTCCGAATCCGGCATTGATGGCATCGTAAATACTATAATCCATGATGGTTTCGCCATGAGGGCCGAGACCGTCCAATTGCTTCAAGCCACCGTAGCGGCTACCCATTCCTGCAGCGAGGAGAAAGAGTGTAGGTTTCATGTGAATAATGATTAATATGATTTGATTAGTCGTGTTTTTCCTGACTGTATTGCAAATATACAAAAAATGAATGTTACCGTTCCTTTTCCAAGTCTTTTTTTCTCTTTTACATCTATTAATTAAAAAATCAAGGCTTCCGCGGTATGGTTTCTCCCTTTTCGAGCGGAACAGCCGGGCACAAAATATCGGCCGGTTCACGAGATGAACCGGCCGATATGGCTTTTACGGAGATTAAAACCTGCTACGGATTATTTCACCGCCGAGATGCGCAATTTATACGTCAGGGGGCGTTCGGGCACGCAGTATTCCGGCAGCGTTCCCACGTCCTGTCCGCACGACGCATTGCCGATGCCGCGCGTCCAGGCGTCGAGGTGCAGCACGGTATAAGGCCGTTCGGCCAGTTCCCAAGCATGTTGCGCGTTCATCAGGTCGGCGTCGGTGTACCGCAAAGCGGAGAAACCTACCTGTCCCTCGGTCTCTATTTTCACGCCGAAGCCCTTTCCGTCCGACAGGATGAGCTCGCGCAATGCCTCACGGCCGCCCGTGGACTGGGGCTTGATGTAGCGTTCGGGCATGTCGGCGACAGTAGCCGAGTAGCGGCCGGCCAGCACGCCGTCGCGGCGGTCGCAGGTGTTCTCCCACGGGCCCAGGGCATAGTAGTCCACGCGGTTCAGCGCGGAATCTATGGCGCAGACCAGACCGGCACGGCGCAAGTTTCCCGATTTGGGCATGAAGCGCGCCTCGACATCGACAATGCCCTGCGGATATATCGTGTAGTCGATTTCGGTATCGCAGATACTTCCCTTGCGGACGGTTTTGACCACCGTGTTGCCGCCTTCCGTGACGACGGAACACGTACCTTTGTCCTCCAGTCCGTTGCTAACGTTGCCGAAGCGGTCGTTCTCTATCCACCGATGATTGTCATAGAGGAATCCCTGTCCGTCGGCGATGATGTCACGGCCGTTGAAGGCGAGCGTAGTCAGGCGTCCCGTGTTCGCGTCAAAGGCCACGGTCACGTTTTCGTTGCCAATACGCACCTCGTGCAGGGCACCGGTCTGCGCCAGCGGGGCTTTTGCCGTACTTTTCAGCACAGGCAGCGCACCGCGCTCCACGAGAGTGAACTGGCGGGCAGCCACCTCGTGGCCGGCAGGGGCATGGCGCTGCGCCTCACGGCAGAGCACGCGCAGATTGAGCAGGGTCTCGGTGCCGGCGGCCGCGGCCTTGGCCAGTCCGGCCTTCGGCAACTTGAGCGCAAGCGTCAGACTGTCACCGGGAGCCACCGCGCCAAGGCGTACGGTGCGGCTTCCCGCCACACGTCCGTCGCGTACCACTTCATATTTCAGGTCGTATGCGTCGAGCGTCGTGAAGGCATAGTTGTTGTAAACGCGCACGCCGACGGTGTTGTTCTTGGGGTCGATGTTTGTCAGGGCAAACTTCACGAACTCATGCGCCGCCTTGACTTCCTTGAGTTTGGCACTCTCGTGACGGGTGGCGGGCAGGATGCCGTTGGAACAGAAGTTGCCCTGGTGAGGTCCGGGGAAGTCATATCCCGTGCGCAGGCGGTAAACGCCCTGCTTGATTTCCTTCGGCTCATAAATGGCCTGGTCCACCCAGTCCCAGATGCAGCCGCCGATACAGGCATTGCTGTTCTCGATGACCGTCCAGTACTCCGTCAGATTGCCGATGGCGTTGCCCATGGCGTGGGCATACTCGCACAGGAACATCGGTTTGTCGAGACCGGAAGTATTCTTGTTCATCCAGGCCATGCCCGGGTACATCTTGGAATAGAAGTCGGAGAAACGCCCCCCGCCGTACGAACCGTTCGAGCGCGTCCCCTCGTAATGTACGGGGCGTGAGTCGAGCGCCTTGGCGGCATCGTAGCACTGACGGAAGTTCTCGCCGTTGCCGGCCTCGTTTCCGAGACTCCACATGACTATGGAAGGATGGTTCCTGTCGCGGAGCACCATGCGGTCTATGCGGTCCACGAAAGCCGGCACCCACGACGCGCGGTTGCTGATGCCCTGGTTGGCATGGTCCTCCAGGTCCGCCTCGTCCACGACGTAGAGACCGTAATGGTCGAACATGGCATACATGCGGGCGTCGTTGGGATAGTGCGACGTACGTATGGTATTGATGTTGTTCTGCTTCATCAGCGTCACGTCACGCAGCATGGATTTGGTCGTGACGGCCCGTCCGTGCAGCGGGTCGCTGTCGTGGCGGTTCACACCCTTGAAGAACACGCGCCTGCCGTTGATGTAGACCAGCGAATTATTGATTCTGATGTCGCGGAAACCGTATTTCGTCGAAAAGGCCAGTTCCTCGTTGCCGTTTCCGTCCTTCTGCAGGACACGGACGGTATAGAGGTTTGGCGTCTCGGCCGTCCAGGGCAGCACATCCTTGAGTTCCATGTCCACATCGCAGGTACTGCCGGCCGTACCCTGCCGCAGCGTGACGTCCACCGGGCATTCCGTCACCTTTTTCCCCGCAGGGTCGTAAAGCGACACGAGCAGTTGTTTCCGCGCCGCAGACTTGTCGCGGTTGTCCACTTCCATCCGCACGTGCAGACGGGCATTGCGGTAGCCGTCGAACAGCTGCGAGGTGATGTAATGGTCGCGCACGGCGACTTTCGGAACGTTGTAGAGATACACATCGCGGAAGATGCCCGACATGCGGAACATGTCCTGGCACTCCAGATAGGAACCGTCCGACCAGCGGAACACCTGGACGGCCAAAGTGTTGTCTCCGGTGCGCAGATATGACGTCAGGTCGAACTCGGCCACGTTGTTCGAGCCTTGCGTGTAGCCGACATATTTCCCATTGAGCCACACGAAGGCGGCCGAATAGATACCTCCGAAGTGGATGTAGGTGCGTTGCTTCTCCCACCCCTCGGGCAGCGTGAACGTACGCACGTAGGAACCGACGGGATTGATGCCGTAGTTTTTTCCTCCGTCGTTGAAACCGGGCCGCGCCTTAATGAAAGGCGGCGTGTTGGAGTGGGGATATTCCACGTTGCAGTAAATGGGTCGGTCGTAGCCCTGCATCTCCCAGTTGGAAGGCACGGGAATGGTGTCCCAGACCGACACGTCGTAGCCTTCGTGCCAGAAGTCCAGCGGCCGCTGCGCGGGCTCGGGAACGAAATGGAAGCGCCACGTGCCGTTCAGGCTGTGGAAGCGCGAACTCTGCGGCACGGTCCACGGCGTGGCATAGTAGGCGGCATCGGCCAGCATCTCCTGCTCCGAGGCATAAGGCATGAACGTGGCGGCACCCTCCTCCTTGTTCTCGGCGAAGACGGTCTCGTCCTCCCAGTACGGCGACTTGATTTTCGGTTTTTCCACTTGTTCGAACGTGAACCACGCCTCCCGGTCCTTCGCGTCATAGGGTACGAGGCGCAGACGGCCGTCGCGCAGGGCGTACATCTTGCCTGCTTTCAACCGGGAAGCGGAAACGATGCGCCACGCGCCTTTCCCGTCGGCCGGTTCGAAGCGGAACTGCGCGTTGTTCCACACTCCCTCCTGCGCGGGCCACTGCAAGAGGTAGTCAATGGAGGCATTGTCGCCGCCGTCGTCGAAGTGCTGCGTATAGAAAGCGTTCTCGACCACGCGGCGGTCCAGGTCGAGCATCTTTATGCTCCAGTACTGTCCGCGGTTGCCGTTGTCGGCTTCCTCGCCCACGATGCGGGCGTTGTTCTCGCCCGAGTCGCCGTTGCCCAGCACGAGGCCGGGATGCGCCACCGAGCGGATGCGGTAGGTCAGCGCGACATCAAATCCGGCCTTGGCGGCGGCGGTCACCTCGAACCGCGCATTCCTGTCGGCCGCGGCCTTTGCCTTGGGTGTCAGTCCCAGGCTTCCGTCGGCGTGCACCACGGCCGCCATGTCGGGGCGGTTGGTCGGGATGAGCAACATGCCGCCTGCGGCGAGCCGTTCCACCTTCCACAGCTGCGCCTCGTCCGACCCGTTGTTCTCGCCCTGCTCGATGCGGTCGCCCTCCGTGCGGACGGCCTTGTTGGTGAAGGGATTGATGATGCGCCACGAGCCGGAAAGTTCCGACAGCGTCCAGTAGAACGATGCGTCCGTCTCCTTGAAAGCCTTCATTTGCAGCTTTCCGGCGTCCGTCACGCCGAGCATCCGGCCCGCACGGTCGGCCTGACCGGCAAGATGATAGAGCCGGCCGCGTACAAAACCGTCCTGCGCAACGCCCGCCGCGGGGACAAGCGACAGCAGAAGCAGGCAAACGATGAGATGAATCCGTTGTTTGTTGAGTTTCATATAGGAACAAGTATTAGATGATTGTATTCCGGAACAGACAAGCGGACGGCGACGGGCCACAACTCCGCACCGGGAGCGTCGCGCCGCCGTTCCACTTTCCTGCAAAAGTACAATATTTTATGAGACAGACAGACTTGCGCGTGCAAAAAAACGGGCCGCCACTCCGCAGACGGCGGTCCGGCAGTTCCGACATTAACATTTTTAACTTCGGTTACGTAAAAATATGTAAACAGAATAGAGTTACGAACACGTAGAAGGCATCTTTTCGCTCGCGGACTGCTTCCGGTTCAAAATAGAAGGCATGTATTTTTGCGCAGGCTGCTTCTAAAATTTTCTACATGTGCATGTAAATCGGCCCATAACGGGCTTATTTACACGAAAAAAGGCGGTACGCGACCGCCTCCCCTATTTTCCGTATCGCAAAGATACAACATTTTTCGACGAAAAGCAA
Source organism: uncultured bacterium (assembly GCA_905216095.1). Classification (GTDB taxonomy): domain Bacteria; phylum Bacteroidota; class Bacteroidia; order Bacteroidales; family Bacteroidaceae; genus Alloprevotella. The sequence goes on along the minus strand of CAJMSQ010000009.1, from coordinate 11,747 downwards.
GAAGTGTTAAAATCACGGACGGGCAGGAACCGCGCCCACCGCGCTGGCACAACTTAACGCGGAACGACATGGCCGTTTTCGCACGGAATTGCTTAACTTTGCGGACATGATGCCGCCGGCCGGCTTTCCCGGAATCCGGTATCGGCGGCACAGACAGAAAAAAAGACCGGAAATGACAGACGAAGACTACATGCGCAAAGCGCTCGAACAGGCACAGGCAGCCGCCGACCGCGACGAAGTGCCCGTGGGAGCAGTGGTCGTGTGCCGCGACCGCATCATAGCCCGCGCGCACAACCTGACGGAGACACTCAACGACGTGACGGCACACGCCGAAATGCAGGCCATCACCGCCGCCGCGGACGCGCTGGGCGGCAAATACCTGGACGTGTGCACGCTCTACGTCACCGTGGAGCCTTGCGTGATGTGTGCCGGCGCCATCGGCTGGGCGCAGGTGGGCCGGCTGGTCTACGGCGCGCCCGACCCCAAACGCGGGTTCTCGGTCTATGCGCCCGGCGCGCTCCATCCGAAGACGGAAGTGGTCCGGGGCGTGCTCGAGGAAGAGTGCGGACGCATGATGCGCGATTTCTTCAAACGCAAACGTTAGCGCGGATGGCCGAACACAACGACTTGGGCCGACGCGGCGAGGAGGAAGCCTGCCGCTATCTGGCCGAACACGATTACCGGCTGCTGGACCGCAACTGGCGGCACGCGCACCTGGAGATTGACATCGTGGCGGAATACTATGGCGAGCTGGTATTCGTGGAGGTAAAGACCCGAAGCGATGCCGACGCCGCCGAAGATGCCGCCCGGCTGTCGCCGGAAAAGCGGGAACGACTGGTACATGCGGCGCGCATCTACATGGCCTGCCACAAAACGGACCGGCCCTACCGGTTCGACGTCATCGCCATAAGGCCGGAAGGCGGGACTTTCGGCATCGAACATTTCAAGAACGCTTTCGGCGTGGCGGACACGGCCGAAGCTGCAAACCAAACACACCATGGACATTGAAAGCATACGTGAGCATTGCCTCGGCCTCAGGGAGGTGACCGAGGATACGCCTTTCGGACCGGACTACATCGTATTCCGCATCCACAACAAGATTTTCGCGTGCCTCGACCTCACGCGGCCCGACCGCATCGCCCTGAAGTGCGACCCCGAACGCGCCATCGAACTGCGCGAACGCTACCGGGGAATAGAAGGGGCATGGCACTGGAACAAGCGTTTCTGGAACGACGTGTATCTTGAGAGCGACGTGCCCGACGCGCTGATACGCGAACTCGTGGAACACAGCCTGCACGAAGTGCTGCGCAAGCTGCCCAAGCGCGTGCAGCAGGAGTATGCGGCCGCCGGCAACGACAAACCGTAACGCATGAGCCTCGATACCCTCGGAAACCTGTACCGGCTGCGCCTCGACACCACCGGGTCCACCCTGTCGGACCTGCGGCGCGGCGACCTCGACAAGCGGCCCGAAGAGTTCGTCCTCGTGACCGCCGACCACCAGACGGCGGGACGCGGACAACGCGGCACGTCGTGGGAATCGGCACCCGGCATGAACCTGCTGTTCGCCCTCGGCCTGCGGCCGGAAACACTGCGGGCGGACGAGCAGTTCCGCCTGTCGCAACTGACGGCGCTGGCGGTGGCCGACGCGCTCGGCCTTTATCTGCCGGCGGAGTGCATAGCCGTGAAATGGCCCAACGACATTTACGTGGGAGACAAGAAGATATGCGGCATCCTTATCGAGCATGACCTTTGCGGTACACGCATCGCGGCGACGCGCATCGGCATCGGCGTGAACGTGAACCAACGGACTTTCGCGGGCGACGCGCCCAACCCGGTCTCGCTGCGCCAGATATCGGGACACGACACCGACCGCGAGGCTTTGCTGGAAAGCATCGTCAGTTTTTTTATCCGTCGTTACCGGGCCGTCTGCAATGGGGAGACCGACGCGCTGCACGCCGAATACTGCTCGCGGCTCTACCGCAGGACCGGTTTCCACACCTACCGCGACGCGGCAGGCCCGTTCCGCGCACGCATAGCCGGCATCGGGGCGGACGGAAGGCTGGCACTCGAAGACGCAGACGGACACCTGCGCCGCTATGCCTTCAAGGAAGTGGCCGCCGTCCGGCCTTCCGCTCCCGCACGGACCGGCGACAAAGACGGACGGGAACGGATTTAACCCCTTCACAGACAGACCTACGAAAAAATACATCGGATGCGGGAAAGACGGACTGAAGGCCGGACTTTCCTCCTCCCCTCCATCATTCACCGACCATGCACAAAAACATTCTCCGCATAGCCCTGCCGAGCATCATGTCGAACATCACCGTGCCGCTGCTCGCGCTGGCCGACACTGCCATAGTGGGACACCTGGGACGGACGGCCTTCATCGGCGCCATCGCCGTGGGAGGACTGCTCTTCAACATGACGTACTGGCTTTGCGGCTTTCTGCGAATGGGTACGGGCGGACTGACGGCGCAGGCCTTCGGGGCAGGCAATCGCGACGAGGCATACCGCATACTCATGCAGGCTGCCGTCGTGGCGGGAACGCTGGCCGGACTGTTCGTGCTGCTGCAACGCCCCGTCTGCGACGTGGCGTTCCGCTTCATGGACGCCACCCCCGAAGTGGAACACTACGCCCGGCGCTACTTCTTTGTCCTGATATGGGGCGCGCCCGCCGTTCTGGGGCAATACGTCCTCACGGGTTGGTTTCTCGGTATGCAGGACGCCCGCACCCCCATGTACGTAGCCGTGTCACAAAACGTGGTCAATGTGTGCGCCAGCCTGTTTCTGGTTTTCGTCCTGGGCTGGAAAGTGGAGGGAGTGGCCGCCGGGACCCTCGCGGCACAATACTTCGGACTGGCGGTTGCCCTGCGGGTATGGCGGAAACGGTACAGACCCGCACGGATGCCCGCATTCCGCGACAGCATGACGCGCACGGCCCTCGGCAGGTTCTTCCGCGTGAACCGCGACATCTTCCTGCGCACGCTTTGCCTCGTGACCACCACGACGGTGTTCACGGCAACGGGAGCGGAACAGGGCGACGGGATTCTCGCGGCCAATGCCCTGCTCATGCAGATGTTTCTTCTTTTCTCCTATGTCATGGACGGTTTCGCCTATGCCGGCGAAGCGCTTGGCGGACGCTGTTCCGGCGCGGCAGACAACGCGGGATTCCGGCAGACGGTGCGGGGACTGTTCGCCTGGGGCGGCGGACTGGCCCTGCTGTTCACGGCCGTCTACGCCCTATGCGGCACTGCGTTGCTGGGACTCCTCACCGACCGCGACGAAGTGGTACGCCTCGCCGCCGCATACCTGCCCTACGCGGCGGTCATCCCCCTGACAAGTTTTGCGGCATTCCTGCTTGACGGGATTTACATCGGGACGACTTCCACCAAGGCCATGCTTGGCGCGATGGCCGCCGCAACCGCAGCCTTCCTGCTCGCACTCCACACGCTGCGGCCCTTGGCGGGAAACCACGCCCTATGGGTGGCCTTCCTCCTGTATCTGGGGCTGCGCGGCGCTATCCAGCTGGCCGTGCTGCCCAAGGTGATGCGCGGCATCGGCAGGCGGGCTGACGGATGAAACGGAACGAACCTGCGACACACCTTATATATAAATAGGTGTGCGAAAAGGTATTTCAGGACAGGCCGCACGCCGAAACGGCATGTCAGGGCCGCCGCAAGAAAATAACGACCGCAGACATCGGTTTGTATAAAAAATATCCGTAAGTTTGGAATACCTTTGTTAATTCCTTATACAAAGGACTTTGGGAGAATTACCCGATTTTGAGGTAATGACTTGGCAACTGTGCCATTTGCTACGTTCTGCCTTGATTTGCGTTTCAAGTAACTCTTTCAAGTGCAAAGGTAGAAAATTCAAGATAATAATAGTTGAATTTTTAAGAAAGATTTTAAATAAAAAGAGAGTGCAAATTGCACTCTCAAAAAACTTCAAACTATGGTTTCAACCAAGCACTCTGAGGCTTTACAATCAAGCGAGCATTGTTATATGCCATTTTTAGTGTAAGACATGTACGAGCAGTATATGTATCATCACTAATTTTATGAATAGCTAATGCTAAATCTGGATTAGGAGAACCTGGCGTAAGATTCAATGGCAACAATAGTTGAATACGATTATTGTAGAATTGGGGAACAGCTAACTTATAGTTAGTTTTCACTCTTTTCTTAACCTCTTCAATAGCACCATCTAATCTACGGCGAATCTCACCAGGATCCAACGCTTGAATATGGGCGGGGAAACGGGTTAGGTTATCATCTATGATATGGTCTAACTGAGGTATGAGCTTGCAACGAGGATTGAAAATCAAATCTTCGGGCTTCTGAAAGAAGTCTGCAATATCAGGATGGTTACTCGGGAATGTCTTCAAAAACTGAATATCACTTTCTTTTAAAAAAGCCTTAAAACAGAATTGAGGATAGTCTTTCCCTGGCTGTGGCTTGCGATATGCCTCAAAATAAGCATATATCGGCTCTAAGTTTTTTGTAACAAGTCCCGTATTGAAACATGCATGAGAATTAGTACTAGTATAAGTAACTTTTCTTTCTGATTGAACTTTTCTAAAAATATGTTCTAGATAGTTCTTCAAAATAGAATAGTTCTTTTTACTGGCATCTGAAAACTCCCAATCTTCAGGGTCTGCAAGGTTCTCTGCCAAATACTCAACAGCCTTGTCATAGTTTGGAAAATAGGCAAACGTAAAGAGTGCCGATACAAAAGTTTTTTTACTCATAGCGTAAATAATTTATGTTAATAAAAAAGGATTCTCAATAATCTAATGAGAATCCCTATTGTTTACTTTTGATTATCTTAATAGTTGTGGATAGACCCACACATCTTTATGTGTATTTATTTACGCTGCAAAGATAGACATTATTTGATAAACTACAAAATATTCTGCTGTTTTTTTTACGGTTAAATGATATAAGCTTCAAGAAATGAGAAGTATAATAATACTAAATTACCCCACCAGATACTATACTGGAGGGGTAAATTTAGTAATTAACCACTTAAAAATGGTCCTTTTAATCAGTAGTCTTTATCTGCTCGAATAGTGTGAACTATGGGAGCGATGAGAACTGTGTGAGCTGTGCGAGCTATGGCTGCTGTGCGAACTGTGGCTTGCGAGTAATTTAAACTCGGCAGAGGACTGTTCCAGCACCAATGTCTGTTCCTGCTGTTGTTCGATTTGAGTGTCGCTGTTGGTTACCTTAGCAACAATCTTCTCGCTAACAGAGGAACAATAGCTTGCACCTGCAAGAATTGCAGAAACCGCAAAGAACAAGAGTCTCTTCATTGATACCTCCTTTTTAAAGTTAAACATTCAGTTATCTAACACGATATATCGGATGATATATGTTCTATTTTCATAATGTGCGAGCTGTGCGCCTGCCTATTAGATTCAAAAAATCCTGCACACTGACCTTTTAATACACACCCCTCACATTCTGAGATATAAATATCTTTCCAATCAGAAATTGATTGCTGGGCATAACAACGTATATTTTCAGGCAATACACATAGCTGCGCATTGTAAATATATGGTTTCATGCCTCTATCTGCAAGCAATAAGACCGCTTCTCGCAATTCGTCATTATAATCGTAGGGGTCTATCCATAAATCATCAAAGTTTTCTTTTGCCAATCCGGTTGTTTCCATTTGCATAAAGGCGATTTGGGCAACAAAAGGGAAATTGTGATAGATGAAGTCCGCAAATTGAGGAAGTCGCTTGTAGGTCTGTTTATGAATGACCATACGTAATCCTATGCGTTGATGGAATAACGCCAAATTATACAATCCTTGAACTGTCTTGTAGAATGTTTTAGCTCCTACAATACGGTTGTGTTCTTCCGCAATATCTGAGAATAAAGGTATGTCTATTTGCAAATCTTGGTGTCTGCATTTAGCTAACTTCATTGCGTATTCCTTATCCGCAAACTTTACTCCATTTGACAGAATGCTGATTGCTGTATGAGGCAATTCTTTCTTGATATGGTTTATCAGCGTAAAGAGATTATCGCCAATAAGAGTTGGCTCTCCTCCTGTTATACCTATTTCCTGTGTGTTTTTGTCAAATAAGGAAATAAGTTTCAAATTGAATGGGGTCTTATCTTTTTCCTGCAAAATAGGAGGTTGCGGACACATAATGCAACGGTGGTTACAACGCTCTGTAGCCATTAAAGCATTGTGATTGGAGAGTATTTCATACACGAATATAATTTCTCCTTGCTTATTGATAACAACCACATCTCCTTCTTGGAAAGTTCCGACATTCTCAACTACGCAATACGGTTTCCCTTTACCTACAAACGATGTTGTTTCCGTAATGGTTGCCAAATATCCAATAGAGGGTTTACTTGCATCTTTGCATACCAATACATCGTTGGAACGACCAAACAAGTTATTCTTGCCAAAGGTTATACGTCCAACTATATCATCTTCGATGTTATAAGAAGTTCCTTGAATTTGTTTCATCGTTCAATCAATTTAACCAAGACCAAAATATTCTGTTTATCTCTGGGTCGTGCTTCTGCAACAACTCAAACAAGTAATGTATAATCGCTTTCGTCTTCTTACACATTTCATTTGTTGGTCGGAAACCTACCATATCGCCTTGCTCTGACATATTACGTACCGGATCTGCACCGCAATAAGGTTGAAATACACATTCTGCACAGACAGGCAAGCATTCGCTACAAGCAGAAGCAATGATATGATGAAGTAATTCCCCATTAAACATTTCTTGATAGCTGTTTTCGTTTACATTGCCCAATCTAAAATAGTAGTTTTTGAAACGTGCCATCATACGAGCTTCATCAGAAACATACACATTTCCGTCATAGTCGTAGATTGCTCCAGCTATACCCACTCCAGCAGGTGACTGCAAATCCACAAAACCGGTAGCAAACGGCGTCAGCATTCGTTTCAACAACAATGCAGCAAAACCCTCTACAAAGAAAGTTCCCTGCTTATTTAATTCTATGATGTAATCCAGCCCCTCTTTATAATTGGCGATAAACTCTTCAACCGGATAGGCTATCTTTTCCTTGTATTGCTTAGCAAATCCGTAAGGATTAAGAGAGCGAAGGAATATATTATTGAAACCCAATCTTATGTATTCATCTATAATCTCCTTGAAACGTCCCAAACTATATTTGGAGGTGGTCATCAATGCAGAAACACACTCGTTATCTCCCCATATATTCCTTATCATAGCAAGATTCTTCTCAAAAATGGCATGATGGTCTAAATCCTTATTTTGTAAAGGGCGATTCATGTCGTGCAAATCTTTGGGGCCATCAAGAGAAGTGGAAATCATACATTTATGTTTCTTCAAGTACTTTACCATATCTTCGTTAAGTAGAGTAAGGTTCGTGCAGATTACAAAATCCAATTCTCTTTTCTTGAATAAGTTTTGCCATTCGGCTTCTTCAATGATATATTTTACCATATCGAAGTCTGTTGATGGGTCTCCACCTTGAAACTCTATTTTGATACAAGGCGATGGAGATTGGAATATGGTTTTCACCACATTCTTTGCTGTCTTTTTAGACATGTCGGCAGAATGGTCATCCATATTTTTACGGGCAACCTGACAATAAATACAGCTTGAATTACAACGTAGTGTTGGCACAATCATGTGCAACGAAGTGAAATCACGCAAGATACTCTTCTTCGTTCTAAACTTAGTGGCAAGCATCTGCACCACATCTTCTACCTTGTCAGTTGTTGCTATTTGTTTGGAAGCAAGGTCATAGAACAATACGCTATGTTCGTCTAACTTGCCATTAACAAAGGCATGAAAATCATCATTTGACAAGAATACATATTCTCCTACTTCATTTGTTAGAAGATACTGATTGTCATTGAATCGTTCAAAACGGAATGGTAGTAATTGATAAGCCATAATTCATCATTTTGTTACGGGTTTGAACGCTTCTTGAACTATCATATCACGAATATGGCCAAACTGAACATTTGTATTATAACGAATCTGTTGGTCTATCAATTCATTGCAAAACTGTTTCGGAATCACCTCAGTTACCTTGCTGTTATCTTTTGATTCAAAGATAACATTTACAAGTGTTTGATTACAAGTGTCCATCTGTTGATGAATATAGAATAAATGGGATAATTTATAGATAGCTGCTGTTATTACTTCTTTAGCATACAGGCTTGTATCTATTGAAACTTGAAACTTATCTTCTGCAAGTTCCACAATGGGAATTTTAATATCTGCCATAGTCGTACATCTGTGTCTTTGGCAGTCCTCAAAGACCTTTATTTATGCACGAAGCGTGAACTGCAATGCAACTATGTCTTTAATGGAGGTCCTGAGAAAACCTTTACGAACAGATATAGTAATAGCAGCCCACGCTATAGCGTGAGAACCACTATGCTATCCTTGTTCGTAATTAGAAATTTCTCAGGTTTCCATTAACAAGATAAGCATAACGCTTCTTCTTTTTCCAATATGTCTTGGAAAGAGTCACCTCAATCCACTGCAAAAGTACAAAAAATCCGTGATGTAACATTCTACTATCACGGATTTTATTATGATTTACAAGTTAATACCCCGATTTTGTCTCCTTGCTTGTGGTTTCAGCTTCTCCATAAACTCTTCTTTCTTCCTTCTAAACCAGCTGACATGTGAAACTCCGTCAATGTGGAGGTTGAAATTCCCTTCCTTGTTCTCTTTAAGTGAACATATCGTTTTATCTACCCTAAAATGTTGGTTGAACTCGCGAGAATAGAGCTCGCCTTTGATGGAAACATCCTTGAACGTGCATAACTTTCTAATGAGGGCATCGCCAAAGTTCAGCGTATCACGCAGGAACTTGATGGTTGGCATCAGCTTCTCCACATACGGAAAGTAGCATTTGACAAAATCCACGAACTCGGACAACTTGCGGTGTCGCTGTTCGTAAGCATCCGTTATCTCCTGTATGTGCTTCGCCTGTTGCTGTTCCCTTTGTCGTGCTTCTTCTTCAAGTTCAAGGATGCGGTCTTGCAAGTCCTCGTTTCTGCGTTCCAATGTCCTGACTTTGTTACTGCCGAAAAGAGAACCGACACTTTCTGCAATGTGGGTCGCTGCTGTGGTGGCTGCGCCTTTCAGTTTCTCGGTCTGCACCTCTTTCTTGGCTCGTCTGAGTTCCTGCTCCGCTTCGGTTTTCTGCTTCTGCAAATCCACGACTTCCGATTTCAAGCTGCCGACAAGTTTCTGTATGTCCCGATAATACTGCTGCGTGGATTTGTGGCGAGCCTGCGAGCCGTCTATGCCCCGTTGCAGACCGTACTTTGCCATCGCGACGGCATAACTGTCTTGGTAGGATTTCAGCTTCAAGCGCGTCATGATGTCATCGGCACACAAACGGACGGCATTGGCTGGTTTCTTGCGATAGCGTTTCTTTGCCTGTTCCTCACGTTCCTTGCGCTTGCGCTCTCCCTTGACAATCGGGACGAGGGTAACGTGTATGTGTGGCGTTTCCTCGTCCCTGTGCAGATGTGCAGCCACGATATTCTCCCTGCCGAACAGGTCGGCAAAGTATTTCATATTGTCGCCACACCATTCATCAAGTCTGCCCTCCCTTTCGATACGCTTCATATCCTCGTGCGTTCCCGACACGTTGATACGGATAGCTCGAACTTGGTTGTTTCCGATTTTGCGTGTCAGTCCTGCTTCCTCCAATCTCTTTTGAATGGCTGCCGTGCGGTCTTTTATCCCATCGGGGTATGTGACGAGTTTTCGGTTAAGGTGTGTGCGTGTGGGGTCTGCGTTCTTCGGTATGATGAAACGCTCGATGTGAGCGGTCGTCCCGCTGTCGGAACCGTGCGCCTTTTCCATGTGTAATACTACGAATCCCATATATAATTCCTTTTTATTCTGCTTGTGAAACATCGTTTGATTATTGCTTATGTACGGCTGTTGCCGTTGGTCTTGGAGAGTCCAGAGAGGTGCAACCTCTTTGGCTTATTGGGGAATTTTCAGCGTTGCTTGCAATGCGGCTCGGAAAATTCCCTAATAAGCTACGGTATTTTCCATCGGTAAATACCCGTGCCGCTGCAAGCATCCCCTTACATCTTCAGCCCTTTCTTTTTTGGTGGCTGTATCATCCGCCTTGCGGATTGGAGTTGCTTCCTCTCCGTTATCGGTTTTTCCGATTGGAACACGGGCTTGCCACACAGGTAATCGTTCAGGTCTTTGTGTCCGTTGTAGTTGTCGGAGAAGTCCCGGATGCGACCGCTGAACTCTCTTGCCAATTCCAAGTAGGCATTTCTTCCTGCCTCGTCATTGTCAAGCAGGCAGTGGATGCGCTCGTACCTATGCAGCACGTCTATGGCTTTGGAAACATTGGCAACCGAATTGAGGATGACGTAATTCTGTCCGTCAAGGTTGGGCATAGTCGGGCAGTTCCTCATCCGCAACGTGAGGAATGACAGGTAGTCCATCATACCCTCAAACACAAGGCACTTCTCCCTCGGCTCTCCTTGCTGGCAGATATGGCTGATATCCTTCGGTGCGATGCAGCCCTTGAAGAAACGGTTGCGCACTTCATACCCTCCTGCCACATTCGGGAAGCCGATGGCGAAATAGGGCTTGACGTTATGGATGAAGTGCAGTTCTTTACATTCCAGCCTCGCCAAGTCGGTGTTTATGCCTCGTTCCTGCAAATAGCTGAGCAATGCAGGATGGGTAAGTTCGTCCACCTCCAATTGTTGGAAACTCGGTTCGGATGCTTGCTGGCAAAAAGAGAAAGATACTGGACGGATGTGCGGTACTCGCTCCGCTATCTTGTTGAGCAAGTAAGGCACATAGTCGGTTGCGTATAGTTCCTCTGCCAATGCGATGATGTTGCCGCCTTTGCCAAGCCCGAAATCATACCACCTGTTAAGTTCGGTGTTTACCTTGAAGGAGGCATCCTTTTCCTCTCTCAACGGCGATTTGTACCAAAGGCTGTTGCCTTGTTGTTTCTCGGGCGTATAACCCAAACTTTGCAGATAGTCTGCAATGCGTATGTTCTTTACTTCCTGTATGTTCATATTTCTATGGTTTGATGATGAATGTAAAACCGATAAATTGATGAATGTGTATGCCAAACTATTGGATAGCAATCTTATGCGCTCTCATCATTGTTTCATCAAAGTACTTACCAAAAGAGAAAATCATCATTTGCCTTATAGTGCATGGTCTGCCTGACCCTTTTTCTCTTTTCATCAGTAAGTTGTTTTTGATGAGTGTTTGATGAGAATACAAACCTTTATATATCAGTATGGTTATATACTTATTCATCATTTCATCAAAATAATCAGAGTGATGTCAACTGTTCTCTTGTTACGGTATAGAACCGTCCTATCCTCCGTATGGGAGAATAGCGACACTCTCGGGTATAGTCCACTTGATAGGTGGTGTAAGTAAGCGTATTCGGTGCAGGGGTGAGTTTCCAACATTCCTGCAATACCTTTCGGACTTGGCACTTCTCCACCTTTACCTGCGAGTGTACCAACAAAAGAAGAAGGTCGTTGTAACAGAACGAGAATGTGTCCGTGCCGATACTATCCATAATGTCAAGGATAAGTTCTTGCATCTCTATCTCTAATCGGTTGCGGTTGCTGCGGATAATCTTCTGCAAGGCTTCGGTATGCAGCAATGAGGGAGCAAACCACATACGGCTTTCCTTTTCGGTGGATAGCTGTCTGTGTTGCAGGAAATGGAGAAAGGCGGGTATCTC
>CAJMSQ010000008.1 GCA_905216095.1 uncultured bacterium | reverse complement strand
GGCTCTTTTGCCGTCTTACTCCTTTTTCCCGTCATCTTTTTCCCCGTCCGTGCTTGACATAGCCCGCTATGCCTGCGCCCGCCCGTGAAAGAATATGGTTGGGAAAAAGAAACAATACGGACAAAAGTCTAATGACCGATTTGGATTTAACATTTTTAACTTTCGAATACATTTGGCGCGGCCTGACCCGCGGCTTTTTCCTTTCTTGAACGGAGAAAAGAAAAACTATATGGCATGTAGGAAAAACTACAAGGCATCCGCTTTTTCCTGTCATAGGGATAGTTTGCCCCGAGAACAGGCCCGTACCCTACGAAAAAGGGCGGCATCCGCCGTCCTTCGCTCTTCCGTAGTACAAAGATAATACATTTTTCGGCCAAAAGCAAATTGTGTTAAAATTCCGACTGACGGAGAAAGACCTCACTGATGCCGGTTCAAACCTTGTCCGGGGACGGCATTGCGGCACATGCCGGGATAACTTCTTTTAATCCTGCATTAAGGTAATTTAGAGCGTGAGGGGAAGGAGCGCCGGGATTTATTCCTTATTTTTGCCATCGTACAGAACCAACTATATCAGCTTATGAAAAAACTTTTCCTCTTGGCGGCCGCCGTATGCGGCAGCGTACAATTTTCCCCGGCCTGCACAGGCATCTCGCTGTTTGCGGCCGACAGCAGCTATGTGCAGGCCCGCACCATAGAATGGGCACAGAGCGCATTGGAGAGCCGGTATGTGATTATTCCGCGCGGACAGTCCTTCACCTCGCTGACAGCCGACGGGAAGGGCGGAAAGATGTTCACCGCCCGCTACGGCGTGGCCGGGATGTCGGTGGTCAGACCGGAATTCATGGCGGAGGGCATCAACGAGGTCGGACTGTCGGCCGGGCTTTTCTTCTTTCCGGGCTACGGCGGCTATCTGCCCTTTGACGAGCGACATCGGGAACATTCGCTCGCCGACCTGCAGGTGGTGCAATGGATGTTATGCAGTTTTGCCACGGTGGACGAGGTGATGGCCGGTTTCGGACAGGTCCGCGTCGCCGGTCTTGTGCCCGAGTCCACCGTACACTGGCGCATCGGGGATAAATCCGGGCGGCAGGTCGTGCTGGAAATCGTGAACGGCACACCGAGGTTCTACGAAAACACGGTGGGTGTGCTGACCAACGCGCCGGGATTCGAATGGCACCTGACGAACCTCAAGAACTACATCAACCTGCAACCGGGCGACGCACAGGGTATGCGGATGGGCGGTGTCGCATTGCGGCCGTTGGGTGCCGGTTCAGGCTTGCTGGGACTGCCGGGCGACGCCACCCCGCCCTCCCGCTTCGTCAGGGCCGCTTTCTACAGGGCGACCGCTCCGCAGCGGGCTACGGCTTTCGAGCCGGTCATGCAATGTTTCCACCTGCTGGACAACTTCAATGTACCCATCGGCAGCGAGCATCCGATGGGGAAAGCCCCGGACATACCGAGCGCCACGCAGTGGACATCGGCCATCGACCTGACACACGGGAAAATATACTACCACACCGCCTACAACCGGAGTATCCGCTGCATAGACCTCGGGGGCATCGACTTCGGAAGGGTGGCCTATCAGTCGCATCCGCTGGATTCTTCGCCGGTCCAGCCGATTGAAACCGTACAGATAGGGCAAACGGACTCCGGTGACCAATAAGAAAAGGTACGACCGGGCATTTTGCCCGAAATCACAGGAACGACCACCGGTGATAAAGCAATACGCAACCGTCCGGAACGGGTATATCCGCTCCGGACGGTTGCGTTCCGGTTTCATACCATAAGGCCGGAACAAAAAAAATCCTCTGCCATGCCCAAGGACACAGCAGAGGATGATTTTCTATTTCTTCAGAAATGAGGACTACACCTTGATTTCCACTTCCACACCACAGGGAAGTTCCAGCTTCATCAGCGCGTCCACGGTCTTGGCCGTAGAGCTGTAGATGTCGATGAGGCGCTTGTAAGAAGAAATCTCGAACTGTTCGCGGGACTTCTTGTTTACGAACGTACTGCGGTTCACGGTAATGATGCGCTTGCGCGTGGGAAGGGGTATCGGGCCGCTGACAATGGCACCGGTAGCCTTCACGTTCTTGACGATCTTCTCGGCAGACTTTTCTACGAGCGTGTGATCGTAACTTTTCAGTTTGATTCTGATTTTCTGACTCATGTTGTTTTGTTTGTTTCCGGCCGGGGGATGGACGGGCTAAGAGTCATTCGTTAGCCCGCCGCCCGGACGGCATTGATTGTTTGATAGGATGTTCTTACTTAATGAGGTCTACGCGTCCCTTCACTTCCTCAAGCACAGCCTTGGCTATGGAGTTGGATACGGGAGCGTGGTGGTCGTACTGCATGGAAGAGGTTGCGCGACCCGAAGTGATGGTACGCAGAGCCGTAACATAACCGAACATTTCGGCCAGAGGAACCAAAGCCTTCACAATACGGGCACCGCTACGGCTGCTCTCCATACCTTCAACCTGACCACGACGCTTGTTCAAGTCGCCGATAACGTCACCCATGTTTTCTTCGGGCGTAACGACTTCCAGCTTCATGATCGGCTCCATCAGACAGGGACCTGCCTGTGCGCAAGCGTTCTTGTAAGCCTGCAATGCGGCGATTTCGAACGACAACTGGTCGGAGTCCACGGGGTGGAAAGAACCGTCGAGCAACTCAACCTTCAGGCTGTCGAGCGGATAACCGCCGAGCACACCGCTCTTGATGGCGTTTTCAAAACCTTTCTGTACGGAAGGAATGAATTCCTTGGGGATGTTACCGCCGGTCACCTTGTTGATGAACTGCAGACCACCTTCCTTGAAGTCTTCGTCTACAGGACCGACGTTCACGATGATGTCGGCAAACTTACCACGACCACCGGACTGCTTCTTATATACCTCACGGAGGTTCACAGTCTTGGTGATGGCTTCCTTATAGTTCACCTGAGGCTTACCTTGGTTACATTCCACCTTGAACTCGCGCTTCAGACGGTCGATGATAATGTCGAGGTGAAGCTCACCCATACCGGAAATGACGGTCTGACCGCTCTGCTCGTCGGTACGAACCGTAAAGGTCGGGTCTTCTTCGGCCAACTTGGCCAAACCGTTCGACAACTTGTCGAGGTCCTTCTGAGTCTTGGGCTCAACGGCGATACCGATAACGGGATCGGGGAAGTCCATGGATTCAAGTACGATAGGTGCATCCTCGTCGGAGAGCGTGTCACCGGTACGGATATCCTTGAAACCGACACCTGCGCCGATGTCACCTGCGCCGATGCGGTCTACGGGGTTCTGATGGTTGGAGTGCATCTGGAACAGACGGGATACGCGTTCCTTCTTGCCCGAACGTACATTGTAGATGTAAGAACCTGCATCCACCTTACCGGAATATACGCGGAAGAATGTCAGACGACCTACATACGGGTCGGTGGCAATCTTGAACGCAAGTGCGGAAGTCTTCTCGTCCTCGCTCGGCTTACGGTCTTCTTCCTCGCCGGTCTCGGGGTTCGTACCCACGATATTGGGCGTATCCAGAGGCGACGGGAGGAACATACATACGTAGTCCAGCAACGTCTGCACACCTTTGTTCTTGAAAGAAGAACCACAAGTCATCGGCACAATGTCCATAGAGAGCGTACCCTTACGGATAGCAGCAACTATTTCTTCTTCGGTAAGCGAGTCAGGGTCTTCAAAGAATTTCTCCATCAAGGTATCGTCGCACTCGGCAGCCGCTTCAAGCATCTTCTGACGCCATTCCTCGGCCTCGGCCTGCAGGTCGGCGGGAATATCCTCCACGTCGTACTCGGCACCCATCGTCTCGTCATGCCACAGAATGGCTTTCATTTTGATGAGGTCTACGATTCCCTTGAATTTTTCCTCGGCACCGATAGGTATTGCGATGGGGCAAGGATTTGCGCCAAGCACATCCTTCATCTGGCGTACCACCTCGAAGAAGTCCGCACCCGAGCGGTCCATCTTGTTTACATATCCGATACGGGGTACGTTATACTTGTCGGCCTGACGCCATACGGTTTCAGACTGCGGTTCAACGCCACCTACGGCGCAGTACGTAGCCACGGCACCGTCAAGGACGCGCAACGAGCGCTCCACTTCGGCCGTGAAGTCCACGTGTCCCGGGGTGTCAATCAGGTTAATCTTGAACTGCTTGTCCTGCCAGTTCCAGAAAGTGGTGGTAGCGGCGGAAGTAATGGTAATACCGCGCTCCTGCTCCTGGGCCATCCAGTCCATGGTAGCGCCACCATCGTGCACTTCACCGATTTTATGGGTCTTACCCGTATAGAAGAGGATACGTTCAGACGTCGTAGTCTTACCGGCATCGATGTGAGCCATGATACCGATATTACGAGTTAAATGTAAATCGTTCTTTGCCATTTCGTAAATCCTCCTTTATTAGAATCTGAAGTGTGCGAATGCACGGTTAGCCTCAGCCATACGGTGCATATCTTCTTTGCGCTTGAAGGCACCACCCTGTTCGTTATAAGCATCCATGATTTCGGCTGCGAGCTTGTCGGCCATAGTCTTGCCGCCGCGCTTACGGGCATAACCGATCATATTCTTCATGGACACGGACTCCTTACGGTCGGGACGGATTTCCGTCGGAACCTGGAAGGTAGCGCCACCGATACGACGGCTCTTCACCTCCACCTGCGGGGTAATCTTATCCAAAGCGGCCTTCCAGATTTCAAGTGCCGATTTCTCCTGGTCTTTCATCTTCTCGCCGACAATAGCGAGTGCGCCGTAGAAGATTTCGTAGGACACGTTCTTCTTACCGTCGTACATCAAGTGATTCACGAACTTGGAAACCTTCTGATCACCATAGACGGGATCCGGAAGGATAATGCGCTTCTTAGGTTTTGCTTTTCTCATTTTTTATTTTGAATTTTGTTCTTGAGTGGCTGCATGTCAGTTCTTCAACGTCCTTGCCGGACACGTTTACTCAACCCCTGCGAACCAATTCGTTTTTCATTTATTTCTTAGCTTCTTTGGGACGCTTTGCACCATACTTGGAGCGACGCTGCGTACGGTTAGCCACACCGGCGGTATCAAGCGTACCGCGCACAATGTGATAACGCACACCCGGGAGGTCTTTCACACGGCCACCGCGAACGAGCACGATACTGTGTTCCTGCAAGTTATGGCCTTCTCCGGGAATATAGGAGTTCACTTCCTTCGAGTTGGTCAGACGCACACGAGCCACCTTACGCATGGCAGAGTTAGGTTTCTTCGGCGTGGTGGTGTACACACGGACACACACGCCACGACGCTGAGGGCACGAATCCAAAGCCGGCGACTTGCTCTTGTCGGCTGCCACCGAACGGCCCTTTCTTACTAATTGTTGAATAGTAGGCATTTGTTTG
The DNA here is from genome assembly GCA_905216095.1 of uncultured bacterium. Taxonomy (GTDB): domain Bacteria; phylum Bacteroidota; class Bacteroidia; order Bacteroidales; family Bacteroidaceae; genus Alloprevotella. The sequence goes on along the minus strand of CAJMSQ010000008.1, from coordinate 70,403 downwards.
TTTTTTTAATTTGTTATATATTTATTCTTTTCTATTTTTCAAGTTTCATAGGTGCACACTACACCTTTCGGGCTGCAAAGTTAGAAAGAAAAATCGGGATAGGCAAGATTTTCAAGCCGTTATTTTGCAGACAATGTACGTAATTTACACAAGCAAAATCCGGACATACACTCCCCTGTCCCCGTCACCCTTCCGATTTTCCTCTTCCCGGTTTTCACCTGACAGCCGACGGCCGTCAGGACAACGGTCTAAAGGAAAGCGGAAAAGAGAAACGATATTCCTATATATAATATGGTGTTCCTTTATTGTAATATGTGTATGCGCGTCATACCTGTACAAGTCCCCAACGGGCCGGAAGCACAAAAGAAAAGCATCGGCGCAACGGGGAAAACCGTCACGCCGATGCGTCAGTCTGCGTCAAGCATGGAGTGTCTTATTTCACAAAAATCTTTTTCCCGGTTTTCGACACGTAAATGCCCGAAACGGGACGGATTACGGGGCGACCGGAAAGGTCATACCACTGTTCCCCGGCAGAAATCCCGTCACGCTCCAGTTCATCTATACCCGTAGGTTCGCCTACCATAAACGTAAGACCGTTGAGTGTGTTCGGACCGACCGCCGAAGCCTCCATGTCACGGACCGAGGCCAGCACCACAGCATATTCGCCGGCAGGTACGTTCAACTTATGGGTTATTACGAGTTCGCCCTTCTTGCGCCGGCCGAGCGAAAGCGGCATTATGTTGGAATTTCCTATCATTTCCTCCGCACGGTTGAAGAAGATGAGCGCGAAAGAGCCGTCGCCGTAATCACCCATATTATATAACTGCGCGCGCACGGAGAACATACGGTTGGGCGACACGACACCCGTACCGTCCGAAGTCTCCAGTTTCAGCGATTCCGTCAGCGTAAAGTTAGGCGGCAACAGCGGGCGGGGGTTCACGGTCGCGTCAGTCACCATCAGTTCGTCGGGTCCGATGGCATCGAAATAGTTGCTCGCCGAATTGGAATGGTCACATACCGCCACGATGTCATATTCGCCGGATGTCACCTCTACGCTGTCCGTGGTAAAGGTAAAGGTCCGCGTCACACCCTTGGGCACACGCGTCAGTATGACCCCGACATACTGGCGTTCTTTTTCTATTCCGGTGCTTTTCTTCTGCATGAGCACACCCAGATAGGAATAAAACTCCTCACCGTCATTCTTCACCGTGACGCGGAACGTAGCCCGGCGGGCATGATAGAGCTGCCCCACCACTTCAGGCTTGGCCGTAAGCGAAAGGTGTGCGGCATAGTCGGGATCGGCATAGCTTACAGTGTTGTCCGTGACCGTAACCAGCAGATAATTGACCTGCGTCACGGGTGCGCGCATCTTGGTGTAGGCAACCGCACCCTGCTCCTTGTGCGAAAGGTAAAGGCGATACGTTCCCGGGGCCACACTTTCGGGAACGCTGAAACGGATGGTCGTCCCTTTTGTTCCACCCTGCAGTTCACGGATATTATTGAGCGGCAAAGTTGCCAGCGTCGCCACTTCGCTTCCGTCTGCATTGCAGAGTTGCAACGCGGCTTCTCCCGTAAAGTTACGCAGGCCATAATTATAGAAAGAAGCTATCACCGACGTCTCGGCGTCACGCTGTGTTGTCGGGTTCAGCATCTGGAGTTTCTTGGCCAAATGCAAGCCGGCCACGTGCGTCGAAGCGGGATTGGGCGGCTGTATGTTGGTCAGCATGGACTGCAGGTGGTTGTATGCGCCCAGCCCGCTGCCGATGCCCAGGTATTCGGGTTCGAGCACCGAAGAGCAATAATAGCCGTCGCTCATGCCGCCCCAGCCCCAGTTATAGTGAAAAAGCCCGTCGGCATCATAGCCGTCGCAGACGAAGGCATGGCCTCCGCCCTCTCCCTCGCCAAATTGCAGCACGGGACGTCCTGCGTCGAGTTCGGCACGCATCAGCGCCTCCCACGCAGACTCGTCATAGTGGGTGCGGTCCACGTATTCAATGTTTTCATCATAGGAAAAATAGCGCGTGAAGGCCTTGGCTATTTCCTGTGCCGTAGCGCCGCTGCCTTCATAATTGAAGTCCATCTTACAGCCCACGGCCACGTGATAAACCAGTTCGGCCACGGCATCGGCCTGCGCCTCGGTGTAGCCGCCGTTATAGTCGGGGAGCATCGCGGCCCAGTCATAGGTGGCCGAAGCAAAGTCCGCGCTCACAGGAATCCGCTGGCTCTCGGTGTTATAACTGCGCGAACCGACACCGTGCTGCGGATAACCGTAATACTTCATGATTTGTGCCGCCGCCACCGCCACGCACCCGGCCGGCGTACGTTCCTTGGGGTAGTTCTTGTCCATGGGACAAAGGCGGTTGAACGGCTCGTCCTGACTCCAGCAGATGTTCTGCAGAAGCGGAGCCACCGACCCGGCAGCCTGCGCAGGGGCTTTTTCAGAGGCATAAGGCGACGAAGCGGATGCGGAAGCCACATCGCTCACCGTGACGCCGGCCGCCGTCAGCGCGTCATACTGCCGGGCGTAACTGTCCAGCAGGGCACGCAACTGCACGGGCATATCTTCGTAAGAGAAACGGCCCTCAAGGGCATAACCTGCTATGGGACGCATACGGTCATCGGCCGACACGAGCACGAAACCCTCGTTCTCGCCCGCATTGAAGGCAAAGACAGGTTGCAAAGCCAGCGAGCGCAAGCGCACCGGTTCCACATAGGTCAGCGCAGGCGGCATGGCCGAGGCGCGCGATGCCTTGAAACGCGATGCGTAAAAGGCCTCAGCGGTCCGGCGCGCCTCATCCGGCGTCAGCCGGCGGGCATTTGCACCCGACGGGATGGCCGACAGGAGCGCGAAAAGCAATAGGTAGAAGTAAAAATTCCTCATTGGTTCAATCTGTTGTCTGCATTAGTCATAAAAAGATCCGCGGCCGTCGCGCGGAAATCGGTGCGAAGATAGCGAAAAACAAGTAAAAAGCCAAGTTTGCCTGAACTTTTCCGAACCGCATCCTATCTCGACCGAGCGCAACGATGCCAAAGACAACAAAAGCACCGCATTTTGTTTCATTTTGCAGCGGAAAATGCTTTTTTGCAGACAAAAGCGCAAAAAAGCAACCGACTTTTTCGCGCTTATATAATATTTTTACTTCCTTTGCACAATATTCGCACGTCTTCGTCGCATCGAAGCCATGCTTCCGGACACCCACGGACATACACCATAAACATAACGGCACACACAATATATATAATATATAAACAAAAACGCTTATGAGAAAATTCTACGCAATTGCCGCTTTCGCACTCTGCGCAAGCACCGCCACAGCACAGGTTTCGACGGCGAAAGCCAATTACCTGAAGAAGACGCACAAGACCACGCTTGCACAGAAGCCATCAGCCTCCAAATTCTCCAAATCCTTCGTCGTCAAGAAGAAGGCTGCCGCCGCCCGGTCCATCTGGAAACCCGCACACGAAGACTTCTACACCTACGAAGAAGGCGAGTGGACACTCTATGCCGGCACAGACCTGACGTACGACAAGAAGGGAAACCTTCTGTCCGAGACCATCAATGAAGCCGGAGACCTTACCCGCAACTCCTATGTCTATAACGACAACAACTTCGTGACGAGCAAGGTCGTGGAATACGGCACCGAGGACGAACCGGACATATGGACGCAGTCCGAAAAGACCACCTACACCTACGACGGTGTCGTGGCAAACATCCAGACCTCCAAGATGGAATACATTTGGGACGACGTCCAAAGCGACTGGGCCGACGGCAGCAAGCAGTCCCAGAAGCGTATCATCACGCGCGACGCACAGGGCCGCGTGACTTCGGTGGAAAGAACCGCCTACTTCTCTTATACCGACTCCTGGGGTGTGACCATGCGCACCGACATCACTTATGACGAGGTTTCCGGCCAGGCTTCGAGCATCGCCATCCGCCATATGGCCGGCTATGACGATGAAAACCAAATCCTGCTGGGCGATCCCGAAATTCTGAAAGACATCGAGTGGGAAAACACCGACGGGCAAATCATCTGCGAAAACTTTGCCGAACTGCTCTATGGCAACAACCGCATCAAGAAAGCCAACATCTACGAAGTCGATGGCGAGGAAGAAATTCTTGTCAGCAGCGCCGAAGTGCAGTACACGGCAGGCAAGGCCGACTATGTCTACACCGAAACGTTCGCAGACGAGCCCGGAAAGGTTGTGAACACCTATAACGAGACCGACGCCTACGGCAGCTACACGCTCCGGAAGGACGAGTACTTCGATGATGAAGGCGAAGAATACATTTTCTACCTTACCAAATTCGGCGTGGATGCCTTGGGCAACATCGTCCTTGACGAAGCCTACAGCGACGAAGGCACCGGCGAGTTCGAACTCGTAGAAGGCCAGCGCGCAAACTGCAGCTACGACGACGAGACGGGCGCCCTGCTTGAACGCGTTGTCGAAGCCTTTACACAAGACTGGAACGAAGAAACCGAAGAGCCCCTGCCCGGCCAATATTCCTTATTCGAAAAATACGTTTACTCCGGCATCAGCGACGTTACCGTGACCTCCATCAAGAGCGCGACCGGCAACGCAAACGCTCCCACGGCGGTCTACAACCTGCAGGGCGTTTCCGCAGGCACTTCCACCGACAACCTGCCCGCAGGCATGTACATTGTCAAGAAAGGGAACAAAGTTTACAAGATGATAAAGAAGTAATACGAAAATCTTCTTAATTCCAATAAAAGTGGTGGGGAAGCAACAAAATGTTTCCCGCCACTTTTTATTTCCTACAATATTATTACTAAATTTGCAGCCGTATTCAAACAACACTAAAAGTAAGCACAAATGAAAAAGATCAGAGCAGCAGTCGTGGGATACGGCAACATCGGCCACTACACGCTCCAGGCGCTCGAAGCCGCCCCCGACTTTGAAGTTGCGGGCATCGTGCGCCGCAAAGGCGCGGAAAACTGTCCGGCAGAACTGGCCGCCTACAAGGTGGTGAAAGACATACGCGAACTCGGCGACGTGGACGTGGCCATACTCGCCACCCCGACACGCAGCGTCGAGACCTATGCCAAAGACATCCTCGCACTCGGCATCAACACCGTGGACAGTTTCGACATCCACACGCAAATCACGGCCCTGCGCCGCTCCCTCGGCGAGAGCGCGAAAGCGGCCGGCGCGGTAAGCATCATTTCCGCGGGCTGGGACCCGGGAAGCGACTCGGTCGTGCGCACCTTGCTGCAGGCCATCGCACCAAAAGGCATCACCTACACCAACTTCGGTCCGGGCATGTCAATGGGCCATACCGTAGCAGTCAAGGCCATACCGGGCGTAAAGGCGGCCCTCTCCATGACCATACCGACCGGGACGGGCATACACCGCCGCATGGTCTATATCGAGGTGGAAGAGGGGCATGACTTCGCCACCGTAGCCGCAGCCATCAAGGCCGATGCCTATTTCGCCAACGACGAGACGCACGTCATCCAGGTGCCCTGCGTGGACGATGTCATCGACATGGGACACGGCGTGAACCTGACCCGCAAGGGCGTGAGCGGCAAGACACAGAACCAACTCTTCGAGTTCAACATGCACATCAACAACCCGGCACTCACGGGACAGGTGCTGGTATGCGCCGCACGTGCCACCATGCGCCAGCAGCCGGGATGCTACACAATGGTCGAGATTCCCGTCATCGACCTGCTGCACGGCGACCGCGAGGAACTCATCGCACACTTGGTATAACCTTACGGGCACCAACGAACACATAAGCCCGGCCCCGGAGCGGTTATCGGCCTCGACGCGGATAATCCTCCGGGGCCGTCCGTTTCCGGCTCGGAGCAAAGAACGTTTCCGGGTAATCAAAAGAAAAAAACGGCAGGATATGATTTTGGATGAAAAGAAAGACCCGATGGGGCAAGCCGTCAGGGACTATTTTGAACAGGGCCGTGCCGGCACATTGCGGGTATGCTCGTCACTGTTCGACGACGACGAAATGCCCGTCCCCATGCTCTTCCGCACGGAAAGCGACATGAACGCTTTGGAGCGCACGGCCCTGCGCCACTGCCGCGGCAGGGTGCTGGACGTAGGCGCGGGGACAGGCTGCCACGCCCTTGTACTCCAGGACCGCGGATTGCCGGTCACGGCCATCGACGTCTCGCCGCTGTCGGTCGATACCATGCGGCGGCGCGGCGTAAACGACGCCCGGGCGTGCGACTTCTTCGACGACGATTGCGGAGGCCCGTTCGACACAGTGCTGCTGCTCATGAACGGCATGGGCGTCTGCGGCCGGCTCGACCGCCTGCCCCTGTTCTTCGAGCGCATCGACCGGGTGCTGGCCGACGGCGGACAGGTGCTGGCCGACTCCTCGGACCTGCGCTACGTATTCGAGGACGAAGACGGGAATTTCACGCCCGAACAGGACGGAAGGTACTATGGCGAAGTCGATTTCCGCATGGTCTACGGCAAGGTGAAAGGACCGCGCTTCGACTGGCTCTACATAGACTTCGCCACCCTGGCACGCAGCGCCGCCCGGGCGGGCTTCCGCGCCGAATTGCTCTGCGAGGGCAACCACTACGACTATCTGGCGCGTATCACGCGGGCATGACGGCCGGACGGAATTAACATTTTTAACTTCCGACGCGCGGGAACGACGTGGCAAAAGCCACTTTCCGGAACACAGGACGGGGCTGAAAAATACTACATGGCATGTAAAACACACTACATGCCATCTGCGAAAACCTTTCCCGCGGACAAAAAACACGGAAAACCCGGCCTGCAGACACAAAAAAGGGGACGGAAGAATCCGTCCCCTGCTTCTGTCATACAAATATACTATATTTTTCCGCCAAAAGCAAATTGTGTTAAAACAACGACCGTCCCGCAGACCGCGTTACTTGACATTTTCGCAAGTATCCGCCTGCCGGATGTCGTCGGGCCTTTCCGGCTTATGCGTTGCCCTCGGGTGCGCCGAACGGAGTGGCGGTACGTCCGCCCTGCGGCTCGTTCCCGGGCAGGTTGATCGGGCCGAAGGCCTTCTCATACTTGGCCACGTTGTCCTGGAGGGCGAACAAGAGACGCTTGGCGTGCTCGGGAGCGAGAACGATGCGGCTCTTCACGTTGGCCTTGGGGACACCCGGCAACACGCGGATGAAGTCCAGCACCACTTCTGCGCTGGAGTGCGTGATGATAGCCAGGTTGGCATAAATACCTTCGGCCACTTCGGGCGAAAGTTCAATCTTGAGTTGGTTGTCATTGTTTGCGTTAGCCATAACGATGTGTATTTAGTTTGTATTATAGAATGATTTTACAGGGAACTGCCGGCCGGAATGTCATCTCCGGTTGGCACTTACGCGTACAAATTTAGCTTTTTGAAACGAAACTTGCAAGACTATGCCATTCTTTCGTCTTTTATTACGTTATAAAATCTAATTTATCAAACGGTTGCTTTGATTATCAATAAAGATATGTATCTTTGCACCCGAGAATCCCGTTAAAAGGCATTTTAGCCTGCATGGGTAGTTCAAAACATTATTAACTAAATTAATTTAACTGTTTATGAAAAAACTTTTTACTATCTTAATGTTGGGTGTAGCCGGTCTCTCCGCAAGCGCACAGGGTTATGAAGGTCACAAGTTCTTCGACAACTGGTCGCTGGGTGTCATCGGTGGCGCTGTTGCCCCCACCACCCATCACTCGGTCTTCAGTGACGCACGCGGCGTTGCCGGTCTCGAACTGACCAAAGGCATCACCCCGGTATTCAGCGTAGGCGTACAGAGCGTTGCCGGCTTCAACACGCTCGGCATCTGCGGCAGCAAGGGCGCTGAAGGCTCATATACCGTAGTGGACAACGTGAACACCACTTTCTTCGGTAAGGGCAACCTCTCCAACCTCTTCTTCGGCTACACCGGAACTCCCCGCTTCTTCGAGGTAGAAGCCATGGCCGGTATCGGTATCAACCACTACTTCGGTGACGGTGGCTTCAACTCCGCCACAAGCAAGGTGGGTCTGAACTTCAACTTCAACCTTGGCGAAAGCAAGGCTTGGACCGTATCTCTGCGCCCCGCAATGGCTTGGGACTGGGATGCTCCTGCCGTAGACAAGGCTCAGATGAACATCAACTCTTCCGCACTGGAACTCACCGCAGGCGTAACTTACCACTTCAAGAGCAGCAACGGCGCACACCACTTCACGGTGGTACGTCCTTACGACCAAGCTGAAGTGGACGGCCTGAACGCCAAAATCAACGACCTCCGCGGACAGGTGAGCGACAAGGACAAGGCCATCAGCGCCAAGGACGCACAGCTCCGTCAGTTGCAGCAGGAACTCAACGACGCACGCAACAAGAAGCCGGCCGTTCAGCAGGTTGTAAACACCAAGGAAACGAAGACGCTCGAATCTTACGTGACCTTCCGTCAGGGCAAGAGCGTGGTAGACGCTTCGCAGCTCCCCAACGTTGAGCGCATCGCCACTTACATGAAGAACCACAAGAAGGCCAAGGTTTCCATCAAGGGTTATGCTTCTCCCGAAGGCAGCATCGAAATCAACACACGCATCGCAAAGGCCCGTGCAGAAGCCGTCAAGAGCATCCTCGTGAACAAGTACAAGATTGCCGCCAGCCGCATCACGGCCGAAGGCCAAGGCGTAGGCAACATGTTCGAGGAGCCCGACTGGAACCGCGTCAGCATCTGCACGCTCGGCGAATAATTCCGGAAAAACGGAAGCCTTGACAAAGGCTCGCTGAAAAAAATAAAAGAAGAGCCGTCCTGCTTGTCGGGACGGCTCTTCCTGCATAAGGACGGGACTGTCGAACCGTGCGGACGGAACGGATGCCGAACCGGCCGGCCGGACCACGCGCCGGAGCGGACAGACGGTGTTAAACTTTTATTAAACTTCGTGCACACAAAAACGGCGTAAGCATAATGTTTCGTATTTTTGCGACATGAAAACTTCCGCAAGACGCATACTCATAGTCGATGACGAGGAAACACTCTGCGAGGCCCTGCGCTTCAACCTCGAAGCCGAAGGTTACACCGCCGACACCGCACACAGCGCGGAACAGGCACTGACGTACAACCTCTCCGGATACGACCTGATTCTGCTCGACATCATGATGGGAGAAATCTCGGGGCTGCAACTCGCGGCCATCCTGAAGGGCAACCCCGCCACCTGCGACATCCCCCTCATTTTCTGCACGGCCAGGGACACAGAGGACGACATGGTCCGCGGACTGGACCTCGGGGCAGACGATTACATCACGAAGCCTTATTCGCTCAAGACCATGCTGGCACGCATCCGGACCGTGCTGCGACGCACCGCGCCTGCGACGGCCGCACCCGTAAGCGACGAAGAGCGCATCGCCTACGAGGGACTGGTGATTATCCCCTCGCGCAAGAGTTGCACCGTCGATGGAAAGGAAGTGAGAATGCCGCGCAAGGAATTCGAAATACTGAGCAAACTCCTCTCCCACCCCGGACGGATATTCTCACGCGAAGCCCTGCTCCACGACATCTGGGACGATGACGTCGTGGTGCTGGACCGCGTCATCGACGTCAATATCACACGCATCCGGCAGAAGCTCGGACGATACGGCAAGCACATCATCACACGCTCGGGCTATGGTTACGGTTTCTTCACTGAATAAAAAGATTACCTATCCGGTACGGCTGTTCCTCTGGCTGCTGGGCTACTCCCTGCTGCTGGTAGGAAGTTTCATATTTTTCCAGTACCACCGCGAAAAAGAAGTCAAGCAAACGGAGCTCAACCTGCAGATGCAGCTCATCAACCGCTTCATACTGACACAAATCAGGGAGGGAAAGGACATCAGGGACCTCGGCCGCGACGAGTTCCCGCCTTTCGGCAACCTGCGCATCAGTCTTTTCGACAAGCAGGGCTATCTTGTCTACGACAACATCCTTGACAGCATCCCGCACACCAATCACCGCAACCGCGTAGAGATAAGGGAAGCGCGGGCAAAAGGCTCGGGATTCGCCGTACACCGCCATAGCGAAAGCACAGGCGAGACTTATTTCTACTCGGCCACGTCCGACGCCGGCGGAAACGTGGTGCGCACCGCCATACCCTATACCCTGACGCTCGTATCCCTGCTCCGCGCCGACTATGGCTTCTTGTGGATGATGGGAGTCGTCACGCTGGTCATGTGCGTCCTCGGGTATTTTGCCACCAGGCGCGTCGGACAGCACATCATCCGCCTGGACCGCTTTGCGGAAAAGGCCGAAAGGGGCGACCGCATATCGGATGTCGAGCCCTTTCCCGACGACGAACTGGGACGCATATCGAGGCACATCGTCCGCCTGTATGCAGGACTGCAGCAGGCCAACGCGGACCGTGACCGCGAACACCGCGCCGCGCTGCACGAACAGCGGGAAAAGGAACGCATCAAGAAACAACTGACCAACAACATCAATCATGAGCTGAAAACCCCGGTGGCTTCCATCCAGGTCTGCCTCGAAACGCTCATCAACCACCCCGGAATGGATGCCGGACGCCGCATGGACTTCCTCGCACGCAGCATCTCGCACTGCGAAAGACTGAAAAGCCTGCTCGCAGACGTATCCCTCATCACCCGCATGGACGACGGAGGAACAGCCATCACCAAGGAACGCATCGACTTGGCGGACATCATTGCCGAGTGCGTGGCGGACAAACGGCCGCGGGCCGAAAAAAGCGGCATCGACATCACCTGCGACATCGCCGGACCTATCCACATGAACGGCAACCAGACGCTCCTGCTCTCCGTTTTCAACAACCTGCTCGACAATGCCATCATATACAGCGGCGGCAACCGCATTTCCGTCGGGCCTGCGTCCGTCACGGGAGACACCATCACACTCTCCGTCGCCGACAACGGCTGCGGCGTGCCGGCGGAGCACCTGCCACGGCTGTTCGAGCGCTTCTACCGCATCGACAAGGGCCGTTCACGCGCAGCCGGCGGCACGGGGCTGGGACTGGCCATCGTGAAAAACGCCATCATGCTGCACGGAGGAAACATCACCGCGCGCAACCGGAACGGCGGCGGTCTGGAATTTACCATTACCCTGGCGACCGATTCACGGTAAACCGGCCAGCAGACGCGGACAACGGTTCTTCTTGTTTTTCACGGGCGGAAAGATGTGCGTAACCGGCTTTCCGCGCAGCATATTTTACGAACGGTTCAACTTTTTGCAACATTTATGTAACCTTTTCCCGATTCCTTTGCATCGGAAAAGAAACCCAATAAATCATTGTAAAGACATGGAAACCGTTTTTCTTTGCGTCGTTCTGTTCATGCTGCTGCTGGCCGTCTTCGACCTGTCTGTTGGCGTGAGCAATGACGCGGTCAATTTCCTGAATTCGGCCATCGGGACGAAAGCAGCATCCTTCAAGCGCATCCTTGCAGTGGCCTCCGTCGGCGTATTCCTCGGCGCCGCCATGAGCAACGGCATGATGGACATCGCCCGCCACGGCATATTCCGGCCGGAGCATTTCTCATTCTACGAGCTGACGTGCATATTCATGGCGGTAATGGTGGCAGACATCATCATACTCGACATCTTCAACACACTCGGCCTGCCTACATCGACGACAGTCTCGATGGTGTTCGAACTGCTCGGCGCCACGTTCGTCGTGGCCGTCATCAAGACGGCGGGCGATGCCGGACCGGGACTCAGCGAACTGCTCAACACTGAAAAAGCCCTCACGATAATCCTCGGCATCTTCCTTTCGGTAGCGATTGCGTTCTTCTTCGGCATCGTGGTGCAGTTCCTTTCGCGCCTTATCTTCTCGTTCAATTTCCGCAGCCGACTGACCTGGAAAATCGGCCTGTACGGCGGTGTGTGCGCCACGGCCATCCTTTACTTTTTGCTGATTAAAGGCACGAAGAACCTGACATTCATGACCCCCGAGGTGAAGATGTGGATTCACACACATACCACGTCCATCATCATCGGCAGCCTTGCAGGCTTCACCGTCCTCATGCAACTACTGCACTTCCTGCGGGTGAACGTGCTGAAGGTCGTCGTGCTGATGGGGACGTTCGCGCTGGCGATGGCTTTCGCGGGGAACGACCTCGTGAACTTCATAGGTGTGCCGCTGAGCGGGCTTTCCGCGTACCGGGACTTCGCGGCCAACGGCGGCGGGGATGCCCACGGATTCCTGATGGGCTCGCTCAACGGGCCCGCCGACACGCCGGTAGGCTTCCTCATCGCCGCGGGCGGCATCATGGTGGTGGCGCTCGCCACGTCGAAAAAGGCGCACAACGTGTCGAAGACCGAAATCGGGCTGGGCAGCCAGCAGGGAGGCGACGAAATGTTCGGCTCCTCGCGGATTGCGCGCCGCCTGGTCAGATGGACGCTCTCGGGACTGGCATGGGCCGGGCGCGTCACCCCGGCACGGGTGCGGCGCTGGGTGAACGGAAGGTTCGACACCGAAGAAAGCATCATGGAGCCGGGCGCGTCGTTCGACCTCATCCGCGGTTCGGTGAACCTTGTACTGGCCGGTATGCTGATTGCCCTCGGCACCTCGCTGAAGCTTCCGCTTTCCACCACGTTTGTCACGTTCATGGTGGCCATGGGAACGTCGCTGGCCGACCGCGCTTGGGGTCGCGAGAGCGCCGTGTTCCGCATCACGGGCGTCATCTCGGTCATCGGAGGCTGGTTCATCACGGCCGCGGCCGCCTTTATCGGCGCGGGATGTATCGTGGCCGTGATGTATTGGGGCGGCCATTACGCCATGTTCGCCTTAGGCGTGCTGACCGTCGTCCTGATTGTGCACAGCAACCGGCGCTTCGGGAAAAAACAGGACGAGGAAGGCGGCGACACCCTCTTCCAGACCATCATCACCACCGAGGACAAAAACCGTACCTGGCCATTGCTGATGCTCTACATTACCGAACAGCAGGAAGCGTTCCTCTCTTTCGCGGGACAGAGCTACCGCAACATCACAGCAGCCTTCATCTCGGAGAACCCGGGTGCGCTGCGAAAGAGCGAAACCGCGCTGGCGCAGCAAAAGAACCTGCTGAAAAGCGCCCGGCGCAAGGAGACGCTCTGCCTGCGCCACCTGCCGCACGAGACGGCCATAGAGAAAAGTCCCTGGTTCTACCTGAGCAACAACCTCTGCATGTCCATGCTCTACAACCTGCGCCGCATCGACGAGGTATGCAAGGAGCATGTGGAAAACAACTTCCTGCCCCTGCCCGGGCGTTACACGGACGAATACCACTCCCTGCGCGCCTGCGTCGGCGCACTCTTCGACGAAGTGACGGCCGTCATGCACAGCGGCGACACCGAAAGCGTCAGAATGCTCCGCCGCCGGTGCGAAAGCATCAAGGACACCGTCTCCGGAGCATACCACCGCATACAGAACCACCTGCACGACGGCGACCCGGCATCCATGACGGTATTGTTCGTCTACGTCAATATCCTGCAGGAAACGCAAGAGATGGTCTCGGCCATACGCAAGTACCTGCGCGCTTACGCCAAGCTACGCGACTCCGGCTTCCGCACCCGCACCGGGGCCGACCCGACCCCCGTTCCCACACATTCCACCGAAGACGGAAGGGACTGATTCTCATAAAAGAAACACCACGTACATGAGACTCATCAGACCGACAGTCCTGCTGGCGGCAGCCACCGCCATGTCCGTACCCGGCGCGCAGGCACAGGAAACAAAGAACGTAACCGGCCCGACCGACTTCATCTCCGAAGTACACGCCACCGTCAGAGCCAAATACGAATACCAGCCCGAAACCGACAAAGGGCGGTTCGAAGTCAGGAACGCGCGGCTGAGCGCAGAGGGATTCATCATCCCGACCGTCGGATTCAAGGCCGAAATCGACCTGTCCGACGAGGGAAACATCCGTATGCTCGATGCCTACGCCAACATGCGGGCAGCCCGGTCGCTGAAAATCACCGCCGGACAGATGCGCGTCCCGTTTACGATAGACGCCCACCGCTCCCCTCACCTGCAATACTTTGCCAACCGCTCGTTCATAGCCAAACAGGTGGGCGATGTCCGCGATGTGGGCGTCGCGGCATCGTGGACCGGCGGACACCGGACACCCGTCACGCTGGAGGGCGGCATATTCAGCGGTTCGGGACTGACACAACAGAAGGACTACTGGACATCCGGCTACAATTTCTCCCTGAAGGCGCAGACACAGATTGCCCGCCGCGCGAACATCACGCTCAGCCTGCAAAAAGCCACCTGCGGACAGACCGGCGTCATCATGTACGACGCCGGTGCCTATTGGCAGGACGCGCATTGGCACATCGAGGCCGAATACCTGCGCAAGCATTATGCGCACGGCGCGTTCCGGCCCGTGAACGCATTCGACGCCTTCATAGCCTATCGCCTGACACCCCGGAAGGCGCTGACGGCCTTGTCGCTGCTCGGACGTTACGATTACATGTCGGACCACAGCAGGGGAAACACCGATGCCGGCGGACGCCTGACACTTGACGACCCCGAGCGCCACCGGCTGACGGGAGGCACGACGCTGAGCCTCGGCAAAGGGCCGGCACAAGTAGACCTGCGCCTCAACTACGAACAATACTTCTACCGCAAAGGCGCGACGCCTAAAGTATCGGAACGAAACAAATTCGTGGCGGAGTGCGTGGTGCATTTCTAACCGGACATACTTGCCGATAAGTGCATTATCCCGCCGCCGGAGCGGCCTGGCATTTTAACACAATTTGCTTTTGGCGGAAAAATGTAGTATATTTGCATTGCTGAAGTGCGGGGACGGTGTGAAACCGTCCCTTTTTTCGTGCCCGTAAGCCCGTTTCAGGGAGAAACTGTCCCTGTGACGGGATTTTTTAGATGACTTGTAGTTTTCCGCAGATGCCATGTAGGCGATTCTACCCCTGCATGTAGCGAAAAACAAGAGCGGGGAACGCGCACCTTTCGCACCCGTAAAAGTTAAAAATGTTAATGTCGGGAGGAAGCTGAAGCCTTTATCCGCGCCAAAAACAAGGGGGACGATAAAGAAAGTCCCTTTATCGTCCCCCTGTTTATAAGGAATAAAATAATTCCGGTTCATCTTAGTCGGACAAACCGTCAAGACGGGCCTGTTCCATCTTCACTATGTCCATATCCGTCGCAGGAATAGGACGGAGTCCGCGTTGTGCGGCACGTGCTTTCTTACTTGCAGCCTGAGCAGCCGTGAGGGTGAATTTCACGACAGGCACATAATTGTTTCCTTGCGACGAGGCATTGGCGGTATAAGTACCTGATGCAGGATTAGCATAGTTTGTCAGTTCATTGGCTACCAGCGCACCACGGTAACGTACCGCTACCGACCAACTTGTAGGCTCCGAATGCGGCGTGCAATTCGAGTAAAGAGCGACCCCGACCGTGTAAGTGCCGGGTTCAATCATATCTGCGGGCAAGAATATATTCTCATTGTTGAGTCTGTCTATGGTACATCCGGCATTGGAATCATGGTCAAGGCCATATACCTGGACACGATTTCCGTTCTCATCCGTTGAAAATTCTCCTCTGTTACCATAATATATATGCTTCCCGCTCGGAGTTATCAAATGAAGGTCCACATCTTTCTCGTTATCGAACGTAAGGTTCACATTCAAATCACCTGAACGGCTATCCACGTGTTCTACGTGTATCTCTCCCGGCTGGGAGACTTCACCGGAACCTTTTTTAACGCCACGGATTACCATGTCGATGTTCTCATTATATCCCTCACTATACATCACAGGGATTTTATAGGTGTAAAGCCCTGTACCACTATTGTACGCCCCCTCTGCAGGCACGACCCAATATCCGCCCTTGCCTCTTACGCCGACATAAAACTTGTCATAAGGCGTGGGTGAAGTGATTGTCACGAAGTTCATACCTCCTGCAAGGGCTTGCGTATTGCCCGAAACAGTTCCAATGATGTCGTCGGTCGTCGAAGGAGGCATTTCGCCTTTCTGAAATTCAGCTCCTCCGATAGTGAACAAATTGTCAATCAAAGGAGTATGATTTTCCTCCAGGATAATGGTGTCGTCTCCGTCGCCCAGACAGGAGGAGAAGGTGAGTGCGGAGAGCGCGAAAGCCGCTATCCCTAAACTCTTGAAGATAATGTTTGTCTTTTTCATTTCCAATTCTTTTTAATTACTTCATAATCTCAAATTCCACACGACGGTTCATGGAGCGGCCCTCTTCCGTGTCATTGGACATGAGCGGACGGGACATGCCATAATAGTCATAGGCAAGATTGGCCCGCGAAACACCTTTCTTGACCAGGTAGTCCACAACGGCCATGGCGCGCTCCTTGGAAAGATTCAGGTTGAACTCTTCCGAACCCACGTTGTCGGTGTGGCCTTTCACCATGATGCGCGTATTGACACGCTTGAGCGTGGTGGCCAGACGGTCAAGATAGCCGTAGGAGCGGGGATTGATGGTGCTCTTTCCGAACTCGAAATTGATGGCATCGTCGATGGCGCAGATGGTCTTGCCCTCCACGCGCTCGCCACGTGCCATCAGGTCGTTGATTTCCTCAAGGCTGTAACAGGGTTTCTCTTCGACCACGGGCTCCTCGACCACGGGTTCGGGCTCCGGTTCGCGCACGGGAACGACCACAGGTGCCGGGGCGGCCTTGGTGAACACGCTGAAGGGGATGCCGAGCGTCACCTTCACCTCCACACCGCTGAACTTGCGCGTGCCTTCCACCTTGTCGCCAAGTCCTTCAATCACATACTTGTACTTGGCCGTATTGTCGTCGCCGTAAGTATCGGTGATGCCGTGCTCGTACATGGCTTCCGCACCGAGGAAGCACGTATGGCGGCCGACGTTGAACTGCCACTTGACACCCGCGCCCACGGCAGCGGCGAAGTAGAAGGAACTCATGTTCGACTTGGACAGGTCCATGTGCACGCCTTCGTAGGTATAAACCTCGTCGCCGCGCGATACGAGTTCCTCTGCGTCATTTTCTTCGAAAAGGTAGGACTGTTGTTCCATCGAGATGCTGCCGCCGAGCGAGAAGCCGAAGACGGGAGCGACATAGACATAGGGACGGAGAGCGGAAGATGCCTTGCCGAACTGGTAGATGAGGGGCACGCGGATGTCAAGGTAGTGTGACTTCAGCCGGTAACGGATGTCCTTCACACCTTCTTCCTCATAGAATCCTTCCAGACCGCTTCCGATTTCGGTCAGGCTGCCGCCACGCTTCAGGTAGGCCAGTTCCGGACGGACGGCAAAGTTATGTTCCTTGCCGAACTCACGCTGTACGAACAGCGAAACCACGCCGCTGTTCAGGTTCTTCTTGGTGGGGAAGAAGTCTTCGTTCAGGTCGGAGTACCTCATGAACGAGGTATGAAAGCCTCCGCCCACACCAAAATACCATTTGTCGAGATTTACACCCGCATTTTGCGCCCAAGCCGTTCCCATCATGAGGGAAAGGAGGGACAACATGAATACTTTTTTCATTGTGCTGAATAGTTAAAGTAAATACATTTGTTCTTTCATCACCGGTCTGAAGGTGAAAAATACCTTAGACGTGCTGCAAATGTATAATTTTTACATAATAGAACAATTTACCCCCCCCGATTTAACATTTAATTAACACTAAAACAACAAAACTGCCCAATAAAAGGAACCCGTGACAGTATTTTTCCTCATTTTACACTAAAAAAAAGAACCGATAACGGGAACGGCGGGCAGACGCACAGGAACAAACGCCGGCCGTTCCGGAGGCGGAGACACCCGCACGACACATACAGCCCTCACGGGATACCCTTTCCCGGTCTGTCACAGACTTTAACAAAGAAGAATAGGGGTATCTCGCCTTTTTTTCTTATTTTTGCCCCAAACAACTATTTTTTTAATCTATTATTATGAGAACAAAACAACTACTTCTCTCAATGCTGTGCCTCGGCATGGCATTCACGAACGGTTCGGCAGCCACTGCCGAAGAAGGAGGAGCAGCTGACGAGAAAATCGTCATCTCGGTGGATAATGACCACGGCTCTTTCACCGCCGGAAGCGGTAACTTCCGGTCGGAATGGACGGCGACAGGAACACCGGCCCTCACGCTCAGTTGCGGCACAACCAACAACATGAAACAAAGCAACAGCGGGAGCAACCTCGAACTCTATACGGGTACGGCCAATAGTTCCACTTATACCCTGGCCGTTCCCTCGGGTTACATCATCGAAGGTTACTCCTTCAAATTCGCGGGTAGCGACGCCGCGGTGAATTGCACCGTGACTCCCGCCGGCGGAACTGCCGTCGTCAGCTCGGCATCGGCAGAGCAGACGGTGACCGTCAGCGGACTTTCCACCCGGAGCACGGCTTTCACGGTTTCGGACAATGCCAACAAGGCGGCTGTCACCAAAGACTTCACCGTAACCGTATCCCGCGTGGAAGAAGACAGCCGGGTATTCATCCCGACCACCGTCACAGACGGACAATTCGCACCTAAAACAGTCTGGTACACCCTGCAGATCGGCACCGCCGGCCAGTTCATCTCGGACAACGGCGAAGCGGACCGCATCACACTGAGCCGCGTATATACGGAACTCGAGGACAAGGACCTGTGGTGCTTCGCAGGTGATGATGAAAACGGATACCGCATCTACAACAAGGCTGCCGGCGCCGGCAAGGTGCTGGCTTCGGGCACCACAATGAATGCCATCGCCGGCGTTGGGGGAACGGGCGGCTCCACCTACCCCACCCTGCAGGACCCGGACGCCCTGCCCGCCGGCTACGTGGACCGCTGGGACTTCAGGGCTTCGGACAAAATCAGTTTTGAAGACGTGGAAGGCCAGTTCATCTTCCTGCACGGCACGAACTATGCCATGAACAACTTCGCCAGCCGTGGCGACCTCGCTTTCTGGGCCGAAGGACAGGACGCCGGTTCGACCGTGGCCATACGCTTTGCCGAAACCACCATTCCCGTGGTCAAGAGCGAAGGCTTCATGGCTGAAGGTTCGACGGCCTCGGCCAACTACTTCGCGACATGGACCTACAAAGGCACACCGGAATTCACCATATCTTCAGGTGATGCCAACAACATGAAGAAAGCAGGTGAAGAGTTCATGATTGCTTCGGGACGGTCAGGAAACTGCACCTATATATTCCAGACCGGCACACAATACACCGTTGCCGGCTACACCTTCGACTTTGCCGCCGCCAATGCCGCCGCGACCATCAGCATCACGCCGGCCAACGAAGAGACCGTGACGAGCACCAACTCCGAATGGAAGAACATCACCGTGAACGGGCTCATGGAAAACACGGCCACCTTCGCCATGACGGGTACGAACACGGACGTCACGCTGAACAACTTCAACGTGACCATCCGCCGCTTTGTCGAAGGGCTGGACAAGAGCAAGACGATTATCTTCAACTACGGCGGTGACCGCGACCACAACATAGTCTACCGTATTCCGGCCATAGCCACCGTGGGCACGACAGGACGACTCATTGCCATCAACGACTACCGCTATTGCGGAGGTGACATCGGCAACGGACGCATCGACCTCCACATCTCCGTATCGGACGACAACGGAGCTACATGGACAGAACCCGACCTCTGCCGCGACGCCAACGGCAACGCCGTAACACAGGGCGACGGACAGGGCACACTGGCAACTGCCAACGAGAACCGCGACTGCGGCTTCGGCGACGCAGCCATCGTGGGCGACAGCGAAAGTTCGCGCGTGCTGATGTTGAGCGTATGCGGACGCACACCTTTCTTCTCGGCCACACGCCAGACCCCCAACGCCGTGGCACGCTGGTACAGTGAAGACGGCGGCAACACCTGGACCAAGTTCGAAGACATCACCGAACAAATCTACTCTCTCTTCGACGGAACCGTACCCTACGGATACATCGACTCCATGTTCTTCGGCTCCGGCCGCATCGTACAGAGTTCACGTGTCAAGGTGGGCGAATATTACCGTCTCTACGCCGTCATGAGCGGCCGTAACATTGCCGCAGGCAACATCTCCAACTGGGTGATGTACTCCGACGACTTCGGACAGAACTGGGCCATACTGGGAGACCCCATGACACCGCCCGTACCGGCCAGCGCAGACGAGCCGAAAGCCGAAGAACTGCCCGACGGAAGCGTGATATGCAGCTCGCGCGTGGGCGGAGGACGCTGGTACAACATTTTCAACTACACGGACATTGCCAAGGCAGAAGGCACTTGGGGCAACTGCACCAAGAGTACGCTCGTACAGGCGTCCAGCAATGCCTGCAACGGCGAAATCATGGTACTTCCCGTCGAAAAGAAGGCTACCGGCGAGAAGATGTATCTGGCCCTCCAGAGCATCCCGTTCGGCCCCAGCCGCTCACACGTGGGCATCAACTTCAAGGAACTGAATGGTTACGAAGACTACGGAACGGTTGAGAACTTCGCAGCGGATTGGGACGGTGCCTATCAGGTGACCGCACTCGACGCAGCCTACTCCACAATGTCCTGGCAGCACGACAACAAGCTGGCCTTCCTCTATGAAGAAGCCACCTACGGCAAGGGCTACTGCGGAGTGTACAAGAGCCTGAGCATAGAACAGATTACGGACAGCGTTTACAGCTATTGCGCCGATACAGACAACGCCGTCGCCAACGCGCTGACGAAGAGCATTGCCGAACGCAAGGTCAATGCCATCAAGGAAATACCGGCCAACGGCTGCGTAGGCCAGCTGACCGAAGACGGACTGGCTTCCATCGAAACAGCGCTCGCCGACTACACCGCCAACCCGAGCATAGCAAACAACGTTGCCCTCAATGCCGCCATAGCCAATGCCGAGACCATCGGCATCAAAGCCGGCCTGATGTACCGCCTGCGCAACTACGGACGTGCGAACAACCGCTACCTGCAGGCTCTGAGCAACGAAATGAGCGTGGGTGACCTCAACGAGACGAACAAGGACCAGCTGTTCGCATTCATACCCGGCGAAGAAGACGGCACATGGACCATCCTGAACGAGAACCGCAACGTATACATCGGTTCCACCGGCGCCCAGAACGTCAAGATCCCCATGGTAGGCGAAGCTAACGCAGCCTTGTATAAGGTAAATTCCCTGAAAGAAGGCCTGAGTGCCTTGCTGTGCCAGTCTCCTGCCACGGCATCCTTGCCGGCCATTCACCTCGACGGCAGTTTGAAACTCGTGCCTTGGTCGGCCGGTAGCACAAGCAACAACCCGGCCTCGTTCTGGTACATCGAACCGACAGAGTTCACTATCACTGACATCGACGAAATAGCCACGGAGACACCGGCCGAAAAGACGGTCTACTATGACCTGCAGGGCCGTCGCGTCATGAAACTCGTCCCGGGCTCCATCTACGTGACCAACGACCGCCGCAAGGTCTTCGTAAAATAAGGCCTGAGCGGAATACATAAAACTTCGCTCCTCGGACAAGCTCAAAAAGCAATGTCCGAGGAGCGTTTCTTTATGCAATCCTGCAAGCTATGCGGATGCACAGTACATTTTACAGCTACGGTAACGACACCAAAAATCCACGACATTCCACCCTCTGAAAAACACATGTACATGTAGGAAAAACTATCCCTATTGTAGTTTAAACTAAGATAGGGATAGTTTTTCCTAACCCTATCTTAGTTTTTCCTATCCTTTTCTTAGTCTTAGAGAGTCCGAACATCAGAGAAAAGATTGCGCCTACCGGTTCCGTCTTTATGAAAGCAAGGCAGACATAGATACACTAAATACATAAAATTACTAAAACTATTTGCCGTAATTAAAGATAATTGTTAAATTTGCCATAGAAAAGGAAGCAGCATCTGCCAAGCTGTCCCATAGAAGACCAGGAAATTTCTTATAAAAACCATAACGATATGAAAAAACAAACCCTCAAAACCATTTTCACACTCCTTTTGCTGTGCATTCTCATGCCTGTCAAGACCACGGGGCAGATACCAATGAATCCCCATGCCAGAACTTTTGAAATTAAGGTCCAAACCGAACTTTTCGGAGACAAGGATTGGACCAAACGGATGAAAAAAGTAAAAAAGATATATGGTTTGCAGTCCGTTGAACCGGTAATGTTGCCCACAGGGAAGCCCGGAATGAGAGGCTACCCCAAACCGGATAAATATCGTGGTCGGTATTCCGGTTACAGCCTGTTCGACAGTGCGGGAAACAATATTACAGATTACCATCGCGTTCACGCCGTGGAGATTCATAGCATTCGCGGGAAAGACTATATTTGGTATCTGACCGACAAGGTAAACAACGAAGGCTTATTGTGCAACATGGACGGTAAGTGTTTGTTCTCCAATCCCTCTACTTACCAAATCGTCAGCAACTTGAATCATGTGCTTTTATGGTGCAAGCAGAAGGACGTAAGCATCTTCTACGACACAGACGGCAACATGGTTCACTATGGAGGGGAATTTATCTACGCCATAAATTTTGTCAAGGCCATAACACCGGGCGTCAAGTCCATAAACGTAGATGGGAAAACGATAGACATGCTATGTGCGCAAACACCGGAGTATTTTTATACCAGCGGGAGAGTAAAGGGGAGTTCCTATAAATATCGTGATATAAAAGACTTCAAAGGAAATAAAATCTTCTATACCGGCGTTTGGAACGCCGTACCCTTTCCTTCCATTGAGAGCGGATATTTCCTGAACCTGCCGGAAAACACCGAATTTGAGGTAAAGGACGCGGTGCAGGAGGTCGGCGGGGAAATTCTGTCTTACCGCACGCTGGGAATCAAGTATCGCAGCACTTCCGCCAGGTTGTACGATTATAGCGAACAGATTATCCCCGATAGTTATGGTTTGGAATACAGTGCGCCAGACCATTCCATAAAATACACGGTACTTGACAACCATCGCAACCTGAAAGGTGCGAAATTCTTGGCAGACAGCACGCTCGACGTTCCGCCGCTCTTTGCCGACGTCATGTATAAGTACGACGAAAAGGCAAACCAATGGAAACCATACGTAAGGCGCACGCTGTTCGGACAGTCAGAGCCCTACGTGACCGGTATGGACACCACACCGAATTATAGGAACAACGTTGAGCGCGCCATTGAAAACAATGAAATGTCTATTTACAACATACATAAGGCGTATGGTGAAAATCACAAATGGGACGAAAAGGATTTGGCGTATGTGGATTATTTTTGCACCAAAGAGGCACGTTCCAGACTGGAAGGCTACTTCATTAGTTACGAAAGTGCTAAACTCTTAAAATACACGACTGAAAAAATTAGCGAAAGAGGGCAAAGAGGTTATCAAAGACATAGAAAGCAATTATCACTTGTACGCCTTTGACATCGCGAAAGGAATCTACGAACAAGCGCAAAAGGACTATGCCAATAAGGCAACGGCCGAGTTGGCCAGAAATCTGATTGCCATGACGGACCAAAAGATTGAGGCAGCACAAAAACGGGCAGCACAACTGGTGTCCATCTACAACCTCGAAATAGAACAGAACGAAAAGCACATACAAAGGAAAGAGAGAAACGAAGCCATCCGGGCTCAGCAAGAAGAAATGGCACGCGCAGCCGCAGCGGCCCGCCAACAAGCGCAAGAAACGAACCAAGCGACCAACGCCCTCATTATCGGTGCCGTGATGAGAAGCGTCGGCAATGCCCTCGGACGAGCATTAGGCGGCAGGTCGGGAGGCAGCAACTTGCGGGTGAAATATGTAGGAGGAGGTGGAGGATATAACGCACCGGTAAATGGTGGGACAACAGGAACTTCATCAGGAGCGGCAGTACAGACTGCCAAGAAATGCGGCCGCTGCAACGGTAAGGGCTCCTGCAACGCCTGCCTTGGACATCCAGGCAAGGCTACCGCCGGAAGCAAGTCGCCCAATTGCAGTGCCTGCCACGGCAGCGGACGATGCACCTACTGCGGCGGCTCCGGTTATCGGAACTAAGCTGTGCCGGGAAGTACGACACCATTCACACAAAGAGAGGCGAGCACGCAAATCCGCGTCGCACGCCTCTCTTTTCATTACTAACCATCAGGTCCAAGAGGGCATCAAACTGCGACAATAATAGGATGGAACAGCCCCTCTGCCGGTCAAAGACGAACAAAAGCGATGTACGGCCCGTGTTCATCCGCCCAAACCTATAACTTACACACAACAGGCCGCATCCGGCTGTTGGACTGACTGAAAAGCCCCTGCGTCAGCCAACAAAGAAGCCCGGCCGAGAGCACTAAACTCCCGGCCGGGCGACCTTTATGTATTTATCCGAAAAACGGCTTCAGATATTTCTATGACCTCAAATTACTTCTCTGCGCCTTGCTGCAGTTTCTCGTAATCCTCGGCATCGCCTACGACGATGCGGTTGAACTCACGCAGACCGGTACCGGCGGGAATGAGGTGACCGCAGATAACGTTCTCCTTCATGCCCTCGAGGTAATCGACCTTGCCACTGATGGCGGCCTCGTTGAGCACCTTGGTCGTCTCCTGGAAGGAGGCGGCGGACATGAAACTCTTGGTCTGGAGAGCCGCACGCGTGATACCCTGAAGAATCTGCGTAGAGGTAGCGGCCTGTGCGTCACGCACCTGGACGAGTCTGAGGTCACGACGCTTGAGCTGCGAGTTCTCGTCACGCAACTTGCGGGCGGTAACAATCATACCCTTCTTCATGGTTTCGCTGTCACCGGCATCCACTACCACTTTCTTGCCCCAGATACGGTCGTTCTCCTCGGCAAAGTCGAGTTTATCGACAATCTGCAGTTCAAGGAAGTTGGTGTCGCCCGGCTCGTCAATCTGGACCTTGCGCATCATCTGACGCACAATGACCTCGAAGTGCTTGTCGTTAATCTTAACGCCCTGCAGACGGTACACGTCCTGAATCTCATTGACGATGTATTCCTGCACTGCGGTAGGACCTTTGATGGCAAGGATATCACTGGGCGTAACCGAACCGTCGGAGAGCGGCGTTCCGGCACGTACATAGTCGTTCTCCTGCACGAGAATCTGCTTGGAGAGGGACACAAGGTATTTCTTGACCTCACCCAACTTGGAGGTGACGATGATTTCGCGGTGGCCACGCTTGACGCTTCCCATGGAGATTTCTCCGTCAATTGCGGAAACTACAGCGGGATTGCTCGGATTGCGGGCCTCAAACAGCTCGGTCACACGAGGCAGACCACCGGTAATGTCACCGGCCTTGCCGACGGCACGCGGTATCTTGATAAGGATGTCACCGGCCTTGAGTTTCTGACCGTCCTCAACGACGATGTGACCGTTGATGGGGAAGTTATAGGTACGGATCAGCTCGCCGTTCTCGTCAAGGATATGTCCGGAAGGAACACGTCCGCGTTCTTTGGACTCGATAACGATACGCTCGCGCAGACCGGTGGCTTCGTCTTCCTCGACACGATAGGTAGAACCTTCCTTGACATCCTCGAACTGGATGACACCCGCACTCTCGGTAACGATAACGGCATTGAAGGGGTCCCACTTGGCAATGACTGTTCCCTTTTCCACAACGTCACCATCATTGACATAAAGTTGCGAACCGTAAGGCACATTCTGTGTGGAAAGGACAATGCCTGTGTTCTCGTCAATGAAGCGGACTTCGGCCAAACGACCTACGACAACCTTTCCGGCCGAGCCGTCTTCGTTGGTGACATCCACGGTACGAAGTTCCTCAAAGTCTACACGGCACTTGCTCTTGGCCACAATGGTGGCGTTGGCGGCGGCATTACTTGCAATACCACCGGCATGGAATGTACGGAGCGTAAGCTGCGTACCCGGCTCACCGATGGACTGTGCCGCGATGACACCGACAGCCTCACCTTTCTGCACCATGCGGCTGGTGGCCAGGTTACGACCATAGCACTTCATGCAGACACCGTGCTTGCTCTCACAGGTAAGGACGGAACGGATTTCGACACTCTCAATCGGAGAAGCCTCAATCTCGGCCACAACAGACTCGGTGATTTCCTCACCTGCCGCAACTATCAGTTGTCCCGTAGTGGGATGAATGATGTCGTGTACGGACACACGGCCGAGGATACGCTCTCCCAGAGAGGAGATTATCTCATCACCGTCCTTGAGGGCGGTGCAGACCAGACCGCGCAGGGTGCCGCAGTCTTCCTCGGTTATGATTACATCATGGGAGACGTCTACAAGACGACGGGTCAGATAACCGGCATCGGCCGTCTTGAGGGCGGTATCGGCAAGACCTTTACGTGCACCGTGGGTGGAGATGAAGTATTCCAACACAGACATTCCCTCCTTAAAGTTAGAGAGAATAGGGTTCTCGATAATCTGAGCGCCCTCGGCACCTGCCTTCTGCGGTTTAGCCATAAGACCACGCATACCGGCGAGCTGTGCAATCTGGTCGGCCGAACCACGGGCTCCGGAGTCGAGCATCATGAAGACGGCATTGAAACCCTGGTCGGCTTCGGTCATCTGCTTCATGAGGGTCTTTTTCAGGTCGGTATTCACGTGGGTCCACGTATCGATGACCTGGTTGTAACGCTCGTTGTCGGTGATGAAACCCATGTTGTAGTTCATCGTAATCTGGTCGATTTCCTCATTACCGTGCTGTACGATGCTCTCCTTCTCGGCCGGGATGATGATATCGTCGAGGTTGAAGGACAGACCGCCTTCGTAAGCCATACGGTAACCGAGGTTCTTGATACCATCGAGGAATTCGCAGGCACGGGCCATACCGACCGTTTTGATTACGGCGGCGATGATGTCGCGCAGCGACTTCTTGGAAATGATGGTATTTACATATCCGACTTCGACAGGGATGATTTCATTGACAATCACACGTCCTACGGAAGTCTCAACCAGTTTCTTGACTATATTGCCCTGCGCATCGACATCATCTACCAGTACCTTGACGGGAGCGTGTACCTCGACCCGCTTTTCGTTGTAGGCAATGATGGCTTCTTCCGCACCATAGAAGGTGAGGCCGGAGCCCTTGGCGCCGGGACGGAGCTTGGTGATGTAGTACAGACCGAGTACCATATCCTGAGAGGGCACGGTGATGGGCGCGCCATTGGCCGGATTGAGGATATTGTGGCTCTGGAGCATGAGCATCTGTGCCTCGAGTACGGCCTCATTGCTCAGCGGAAGATGGACGGCCATCTGGTCACCGTCGAAGTCGGCATTGAAGGCCGTACATGCCAACGGGTGGAGCTGAATAGCTTTTCCCTCGATCATCTTGGGCTGGAATGCCTGGATACCGAGACGGTGAAGGGTCGGGGCACGGTTGAGCAATACGGGATGTCCCTTCATGACGTGCTCAAGGATGTCCCAGATGATGGGTTCGCGACGGTCTACAATCTTCTTGGCG
This sequence comes from uncultured bacterium, assembly GCA_905216095.1. Classification (GTDB taxonomy): domain Bacteria; phylum Bacteroidota; class Bacteroidia; order Bacteroidales; family Bacteroidaceae; genus Alloprevotella. Next base: position 43,166 of record CAJMSQ010000008.1, on the reverse strand, counting down.
CTCTTGACCGTCTTGACCACGCCGCGCTCAATGAGCTTGCGGATGACAAAGGGCTTGTAGAGCTCGGCGGCCATCAGCTTCGGCAGACCGCACTCGCCCATTTTCAACTCAGGACCGACAACGATGACGGAACGCGCGGAATAATCGACACGCTTACCGAGCAGGTTCTGACGGAAACGGCCTTGCTTACCCTTCAGATAGTCGGAAAGGGATTTCAACGGGCGGTTGCTGTCGCTCTTGACGGCACTGCTCTTGCGTGAGTTGTCGAAAAGGCTGTCCACAGCTTCCTGCAACATACGCTTCTCGTTGCGGAGAATGACCTCGGGGGCCTTAATCTCAAGCAAACGCTTCAGACGGTTGTTGCGGATGAGGACACGACGATAAAGGTCGTTGAGGTCAGATGTGGCAAAACGGCCACCGTCAAGCGCAACCAAGGGACGCAAGTCGGGAGGAGTAACGGGAATAATCTTCATTATCATCCACTCGGGCTTGTTGCGGTCCTTGCTGGCACGGAATGCTTCGACCACCTGCAGACGCTTGAGAGCATCGTTCTTGCGCTGAACGGACGAATCGGAATTGGCGCGGTCGCGCAACTCATAAGAGAGTTCATCCAACTTGATGCGCTTCAGCAGGTCATAAACGGCCTCTGCACCCATCTTGGCTATGAACTTATTGGGGTCTCCATCCTCCAGATACTGATTGTCCTTGGGAAGTTTCTTCAGCAAATCAAGGTATTCGTCCTCTGTCAGCAGGTCGTTGGTTTCCACCTCATCGGAAAGCACACCCGGCTGAATGACAACATAGCGCTCGTAATAGATAATGGAATCCAGCTTCTTGGTAGGCAGTCCGAGAAGATAACCTATTTTGTTCGGCAACGAACGGAAATACCATATATGGGCTACGGGCACGACGAGCTGAATATGTCCGGCACGCTCACGGCGCACCTTCTTTTCAGTGACCTCGACACCGCAACGGTCGCAGACAATGCCTTTGTAACGAATACGCTTGTACTTACCGCAATGGCACTCATAGTCTTTGGTCGGACCGAAAATACGTTCACAAAAAAGACCGTCGCGCTCGGGCTTATAGGTGCGGTAGTTGATGGTCTCAGGCTTCAACACCTCACCATACGAGTTTGCCTGGATTTCTTCGGGCGAAGCCAATCCGATGGTAATCTTCGTAAAGTTACTCTTTATCTTATTGTCTCTTTTAAATGCCATATTTATATATATTGTATGTAAAGAGTTACTGTTGATTAATCAAGGGTGATGTTCAGACCCAGGCCTCGCAGTTCGTGCAAGAGCACATTGAGCGACTCGGGTATGCCCGGAGTCGGCATGGGGTCACCTTTAACAATGGCTTCATAGGCCTTGGAACGTCCTACGACGTCGTCGGACTTGATAGTCAGAATCTCCTGAAGTACATGAGATGCGCCAAAAGCCTCGATGGCCCAGACCTCCATCTCTCCGAAACGCTGACCACCGAACTGGGCCTTGCCACCCAACGGTTGCTGAGTAATGAGAGAGTACGGACCAATGGAACGGGCGTGCATCTTGTCCTCGACCATGTGACCGAGTTTCAACATATAGGTAACGCCGACCGTAGCCTTCTGGTCGAAAGCTTCGCCCGTGCCGCCATCATACAGCTGAGTGGCGCAATAACGGGGCAAACCGGCCTTATCGGTCCATTCACAGAGGTTCTCCAACTTGGCTCCGTCGAAGATAGGCGTGGCAAATTTCACACCGAGTTTGCGACCGGCTGCACCCAGGACGGCCTCGAATATCTGACCGATATTCATACGAGAAGGCACACCCAGCGGGTTCAACACAATATCGACAGGTGTACCGTCGGCCAAGAAGGGCATGTCTTCCTGACGCACAATCTTGGAAACAATACCCTTGTTTCCGTGACGACCGGCCATCTTGTCTCCCACACCAATCTTGCGTTTCTTGGCAACGTAGACCTTGGCCATCTGGATTATACCGGAGGGCAGTTCGTCGCCAATGGTGATGGCGAACTTCTTGCGCTTCAGTACGGCATCCATTATATTGAACTTCTTCAGATAATTGATGACCAACTTACGGATAAGTCCGTTCACATGTTCGTCAGCCGTCCAGCCGCTCAACTGAACCGAAGTGTAATCAAGCGTGTTCAACAGACTCTTGCTGAACTTGGCGCCTTTGGCTATCACCTCAGCACCGATATTGTCCTTGATTCCCTGAGAAACCTGATCCTTGACCAGCACAAGAAGCTTGTCTATCATGATGCCCTTCAGTTCACCGGTCTCCTTGGCAAACTCGTCATCCAGTTTCTGCAGTTTCACCTTATCGGCAGCCTTCGATGCACGCGTCTTGATGGCTTTTGCAAAGAGTTTCTTGTCGATGATGACACCCGAAAGCGAAGGATTGGCTTTCAAAGAAGCATCTTTCACATCACCGGCCTTATCGCCGAAGATGGCACGCAGCAACTTCTCCTCGGGGGTGGGGTCGCTTTCACCCTTAGGCGTAATCTTACCAATAAGGATGTCGCCCGGGACAACGCGCGCACCGACACGGATAATACCGTTTTCGTCCAGGTCCTTGGTGGCGTCTTCGCTGACATTGGGGATATCGTTAGTCAGTTCCTCCATACCGCGCTTGGTCTCGCGCACCTCAAGAGCGAACTCGTCCACATGGACCGAAGTAAGGATATCCTCACGTACCATGCGCTCATTGAGCACAATGGCATCCTCGTAATTGTAACCTTTCCAAGGCATGTAGGCAACAAGCAGGTTGCGGCCCAATGCCAACTCACCGTTCTCGGTGGCATAACCTTCGGTCAGAATGTCGCCGGCCTTGACACGCTGTCCCTTCTCACAGATGGGGCGGAGGTCAATGGTCATGTTCTGGTTCGTACGGCGGAACTTAGGAATGTTGTAAGTCTTCGTAGACGAGTCAAAGCTGACAAACTCCTCTTCCTCGGTGCGGTCGTAAGTAATACGGATGGTAGTGGCATCCACATAGTCGATGACACCGTCACCTTCGGCCGTAATCATCGTACGCGAATCCTCACAAACCTGCTTCTCTATACCTGTTCCTACGATAGGAGCTTCGGAACGAATGAGAGGAACAGCCTGGCGCATCATGTTAGAACCCATCAACGCACGGTGGGCATCGTCGTGCTCCAAGAAAGGAATAAGGGAGGCGGCGATAGAAGCAATCTGCTGCGGAGCAACGTCCATCAGTTCTACCTCAGAAGGCGGAACAACAGGATAATCTGCATCCTGGCGGCATTTTACCTTGGTACGGATGAACGAACCGTCGTCACGCAACGGCGCATTACCCTGGCCGATAATCTTTCCTTCTTCTTCCTCGGCCGAGAGATATACCACCTTCTCGTTCTGAAGGTTCACAATGGAATCTTTCACCTCACGATAAGGAGTCTCAATAAAACCAAGTTCGTTAATCTTGGCATACACGCAGAGCGAAGATATCAGACCGATGTTCGGACCTTCAGGCGACTCGATAGGACAAAGACGTCCGTAATGCGTATAGTGCACGTCACGCACCTCAAAACCGGCACGCTCACGCGACAGACCGCCGGGACCGAGCGCAGAAAGACGGCGCTTGTGCGTAACCTCGGCCAACGGGTTCGTCTGGTCCATGAACTGCGACAAGGCATTCGTACCGAAGAAAGAATTAATGACACTGGAGATGGTTTTGGCATTAATCAGGTCGGTAGGTGTGAACACCTCATTGTCACGCACGTTCATCCGTTCACGGATGGTACGGCTCATACGTGCCAGACCGATGGCAAACTGATTGGACAACTGCTCGCCGACAGTACGGACACGGCGGTTGCTCAAATGGTCAATATCATCGACAGTCGCTTTCGAGTTGATCAGCTCAACGAGGTACTTGATAATCTCAATGATGTCTTCGCGGGTCAGGACACGCACGTCCATATCGGTGGTCAGCCCCAACTTCCGGTTAATACGGTAACGGCCGACCTCACCCAGGTCATAACGTTTCTCCGAGAAGAACAGGTTATTGATAACCTCACGGGCGCTTGCATCATCCGCCGGGTCGGCATTACGCAACTGGCGATAGATGTAAAGGACAGCTTCCTTTTCGGAGTTGCTCGGGTCCTTCTGTAGCGTATTGAATATAATGGAGTAGTCGGACGCGGTACTTTCTTCCTGATGCAGAAGAATCGATTGCGTTCCGCTCTCTATGATTTCGTCAATGTGTTCCGGCTCGATAATAGTCTCGCGGTCAAGGATGACCTCATTACGCTCAATGGATACAACCTCACCGGTATCTTCATCCACAAAGTCTTCCACCCAGCTTTTCAGCACACGTGCGGCCAATTTGCGGCCTACGACTTTCTTCAGGTTCGTCTTATTGACCTTCACCTCCTCTGCCAGATTGAAAATCTGAAGGATATCCTTGTCGTTTTCAAAACCGATGGCACGCAAGAGCGTTGTGACAGGCAATTTCTTCTTACGGTCTATATAAGCGTACATGACATTATTAATGTCCGTCGCAAACTCTATCCACGAACCCTTGAAAGGTATGATACGCGCAGAATAAAGTTGCGTTCCGTTGGCATGAATGCTCGAACCGAAGAACACACCCGGCGAACGGTGCAGCTGGGATACGACCACACGCTCCGCACCATTGATGATGAACGTTCCGTTGTCCGTCATATAGGGAATCGGGCCAAGGAATACATCCTGCACGACCGTATCGAAATCTTCGTGATCCGGGTCCGTACAATAGAGTTTCAGTTTGGCCTTCAAGGGCACGCTATACGAGAGTCCTCTCTCAAGGCACTCTTCAATGCTGTAACGAGGCGGGTCGATATAATAATCGAGGAATTCGAGTACAAAGTTGTTGCGAGTATCAGCAATAGGAAAGTTCTCTGCAAAAACTTTGTACAGACCGTCATTCTTACGCAATTCCGAAGGAGTATCTAATTGCAAGAAATCCTTGAAAGACTTTAACTGAACGTCCAAGAAGTCGGGATAAGGCATCGGATTCTTGACAGACGCAAAGTTTACACGTTGGTTTATTACTCTGGAAGACATTCGTTGAATAATATGATTGTACTTGTTTTATAGACACAAAAAGGTTAAGAACCCTCTACCAGAGGATTCTTAACCGCACCCTTATCGGGTTAGTGGGATTTAGGCGATTTCCACTTCAGCACCGGCCTCTTCGAGAGCCTTCTTCAGTGCTTCAGCTTCTTCCTTAGCAACACCTTCCTTCAGTTTGCTGGGAGCGCCATCAACGAGGTCCTTAGCTTCCTTCAGACCAACGCCGCAAGCTTCCTTAACAGCCTTTACAACCTGCAATTTAGCAGCACCTGCGCTCTTGAGGACAACGTCGAAAGCTGTCTTCTCTTCAGCGGCGGCAGCTCCACCAGCTGCAGGACCGGCAGCAACAGCAACAGCTGCAGCAGCGGGTTCAATACCATACTCGTCCTTCAGGATCGTTGCCAACTCGTTTACTTCTTTTACTGTCAAATTTACCAATTCTTCAGCAATAGCTTTGATATCTGCCATTTTCTTAAATTTATTTGTTTTGTTTTTATTCGTTTTATTTTCGGAGTATCCGATTATTCGGGACGTTCGCCCAAAGTCTTAAGCACACCGTGAATGGTCTGTCCACCCGACTGGAGAGCTGAGATGACATTCTTTGCAGGAGACTGCAGCAATGCGACAACCTCTGCAAGGAGTTCGGTCTTGCTCTTGATTGCGCAAAGAGCATCCAACTGATTAGCGCCTACGTAGAAGCCTTCTTCCGCATAAGCGGCCTTCAAAGCGGGAATACCGCTCTTGCCGGTCTCCTTAATCAGCTTGGCGGGCACGTTAGCCGTATTGCAGAAGAACACGGCGGTAGTTCCTTTCAAGCAGTCATAAAGGGGAGAATAATCCACGTCTGCAGCTTCAAATGCCTTGTGCAAGAGTGTGTTCTTAACCACGAGCATCTTGATTCCGGCACCGAAACACTTTCTTCTCAGGTCGCTTGTGCTGGCGGCATTCATGCCGGTCACATCAACCAGATAGAAGTGTGCGTATTCTTTCAATGTCTCACCGAGTTTCTCGATGATGACGGCTTTATCTTCCTTTCTCATGATTTCAATTCAATTAAATTTCTTCAACGGACTTGGGGTCAATCTTGATTCCCTTGCTCATAGTAGAGGAAAGATAAAGACTCTTGATATACGTACCTTTAGCGGCCGACGGCTTCAGTTTGATAATCGTAGAAATGAATTCCTTTGCATTGTCGGCAATCTGCTCGGCGGTGAAGGACACCTTACCGATAGAAGCATGTACAATACCGGTCTTATCAACCTTGAAGTCTATCTTACCTTGTTTCACCTCACGGACAGCCTTGGCAACGTCCATGGTAACGGTACCGCTCTTGGGGTTAGGCATAAGTCCGCGGGGACCGAGCACACGACCCAAAGCACCGATTTTACCCATGATTGCAGGCATCGTAATGATGACATCAATATCGGTCCAGCCACCCTTTATCTTCTCGATATATTCATCGAGACCTACATAGTCGGCGCCGGCTTCTTTTGCAGCAGTTTCAGCATCGGGCGTACAAAGGCAAAGCACGCGAACGGTCTTACCGGTTCCGTGGGGCAGTGATACCACGCCACGCACCATCTGGTTAGCCTTACGCGGGTCCACGCCAAGACGTACGTCGATATCCAAGGAAGCATCAAACTTGGTAGTAGTAATTTCCTTTACCAAAGTAGAAGCCTCTTTCAAGGTATAAGCTTTCCCTGCTTCAATCTTGTCAGCGACCAACTTCTGATTCTTTGTCAGTTTACTCATTGTTCAGTTCAAAAATTGAAGTTAATTATTAACCCGGGAAGTCTCCCTTGATTGTGATACCCATACTGCGGGCAGTTCCGGCTACCAACTTCATAGCTGCTTCAAGGGTGAAGCAATTGAGGTCGGGCATCTTATCCTCAGCAATAGCCTTTACCTGTTCCCAAGTAATCTCGGCAATCTTGCTACGGTTAGGCTGAGCGGAACCGCTCTTTTTCTTGGCTGCCTCCAGCAATTGAACAGCGACAGGAGGAGTCTTTACGATAAACGAAAAAGACTTGTCATTATAATAGGTAATGACAACCGGCAGAACCTTGCCTGCCTTCTCCTGAGTTCTGGCATTGAACTGCTTGCAGAAATCCATGATGTTGATTCCCTTGGAACCCAAAGCGGGACCTACGGGAGGCGAAGGATTTGCAGCGCCACCTTTAATCTGTAATTTGATTAGTCCAGCAACTTCTTTAGCCATTGTTTCTAATTATATTATTTGATTGTATTGAAAGAGTTCCGAGTTCGTAACAACACTTTTACTCTTTCACCACCTGCATAAAACCTAAGTCGAGACCGGTGCTGCGACCGAAGACTTTCACCGTAACGGTGACTTTCTTCTTGTCGCTGTCCACCTTTTCGATGACACCGGAGAAGCCGTTGAACGGACCTTCGGTTACTTTCACCGTCTCACCTACTTCGAAAGGAATAACTGCGTCCACAGTCTCTTCCTGCATCTCGTCTACCTTGCCTAATATTCTGTTCACCTCGCTTTGACGGAGCGGCGTCGGATTATCCAATCCGCCCAAGAAGCCCAACACGTTCGGCGTATTACGCAACGTATGGGCTATTTCCCCGACCAATCTTGCTTCTACAAGCACGTAACCCGGCAGATAGTTGCGTTCTTTTACGACACGCTTGCCGCCACGTACCTGAAGGACCTTTTCGGTAGGAATGAGTACCTCCGCCACATGGCCGCCGAGGCTGCCATTCTTGATTTCGGCGTCGATATATTCCTTTACCTTGGCTTCCTTGCCGCTTACAGCGCGCAGTACATACCAAGACATTTCTACTTCAGCCATCGTGATTAGAATTTAATGCTGTAAATCAATTGCATGAGAGTCTGGAACACCTTATCCTCGGCAAAGACGACAATTGCGATGACAATGGAAGCAATAAGAACGACAATCGCACTATGCGTCAGTTCTTTGCGAGTAGGCCATGTGGTCTTATGAGCCAGTTCTTCATAAGAGTCCTTGCAATATGAAATGCAATTTGTGACTATATTCTTCAACATAAGATTCGTTTTAGCACGGAAAGAGAGGCTCGAACTCCCGACACCTGGTTTTGGAGACCAGTGCTCTACCAACTGAGCTATTCCCGTAAAAATAGGCCTCGCCTCTCAGCGAGAGCCTATTGTATATTCAATCCTTTTCCGATTAGTCGAGGATTTCGGTAATCTGACCGGAACCTACCGTACGACCACCTTCGCGGATAGCGAAACGGAGACCTACGTTAAGGGCAACGGCGTAAATCAACTCAACAGTGATTTCTACGTTGTCACCGGGCATTACCATTTCAGTTCCTTCGGGGAGGTGGATTTCACCCGTGCAGTCCATGGTGCGGAGGTAGAACTGAGGACGGTACTTGTTACCGAACGGAGTGTGACGGCCACCTTCTTCCTTCTTCAGAACGTAGATGGAAGCCTTGAATTTCTTGTGAGGTTTGATTACACCCGGGTGAGTGATAACCATACCGCGCTTGATTTCGTTCTTGTCGATACCACGGAGGAGAAGACCTACGTTATCGCCGGCTTCACCCTGGTCGAGCAACTTGCGGAACATTTCCACACCGGTAACAACAGACTTCTTGTCTTCACCGAGACCGAGAATCTGAACTTCGTCACCTACCTTAACGACACCGGTTTCTACACGGCCGGTAGCAACAGTACCACGACCGGTGATAGAGAACACGTCCTCGACAGGCATCAGGAACGGCTTATCCTTGTCGCGCTCGGGCTCCTGAATCCAAGTATCGCAGGCGTCCATAAGTTCCATTACGGAGTTCTCCCACTTCTCAACGCCATTGAGGGCACCGAGTGCGGAACCGCGGATGATAGGAGTATCCTCTTCGAAGTCGTAAGATTCGAGCAACTCGCGCATTTCCATTTCAACGAGTTCGAGCATCTCTTCGTCTTCAACCATGTCGCACTTGTTCAAGAACACAACGAGGCGGGGAACGTTCACCTGACGGGCGAGCAGGATGTGCTCACGGGTCTGAGGCATAGGACCGTCGGTTGCGGCACAAACGATGATAGCACCATCCATCTGGGCAGCACCGGTAACCATGTTCTTCACATAGTCGGCGTGACCCGGGCAGTCTACGTGTGCATAGTGACGCTTTGCGGTTTCATACTCTACGTGAGAAGTGTTGATGGTGATACCACGTTCTTTCTCTTCAGGAGCATTATCGATAGAGTCGAAAGAGCGGAGCTCGGAGAGACCCTTCTTTGCCAACACGGTAGTAATGGCAGCGGTCAGAGTAGTCTTACCGTGGTCTACGTGACCGATAGTACCGATGTTTACGTGCGGTTTGGTACGCTCGAATTTTTCTTTAGCCATAGCTTTATTATTAAATTTATGAATGAATTATCGTTTGTTTATCCCTATTCCAAAAGAGAGAGCTGTTAGTGAGACTTGAACTCACGACCTCTTCCTTACCAAGGAAGTGCTCTACCGCTGAGCTATAACAGCAAAAAGAGAGCGGAAAACGAGGCTCGAACTCGCGACCCCCAGCTTGGAAGGCTAGTGCTCTACCAACTGAGCTATTTCCGCAAACTTTTATGTGGGCAAAGATGGATTCGAACCACCGAAGGCGTAAGCCAGCAGATTTACAGTCTGCCCCATTTGGCCACTCTGGTATTTGCCCTTCCGTTCCGCCGTACCGTCCGCGACACGGGCGAAGCTCTTGAAAGCTTTGCAGCCGCGAGAACAGGTCTCGAAACGGCTGCAAAGTTACTTAATATTTTTTACCTGCAAAACATTTCAAAGTTTTTTTTCACTTTGCGCGCAGTTTTTCCTTATACTTTTCCGCCTGACGCTGCAAAGCCTCGACGCAAAGGTCGATTGCTTCCTCGAAAGTGTCGCAAGTTTTTTCGGCATGGAGCTTGCCGCCGGGCACGTCTATACGTACTTGCACTTCCTTGTTGAGTGCGGTTTCGGGCTTCACCACTTTCAGCACCACTTCCGCCCCGGAAGCGTTGTCGCAACTCTTGGCAATCTTGCCAACCTTCTTCTCGATGAACGCTTGCAACTTTTCGGTAGCGTCGAAATGAATGGACTGAATTCTGATATCCATATTGACCTCCTCTTTTTTTATTTTACCCCGCAGGGGGTGCTGTTCAACAATAAGAGCGGCGTTTCTTCGGTACGGCGCAAGCAACCTTTGCCGCTCCGGATTTCTTGTAGTGGCGAATATAATACATTTCCCGCCAACAGACAAAATAATCCGGCATTTTCTTCGACACATTAATATTTTTTACATGCGGGAGCGCGCACGCGGGCGTGTGCATGCAACGCGCGGAAGCACAAGAATCTGACGATCGGTTCGGCTTAATCAAAATGAAACATACGGTTTTAGGCGTTGCTACGGCAAACTTTACATCCAATCACATATAATAAAAGTCTCACTGTCCATGAGGCTTTTATTATTGAGGCATATTTGTTTTTTACTATCAGACAGATTTATATTTAACCACCCCGTATAAGAACTTAGAAGAATGGAAAGAATAATCCTTACATCTTCCTTTTTTATACGTGATTGATACAATCAGATTTTGTTCAGCCGCATAATACGATGACGCAAATTCATACTTCATCCATAAATGCTTCAGGCATTCATCCACATCTTTAATGTCTTTATCAGAAGAAAGTATTCCCGTCATTCGTTCTTCAAACGACTCCCGAGCAAGACCATTCTCCATGATGGTTACAGCCTTCCTGGCTTTATAGCCATCCACGGGATTGGTAATTTCGGGATGTTCCTTTGACAATCGCTCATTGTCGTATTTAAATATGACAAAGCGGTTACAAATGGAATGCACGTCTTCATTGCCTAAAGGTCTTGTATACACAAATACGCCATCAGGCAATCCTACGCTTTCCAAAGAATGGCCGGATATGAGGAATCTGTCATATTCGGACAAATCGACAACATTCTCACCTTCTGTATAGATTGTCCTATTCCTATCCTTAGGGATGACAGCAACGACATCGTTCCCGTCATACGCCCCTGCAAACGCAATATTTATCGTTTCCGTACGTTTGGCCGTAGCAATCTTTATGACAAAATAAATAAAGAAAGCAGATATAAATATATATAGCATCATATTTCCCATACTCTTTTGATTTTATCAGATTGATTTTATCTTCTGACGAGGACACAAAGCATATAATGAAGAGGTTTTCAATCCCATCATGCACAGATACAAGGCAACCACACAAATCATCCTGCCATAGTTACCGGTAACGTGAATGCTCAACAGAAGAACGATGAAAAGGAGTTCAACCAGAACATACGACACCTTGGTCCATCTTTCGTCCAATATTTGAGTTTTCTTGTTCAAGGAGAAAACTATGTACAAGTATTCCCCGAAGAAGGCAATTATCCAAACGAATAACGGATTAAATATATCATGGAGCAAATCACCCGCGACAAGTTTATTCCAATCTCCGTCCAATACTCCCATAAAGGATGAAATAAAGGAAATTCCACCCCAAAAGAGCACATATATCATATTAATCCTATTCATTCTCTCAAATAATGACATGATTGGTATCCCAATCGGTGTTAGGAGTACAAAGTTACAAAATATTTACGAGATTGCCCATTCTTATAACCTGTTTATTGCCCAAACTCACATTCTTATCTTCATGAAGGACATGCGCGCGTATTTCCCGCGATGCGTACACGTGAAATCATCCGGCCGGGAATATCGGGGCAATAAGCGGCCGACCGATGCGGAGGAAAACGGCGTGAAGGAAAACCGGACATTAACATTTTTAACCTTTCTACACTTTTGGCGCGGCGTACATGGCTTGTAGTTTTTCCTACATGCAGGGGCGGAAACGACTACATGACTTCTGCGAAAAACTACAAGGCATCTAAAATGTCCCGTCATAGGAACTGTTTCTCCCTGAAACAGACCTTCGGGCACGAAAAAGGGACGGTTTCACGCCGTCCCCGCACTTTCGCTATGCAAAGATAATACATTTTCCGCCCGAAAGCAAATTGTGTTAAAATCGCCGGCGGCAGGAAAACCGGAAGCAAGATGCCGACACCGGTTTCCCCTACCCGACCAATACTTTTGTCGCAATGCAGCTGTTTTCCGTCACGGTCTCGATGACGTAAACGCCTTTTTCCAGACGGAAGATATGGGTGTCCGCATCGGGATGGCTCAGGTAGACGCTGCGGCCGCCAGCATCGAAGACGCGCACACGGCTCAGACGGTCGCCGGCCGCGGCCTTGACCGTGACTTCACGGCCCGTCACGCTGACTGTCACCGCGGCGGTGTCCGAATCGGGCGATACCGACGTGCCCATCAGGTAATAACGGCCGGCGGAGTTGCCCGAAACCTCTATTTCCATCCCCGAACGGAGCGGAACTGCCGTTCCGGTCTGTGCGTCGTACAGGGAAACCTCGTCGGGCAGGTTTTCCACGCCGTCAAACCCGAGCGTCACGTCGCCGCAGTCCGCGCCGGCCACGCCGATGCCTATGCAGCCGATGCCGCGCACGCGGTTGATGCTCATGGCACGGCCGTCGGCCACGGTGTAGACGGCAGGCACGCGGTTGGGACCGGCATGAAGGTGTCCGTCCAGGAGCAGTTCGACTTCCTCGTCGGGCACATATCCGTCGGCGGCCTCGGGCGAGCACACCAGCAGCGCGCTTCCGGTCTCACCGTCGCGGCGGGCCGTTATCACCAGTCCCGCGACGGACTTGCGGGCAACCGCGCCACTCCGTTTCGGCCGGACAAGCAAGGGGGTGTCCCCGCCTGTGAGCACGGCCATTCCGGCATTGAATTCAACCTGCAGCTCGTTGGCCGCGCCCGAAGCCGTGGCTTTTTTCTTCACAAAGAAGCCCTGCAACGGTGCGACCCGCGGTTGCGACAGCGTTCCGTCGCTGCCCACCCAGTTTTCCGAGTCGTCGTCTTTCACGTAAGCCGTCTGCGTGTCGTCGGCCACGATGTAGTATTTCCGTTCGAGGTCGGTGTTGGCATCGAAGAACGCATTCATGTCCATACCGCTGACAAACGGGTTGCCCACAAGGAAGTAGTTGTTGTCGGCCGCCTCGTTCCTGAGCGTTTGTCCGAACGAGCCGTCGCGGCCGGCCTTCAGCAGGTCGGTGTAGAGCCGGTAGGACGCGGTGCGCGGGACGGGCGTCAGTTCCGGCTCCGGGTTCTCCTTGTCATACGTATAATAGGAATAGCCCGTGTCAGCCTTGGGGAAGCGGAAGAGGGCGGCCGGTCCGGCATGGGTGGCTTTCAGGGGCACTACCTTGACGGAGAAGGCATTGAGGTCATAGGCCACGGCCACATCGTTGTACACGTTGCTCCAGTCGGCCATGACAGCCACGTTCCACGGGCTGGGACCGAAGTTCACGTGCGTGCTGCTCTCCAGGCGGTAGACGTTGGCCTGCGTCTTGTCCCACCCCTGCTGATAGACGGCAGGCCCGAAGCGGTCGTAGCGGCCGGCATCCCAGACGATGCTTTCAAAGCAGGGCGTGTCCTGCCGTGCGCCGTCGGCCGGCGCATACCAGTCGCCGGAGTACATGTCCTGCAACGGAGTGCCGAGCGTGTACCAGCGGTTGAAGTTCAGTTCGTATTCCACCCACGCTTTCCCGTAGTCCAGCAATTCGGTGTTGAGCATCTGCCCGCCCGGACCGAAGTGTACGTTCTCGCAGCGGTTGGCATAGTAGGTCACGCCGCGGTATTCGGCCGAGGGCTGTCCCTTGTCGTCCACGCGGTCCGCCGTCATGTCATAGCGTATGTCCGCCGTTTCGGTGTCGGGCTGCGGATTATCGGGGTCCAGGTCGGCCTCCGTGGCGGGCGCATAGCGGGTGGTCAGCACGGGATAGCGGTCAAGACCTGCGGGCACGATGACGGACGACGTATAGAGAGGGGCGAAACAGGGCCTGTCCGAGGGGATGCCGTCCTTGTCCGGATAGTTGTCCGCATTGGCGGGGTAGTCTTTATAGCTGTCTCCCGCGGCAAGCAGGTCCGTCCTGTCGGCCCGGCGCCAGTTTCGGTCGTTGTTCCAGTCGCTGTTGCCGGCATCGCCGGTCCAGACCAGATAGTCGGGAACGATTTTCAGGTCGAAAAGGAAATGCCCGCCGCAGCCCGAGTTTTCGGCATTGTCCGACACTTCGTGATAGGACAGGCGCAACGTATAGGTATGCCCTTCTTTCGGCGCGAAACTGTCGTCAAACTGAATCACGGCATGGTTGTCCGCGCTCTGCGCACCGTCGCCAATCTCGGCCACAAGGCTCCTGAACGTTCCGATGGGGTTCAGAAAGTCTTCGTTTTCGATGTCGTCGTGTACGTACAGGGGATATGAGCTGTCGTTCGTCTCGGTTACATAAACGTTCGGGTCGTCGCCCACACGAAAGCCATGCACCTCGTCATTGCTGCCGTGCAGGAAGCGGAACGGAATGGTCAGGGTATGGCCGCCCGAGACGGTCATTTCGGCAATCTGGCTGAGGCTCACGCGCAACGGGGCGGAACCGAAACCGGCGGGATAGCGCGAACCGGGCACGCCGGTCAGGCCTTCGGGCGAGTCGGTCCGGGCCAGTATGATGAACTCCTTCGGCTCGTAACAGAACAGTTCCGTATTGTCCTCGGACATCTCCTCATCCTCGCAGGGGACAGCCACCAGGCGGTACTCCTCGCCCTTTTCCGGCCCGATGGCATAGTTGATGGCGTTGTGGTAAAGGATTAACCTGGGCTCGCCACCGCCGGCAGGCGGCGCACTCAGCTCGACTATTTTGTCGCGCATGGCTTCCGTGAAAAGGAAAAGCTCTTCTTCGGTCCGGGGCGCGACGCCTTCGGCCGACTTCAGGTCAGGATAGTAGTGCCGGAAGTTCTTCAGCACCCTGACCATGTCGTAGTCCGTACCGTTTTCCGTCACCTTGATGTCTCTCAGTTCCTCCATCGGGCCGATATACCAGTCGTACTTGTCGTCTTCGTGCACGATGATGCCCGATTCCCCGAAGCCGTAGGACGTCAGTTTGATGACCGGAACGCTTCCCGTGCAATAGGAAATCGAGTCGCTGCGGATGATTTCGCCGTCCACCTTGGTGACCAGGGACGGATGCAGGGGGAATTCGTCCTTCACGACGCAGTCGTCCAGCATATTGAAGAACACGCTTGGCGGGATGTAGTCATCGTGCGCCACCACCCCGTTTCCATTGACAACATATTCGGGCCGGAAAATGATGTAATAGTTCTTGTTCGCCTTTATCCGGTCACTGATGAGCTGGGATGTAAAGATGACGTTCCGTCTCTCCAGTTCGCCCTGCTCGTCCACCACATCTTCCCAGAAGCAGTCCTCCTCTTTGGCGGTCATGGCCTTCTTCAACGAGAACTCTTCCCTATCCTTATAGACGTTGGACATGTGGAACAGGTGGAAAGCCGACGTGGGATCGCCCACAGGTGCGTTTACGTCCCCGATGACCAGCTTGCTGAAATATTCGTCGTAACGGGCATGGTCTTCCTGCGTATAGACAGGACGGCTGCCGTCGGGGTTCAGGAAGTTCTTGTCGAACATTTCTTTGTCGATAAAGCAATAATAGCAGTCGAACTTGCTGTAATCGCTGTCCTCTGTCGTGAGTGCCTCGTCCCGACCCATGGAGGAGATGACACTTTCGAACTCTGCCGCAATCTTGAAGAACTGTACGTTGCCGTCGCAGACCGGGGCAATCTCTTCCATGTCTATGACGGGGCTGATGGTGTATATGGCAACGTCGTCCAGCAGAATATCTCCACCGTTCGAACTCATACAGTTGTTCAGCAACAACAGTTGGAAACGGTCATAAGAATCGCGCACCGTCAGCGAAAAAGCCACATGCTTCCACACACCCGGCTCGTCGTCGCCGGGGGAATGGTACACGTCGGTTCCGTTCACGTTCTCCACCCAGAAACCCGAAATCTGGCCGGGGCAGAACGAGTAGACCGTAGTGGATTCCTCGCCCTTGTAGCCGACCAGCTTGAAGGATATGCTGGCCGGGGCCCTGTCCGTGTCTATCCCCGCGGCACCTTGCGAGACATTTCCCTTGTAGCAGGCGGCACCACTGCCCAGCCAGGCCGACACATATATCTTGGAACCGACGCACAGGTTCTTGCTCAGCGGAATGGTCGCGATGGTACCGGGACGTTCCGAAGCATCTATGTAGGCGAAATAGCCGGGTGTGGCCTCTTTGTCCTCCTTGCAATAAATCGCTTTCTCCTCATCCGTTCCGTTTTCCTTGTACCAGTCGTAATAGAGTGTGGATATATCCTTGAATACTGTCCGATGTCCCGCTTCGCTCCATTCGGCTTTCATCTTTTTCACGACGGCATACTCTCCCCAGGATGTATCGCTACCGTCAAATTTTGTTTCGCTCAGAATGGACGAGAAGCCGTACGAAATGTTGGCATAGGGCATAGGCAGACCATACGAGTTGGCTGTCTGCCGGTTGCCGCTCGGGGCGGAATAGCTGACCGGCGCAAAGTCATAATTTCTCTGCTGTTCGGGCTCGCCTGCCACGCGGCGATAGTATTCGGGGGTGCGTGAAGACGCCCGGTTACCCAGGGTCACGCTGATGGGACGCGGCTCGGTGGAAGCTTCAAAACAGACCTTGTAGCGCGCGATGTTATAGTTTTTTCGGTCTTTCCCTTGTATGGTCACCTTGATGATAACGTAATCCTCTTCCGTGTCGGTGGCATTCCTTATCTGCCCTATGACGGAATTTCCGTTCAGGGCGGGATAGTGCCATCGAATCAGGTGGGAATCGTCGGCCAAGGTAGTACTTACCAGTTCTATGCCCAGTCCGTTGGGGTCTTCCAGCGTGATTTTCGGCGTCAGATGTACAATTTCGTCGAACTGATACACGTAATAGTTTCTGCCGTCCAGCTTCAACGGCAGCGTCTGGTCGAAGAGGCGGCAATTGACACGGGCGGGGAAATGGATTTCCTCGTCCTCCAGCCACTTGTTCTGCACCCGGAGCAACTCAAGACTGTCGGCCATGATGCGGGCATCGCGGATGCGGTAAATGGCACGGGCGTCCAACGTCGGTTCGGTATCTATGCCGTTCCCGACGGACGCTTTCGTGAAATCGGAATAGCGGGACATGTCACAGGCCACCACATACGTGTCCTTTTCCCCCTCCGGCATGTAGAAATTCGCCCACTTGCCACAGGCTGTACCGGACAAATCGGCTCCCAACACGATGCCGTTCCGCTGGGCAATCAGTTTCTTTGCCACACCGTCGAAGTTAATGGCCGCTCCGCTGATGGAACCGTCCGTTTCATAGTCATACCAGCGCTGGTACACGTTGCTTCGGGAATCGTTGCCGCCCATATAGTTTGGCATCAACAGCCGGACGGTCTCACCGGGCTTCACATAGATTTCACGATCCCGGACATTCACGTTCTGATAATTGTGTTCCGTAACGCGACGAGGATTAGCGTCCGACAGGAAACCGTTCTCGCGCGCAGCGGCCTCCAGAGACGGGTCATTGTCTATGCGTGTGAAATAATAGGAGTCCTTATGCTTGACGGCGACCGTCGAGGAAGACAAATCCACAAGGTCGGAATAATCGGGAGGAACCATGCCAGCCTCGTTTACAACGACGAACAGGTTGTTGGCGTCGCCGTTACCGGTCCACTCTCCCAGTTCCACTCCTTCCGTGCTCGCGCCCCACTGGTTCATATAGGAACTTTGTCCGGAGCGTTGCAGCTGCAACGAATTGCCGTAAGCCACAAACTTCATACGGGATGCGCCGGACTGGCTTTTCGTCGTAGCAAACCTGCCGTTTGTCACGGTCAGATATTCCACCTCCCCGTCAGGTCCCATCGGCTTCGTCATCACCAGGAAGGTGGAATTCCTGGTGTTATAGTCAATGAATGCCCAGCAACAACTGTCTTTCTTCGACTCCGTGAAACTTGTCGCTACATATTGGTTCTTATCCGGCAAGAAGAAAACGCTGTTGGAAGCAAATATATCGGAAACTACCACCCTGCGGCTGTTTCCTTCGTCGCCCCTATATTTCAGGAAGAGGCCGGCTTTCGTAAACTTGATGCCGTAATACACGGGATTGGCCTCGGTGGAATACGTCGGATAAGTAGGTGCGGCAGAAACAGGACCGGAAATGCCGAGCAGAAGTAGGGCCAGGCAACCGGTCATACGTATCAGATAGCATGAAAGCCTGTTCATCATATCAGTATATGGTTCTATGTTTTGATGATATATATTTTACGCACCAGGTCGCGCACGATAGAACCGTCCGCGCCGTTTCTGATGTGCACGGTAAAGGTGACAACGGATGTTCCCTGCTTGTCATTGTCAAGCACGCCGATGATTTCGCCCGTCGATGATACGGACGGTTCGCCGCCGGCCACGTATATGTCGTCGCCGCTGACTTCTATTTCCGGCCGGCCCTGGACTTGTTCCGGGTCATTGAGGGGAATCCATTCGTCCACGCCTTTGTGGCTGAAGCGGACGCGGGGACGCATGATGAAATCGCCACCCGAGCGGAACGTACAGTAGAATTCCTCGTCGGACTTCTGCTCTATCTCGGCCGGAGGATAGCCTCCGATGGGCGGATAGAACCATACAGGGACGTCGAACACGTAGTCCGTCAGCATGAGGGGTATCCTGATGTAGTCGTTGCGGTTGATGTAACGTATTTGCTCGGTCAGGGTGTAACGCAGCTCCTCGTCCGCGGCATTTCCGTCGCGTTGCAGCGTGACCGAAATGACGAAACGGCCCGAAGGATGTGCCTTGGCGTCGGACTCCATGACGTAGAAAGAAGCGGCTTTCTCGGCGGTGGCACCAATTTTCACGGGGATGCCCGCCGTACCCAGGTCATGTTCGTAACGCTGTGTGGCCGACACGTCAGCCGGCAGGCGGGGTGCGTCACCGTCGCCGGTGGTCCGCATCAGGTAGATGGCTTGTCCATCACCGGTCAGCGGACCAAAGGTGATTTTCCTGACCGTTATGTCGGACGACATCTCGTTGCGGACCGAAAATTCGAGGGCGCCCAGCATCCTTTCCACCTCGACGGCGAAATTTTGATTCTCCCGCCCCGTCACGACCACGGTCTGCCCGCGCCCGGACATGGGAATCGGCAGCCCGTCGGCGTATCCGTTGGCCATCTTGCGGTCTTCCGGACCGGAATATACGGCATCGGTCAGATCGGGCATGGGTGCGCCCTTCACAGCCGCGGGATAGTTGTCGGCCCAATAGTCCGGGGCGATGTTTCCAAAGCCATAGGCGCGATAAGTGCCGGGATTGAGCGTCGCCCTGAACTCCTGCGACTCCGCAGGCGCACCCCGGCCGTCCACCACATCGGCTATCGTGCCATCTTCCGCCACAAAGTAAATACGATAATCCTCTATCAGTTCGGCAGCCCCGCCATCGCCGGGCGAACGTGTACCGATATGGCCCGCAAGTCCGTCATAGAGCGCCGTCACCCCGGCATCGTCAGCACACGACGCGGCAAGCGCACCGGCCAGGAGGCAGGTCGCAAGCGGCATCAGGCACATGGCCGCGGCCGACACGGTACCGGTGAAGCGTAACTTCATGTCTGTAAAATCCAACACGTTTTTTCCTTTTATTTTTCTCTTATTGTTCTTCTCTGCCCGCAGGCCGTTCATACCTACATGACGAGTTCCTGCTCTTGCCGCAGCAGCCACTTCTTCACATATATGACGGAATGGATGCCGTTCGGCCCGCGGGGATCGGGTTGCGGCGTTCCGGGACCCGTCAGCGTGGAGATGGACACGCGGTAGATATTGTTACGCACGATTCCGTACTCCATAGGCCCGTCTGACGGGGCATCGTCGTTGGCGTGTCTTATCCATACGTTGTAGTAGCAGACACCTCCGTCGTACTTCGTGATGTGCCAGATGGACTCGGGATGGGCCTTGCGGTACGCTTCGGCGGCAGCCTCGTTCGAAAAATAGAGGGCATCGGCCTCGACGGGAGTTTCCGTCACCTTCAGACAACGCCAGAACGTCATGCCTTCGGCAAAGGCGGTGTTCTGCATCAGGTTGCCGTCGGCATCACAGGCGGAATAAACCGTCAGCGGGCGATACGTCCCCCTGAGCGCCAGCCCGGTGACATATTCCGCACAGACGGCATCGGCGGGCAGGGTATTCTCGCGGGCATAGCCCACGATGTATGATTTCACGGCGCGGCCGTCCTCGTTCGTGGTGCGCAGTTTCTTTCCCGCAACCGCATAGTCCGTCGCGAAGAAGCCGGGCTTCGTCTCCCCGGCAGCGGCGGTCACGCCGAACCAGCTGCCGAGCAGGCCGGCATCGACACGGTTCTGCTCCGTCTTGAGCGGCGTGGTAGGCTCCACCACATAGTTGTCGGCGTGGCCTTCCGCATCCACCGTCTCGCGGCCGTAGTAGGTAAGGACACCCGCCACGGGGTCGTCGGCCGTGGCCTTGAGCAGGCGCGAAGGTTGTTGCATCACATTGACGGGCCGCACGTGGGTCAGGTGGAACTCGCCCGTAGCCGCAGCGTCGGGAGTGGCACGCACGGCATAGCGGAACAGTTGGTCGTCATCCGCAGCCCCGTCATTGGTGCAAAAGTCGATGCGTGCGGCGGTGCGTTCCACGTTCAGGTCGATTTCGACGGGCTTGTCCTCGTCATACCCCAGCCGGTTACCCATACCGTCGCGCAGGGTGAGGGCGGCTTCGTCCTCGGAAGCCATCGTGAAACGGTCGAAGCCGGCAATGCCCGCCCCTTCGGTCCACGGATGTGCCACGGCATAGTCGCGTATCTCTCCGAGCGTGTGCAAGTGGGTCAGGTCTCCCATGTTGCAGGCCACGATAACGCGCGACTTCTCCTCCAGCAGTGTTCCGACCCGCAGCACCGGCGAGCGGTAGACAAAGGGCTCGGAACTGCCCGCCGCGGGTCTGAAGTCGATATTCTTCAGATAATAGGCCGTCTGCACGGGAATGCCGGCATCATCATTGGCCCCGCGGTCCGAGGCAGAGGTATAGACGAACATCGTCAGGTCGTAGACATTGTTTTCGTTGTTGATGCCCTGCTCTTCCCCGTCTCCGTCCTCCCCGTTGGCGGGCCCGGCACTCCTGCCTTTCGGGGCAAGTCCGATGCGCAGGGTGACGTACGAACCCGCATCGCCGGCCCCGTTGCCGTTGTCGGCGGCGGGCCATTCGTCCTCGTGGCAGCCTGCCGGCAAAAGCAGGGTGACGAGGCAGAGGATGCTGTTCTGTAACGTTTTTCTCACGGTTCGGTCGTTTTCAGCAGTACAAATTATACGCACGCGGCCTTACAGGTCCACGTTCTGGATGCGTTTTGCCCAGTTCAACATGTTCAGTTGCACGTGGATATACACCTCGTGCCATGTGGCGCCGCGCAGGACGACCTCGATGCGGTAGTCGTACTGCCGGTCCAGGTATTCCTGTGCGCCATATCTGTATTCGGGAGTGATGCGGCCCTCGATGAGCCATCGCGGCAGGTCGGCCACGACCACGTCCCTCCGGTTTTTCTTGTCATAAATGCGCAGTCGCGCGTTGCCTGCGGCGCGTTCGTCGTCGAACGTCAGACGCGAGCAGTTCAGGTCGTAATGTGCCATCCTGTACCCGCCCTCGCTGTCGAGCGTCCAGGCGTGATAGGGGGAATAGACCAGCTTCTCGTCGTCGAGAAGCGTATTGTCGCCGTCCAGCAGGCCGTTTCCGGCCGTGACGGTCACGGCAAAGTCGGTGTCGGAAATGTCGGCAGGCTCTTCCAGCTGCCGCATCTCGACGTGAATATGTTTGGTGTCGCGCACCAGATAGACGGTGGCATACGTCGGCAGTTCGTCGCGTACCTCGATGTAGGCCTCGCCTTGTTCGTCGGCAGTGCGGTCGGGATTGACGGTAGTACCCGTCCAGAGCGTGTCGAGCGGTGCTTCGGCGCTCACGGGTCGGGCTTCGCCGTCACCGTCGGGAGTTCCGGCAATAGCGTCCGGGATGTCGGCGGCTGTACCGCGGTCCAGCCTGATTCTCAGTCCGTCGCGCGCGTCTCCGGGTTGCAGGTCGGTGCGGCGGAACTTGGCCCCGGGCGTAGCCAATGCGGCCTCATAGCCTTTCTGCTGGGCCACGGCCACGAGACGATAGCGTCCCGCAGGCAATTCTCCGGGGTTGAAGTGCATGGCATAGTCATACGAGCGCAGGGGTGCGCGGTCGCCCTCGTTCTCCACGTCGCGGCGCATGACCAGGCGGTCGGATTCGTCGAACACATAGACCGTAATTCCTCCTACATGGTCCTTGCGCATGTCGGCCCGCTGCACGTTGTAGTCGTAGACGAACTTCACGTAGACCCCGCCCGGGCATCCGGACCTGTCGGTCTCCATCATCGAGCAGGAGGCAAGCATCACGACGCCCGCCAATAGGAGGAAAAGATTTTTCAGCCGGTTCATACGAATTCGGATATACTTTTTAAGTTACGTTTTCAAGTGGTCAAAATCCGGACGGGACGTCCGGTACGCCCGGCGGCCTGCACGGAGCAGGTACGCCGGGACGGTTCCGGAATTTCCGTCCAATGTTTCAGAGGTTCACATCCTGCTTGCGCTTTTTCCAGGAAAGGATCTTCACGGAAGCATCTATATAATAGTTGTGCTCATCGTCGATGGTGCTTTCCAGTGTGAGCACCTGGCACGAACCGGGTGCGCTGACCTTGTTCAGGCTCAGCTCATACCAGTTGTTGCGGACGATGCCATAACGGCCCAGATAGTATTTGTTCTCGTTTTCATCGGGGCGCTCGCTGCCATAGGCCCAATATTTGGTCTCGGGAGAGCCTATTCCAGGTGCATCGTCACTACCCCAGGGCGTTTCAGCGTCGCCGAAATGTTTCACGCGTACCACATAGTAGCAAATGCCGTTCTTGTAGGCCTTTACATCGCCGAGAGCGGTCTGCAAAGCAGTCTTTTGGGTGTCCGAAAGATTCACACCGTCGATTTTCACATTATCGTCGAAATCGTTTTCACCGGACATTTTAGCAATGTCCACGGTAATAGTCGCATCCTCGCCTACATCTGCGAGGGCCTTCACGGCGTTCTCTATACGTGTCTTTGCCGCTTCAGCATGAAGAGGTACGTCGGAAGGACCGATGGTAAACCAGGTCTCATTCTCACTAAAGCCTTTCGGTTTGAAGTTGGCCTTGAGCAGGACGCGCGTGGTGCGGTTACGACGCTGATTCTTCACGTCGAACGTATTCTCATAACAATAGGAAGGGTTGGCAAGCCCTACACCTGTCTCGGGGAATGTAGAGTTTACCGTGAAATCGGAGGTAGCAAACTTATCGTAATTGGGGTCTACGGCGTAATTGATGCGGTACAGGTCGTCCTCTATGGGAGCCGGACCGTAGAACCTGTTCTGATCGTTCTTATACTTATAGGTATCGGTGAACCAACCTGCCGCCTCATCAACACGGTGCAACAGGTAACTGCTCTTGTTGGTCACGTCGAGTATGTAGTCCAGCATGGTAATCTCCGCACCGGCCGACGCGGAAGAACCATCCTCAGGCACGGTGTACTTCCAAGCGTTCCACGCACCCGTGTTAGCATGTGTCAGGGAAACCTTGCCCACCAGACGCTCCACATAGATGTTCGCACGATGACTTTCATCCTCGGCGGCCTCTCTGGTCTCTTGCGGTTCCACCGAAACAAAAGTCTGCACGCCGCCACCGGTCCCCGATTTCCACAAAGCGGCATTGCACATCAGAAAACCGGTACCGGTTGCTTCCTTCGAAGCATACAAGGCTGCATCGTCGGTCAGGACATAGTTTTCCACGTCTTCCTCGGCCACGATACCTTTCAAAGCTTCGATGTTCCTGCTGTTGAGGACAATGAACAAATCCTTCGGCTGGGTGTTCTCCACCGCGCAGGCCGGAAGTTTAGCCGTCTGCGTTATTTGCGCGTTGGAAGCATCCGTGGTCCACGAAGGCTCGGCCAAGGAATTGTCGAGTGTGGAATAGATGCGCTCCAGCTTCTTGGTATTCTTGTCGAAAATCAGTACCGACATGTTTTTCACGGCAAACTCATAACTTTCGCCGTCCACATACGAATCGGCACGACCGGCCATGCCGGCGCCGGATACCGGTATGGAGATTTTCATCGCAACCAAGGCTTTGCCTTCCTGTCCGTTACCCTTGCCTCCCCCGTCGTCAGTGACAAGGTCGTCGGAGGAACATGCGCCCAGCAGCAGCGTGGCGAGTCCCCATACTAACATTCTTGTTTTTTTCATACTTAAAAGAATTATTGGGTGAATAAATTTTATTTCGTTTTCCCGTGTCCGCCGTGACGACGTTCCCGGTGCGGAAACGCGGATGCACGCACGGATGCGGTTGTTCCCGGTCAGTCCTCCACTTCCCCGAGGATGCGAAGGTTTTCTTCGGCCTCGGGCACTCCCGCCCCGCGGGCCTCCTCGAGCAGTCGGCGCGCCTCGGCGTAGTCTCCGCGCAACAGGGCCACGATGCCCCGGGCGTGGACGGCCTGCGGTGTCTGTCCGGCCAGCGCCAGATGGCGTTCGGCGGTGTCAAGGTCGTTGTTGGCGATGGCCACGTTGGCCACGTTGAGGTTGGCCGTCGGGCTGTCGGGATAGAGCCGCACCGCCGTCTCGAACACGCCGGCCCACGAGTCGCTGCCCGTCGGGTACGTGCCGGCCACCATATAGAGTTCGTTGAGCGACAACTGTTCCGGTTTTTCCAGATAGATGCGTTTCGCGCTCTCGGGTGTGGTAAAAGGTTTCACCTCGTAGCTGACAGTGTAGTCGGAGCGCCGCAACGCGGGATACCACGTACCGAGCATGAAGCGGTAGGCCTCGGGCCAGCGCCGCTTTATCTCCTCCTCCCGTTCGTCAGGTTCCATGCCGGAGCGGATGAGCGCCAGCAGTTCGTCCTTCATGCCGAGGTTGCTCCGCGCCACCAGGCTGTCCAGCCCCGCCCAGTCCTCGGGCGTATTGTCTATGCTGAACCTGACGTCGTCGCCGAAGCGGTAAAGGTTGCTCACATAGTCGCGCAGCGCGGCGGCACGGCCTTTCGAGAGCCGCTCGTTGTTGGCATACGTACCCTCGGGCGAGGCATAGCCGTGAATGGCTACGGCCTTGATGACGGCATTGCTGTCATTGCGCACGCGGTCGATGCTTTCCACAATCTTGAGCAGCTCCTGCGGATTGCGGCGATAGTCGGGATGAATCTCGGTGCGGTTCACAGGGAAGTCAAGATAGGCCCGGCCCTCTATGGCATAGGCTTTCACCTCGGCCGGAACGGGGACGATGTAGGCGCATACGGGGGTACGCGGCCGGCCGTGCAGGCGCAGCACGTCGTCCACGCGCGAAGCGAGGCTGAGCCCGCAGCCGCACGAATCCTCGATGAGGCTTACGGTGGCGTGAGCCATCCACTGTTCGAACGGTATGCTGTGGGTGTAATGTTCGGTCTGCGGACGACCGTTATCGCGGCGCACCTCGCGGGCGTCGGGATAGGCGGCACTGCCCTCGCGCAGATAGACATAGTGCTGGCGGCGCCCTGTGAGCAGCACGGCAGGCAGCACCACGGACTCGCCGTTGCGGCCCCGCACGACGGGACTATAGGCCAACATGCGGTTGGACGGCACATCGACGCCATCGAAACACAGGTCCATGCCCACAAGCAGGAAGTCGCCGGCACGTTCGGCGGTCACATTGTTCAGCACAAGCCCGCCGGACGTCCGGACGGCTTCCTGGGCACGGAGGGTATGCGGCATGGCGGCCATCGTCAGCAGGACGGCGCACATTATATATAATAAGGTGTGGCGGATATGGGTTCTCATAATCTCCGGTAGTTTGAAAGGTCAAAAGATATAGGACAGACTGAGCGCAGCCTTTGTGGGACCGAAATAGTGGCGGTGCCTGTCCGCGTGTTTCGGGCCGCAAGTGCCGCAGCCGAACTCTTTATATTTAATGTAGTCGTAGCCCACGCCCACCGAGGCCTCGAAGTTCCAGTGGCGGGACAGTATCCACTGATAGCCGTAGGTGACGCCGCCACCGATGAAACGGCCCTCGTAGCGGCGGTCCCGCAGTTCGTCGAACAGACCGAAGGGCAACTTGACACCGGCCACGTTGAACTGGCCGCCCATGGCGTGAACACCGAAAAAGTGACCGTTGAACCGCTGACAGGTCCAGAAACGGTACTCGGGCATCAGCACCCAGTGGCGCGTCTGCTTCGTCTCCGAAAACTTCCAGGGGTTGAAACCGTAAAACAGCTGCACCGTACCGCGACGGGACACGCCCAACTCGACACCGAGATTGGGTGTCAGGGTCGCATCGTACAGCAGGTTGGTCTTCAAAGCCACCTGCTGGGCGCGGACGGACAGAAACAGGCAGGACAGAAACAGCCAGAAGAAAACGCGCCTCTGCCATGCAAATGCAGTTATCTGCAAATCGCTATTATCTTTCATCTACTTTAACAACTGAAGCCACAGGCTTGTACTACATTGTCAAAAGTTGCCCACGAAAAGGAGCATCCGGAACAGCCGCTCCCGGCATTCTTCCGTTTTGTCACTTTTTACATTTTTTCACTCACCTATATAAACCTTCCGGTCATATATAAAATACAAATGTACGACACTTTGACACCTCAGCCAAACTTTTTCTTTACTTTTTCATCCTAAAAACAGGGATTATCTATATATCAAGAAGATAACAAAAGGCTCAAAAATTTCATTTTGTCTTCCAAAATGTTAAAAATTACCCCCCCCCCATTGCACAAAATATAACATTTTGTGCATCTTTTCACCTATTCACCAATTGTTATATTTTTATAAAAATTTACGCAAACGGACTTAAAAATCCATTTACCGGACAAAAGAAAGCATCTGCCCCGAACCGATCCGAGCGGCCCCTGTTTGTCCATCCCGACATCCACACAAAGCCCCGTGTCCGACATTAACATTTTTAACTTTCATGCACATTCCGGACAACGTACATGCCTTGTAGTTTTGCCTACATGCAGGGCCGGAAATGCCTACATGGCTTCTGCGAAAAACTACAAGGCATCTAAAAAATCCCGTCACAGGGACAGTATCTCCCTGAAACGGGCCTTCGAGCACGAAAAAAGGGACGGTTTCACACCGTCCCCGCACTTTAGCACTGCAAAGATAATACATTTTCGGCCCGAAAGCAAATTGTGTTAAAATCGCAATATCATTGTCGCACGTTGTAACGGACCACCCGCACGTAGGGACGCGATTCATCGCGTCCGCCGGGATATACATCGAATAAAATCTCCAATGTCCCTTGTGGACGCGATGAATCGCGTCCCTACAACACGGCATCCCGCCCCGAAAATGGATTTTCCCGTCCATACTCCCGCACAACACCGCGTCCGCCGGGAACAATCCGCCACAAAACCCCGAACCGTCCCCAACCGTCCCCATGAAAATCACTATCTTTACATAAGATAGGCGGCATTTCGGCAATTAAGCAAGCTTATTGCACTCAATTTGCACTATCTTTGCACCATGGACGGACAGGAAGAACGCATCAGGGGATTTCTGGAATACCTGACGGCTGACCGGGGATACTCGCCGGCGACAACACGCTACTACGGGGACGTGCTGCGCCACTTCGCCGACTTCTGCGCCGCACTGGAGGGCGCTCCGGGATGGCGGGAGGTGGACAGCGACATCGTGCGCCGGTGGATGGCATCGCTCATGCAGAAAGGCATACAGGCACAGACGGTGAAACGCGACCTGAGCGTGCTGCGCTCTTTCTACCGCTACCTGCTGCTGACGGGCCATGTTACGCACAATCCCATGCAGCGCGTTGTCAATCCGAAGACACACCGCCCGCTGCCGGCCTTTCTGAAACAGTCGGAAATGGACCGGCTGCTCGACAAGGTGACATTCCCGCCCACTTTCGAGGGACGGAGGGACCGCCTCATCCTGCTGACCTTTTACACCACGGGGCTGCGCGTGTCGGAACTGGTGGGACTGGACACCGGCGACGTGGATACGGACAACGGGGAACTGAAGGTGACGGGCAAACGTAACAAACAGCGCATCGTGCCCTTCGGGCGGGAACTGCGCGACGCTTTTGCGGCTTACCTGCCCGAACGGGCGGAACACGGACGGCACACCACGGCGATGTTCCCGGCCGGAAACGGAAAGCGGATGACGGTGGCGCAGGTGCGGGAAACGGTGAAGGGTTACCTGTCATTGGTGACCGCGCAAAAGAAACGGACTCCGCACGTATTGCGCCACACCTTTGCCACCGTCATGCTGAACAACGGCGCGGACATCGAGGCGGTGAAAGAACTATTAGGGCATGAAAGTCTGAACACCACGCAAGTGTACACGCACACATCGTTTGCCGAACTGCGCAAGGCCTACGAAAAGGCGCACCCGCGCAGCAAAGAGGAATGAGACAGGGCATAAATACGATTTTGGGGAGATATACCTTCTAAAATTGCATTTTTCGCAGATTTTAGAAGGTATATCTTCTATTTTCACAACTCATTCATTTCCGGGGAATATGATTTCTGAGAAATGTATCAGCCTGTTCCGCCGTAGAAACGGCGCCCGGACAACGGGAAATCCGGGTAAAAAACGACCTAAGCAGGAAAAAGTTCCTCCTTTAAGAAACATTCGTTTTCAAAAAGGTTTACAATCTATCTTTTCTTCGTACTTTTGTAAACCTGACAGAACTGAAATGAACGAAATATTTGCCATCCGACTGAAACACGCCCGCGTGATGCGCGGACTTTCAATGGACGAACTGGTCAGAAAGACCGGGAACGTATTGTCGAAGCAATCCGTCTCGAAATACGAGGCAGGGAAAATGATGCCCGACAGTACCATTCTCATCGCTTTGTCCAACGCTTTGGAAATGCCGCTTGACTATTTTTTTCGCCCGCTCACCGTGGAAATCGACAACATCGAGTTCCGCAAAAAGTCCAAGCTGGGCGTAAAGCAGATTGAATCCATAAAAGAAGTGGTCAAGGACAGGCTCGAACGCTATTTCGAGATTGAATCGATCACTGACACGGACGCAGCATTCCGACATCCTTACAGCAACGTAAAAATAGAAGGCGAGGACGACGTCTTTCCCATTGTGGCACGCATCAAGAACGACTGGAAAATAGGTGAGGACGGTATCAACAATCTGATTGAGGTACTGGAAGAGAACCGGATAAAGGTGATAGAGATTGACGCTCCCGCATCGTTCGACGGTCTGAGCGGATACGTAAGCAATAGCATCCCCGTCGTCGTTCTGAACAAGAACTTTGCAAGCGAACACAAACGCTTTACCGCGCTTCACGAACTCGGACATCTGCTGCTGTCTTTCGATGCCTCGACTGACAACAAACGGGTGGAGAAACTATGCAACCTGTTTGCAAGCGAAATGCTGATATCCAGGGAAGCGTTCATCCAGAAAATCGGTGAGCGGCGTGCGGACATTTCGCTACAGGAACTGAAAACGGTACAAGAACAATTCGGCATCTCCATAGACGCACTCATGTACAAGGCCCGCTACCTGAACATCATCACCGAAAACAGGTACAAAACTTTTCAAAAGAAAAAACATGCCGTCACCGACTTCAGGGCATCCGTGGAAAAAAACCGCACCAAGCCGGAAGTGTCTACCCGCTTCGACCGACTGGTGTATAGGGCATTGGCAAGTGAAATCATCTCAATCAGCAAGGCAAGCGTACTGCTGGGCTGTCCGATAAACGAAGTCAGAAACAGATTGGCACTCGTATAAATGGAAATCGTAGTAAACGACACGAACATATTCATCGATCTCTTCCTGATTGGCTTTCTTGACGAGTTTTTCCGGCTTCCGTTTGAGGTACACACATTGGACTTCGTCGTAAATGAGTTGAAAGATGAAAATCAGCGCAGCGCCGTGAAAAAATTCATAGACTCAGGCGCACTGACATTGAAGAAAACGAATCCGGAAGAGTTGGTTGAAATATTGAACCTGCAGAATTCTACTCCCGGCAACCTTTCCACCATCGACTGCGCGGTATGGCGGTACGCGAAGGTAAACGGTTATACCTTGCTCACGGGCGACAGACAATTGCGCAACAGGGCCATTGATTCCGGCGTAACGGTACGGGGCATCCTATATGTATTCGACGAACTGGTGGAGCGGCATATCATCACGGCGACCTGCGCCATAGAAAAATTAAAAGAGCTTGTCCGCATCAACACAAGGTTGCCCCGGGAACTGACAGAAGAGAGAATAGAACGTTGGAAGCTGATATAAATGCAGGTCGGATGCGCACTTTCCTGAAGATGCAGGATTTTTGAAAGAAAGCCCGAGAACAGGTGGCCTGAGCGGCCTCCGGACAACGGGCGGATGACATATAGACAGAAACGCAACGGACGCGGAAGCTGATGCTTCCCGCGTCCGTTACGTTATAAGGTAACTGCGTCCGACAATATCAGTCCTCGGCAGCGTGGAGCTTCTGTACGTAAACCGCATGTTCCTTGGCCAAGCGCTTCAGTACGGAGGGCTTGTCGAACTGCTGGCGGCGACGGAGTTCCTTCACTACACCGGTTTTTTCGAACTTTCTCTTGAATTTTTTGAGGGCGCGTTCAATGTTTTCGCCTTCCTTTACAGGTACTACAATCATTTTGTTGCTTTGTTTTTATTTTGTTGTTACTTAATTTGCATAGTTCTTGCGGCTTGCAAAATTAGATAATATTTTTGTATTCAGCAAACTTTACTCGTTTTTTTCGGCTTCAGGTCCGTTTTTTCAGGGTTGGACGGCCACTCGGATGCGCCGGAAAAGCGTTTAAGCTTCATCCCGGGAAGGAAAAATCCGGCATCGGGCTCCGTTCCCGCCCGGGGCGGCCACGGTCTCAGTCCTTGACGACGTGGACAGTCTGTTGCGGGAAGGGGAAGTCGATACCCCGCTCGTTGAAGGTGTCGTAGATGCGACGGTAGGTTTCGTGGAACACGGCCCAGTAGTCTTCCTGTTTCACCCACACGCGGACAACGAGGTTCACACTGCTGTCTGCCAATGCCGAAACGGCGATGAAGGGTGCGGGGTCGGCCAGTACGCGGCTGTCCCCGGCCAGCACGTCGGCAATGGCGGCGCGGGCCTTCTCAACCTGCTCGCCATAGTCGATGCCGACTGTCCATTCCAGACGACGGGTCTCCTTGCGGGTGTAATTGATGATGACCGCAGTGCTCATCGAACCGTTGGGAACGTACACGACCTTGTTGTCTGCCATCGTGAGCAACGTATGGAATATTTGGATTTCCTCGACCTTGCCCTGCACGCCCTGGGCTTCAATCCAGTCGCCTACGCGATAGGGCTTGAACAGCAGGACGACCAGTCCGCCGGCAAAGTTCTGAAGATTGCCCGAAAGGGCCATACCGATGGCCACACCGGCCGAAGCGAGCAATGCCGCAAAGGATGTGGTGTTGATGCCCAGCGCCCCGATGACGGAAACGACGAGTAGCACCGTGAGCAGTATCTTGACCAGACTGCGCAGGAAGCTCTGCACGCTTACGTCTATGCGGCGACGGTCGAGCATACGCGCCACCAGACGGTTGATGACGCCGATAAGTATCCGGCCGACGACAAAGACGACCAGTGCGATAAGGATGTGCTTGCCTACATCGACACCCCAGTCGATGAAACGGCGCAGCAGAAGGTCAAAGTTGGAAAGGTCGGCGGGCAAAGCCTGTGCCGCGAGAAAGGAATATAGCATAATCTGATGTTTTTTGAAGTCTGAAGAATAACGGTGTGGCATCCGCACGCCGCGGGCTACTTGCGGGTAAGCGTTCCGTCGGCGGCCACATGCAAGGGGGTATGGGGTATGTCGGCCTCGGTCAGGGCTTTTATCTCCCGCGCGGCGGAATGGGTGTCGTCGCGCCGCGGTCCGGCGCCATATCGCTGGCGGAAGGAATGGATGCGCCCGCCGGCGAAGCGCCCGTCGGGCAGCAGATCGAGACGCAGTACGGGGGCATAGCCGAGCACACCGCCCAGGCTCATGCCGTAAGGGGTACAGAAGTTGCCGAGGCTATAGGCTATGAAGCGGTCCTTATACAGTTCGACGGCACGCACCACATGAGGGCCGTGGCCATAGACGACATCGGCACCGTGGTCTATGCAGAAACGGACGAAGGTGCGGAGCGAACCGCGCTTTTCGTCGCAGAACACTTCCTCTCCCTCGGGCAGATGGCGATAGGATGTGCCCTCGGCACCGCCGTGGAAGGAGACAATGAGGATGTCCACGCGGGCCCGCAGGTCGGTAAGGATGCGACGGACGGACGCAAGGTCGGCATGGAGGCATGTTCCGGCGTTGTGGCCAAAAGCGCAAAAGCCGTAAACGACCCCGTCCCGCTCGGTGACGGCCATTTCGGCGCGACCGCGCAAACCGGCATAGCGGACGCCGACGGCACGCAGGGCTGCGGCGGTGGAACGTACGCCCTGCTCCCCGAAATCAAAGGCATGGTTGTTGGCCATACTCAGGAAATCGTAACCGGCAGCCGGGAGCAACGGTGCATAGTGCGTGGGAGTGCGAAAGGCATAGCACTTGCCGGAAATCTGCTTGCGGGTCTCGCCGCCGTCGCAGAGCGCGCCTTCCAGATTGCCGGCGGCCACATCGGCCGACCTCAGCAGGGGCGCGACATCATCGAAGAGATGCTTGCCGCCGTCGGCAGGCAGACGAACTTCGGGATAGGTTGTCCCCATCATGATGTCGCCGGTAAAGGCAAGATGCAAAGTGTCTGCACCAACCATACGCAGGGCGATGCAGACACTGATGAATGTCAATATAAAACGTGTGCGGTTCACGCTACGTCTATCCGTTTAGTTGTTGAGGATGCGACGCGCACCGATGTAACGGCGCGAGTAATAGGCTGAATTGGAATCGTCCACCTTAACCCCGGAACGGCTGGCATGAACAAATTTGAAGCGGTTGTTGGCGGGGTCCACGTCGGTGACAATTCCGACATGTCCGACCGTGCGCGTGGAGCGCGAACCTCCGAAGAAGACCAAGTCACCTTTGCGCAACTCCGACTTCTTCACCGAAGTGCCTTGTGTATATTGCGAACGCGATGAACGGGTGATATTGATGTCTTCCTGGCGATAGACATAGCTGGTAAAGCCGGAACAGTCGAAGGAAGTGGGCCCACTGTGACCGGAACGGTAGCGCGCTCCGAGATACTGGAGGGCTGTACGTACGATGGTCTCGCCTGCGGCGTTGTCGTTGGTCAGTTCGATTCCGACAACGGTGGGAACGGCTTGCGCCTGTGCCGTGGCCTGAACAATTTTCTCAGCAACAGAACGACCGGGCATTCCATCGGTATCCAAAGTCTGGGCAACGGACGATGCCATACCCAACATACCTAAGAGAAGCCCGAACGTGTATTTCTTTATTTGCACAACAATTAAGGTTTATGTGTTTCCTAAAATATTTTACGCCCACAAAAATAGTAAAAAAAATCCATCTACCCAAAGATTTTCAAGGCCTTACGAGATATACACGGCTTGTCGTCAAATGCATCCCGGACATTAAAACGCTATAAAACAACCTCTTTCGTTTTTTTGCTTAGAGAAACGCATCAATATGCTTTTTTAGATATTTTAATAAAGCATTTATTGACAATTACACACAGTTTTTCAGAAGAGGAAAGATCTATCGATAAGAAGTCCAGCCGGATGACCGTCACAGGTCAATGCGCCGGAGTTCCCGGCCCTTGGTGTCGAGCACGCGAAGCCACATGTCGCCGCCTTTTTTGGTCAGCACGAGCAGCGTGGCCGCCTCAAGGCTCGGGCCGCCACCCACAACGACAGGAAAAGGATTGCCTTCGCCGCCACCGGCGGGGTGGTATCGGTACTCATGCGTATGGGCCGCCAGGTCTATGTCGAAAGGCATTTTCCGCAACACGGGGCTCCACAGTTCGGTGCAGGGGCGGTACTCGTCCGTGTTGCCCCATACGGGAACGTGATGCAACAGTACGCGGCGGCGCGCCTTGCGGAAGGCGGCGGAAGCCTTTTCCCGCTCAAGGAAGGCGGCCTGTTCGCGGCGGAAGCCGGCAAAGTCGTTCAGCCCGTAATACACCCAGTGGTCATCGGGCTTGTCTTCGCCGCAGTCGAGCAGCACGAAACGGGTGTCGCCCCAGCTGAAAGCACCGTACGTGCGGCCGCCCGGCTGGTCGAAGAGCGACGGCATTCCTGCCGAATAGGCATTGCGGATTTCGTGGTTGCCGCGAACGAAGAACGCAGGCTTGTCTGCGGCGTCGAAAGCGTCGGCCAGCACGTGCAGATGCCGCACGGCGTAGTCGCGATCGACGGGTTCGGGCAGACAGTCACCGTTGAAGATGACAAAAGCGTGGGGAATGTCGCGCGCCAGTGCGGCGAACGCGCGGATGGTGGCGGCATTCTCGTGCAGGTCGTTAAGGATGAGCGCGGTAAAATCCTCCGTGCGGGCCGTGGGCAGCGTAAAAGTGTGGAAAGGGCCTTTGTACGTCTCGCCGAACGTCTTGCTGTACGACCGGTAGTCAATGATTTCCTGCGCACATACGCGATAGTAATAGGTAGCCCCCGGTGTCAGCCCTTCCAGCCGTATGCGGTTCTCGATGTCATGGCACACCTCCTGCCCGCCGGCCAGGCTTCGCGCGCGCTGCAAGTGCAGCGTGTCGGTGCCATACTCCACCCAGCAATGCGAGACGGCGCAGGTCTGGAACATGACGGTAATGCCGTCGGGCTCAGGCCGCTGCAAATAGGGCGCATGATACACCAAGTCGGCCGCCGGCGTCTTGAACTGCAGCTCGGCCAGCACCGGGCGGTGGTCGGAAGCCACTTTCTCGGCCGACACGCGGGAGCTGACCGGCACCAGCCCGGCGGACGTGGGACGGTAGAGGGCGATGAAGTCGATGCAGGTCTCGGGACGGTCGGCGGGAAAGGTGGCCGCCCTGGGGTTGGTGGCTATCCGGAAATCGGCATCCAGTTGCCGCAACAGCGGCGAGCCGATGGTGTCGTTCCAGTCGCCGGCCAGGATGAAGGGCTTGCCGCTCCGTGCCGCTTCATCGCGCAGGACGGGCAGCGCGGCCAGGCGGTCGGCCTCGACCAGCGACAGGTGGGTGCAGCCCAGGACGTAGCGGTCAAATTCCAGCACGAGCAACAGACGGGGTTCCTCGCTTCCGGGCAGCGGCACGCGCCGGACCGCCAGCGGACGCTCACGGCTCAGCACGCCGATGCCGTATTTGCCGCCGTCGTAAGGCATGGCCGCGCCGAAAGTGGCGTACATCAGGGCCTCGCGGGCTATGTCATCGAGCACGTAGCGGCCGCCCGAACGCGCCGTCGCGCTGTCCACCTCCTGCACGGCCACTACGTCGGCGCCGCTTTCGCGGATGACGCGGCCAATGCGCGCGGCATCGGCGCGGCCGTCCGTACCGACGGCATTGCGGACGTTATAGGAAAGCACCTTCAGACGGTTGTGCCGCTGCAGGAGCGTATAGTTCTGCGCCGCGAGCGGCAGGACGGCGGCCAGCAACAGCAGGCCGGGAAGCACGGAATGGCGGAAACGGTTTCTCATCGGTAATGCGGGATACAGGAAAAAGCGGGCCGTCTGTCCCACAATGCCCTCAGGGCAGACAGACGGCCGCGCCGTTTTTTACTTGAACAGGAAGAACTGCGGACGGCCATAGGCATTGAACACCTTGACACAGCCGGGCATACGCGCATCGCGCTGACGCAGCGAAATGGCCCCCACGGTGCGGATTTCGCCCAGGTCGATGATGAGGCGGTGCGGATAGGGACGGTGGCGCGAAGCGTCTTTCCACTGCGAGTGCCACGAGG
Source organism: uncultured bacterium (assembly GCA_905216095.1). GTDB lineage: Bacteria > Bacteroidota > Bacteroidia > Bacteroidales > Bacteroidaceae > Alloprevotella. Next base: position 7,289 of record CAJMSQ010000008.1, on the reverse strand, counting down.
TACGCGTGTCGTCGTCCACGGCCAGTTCAGCGTCACCCTCGACCGGTTCCTCAGTGTCGGCATACACGACCGTCCAGTCCTCTTTCGGCAGCGGTTTCCCGTCAGTGCCGAAGAGCGTAATCTCGGACAGGCAGGAGTTCGTGCCGTCGTAGGAGGAAACGACCTCGAGACAGAGGTGGCGCATCGTAGCCGGGACAGACAGTTCGAAGCGTTGCTCGCCGTTGGCCAGCTTCATGGTGTCGCTGAGTATGCGGTCGCCGGCATCGAGCACGGGACTGCCTGCCGGCGTGCGGCGTGTCATCGAAGGCTGGTTCTTGTCCGTGCCGAGCGAGTCGAGGATGGGCGCGGGCAGACCGGCCACCAGCGCGGGCCGTCCGGTAGGCTCCATCTCGAAGACGACGATTTCGTTCTTGCCCTTGCGCAGCCAGGGACCGGGGACATAGAGGGTCTGCTGCGGACCGACGTTCCAGAATTTTCCGATGCTATGGCCGTTCACCCAGACCGCGCCTTTGCCCCACCCGCGCATGTCGAGGAAGACATCGCCCTGCGCCGCCAGGCGGAACGTTCCGCGACGGAAGGAAGGCGCCTGCGCCACCGGCGTGCCGGGGACAACCTTGGAGAACGCGCGGGCGAACTTCCGGTAATCGACGTCGGCACACTTCCGCGCACCGTCGGGCGTGAGCGCGTACAGGGGCAGCGGCGTCACCGTCCAGCCCTTCAGCTCACGGCCGTCGAGCGTCACCTTCTCCGTGATGCCCTTGAGGTTGTTCAACAGGTCGGCGCCGTAATTGACACGGCCCACGTTCTCGACGAGAATCTCCAGCCGGCCGCCGGCAGGAATGTCCACCTCCAGACGGTTCTGGCGGTAGCGGCGGTCAAGGCTGCCCACCTGCCGTCCGTCCACCAGCACAACGGCGTAGTCGCGCAAGTCCTTCAGCACGAGCCAGCCGCGGGCCGCTTCGTCAAGGGTCGTCTCATAGTGGATGTAGCCGAAGTCCATATCGACATCTTCCATCGTAAGGGGACGTTCGGCGGCGATGCGGCGGACAAAGGCGGCTTCGAGCGGCGCACGCTCCGTCAGTTCGACGGCGGAAAATGTGGATATGGGGTTGAGCGCGGGCACCTCGGGCAGGGTCTCGCCGGCCGGCAGATGGCGGGCAATGACCTCGCGGAAAGCATGATACTTGGGCGTCGGGTTACCATATTCGCCCAGCGGGGCATCATAGTCGTAGCTGGTGGGCTGCGGCTCGTAACCGTAACTCGTATTGGCTCCGTTAGTATATTCAAAGTTCGTGCCGCCGTGGAACATATACATGCTCACCGACACGTCGTGACCCAGCATCCAGTCGAGCTGGGCCGCAGGACCCTCGGAGGCACGGCGCGAATGGCGCTTGCCCCACACGTCGAACCAGGCGGGATAGAACTCGGCCACGAAATAAGGCCCGCCCGGATGGAAACGGTCGATGGAGCGCATAATGTCCTCGCCCACCGCGCCGTTCACCGTGGGCAGCGCTCCCTCGAGCCAGCCGTTGGGCATCTGTCCGGCACCGTCGCACGTGATGAACGGCACGTCGAAACCCGCATCCGCTATCATGTCGCGCAGTTTGCCCAGATAAACGCGGTCGCCGGCATAGGAACCGTATTCGTTTTCCACCTGGACGAGCAATATCGGACCGCCCTTGGTCACCGTGAGCGGAGAGAGTTCCTTGCCCAGACGGTCTATGTAACGCTTGCAGGCCGACAGGAAGGCCGGATTGTCACTGCGCCACACCATGCCTTTCTCCTTCTGCAGCCAGTAAGGATAGCCGCCGAAGTCCCACTCGGCACAGACATAAGGTCCGGGCCGCAGGATGACGTACATGCCCTCCTCGTGAGCGATGCGGACAAAGCGGGCCAGGTCGGCCTGTCCCGTGAAATCGAACACGCCGGGCCGACGTTCGTGGATGTTCCAGAACACGTAAGTGGAAACGGTATTGATGCCCATCGCCTTGGCCCGACGGATACGGTCGCGCCAATACTCCTGCGGGATGCGCGGATAGTGCATCTCGCCACAGATGAGCTGCACGGGCTTGCCGTCGAGCAGGAACTTGCCGTCCTTAATCTTGAAATCGCGCGCGGAAGCCTGACACAGGCAGAGCAAAACCAGCGCAAGCAGCGAAAACAGTTTTCTTTTCATAGAAAATATTTAAGGTTGAAGAATTTACATTCATATACAGAAACGACCGGCACGCCGCCGTAAGAGCGGGACTGCACACTCCGCACCGCCGGTCGCCCATGTTCCCTGCCCACCCGCGGGACACGGGAACAGATACTATGCAAACTTACGAATATTTCTTGAGAAACACGCATCCCGGGCGGTTTTCTTTTGCCGCCGCACCGGTCCGGAACGCCGTTTCCCATCCGTTCCCGACAGTCGAAAATGCCACACTGTAACATCCACATCCACACGACCTTGCGCTACACCTACATGTAGGGAAAACTATCCCTATCTTAGTTTAAACTATCCCTATCTTAGGAAAAACTATCCCTATGATAGTTTTTCCACCCCCTACACCTGCACATAGCGATGCGGTAACGCCGCGCTTCTGCGTACGGAAAAACTTCCGGAAAGCAGAACATCCTTCACCGAAAAAATAGAAAGCCCGCACATAGGTTTACAACAAAAAATGAGTACGTTTGCAAACAGATGCCGTGCGGCCGCGCCGGCTCGCCCGCATCCGCCAGTCCACATTGTTACACCCTTAAAAAAACGCACACAAGAAACAGACACGAGAGAAAAGAACGCAAAAAGGGAAATGCTGTGCCGGCCTCTTGCCACACACAGCCCGCAGGTCAAAACAATTACTAACCGAAGAAGCGCGTTCCCATTCCTCAGCAACTTGAAACGAACATACTACATTTGAGCTTTTAGCTCTTGTTCTCTCTTCTAAGAATACCGCCAACATTCAAATGTACGAGGACAAGCCGGCTGGAAGTTCACGCTGATGGGCGTGGACTATTCTCTGCTTGTTGTACATGCGGTCACTTGGCGGTAACCATTAGAAGAAACAAGCGAAAAAGAATGGTTGCACGCCTTTTTCATATTCCGAAAAAAACAAATGAAAAAACAATTACACAGACTTTTGCTGCCGGTCGCAGCAGTACTCTTCGCAGGCAGCGGATATGCGCACGATGTGGAGGTAAACGGCATCTACTATAATCTGAATACCACGGAAAAGACTGCCGACGTGACCTATCAAGGAGAACATTCCTTTTCTTATCCGGAAAGATATACCGGAGATGTCACCATTCCGGCATCTATCATTTGGGAGGGGAATACATACGTCGTGACCGGCATCGGAGAAGAAGCTTTCTACCATTGTAGCCAATTGACATCCGTCGTCATTTCCTCTTCCGTAACAAGCATCGGTCGCCATGCGTTCGAAGATTGCAGTGGCCTGACGTCCGTCAGCATTCCGTCTTCCGTAACAAGCATCGGAAGTGGGGCATTCAAAAACTGCTGCGAACTGACAGCCGTCACCATACCCTCTTCCGTAACAAGCATCGAAATCGATGCTTTCGACGGATGCAGCGGGCTGACTTCCGTCACCATACCGTCATCCATAACAAACATCGGAGACGGTGCTTTCTATGGATGCAGCGGACTGACATCCATCAGCATACCCTCTTCCGTGATAAGCATAGGAGACTGTGCGTTCACTGAATGCAGCAGACTGGTCACTATAAATGTTTCGCCGGACAATACTGAATACAGTTCTGCCGATGGAATATTGTACAATAAAGATAAAACCATTCTGCACGCTTGCCCAAATGGAAAAGTTGGCGCCATCACCATCCCATCCACTGTAACAAGCATCGGATATGCCGCATTCTCCTGCTGTAGCGGACTGACAACCATTAATATCCCATCCTCCGTGACAAGCATAGAGAGTAGCGCTTTTTCGTTATGTAGCAAACTGATTGCTATAAACGTATCACCGGACAATGCTAAATATTGTTCTGCTGATGGAACATTGTACAATAAGGACAAAACCATTCTGCACACTTGTCCAAATGGAAAAGTTGGTACTTTCACCATCCCATCCTCTGTAACAAGCATCGGATATGATGCATTCCATGGCTGTAGCGAACTGACTGCCATAACTATCCCATCTTCTGTGACAAGCATAGGAGGCTATGCGTTCTTTGGTTGCAACAAACTAATAACCATCTATTCCTTTAACCCGACTCCCCCAATAGTAAACAAATATTCAGGTTGCTTCACCGGAACACACTTTTATGATGCAACGCTTTATGTTCCCTTTGAAGCATTGGAAGCATATCAGACTGCAGACTCTTGGAAACAGTTCCAAAACATACAGGGCTTTGACGCTACAGGGATAGACGACATTGAAGCCAACGGAAATGGAATGCAGAAGATATATTATGGCCTCAGCGGCCACAGGTCCGCCACCCCGCACCGCGGAGTGAACATCGTGCGCTCTTCCAACGGAACGACACGCAAAATAATGATGAAATAAGACCCGACGACCACAAGGTGCGTCGGTATCTCCTCCACGTCGGCCGCCCGCAGCAGTAAGCAACGGACGGCCGACGGCACATCCGGAACTGCCGCCGAACTCTTTGTAGAACCATATCCCCACAAACGGATATGTTCCCGACCACGGACAAGTAAGGCAACCGGACTGCCTTCCAAACAAACACAACAGACAAAAAAACAGACGAGCCGTCACGGTGCACGCTTGCACCGCCGGCTCGTCTAACCATTTATTTAATAACCAAGAGAACTTGGCCGGACTTATTGCGCCTCGTCCTCGGTCTCCGACCACGAAGAGGCGGACCAACCGCCGTTTTTCTTATGGGTCAAAGGATCGGCGTCGGAACCTCCGCCAATGGGATAGTTGTCGCCGTCGCCGGACGCGGCTATCATCTGCTCCATCTGGAGCACGAGTTCCTGCATTGCAGGCTGGATGTATTTTTTCATGATTGAAGTTTTATCGTTCTTATTGATGGGTCTTGAAGAAATGCGGGCTTATTTCACAAGCACCTTCTTGCCGTTCACAATGTAGAAACCTGCGGGAAGGGATTCCACACTACCGGCCACGCGCACACCGCCGATGGTGTAAACGCTTGTACCGGCTGCCTGTACCTCGCTTTCGATATGGTCAATGCCGGTAACATCTCCCCCGCCAAGACGGAAACCGCGCACAGGGTTCGTACCCGATACGGCAAGATAGGCCTTGCCATAGATGCCCTCTACCTTGGAGCCGTCGCCATCAGCACCTTGGAAGTAGAAACCGAGACCACCCGTTGCATCGTTGGCAAAAATATAGAAAGACTCACCCGAAGCAGCAGAAATAGCATCGTAGGTCAGAGCGGGACGAAGTAGGTTGTCGTCAATCTTTGTGCCTTCCTGCTCGGAGATTTCCAAAGAATAGGGCATTCCGGCCGTACCCTTAAGCAGCAGGGCCTCACGGGCGGGAACGACATCGCCGGCCTCATAAAGATAAGTCACATTGGCCACATCGGCATTATCCGGGCTAATGGTTACGATACCGCCCTCCAAGCCTTCGGGCATCACGTAAGCCTTCTGTGCAGCAAAGGTGGAAAGGCCTACGGAAGACACCGTGAAGGGATAGTAGTCATTACCAACGGCAGGCTTCGTACTTACCAGCAGGAAGTCATCTACGCGGGTGTTGCTGGTGGCCGTATTTTCGATTCTAAGAGCCAAAGACGTCGTTCCGGCAGGAACGGTAATCGTATAAGTGGCTTTCTTGCTGTTCGAATCATAATCTTTAGCGGACACAGTGCAACCACTTGTCGTTGTGGACAAAGCATTGTTGTTGTTATTAGTCTGATAGGTAAGAGTAAGTACACCTGACATCCCCTTCAAATCAATTGATTTAACAACAAATGCGCCTCCAGACTTGCGAATCAGTAATTCGCCCACCGTTTGGCCTCCAGCAAAATCATCGCCAGATACATAATATGTCCCGGATTCAAACAAATATTTATCACCAGCAGTAAAACCGCTCGGAAATGTTTCAGACCAAAGTGTAACTTCTTCACTAACACCGGCAGGAATGATATTCTCATTAATGGTATAGGAAACGGATACTTCTTCGCTTGCTTCCAACTCACTGGTAAAGGGTACAGATTTAGCCGTGATAGTATAATTGCCTGTGGTGGGGAAACGATAATCCACAGATGCACCTTCCGAAGTAATTTCAGAGCCACCATTTACAGTATAGACAATCTTTGCATCAGAAGGACTTTCAAGTTTCAGAACCTCTCCAATGGTATATGAACCTTCATCAAGACTGAACTTCGGAGCTGCAAGCGACGAACTATTGGGAGTAATTTCGATTTTGCTAACTCCAGCAACTCTTGAACCTGCAGAAATAGAAATAGTGCAACTTGTTGAAGTAGTAGATAAAGAAGCTGTCTGAGTTGTACTGGTGAAAGAACCTCCACTGGGACAACTTTTGGAATCATCACCGACCTGCAAAGTGACAGGTTGATCAGAACAACCATAAGTAATGGTCACCGTGAAGCCTGCTTCTGATGTAATAGTAGGTGAAGTAAACTTACCGGCACTTGCCTTAAGTTGGATTTTAGAACCGTTGGCCATACATTCGTTCTTACTCCAACCAGCAGTTTCAACACCCTCAGAAGAAGTCAATTTTCCTGCAAATGCACCTGTGTACGCACCTATACCAGAAAAGTCCTCGAAAGTAAGGGTTTCAGTTAAACTGATTTGGGCCTTTAAGAAATTACCCCCCCCAAAAAGGCTGAATACAGTAAAGATGAGGAGAGTTAGTAATGACCTCGAAGTGTAAATTCTTTTCATAACTAACTTTATTATTAATAGATTAGAAACTTTGATTCGGATAAATCCTCTTCTCTCACCAATCTCAATCGACAAGAGTTTCTCAATACGGCCGTAAAGTTAAACCTTATTTTTCATATTTTCCAAGTTTTATATATAAAATATACGTATATGATGAAATTAAAAGTATTTTGTACACAAGCCAAACGTTGCAAAACCAAAAAGAGCAGGACAGGCAGACATAAAAAACAAGACTTTTCGCAAGTCTCTGGGCCAAGGCTGCGGAAGTTCCTGCACGTAGCCATCCACGGCCGCCATCCGCCGAGGCGACAACCAACTGTTAGAGAACAAAAATACAAAAAATCCGCCGCTGTCTCGAACTTTCGTCACGGACAACGGCGGATTATATCAAAAAAGGGCGGCGACCTACTCTCCCGCTTGCGCAGTACCATCGGCGCGC
>CAJMSQ010000007.1 GCA_905216095.1 uncultured bacterium | reverse complement strand
TTCGGCAGGGATTGTAATGGCTTCACGAATTATCGCCACTTCAACTAAAACCCTTGTAACTCAATTCTATCACTATATCTTTCCGCATTTCACTTTTTTGTAGTAACTTTGCGGCAAAATATTATAATCAATCTATTTACTATGAAGAAAATATACTTGTGTATGTCACTTCTTGCGGGCATGGCGCAGCTTCCTGCGGATGCGAAAATCGTACATCTGCTGCCCCGTCCGCATGTCATTAATGCCGTGGCGGACGCACCGGCGTTTGCGTTAGGCCGTGCCGTCAGTATCGACGACCCGACGGCTTGCAAATACCTGGAACGTGTGTTTGTGGAGAACGGATGTACCATAGAGGCCGGTGCGGCGGCGAAGGTGAAGGTCGAACTTGTGACAAGCATCGACGGAGCTTTCAACCACGCGCTCGAAAGTTTCCCCGACGAAGCCTATACGCTGAATATCTCGGCAGCGGAAGTAAGTATCAAGGCACTGACACCCACCGGCGTCATACGCGCCGCACAGACGTTGGCCCAACTGGCCGAGGGATATGAGGGCACGCCGGCACTCGAGGCGTTGAGCATGACCGACTGGCCGGCGTTCAAGTTGCGTGGTTTCATGCACGACGTGGGACGCTCGTTCATTTCTTTCGAGGAACTGAAGAAAGAAATCGACTTGCTGGCACGCTTCAAGGTGAATACATTCCACTGGCACCTGACCGAAAACCAGGCCTGGCGCTTCGAGGTGAAAGCCTATCCGCAACTGACAAGCGAGGCCTCGATGACGCGTTTCGCAGGCCAGTTCTACACGCAGGAACAATGCCGTGAACTGGAAGCCTATGCGGCGGAACGCGGCGTCACCGTCATCCCCGAAATAGACATGCCGGGACATAGCGCCGCATTCAAACGCGCCATGGGACACGGTATGCAGACCGACGAGGGTGTAGCCGAATTGCAGGAAATACTGGAAGAGGTGGCAGCCACTTTCCCCCTCGCGCCTTATCTCCATATCGGTGCGGACGAGGAAGCCATCACCTATCCGAATTTCCTGAAAATCATGACCGACAAGGTTCATGCGCTGGGTAAGAAAGTCGTGGTGTGGAATCCTATCCGCGGAGTCGGCATCTCGAAGGATGCAGGTTTCGACATGACGCAGATGTGGAGCACCAGCGGACGAAAAGTGGAAGGCTTGGCCAACATAGACTGCCGTTACAACTATACGAACCACTTCGACGTGTTCGCCGACCTTGTGGGCATTTACAAGAGCAACATCTACTATCAGGAACAAGGCGATGCAAACGTTGCCGGAACGATTTCCGCACCGTGGAACGACCGCAAGACACCGACCGAGACCGACATTATCCGGCAGAACAATATTTATGCCAACATCCTGGCCTCGGCCGAGCGCGCATGGATAGGCGGCGGAAAGCAATACATCGAGGTCGGCGGAACGACATTGCCCAACTCCGGCGAGGAGTATGAGGAATTTGCCGACTGGGAGCGCCGCTTCCTTTTCCACAAGGCCAATTCACTGCGCAACGAGTCCATTCCTTATGTGAAACAGACCAATGTACGCTGGCGCATTACGGACGCATTCCCCAACAACAACGACGTTTCGGCCGTCTTCCCGCCCGAAACGGACAACTCGGAACTGCTTCCGGACGCTTTCGACTATGAAGGCACGACCTACGGCACGGGTACGGCGACGGGAGCGGGCATTTACCTGCGCCACACTTGGGGAGGCACCATCCCCACCTACTTCTCGAACCCGCAGACAGGTACGACGGCTTACGCATGGACCTATGTATATTCGCCGGTAGAGCAGACAGCGGGCGCCTTGATAGAGTTCCAGAATTACGGACGCTCCGAAAACGACGCCGCCCCCGCGGCCGGACAGTGGGACCGCAAGGGCTCGCGCATCTGGCTCAACGGAGAGGAAATCATTGCCCCGAACTGGAAAAACGCAGGCAAGGGAGTCGGTGCTGAAGTAGACCTTCAGGACGAGAACTTCACGGCACGCAAACCGACACAGGTGCAGTTGCGTCAGGGCTGGAACAAGGTGTTCCTTAAACTTCCGTATGCCAATTCCGGCTGCCGTCTGAACAAATGGATGTTTACCTTCGTGCTGACCGACACGGAAGGCGACAACGCACTCGAAGGACTTGTCTATTCGCCCAACAAGTGCATGGATGCGACCGCCGAGGCCGTAGCCACCGAAATCAGTGACATCAAGAAATTTTGCCGGGGTGTCATCGGCGAAGAGCCGGGCTACTATCCCGCCGAACTGGCCGCCGGCCTGCAAGGCAAAATCGACGAGGTGGAAGCTACGCTCTCGCAGGAATTGTCGGTCGAGGAGCGTGCTGCGCAGTCCGAGGCGCTGAAGAGTGCTTTCGATGCCTTCAAGAAAAGCCTTGAGACGGCCGAAATCAACCAGCCCAAGGCCAGTACGTCCGAAAAGGCCTATTATTATACGTTGCGCTCCATGCGTAACTCGCGCTATGCCACTTCCGGCGGTGCGGGAAATGATATGACCGGTGCTGCATCCGCCACTGACGCGGCCACTTGGAAGTTCGTACGTCGCACGGACGGTACGTTCGACATCATCAACTACGCGGACGGTACGTATGTGTCGCCCAACAGCGGAAATGACACCGCGCTGAAGACGCAGACCACGGTGCCGGCAAAGGGCTGGACCGTTTCGGCCGCGGCCACCACAGGCTTCGTCATCATCACAAGCGGAAATGTGCAGTTCAACCAGACCAATAAGAACAACGCACCCGTGTACAACTGGGGAGATGGTTCCAACAGAACGGACGAGGGCTGCCAGTACGCCATTACTTCCATAACTCCATTCGTTGTCGAGGTGCCCGATGCGCTGCTGACCCTTACGGACATTTCTTTCGATGGCACACGTCCGTACCGCGTTCCCGACGAATTGGCCGCTCCGGTCCTCACTTCCGCCAGCTCAACCGTGGCTCTCGATTTCACGCTTGCGGACAACAACAGCGAAATGGCGCTGGCAGGAAGTTGTGACCCGACGGTTGCCGAAAGTTTTGTCTGTGTCGGTGTTCCCCAGGCCAATCAGGTGCTGGTGCGTTACAACAATTCGGGAAACAGATTCACACGTACCGCCGCGATTGGTACGAACCGGCATCAGTTGGTCGTATCCATGCAACCCAACAATCCTTGTTATGTCTTCTATCTGGACGGACAGATTATCGATAGCGGTACAATCAGCGCCTCGGCTCCCACGTTCGGAAGCATACCTAACGTGAAAGACCTTTATCTCGGCGGACTTGTTTGCTCGGACAACGACAACAAGTATCCCATGAGAGGCACTATCCACTCGGCACGCTTCTTTCCCGGCGTCCTGTCTGCCGAGCAAGTGGCTGCCATCAGCTATGATAATCTCGTTCCCACGGGCCTGCAGGCCGTCGAAAGCAACAAAGGTTTCCGCATCGTGGACGGCCGCGTGATTTCCGACGTCCCGTTCGAGATTTATTCCGTGGACGGCCGTCGCATTCCGGCATCCCGCCGCATGTCACCGGGCATCTACATGATACGGACCGCCGGAAAGACCCTGAAAGTCATCATCCGGTAAATCATTGCTTTGTGGCAGGGGAGCCGTAAATACGGAACAGTCATTTCCAAAAAGGACAATACCATATATATACATAGGATAACACCTATTATATATATGGTATGTTCTACAGAAAGCCGGCTATGCGAGAATAATATACTATAACCTCAAATAATTTATATGAAAAGAACACTTACAACTCTTCTGTCTTGTCTGTTGCTGCTTACAACGGCGTGGGCGGACGGGCCTTTCCGAAACCATCGCTATGATGCGTTCAAGGCCCTGAAGGTAAATTCCGACAACATCGTATTTGTCGGAAACAGTATCACCAACATGCACGAATGGTGTGAGGCTTTCGGAAATCCGAAAGTATTGAACCGCGGAAATTCCGGCGGTTTGTCCGGAGAAATCTTCGACAATGTGGAATCATACATAGCAGGCAAGCCTGCCAAGATGTTCCTAATGATTGGTACCAACGACATTGGTACGTCCGGCTTCAGCAATTCTGCTTACATAGCCGGGAAAATACGTTCCATAGTCAAGCGTGTCAAAGCCGAGTCGCCCAATACCGAGTTGTACATACAGAGTATTCTGCCGAGTCGCCTACGTAATCAGGCATTGCAGAAAGAGACGAACGACAGCATCAAGAAAATCTGTGAGGAGAACAATCTTACGTATATCGACCTGTGGGATGACCTCATGGGCATTACTTCCGGTGAAGCGCTTTCGCTGGACGGCTTGCACCTGAAAGCCACCGGCTATAAAATCTGGTGCGACAAGATTGCCCAATATGTAGGCAGCGACTGCGTATATCTCGATGACGCTGCCACCAACAGCCAGACCGGCGGTCTCGGCGGCAGCTTCGGTATGCGTGTGAGTTATTTCGGCGGTCTTCCCGTCAATGACGGTGACGTGCTCATGATAGGTGACGAGATGATACATGGCGGTGAATGGCACGAACTGCTGCATTGCGACAACGTAAAAAGCCGTGGTAACGGCTGGGGATACCCCGGCGTGAACATTTCAGCCATATCGTCGTCGATGAATGCCATCCTGAAAGGTCGTTCCACCAATGGAGAACCGGGCAAGATATTCCTGTATGCCGGTGTCGCCGATGTAAATGGAGAGGTCTCCCTCGCAGGCATCAAGACGAACTACGAAGCACTCGTCAATCAGACACGTACGCTTGCGCCCAACGCCAAGATTTACCTGCTCTCCCTGCTTCCGAGAAACGATGCAGCGGCGAACACGAACAGGGTTGCCCCGTTCAACGAACTTATCAAGGAAGTCGCGGCGTCCAAGGACAATGTAGAGTTTGTAGACATCTACACACCGCTGCTCGGAAGCAACAATGCCGCCAATACTGACTATATTACCCAGAACTATGTCTATGCCAAGGGTTACGCCAAGATATCCGAGATTATCGCTCCCTTGCTTGCAGAGGAAGGTGCCACGGCAACTACCGTCGAAGAGGTGGAAGCCAATATCGAACTGCTGGCCGCGCGTACCCGTCTGGGCAACATCCTGACCACGATACAGGACATAAAGGTCGGTAACCATGTAGGACAATACCCTGAAAGTGCGTTTGCGGACCTGAACAGCAAGAAAGACGAGATTATCGCCGTGCTGAGCAAGGATAATCCCACGGTTGAAGAAATCACTGCCCTGGGAGCAACTTGCGGGCCGGTTTTTGAATCGCTTCTCGCCCACATCAATATGCCTAAGCCCAGTGTGGACGGTGACGAGCACTGGTATACGTTCTGTACTTCGCTGCGTGGTAACAAGTACATGACCGGAGCGAAAGGTTCGGATCAGCTCAAGGGCGGTGATAAAACCAATTTCGCCACCACTTGGTGGAAGCTGGTGGAACGTACCGACGGCTCTTTCGACATTATCAATAAGGAAACGGGAAAATACATCAGCCCTGACGCCGCTTTCAACACCCAAATCAAATTAGTCTCCGCACAACCTTCTGCCGGATGGACACTCAGTTATTCTTCGACGCTGAGCATGTTCATTGTGTCCAGCGGAAAGGTTCAGTTGAATCAGACGAACAAAGACAATGCCATATACAACTGGAGCGCAGGAGAGAGCGGACAAGACCGTTCCGACACAGGATGTCAGTTTACGATTACCGAAGTGACGGGCGAGCCTGCGATTAATAACGAGTTGCTGACGGGTTGGTACAGGATAAAGGTGGCTACCGGTTCGGATGCCACCATGCAAGGCTACATTGCCAATGATTTGAATCAAATTCTCAATGCCGATTATGAGTACCGTCAGGTTCAGAACGGCAATATCTATTATTATCCCCTCAGCATAGGCGCTGTGGATGAGGCCAAACCCGCCAAAGCGTTCATTCATCTGACGAAAGACAATAATGTTTACTATGTCAAAGGTCTTAACGGGCATTTCGTACAGGAAAACTGCACCGCTTTGCGCTTGCAGCCCACGAATAACGCCGTCATCCAGACGAGTGCGGCAGATCCCGCCAATTTTACTATCGGCAAGTGGTCGTGGTATACTCCGTCGGGGGTAGAGACTGTTTACTTAGGCAAGAGTAGCAGTTCGAACAATACTTTTAGCATACAGCCTGTGGATGCGGAGGAATTGGCAACCTACCGCCAGTACACCGTAAGCATAAGCGGCGCGGAAAGTGCTGCCGAGATCGGAAACGATCCCAGCGTGGTCTGCACCAGCAGTGCCAATGCCGGTCTGAACAAGGTGTTCAATAACGGTGTCTTTTTCTTCCCGTCCTCCTACCGCCCCGTAGCTTCCGACTTCATGCCCACGGGCATCGACGGTCTTGTCAGCACGGTCGAGGTTGGCGAGAATACCATTACGGTTGAGTACTTCCCTGCCGAGATGGATGATTATATCGAAGCAGCCGAGGCTACGCTGGACCTGAAGGGAGTAGGTTATCCGGTAGAAGGCAGCGCGGGCCGTTCCACGTTGAGCCAGGCCATCGAAACGGCCAGGTCGGTCGAGGTGAATGCCGCCAATATCGCCGCATTGCTGGATGCCGTCGCCGTCTACAAGTCACAGTCCACCGACATCCAGATGCCGGAAGACGGAAAGGCCTACGCATTCCTCAATGTCCAGTACTCGTCCCCCAACCGCTACATCACTTATGTGGACGAAGCGACCGGACTCGGTACATCAGTGGCCGGAGAAAGCGTTCCCGCGAATGCCATCTTCGTTTGCCACAAACTGGAGTCGGGCAAGTACATTCTGGTAAACCCCGAAGGCAAATTCATGCTTTTCCGCGGTTCCAATGACGGTCCGGAAGGAAACAAAGGTTATGCAGACAGTTACCTTGAAGCCACGGCCGACTTCACATTCATCCGTCCTACGCTTGCCAATAAGCAGGATATAACGGCCGGAGTGACGGATGCCGACTTCTTCGGCTGTGTTTCGTTCTCCGCATCGCGTGCCAACGGCAACCAGTCCAACATGATTATTGACAAGTCCGGCGCATTCAGCCAGGCCGGGACCACGATATTCTTCAATGCCAACTTCTCCAATGTATTCAAGGTCGTTGAAGTGCCTTACTACAATGCGCCCGAGTTCGTTTCAGTGCAGGGTGAAGGATGGGAAACCCTCTGTCTGCCGTTCGCCACGATTATCCCCGAAGGTGTAACCGCCAGCACGGGCCGGATTGAAGACGGAAAACTGAAACTCACCGCCATCGAGGACGGCGTGCTTCCCGCCAACACCGCCGTATTGCTCCAGGGAACGGAAGGCAAGCATGTGTTTGCTCCCTCCACCACCGCAGGAACACCTGTCGAAGACAATGCCTTCTGGGGCACGATGGACGCATCGGCCGAAGCACCTGCCAACCTTTATGCCTTTGGCGAAAAGAACGGATGGGCAGCCTTCAAACCAATCGGAACGGAAGCCGTGCAGCCCGCGAAGGCTTACCTCGCAGGTGCTTCCGACGAGGTGGAAGCCTACTTCATCAGCCTTCCCACTTACATCGAAGGCGCGGCTGTCATCAGCGGTGAGGCCGCTCCCACCTACGACCTGAGCGGTCGTCGCGTGAATAAGCCCTCGCGCGGCATCTACCTGCAGAACGGCAAGAAAGTCATTCTCCGATAAGTCGCCACTTACGTCGGCACATATTCAAACCAGGTGCTGACGGAACAGACCGGGACCGGGACAGTCGAAACTGTCCCGGTCTTTTTTTCGTCCGGAATCATCCTGCCGTTATCCCGCACTATGTAGGGCAAGCCGATGCCCGGCATACATGGTGGAAAAACGGCATGTACGGCGACTCGACATTAACATATTTAACCTCTGTTATCTTAACAAGTGTAAATAAAACGGGGCTGCGACCACTTGAAAGGCATCTTTTTGCCCGCGGACTGCTTCCGGTTCAAACCGGAAGGCATGTATTTTTGCGCAGGCTGCTTCTAAATTTTTCTACATGTGCATGTAAATCGCCCCATAACAGGCTTATTTACACGAAAAAAGGCGGTCCGAAACCGCCTCTACCTTTATCGCTGATGCAAAGATACAACATTTTTCGCCCGAAAGCAAATTATGTTAAAATCCAAAGCGGCATCGGATTCCTGCCCGTATTGTTGCTTTTCTTCCCTGTGCTGCATCCGTCCGTAAGCCTTTCGCAATGGAGGGGAAAGCAAGTTTTCCACACCCGAAACCTGCATGAAACGAAAAAAACACGTAACTTTGTGCACATGACAGACGAAGTGAAAGACTTCATCAATGCGTTAGACCGTTACGTCCGTTCGGAAGTGGCGGCAAGCGGTATGCCTGCCGACTACAACACCGAGGCCCTGCGCGTGGCGGATGCCCGCAACCATCTGTTTCATCCGGCCGGCCGTCGGCCGACCGACGAGTCGGAGGATATATATGCCCTGCGCGACTTATGCCGTGTGGACGAGGACACGATGGAAGTCGTTCCCGACCGCGCACGCATGGCCGCCGTGGCGCGTAACTACTTTTGAACACATTCACATGCACGACAACGACCATCGCAACGAGAACAAAGTGCAGCGTTTCCACCACCGGCTGCCCATACAGATACGGTTCAACGACGTGGACCGCTACGGACACGTGAACAACAACGCCTACTTTGCCTATTACGACTTGGGTAAGGAGCATTATCTCAGCCAGGTGTTGAGGCCCGATTACAGGAACAGCGAAGTGGTTCCCGTCATCGCCAACATCAACGCAGACTTCATCACGCCCATCTTCTATGGGGACAAAATCGTGGTGGAGACCTGCGTTTCGCACCTCGGGCAGAAAAGTTTCACGCTCAGCCAGCGCGCCGTGAATGAGAGTACGGGCGAAACCGTTTGCCGCTGTACCACCGTCATGGTATGCTTCTCCCTGCACGACCAGACCTCGGCCGACATTCCCGAAGCGTACAGGCGGGCCATCGAGGCCTATGAGAACCGCTGACCGGAACGCCGCAACGAACATCTGCCTCACCGATAACGAAAAAACAGAAGGATATGTCCCAACAAATCATACCGTCGAAGAATTTACATGAAGAACTGTCCGCGCTCTGCACGTCGCAGTACGACCGCATATTCGTGCTGACCGACGTGACGACCGCCGAACTGTGCCGCCCGTTGTTGGCGGATTGTCCTGCATTGCAGGGTTCCAAGGACATCGTCATTGCACCCACTGACACGCACAAGACGGTCGAGACGCTCTCCCATGTCTGGCAGGCATTGGGGGATGGCGGAGCGTCGCGTCATTCGTTGCTGATCAATCTCGGCGGCGGCATGGTGACCGACCTGGGCGGCTTTGCCGCCGCCACTTTCAAGCGGGGCATCGATTTTATCAATATTCCGACCACGCTGCTCGCCATGGTCGATGCGGCGGTCGGCGGCAAGACCGGTATCAACTTCAACGGTCTGAAAAACGAGGTGGGCGTCTTCCGCGAGGCGGTGGCCGTGCTGATTGACACACGTTTCCTCAAAACACTCGACGAAGGCAACCTGCGTTCCGGATATGCCGAGATGCTGAAACATTCGTTGCTTGAAAGTGCGGACATGTGGGCGGACCATCTCACCTTCGACCTTGACCGGCCGGACTACGCGCGCTTGCAGGAACTGGTGGCCGCCAACATCGAAGTGAAAAAGCGCATCGTGACCGAAGACCCCTGCGAGAAAGGTATTCGCAAAGCCCTGAACCTCGGTCACACCATGGGACATGCGTTCGAGAGCATGGCGCTGGAGGACGGCCGGCCCGTGTTCCACGGCTACGCGGTTGCATGGGGACTGGCCTGCGAGTTGTATCTCAGTGCGGTGCTGAAGGGGTTCCCCGTCGAATGTATGCGGCAGACCGTGCGCTTCATCCGTGAGAACTATGGCGACCTGCCTTTCACGTGCGACCGCTACGAGCAACTGTACGCCTACATGAAGCACGACAAAAAGAATGTGGGCGGCCAAATCAATTTCACCCTTTTGGGAGAAATCGGCGACATACGGATAGACTGCCACGCCACGAAGGAACAGGTGTTCGAAGCCTTTGATTTCCTGCGCGAGGCCTGACGTCGCAACCGTTACAACGGATTGATGTTGCCAAAGCCGGATTTACCTCATTTCCCAATCCCATAAAAAAAGATTTCTCACCTTGATAAAAAGAATTATCCCTTTGCTCGAAAGACTGATGTCGATACTCGTCGTCTTTCTGATGCTGACCGCCACCGCTGCATGGTCGGGTCGGATTTTCGGCCTGCATATAGCCGGTGCGGAGTCACGGCCGGAGGCGACGGTGACCGTCGGGCTCACGCCGCCCACGCCGCAGGAACTGACGGAACTCGGGCTGTCCGGTTATGAACTGCTGCCGCTCGATTCCGTTTCGTGGCAGGTGCGCCGCGAAAAGGCGGATGCCGATGCCGGAGTGCTGCTGACCAGTGCGCCCCTGTCCGGAAACGTGACCGGATATGCCGGTGCCACGCCGTTATATATATATGTGGACGATAGCGGGACGATATGTGCCGTCGTCGCTTCCGCGAACGAGGAGACACCCGGATACTTTGACAGCGCAAAGGAAGGCATGTTCGCGCAATGGGTAGGCAGGAAGGTCGCGGATGTACAGGGCCGGAAAGCCGATATCGTGAGCGGCGCCACTTATTCCTCGAACTCACTTGCCGCCAACATGCAGGCCGCGCTGGCTGCCTATACGGCCCGCAATGCCGGAGCGGACGACACCGCCGCGCCCGATGCCTTGACGGTGGGCCTGGTGGCCGGTATGTTGTTGCTGGGTCTCGTGGCGGCCTTGCGCTTCAGGGGAAACAGCCGTGTGCGTGTCGTCATATTGGTGCTCAATGTCGGGATGCTCGGTTTCTGGTGCGGACAGTTCCTCTCGTTCAACCTGCTTCACAGCTGGGCCATCGGCGGGGTGAAGTGGCAGGTAGGGCTTCCGGCCTTGCTCATATTGGGTGTAGCCGTTGCCATGTCCCTGTTCGGTCATAAGAAATACTATTGTACGTGGGTCTGCCCCTATGGCAGTCTGCAGGAACTGGCGTGGCGCCTGCCCTTGCCCAAGGTGCATGTCTCGCCGTCCGCCTACCGATGGATGTCGCGCCTGCGCTTCGGCGTGCTGATGCTGCTGTTGCTGTTGCTCTGGAGCGGTTTCGGCTTCGGTTTGCTGGCTTATGAACCGTTTTCGGCCTTCTTGCTGTCGAACGCAGCCCCCGCGGTCATTGTGCTGGCCGCCGTTTTCGTCGTTGCCGGCATATTCATTCCCCGTCCTTGGTGCCGCATGGCCTGTCCTTTAGGTACTTTGCTGGACCTCATGGAACAGGATAAATAAGAAACAACATACATTCTCTCATTATGAACAAATATAAAATAGTTTGCCTTGTACTGACCGTTGCACTGCTGGCGGTTCTCGTCCGGCTGGTCTATACCACAAACATCATGCCCCCCGCGCCGGTGCAGGGTAACGCCGTGTTTGAAAATATATTGTCCCGCAAAAGCGTGCGCAGTTATACATCCGAACCCGTCTCCCGCGAACAGACGGACACCTTGTTGCGGGCTGCCATGGCTGCTCCCACGGGGCGTGACATGCGGCCGTGGAAGTTCGTCGTCGTAAACGACACGGCCGTCATCAACAAACTGTCCCGGCAGTTGCCATACGCCAAGATGCTTTCCGAAGCGCAAGTGGCCGTCGTCGTATGCGGTGACCTCAGTGTGACGGACAAGGACGGAAACCCGTCTACGAACTGGACGTTCGACTGTTCCGCCGCGACCGAGAACCTTTTGCTGGCAGCCGAGTCCATGCACCTCGGGGCCGTGTGGACCGGTGTCTATCCTTACGAGGAGCGCATGGCGGCCGTGACTTCGGCCCTCGGATTGCCCGAACACATCGTGCCCTTCAGCCTTGTGCCCGTGGGACATCCGAAGGGCGACCCGCAGCCCAAGGACAAGTACGACCCGGCAAACATCCGTTACAACGGCTGGTAGACCGAATTTTTCCGAAACAAATAAATTCTATATATACACGACCATCATGAAAGAATTGGCATTAAAGTACGGTTGTAACCCCAACCAAAAGCCTTCGCGCATCTACATGAACGAAGGAGAACTTCCCGTCGAAGTACTTAACGGCCGGCCCGGCTATATCAACTTTCTCGATGCCTTCAACGGCTGGCAGCTGGTGCGCGAACTGCACGCGGCTACCGGTCTGCCCGCAGCCGCATCGTTCAAGCACGTATCTCCGGCAGGCGCCGCCGTGGGACTGCCCATGAGTGATACGCTCCGTAAGATTTATTTCGTGGATGACATCAAAGAACCCCTCACTCCGATTGCCACTGCCTATGCACGTGCGCGCGGCGCGGACCGCATGTCGAGCTACGGCGACTTCATTGCGTTGTCCGATACCTGCGATCTGGCCACCGCTTTGCTCATCAAGCGGGAGGTTTCCGACGGAGTCATCGCCCCGGACTACACTCCCGAGGCGCTGGACATACTCCGCGAAAAGCGGAAAGGCACTTACGTCGTCCTGAAAATGGATGAGGAATACCGTCCTGCCCCCGTCGAGAGCAAACAAGTGTTCGGCATCACCTTTGAACAGGGCCGTAACGAAATAGACCTGACGGGTGACAGTCTGTTCCAAAACATACCGACTGCCAACAAGGACTTTCCCGAGGCTGCCCGCCGTGACCTCATGATTGCCCTTATCACACTGAAGTATACACAGAGCAACTCCGTCTGCTATGCCAAGGACGGACAGGCCATAGGCATAGGCGCGGGACAACAAAGCCGCATCCACTGCACGCGGTTGGCCGGAAACAAGGCCGACATCTGGTGGCTGCGCCAGCATCCCCGTGTGATGAGCCTGCCGTGGAAGGAAGGAATACGCCGGGCAGACCGCGACAATACCATCGACATCTACATATCGGAAGATCATGACGACGTGTTGGCTGACGGTGCCTGGCAGCAATTCTTCACCGAATGCCCGCAACCGCTCACGGCCGAGGAAAAAAAGGCGTGGATTGCTCAGAATACGGGCGTCAGCCTTGGGTCGGATGCGTTCTTCCCCTTTGGCGACAACATCGAACGGGCACACAAGAGCGGCGTGGAGTATGTGGCGCAGGCCGGAGGCTCGGTGCGTGACGACCATGTCATCGCTACGTGCGACAAATACGGCATTGCCATGACTTTCACGGGCATCCGCCTTTTCCATCATTGATATTATCGTGCGAGACAATGGGAGTGAGTGGCGGAGAAGCCTTTTCACCGCCACTCACTGTCCACTTATAAACCCGCTGCGGGCATCCGTGGCATCCGTACAGCGTCTTCATCACCATGAGAAAAGCGAATAAGGAAGAAATCACGCAGGCCATGACGAGCGGAATCGTGTTCAAGAAATCTAACACGAATCCCGCGCCGGCTACCGACAAGGTAAAAACGAAAGCCCGCAAGAAAGGATACACCACCGGGGCGCATGGTTCCGGTTCGGCCAAGAAAAAAGCCGACATCCGCGCACGTCGGGCCAACCGCCACAAGAACAAATAAGCGCAGATACGTGTTCGGGATTACCCGAAGGGAATAACGGAAGCGCAGGCCGCATACTGTAAAACAGTGCATGCGGCCTGCGCTTTCGTTTGTAGCCGGTTGGTTGGATGGACCGGCTTTACGATTGTCCTTTCCGCCTGCCGCTCAGTCCGGGCACGACGAAATATCCTACGGGTACGGCAAGAAGCACGCCCAATGTGTTGGCTGCCATGTCCCACCAGTCACCGCTGCGCGTCGATGTGGCATATTCCTGTACCAGTTCTATGGCACCGCTCATCAGTATGGGCAGGAAAAAAGTGATAAGCGCCGTTCTCCATTTCCCGGATGCCGGTTGGCGATGATGCTCCCACCAAATGACGGAGCAAGTGCCGAGATACATCACCGTATGTATCAGTTTGTCGAAACCAAGCGGCGGTTTGACATCGGTTTCAGGTACGGGAATGAGGCATAACACCCATATCAATAGAACACAAAAGAGTGACAGCGGGTAGTATCTGCTCATGTGCTTACCAAAATTTATTATGTTCTGCATCGTAAACGAAGCCGGATTCGGCCAAACGGCATTCTATGTCTTTGCGGTCGGCCTGCAAATCCTCACACAAGGCATCCAGCGATGCGTATTTGTCGCGCAATTGCATGTTTATCACGCTGAAAAGCATAAAAGGGTCTTGGGGAAGTTCCATAAAGATAGCTTTTGGGCAGCAAAGATAAGTGATTTCGCCGGAAAAGTGTACCTTTGTGTGATTTAATTCTTCATTAAAAGCGTGAAAAACCGATGATTTGCGATGAGATTGTGCTGCGTATGGCCAACGGGTTCCCACATACGTTTACCAAAGACCAATGCCGTGCCGCCGAGGCCTTGGCACGTTTCGTGACGGATGGGGATGGAGAGCGCGCATTCATATTGCGCGGCTACGCAGGTACGGGCAAGACGTCATTGGTCGGCACCCTGGTGCGTGTAATGCACGACATGGGGCGCAAGACAGTGCTGCTGGCGCCGACCGGCCGCGCGGCAAAGGTCTTTTCCAACCATTCGGGGGCGCGGGCGGCGACGATACACCGCACCATCTACCGGCAGCAGACATTCAATGGCGAGGGTACGCGCTTCTCCCTCGGTTTCAATAAGCTCCGTCATGCGCTTTTCATTGTGGACGAGGCTTCCATGATAGCCGATTCGTCGGCTGACAGCCTTTTCGGTACGGGACATCTGCTTGACGACCTTATCCGTTATGTCTATGAGGGGGAAGGATGCCGCTTGCTGCTTGTCGGCGACGTCGCACAGCTACCTCCTGTCGGGCGTGAGGAGAGTCCCGCGCTGCAAGCCGACGCCTTGCGCGGCTATGGTATCGGGGTGGATGAGGCGACACTGACGGAAGTCGTGCGACAAAGCGCAAATTCGGGCATACTGGCCAATGCCACCCGCCTGCGCTACTCATTGTATGACAATGCTACCGGTCTGCCGCGTGTATGTGGCTCCCGGGAGGGAGAAGTGCGCTTCCTGCCCGGCGGGGAACTTATCGAGGCTCTCGTTTCAGCCTATTCCGATTGCGGGACAGACGATACAATCGTCATTACACGCTCAAACAAACGTGCCAATATATATAATAACGGTATCCGGACCCGTATTTTTGACCGCGAGGATACTTTGGCGCGCGGCGACATGGTCATGGCGGTGAAGAATAACTATTATTGGAGCGAGCAACTGGCACATTCGCTGCCGCGCGAGGAGCGTTTGCCTTTCGATTTCATAGCCAATGGGGATGTGGCCGAGGTGTTGCGTGTGCGCAATGTGCATGAACTTTATGGTTTCCGTTTCGCGGACGTTACGCTCCGCCTTCCCGATTATGATGATTACGAGATAGACTGTCGTGTGCTGCTGGATACGCTTTCGTCGGAAGCACCTGCGCTTACCCCGGACGAGAGCCGTCGGCTCTATGAGCAGGTGTTGCAGGACTATGCCGACATTCCGGGGAAACCGGAACGCATGAAGAAGTTGCGGCAAGACCCTTATTACAACGCACTCCAGATTAAATACGCTTATGCCGTAACCTGCCACAAGGCACAAGGCGGGCAATGGAGCCGGGTGTTCGTGGACCAGGGATATATGACGGACGAAATGGCCGGCCGTTCCTATCTCCGTTGGCTGTACACGGCTTTTACGCGTGCCACGGAGCGGCTTTATCTTGTCAATTGGCCCGAAACGCAGCGCGAGAACTGACGTAAAGAAGTCTGTCATCCTTTCCGTAGAAAGTAAGTGCCGGCAGACAAATACGTTTTAGGGCAGGCGGACGTATTTTTTATGCAACTTGTCGGTCTTATAGCCTTTCGGGGTGAAAATAAATGAGTAACTTTGTCGCCGAACTATAATATAACGATTATGGAGAAACGTAAAATTCAATTCAGCCTTGTATATCGTGATATGTTCCAGTCGTCCGGAAAATTCCAGCCGCGCAAAGACCAATTGGAACGTATCGCTCCGGTGATTATAAAAATGGGATGCTTCAGCCGTGTCGAGACAAACGGTGGAGCATTTGAGCAGGTAAACCTTCTTTACGGGGAGAACCCGAATAAGGCTGTGCGTGCTTTCACAAAGCCATTCCATGAGGCAGGAATCAAAACCCATATGTTGGACCGCGGTCTCAACGCGTTGCGCATGTTTCCCGTGCCGGCCGATGTTCGCCGACTGATGTATAAGGTGAAACATGCCCAGGGTACGGACATCACCCGCATATTCTGCGGCCTCAATGATGTGCGTAACATCATCCCTTCCATCAAGTACGCCCTCGAGGCAGGCATGACGCCGCAGGCAACCCTTTGTATCACCAACTCTCCTATACACACCGCAGAGTATTATGCGGGCATAGCCGAGCAACTCATTGCGGCAGGCGCACCCGAGATATGCCTGAAGGATATGGCCGGTATCGGACAGCCTGCTATGCTGGGTAAACTGACCAGGATGATTAAGGAAAAACATCCCGAAGTCATCATCCAGTATCACGGACATAGCGGACCGGGTCTCTCTATGGCCTCTATTCTCGAAGTATGCCGCAACGGAGCCGATGTTATCGACACGGCAATCGAGCCATTGTCTTGGGGTAAGGTGCATCCGGACGTGATTTCGGTGCAGTCCATGCTCAAGAACGCCGGCTTTGATGTGCCCGAAATCAACATGGAAGCCTACATGGAGGCACGGAAACTGACTCAGGAGTTCATAGATGACTTCCTGGGCTATTTCATGAACCCCGGAAACAAACTGATGAGTTCGTTGCTCTTGGGTTGCGGCCTTCCCGGCGGTATGATGGGCTCGATGATGGCAGATTTGACCGGTGTAATGACGGCTATCAACAATAACCGCGTTGCCAAAGGCGAGGAACCGCTGAGCGAGGACGCTTTGCTCGTCCGTTTGTTCGATGAAGTCGCTTATGTATGGCCGCGTGTGGGCTATCCTCCTCTTGTTACGCCGTTCTCCCAGTATGTCAAGAATATCGCTCTCATGAATCTCCTGACCGAATCCATGGGCAAGCCCCGCTATTCCATGATGGACAATTCCATTTGGGGTATGATACTCGGAAAGAGCGGTAAGCTGCCCGGCGAGGTTGCGCCTGAAATTGTCGAGTTGGCCAAGGAAAAAGGTTTCGAGTTCACCGATGCCGATCCGCAGAGCTACTATCCCGACGAACTTGACCGCTTTATCAAGGAAATGGAAGAGAACAATTGGGACCGGGGCGAGGACGACGAAGAACTGTTCGAGTTCGCCATGCACGAAACCCAGTACCGTGACTACAAGAGTGGCGCGGCGAAGAAACGCTTTCTTGCCGATTTGCAGGCAGCCAAGGACAAGTCTGCCGCAAACGGCATGTCGCTTGAAGAGGCTGCGGCCCTCAAACATGCAAAAGCCGATGCCATTGTCGCACCTGAGGCCGGAACCATCCTTTGGGAGATTGGCGGAGACGGTGAGTGCGTGAAGAGCATAGAACCCTACATAGGAAAGGAATACAAAGAAGGAGATTTCTTCTGCTATGTGGAGAATGCTTACGGACAAATCCATGAATTGCCGGCCGCACTCGGTGGCAAGTTGGTGGAGATTAACGCCAAGCAAGGCAGTCACGTCAGCAAGGGCGACGTAATCGCCTATATCGAGCGTCAGGCATAAGTCCGGATTCGCCCATGACGGGCCAAGGCTTTCATGGGATTGAAGTCTATACAATTGAGTCAGGGGAGCATTCTCGCTCCTTACGGATATAATTTCCCCGGTCTCTTCATCCGTTTGGCGGATGGCGGGCCGGGGGAATTTCTTATATAATATAGGTATGGGGAAGTATAAAAGAAAGGCAGACTACGCAGGTTAGTGAAGCGTAGTCTGCCTTTGTCATGTATGGATGCTTTTGTCGGATGCCGTTATACCGTTCAAGCAGTTGCTTGCAAGGGGATACGGCATCAAGGACCTTATATGGAACGTCCGAACTTGCGTCCGCTGTTGCGTGAGCCGTTGTTACCGCCGTTTGTGTTTGCGGGAGTCTGGCTGCGCCGGCTTCTGCTTGTGCTTGTCCCGGTTCCACGTCCGGACGACGGGCGTGTGCCGTTGCCTATGCCGCCGCTTCTGCCGGATGACGGGCGTGCGCCGCTACCGATGTCGCTGTTTCTTCCGGACGACGGGCGTGTGTTCCTTCCTCCGTGGGAGTTATGTCCCCAGTCGCCGGGCTTGCCAGGCCGGTTCGGCTTGACATTGTCTCCCGGCCGGTTGTTGCCGGGAACTCCCGGGCGATTGTGGTTGGAGTTTCCGGGGCGTCCGTATTCCGGACGGTGGGGTGGGCGGTTGCCTCCGCTGTGGTAGTGGTTGCGCATCCCGTTTCCCGGACGGAAGTGCATACCATAATAAGGACTGCGGTCGTTGGGGCGACGCTTATGCCACGTCGTACCGTGATAACTCACGTACACCGTCGGACGTCCGAAGTAGTAATAGCCGCGGCGGTAGTGGTTGAACACGGGATAGTACCACGAAGAGCGTACCCACCGTATGGGACGGAAGAAGTAATCCAGCGTGGAATAAAGAGAGTATTGCCAGTCGAAAAGCACATGTCTCAGGTCGGTGTTGCGGTATGTCCAGTAATGTCCGTAACAGTCGGATGCCGTGCGCACGCTCATCAGGTAATCAAGATTTATCTGATAAGCCCTGTCGTATTGTTCGGGGGTCAAATCCAATTCGTATGCCATCTTGTCCGTCAGAAACCATGCCTGGTCCCTTGCCTCTGCATAACTCATCGCTTTAGCTCCTAAGCCTGCGCTCAAGACCATGATGGTCATCAGTAATAAACGTTTCATGATTTTCATTTTAAGGGGTTGTACATGTCCTTTTGTCAGCAAATATCGTAAAAACATGGAAACCGGAAAATGTTTTCCCGTTTTTTCTGCATTTAGAAAGCCTTTTTGCATACATAAAAACCCTTTTTAACGTAAAAAACAGCGTTTGCGCACTGTGGAGGGCAGTTCTTGCAGGTGCTTCGGCCTTGCGATAGTTCTCGTTTCCGTATGTTTTTTATATCCAATGGCACCTGTTTTGTGATAAAAGAGCCATTTCTACTCCCATATAGGTGACAAATGTCGCTTTTTTTGTACCTTTGTCGCGTATCCTAAATCTGATACCATGAATAAGATTGTAAGCAAACAGCAGTTCTCTGAAAAAGTTTTCAAACTCGAGGTGGAAGCGCCTCTTATTGCACGTTCGCGCAAGGCCGGCCATTTCGTAATAGTGCGTGTCGGCAAGAATGGCGAGCGTATCCCCCTTACCATTGCGGAGGCCGACCGTGAGCGCGGCACCATAACCCTTGTCGTGCAGACTATCGGCCTGTCGTCGTCAAAACTTTGCGCGCTTAACGTGGGCGATGAACTGACCGATGTGGTCGGTCCGCTGGGCAAGGCGACGCACATAGAGCGTTTCGGTACGGTGGTCTGTGCCGGCGGTGGCGTGGGCGTAGCTCCGATGCTCCCGATCGTGCAGGCACTCAAGGCTGCCGGCAACCGTGTTATCACGGTGCTGGCGGGACGCTCGAAAGAACTTATCATTCTCGAGGACGAGATGCGGGCTTCTTCCGACGAAGTGGTCATCATGACCGACGACGGCTCGTATGGTCGCAAGGGACTGGTGACCGAAGGCATCGAGGACATTATCCGTCGTGAGAAGGTGGACAAATGTTTTGCCATCGGTCCTGCCATAATGATGAAGTTCGTATGTTTGCTCACCAAGAAGTATGACATTCCGACCGACGTGTCGCTCAATACCATCATGGTGGACGGTACGGGCATGTGCGGTGCCTGCCGCATCACCGTTGGCGGCGTGACCAAGTTCGTATGTGTGGACGGTCCCGAGTTTGACGGCCATCAGGTGGACTTCGACGAGATGCTCAAGCGCATGGGAGCGTTCAGGGAAATGGAACAGGCCGACGTGAAGCGTCATCTGGATGCCGAAGGACATCTGCTCGTTTCGCCGGAAACGCATAGTAATGAGGCCGGTGCCGGGGTGCAGCCGTCAGGTGCGTCCGCAGCTCCCGCCGTCGCGCAGGGCGAAGACCCTTCGCGTGATGCCGAATGGCGTAAGAATCTGCGCTTGACCATGAAGCCGAAAGAGCGCATGGCGATTGAGCGTTGCCGGATGGAAGAACTGGAACCCGGATACCGTGCCCGCCATCTCCACGAGGAGGTGAACCGCGGACTGAGTGCCGAGGCGGCGCAGCGTGAGGCGCACCGTTGTCTGGATTGTGCCAATCCCGGTTGTGTGCAAGGCTGTCCCGTGGGCATCGACATCCCCCGTTTCATCAAGCACATAGAGCGTGCCGAATATCTGGAGGCGGCCCGTACCATCAAGGAGACCAGTGCATTGCCCGCCGTGTGCGGCCGCGTCTGTCCGCAAGAGAAGCAATGCGAGAGCAAGTGCATCCACCTGAAAACCGGCGGCCAGGCCGTGGCCATCGGCTACCTGGAACGTTTTGCCGCCGACTATGAACGTGAGAACGCCGTGCCGAGTCCGATTGTGCCCGAACGGCGTCGTGGCGTCAAGGTGGCGGTGGTCGGCAGCGGTCCTGCCGGATTGTCGTTCGCCGGCGAGATGACCAAGCGCGGATACGACGTTACCGTGTTCGAGGCATTGCACGAAATCGGCGGTGTCCTGAAGTATGGTATCCCCGAGTTCCGTTTGCCCAATGCCATCGTGGACTTTGAAATCCGTAACCTAGAGAATAGCGGCGTCCGTTTCGTGAAAGACTGCATCATTGGCAAGACCGTGACCGTCGAGGAACTGGAAGCCGACGGTTTCAAAGGCATTTTCGTAGCTTCGGGTGCAGGACTGCCCAACTTTATGGGCATTCCCGGCGAAAATTCCATCAACATCATGTCGTCCAACGAGTATCTTACCCGTGTGAACCTTATGGACGCGTCGAGCGAGAACAGCGACACTCCGGTTACAAAGGGCAAGCGGGTAATCGTTGTCGGTGGCGGAAACACCGCTATGGACTCTGTGCGTACCGCCTTGCGCCTTGGCGCTGAGAGCGCCACCATCGTCTACCGGCGTTCCGAGGAGGAAATGCCGGCGCGCCTTGAGGAAGTGCACCATGCCAAGCAGGAAGGCGTGAAGTTCCTTACGCTGCACAACCCGTTGGAGTATATTGCCGACGAGCAGGGTAGGGTGAAGCAGGTTGTCCTGCAGAAGATGGAACTCGGAGAACCCGATGCCAGCGGCCGTCGCCGTCCGGTAGCCATCGAGGGTGCGGTGGAGCGCATGGACGTGGACCTTGTGGTGGTCAGCATCGGCGTTTCGCCCAATCCTATCGTACCCAATTCGGTTCCCGGTCTCGAGCTCGGCCGCAAGGGCACCATTGCCGTGAACGATGACATGCAGTCCAACATCCCGACCATCTATGCCGGCGGCGATATCGTGCGCGGCGGAGCCACCGTCATCCTGGCCATGGGCGACGGAAAGCACGCAGCCGGGGCGATGGACGCCAGGTTGCAGGCTGATGGTGCGGTGAAGAACTGAGCAAAGCATATCCAATCATGACCAAAAGGCATGACGAGATAAAGAATGTCGCCTCGGATACCGTCGGAACCGTTTCCGGCTGTATCCGGGGCGACGTCCGTGTGCGCAGTGTCCTGCAATATGCCGAGGACAGGGAGGAAATCCGGACCTGTGGCCGCGGAACGTATTGCCGTTCGGCGGGTGGCGGCACGTTGTCCTATGTGGAGTGTACCGAGGACGGCGGCCGTGTCGGGAACGAATTGTCTTTGCAGGCAGGTTCGGCAGTTCTCCGCCGTTCGGGGGCGGTCTGCGCGCACATGAGCTTTGTCGAAGGAGAAACGACCGCCTTCAGCTACGGCACACCCTACGGGGAGTTGCGCTTTCAGGTACAGACCCGCAGCCTGCGTATGCGTGCCACCTCTGCCGGTGTGCTGGTCCGCATCGTCTATACCGTGCTTCAGGCAGGTGTTCCCGTGTCCGATAACCGGCTGACCATAGCCTTTACGGCCGAATAAACGTGACGGCGGCTCGTGTCCTTCATGGTTTTAACATTTGTCCTTTACCATTTTAACAATACTTGCTTTTGGTGGAAAAAAGTAGTATATTTGTATCAGCGAAAAGCAGGGGCGGTCTCGAACCGCCCCTTTTTCGTACAAAAAGCCCTGCATCCGGGCAAAAATACCCTTAGGGAAAAATTTTTTACATGTGCATGTAGAAAAAAATAGCCTAAGGATAAAATTTTTTATCCTTATTCCAACTGTTTTTTTCCTTATTCTGCGAAAAAATAGTTCCCTTTTACGCACCTTTGGATGCTCCGGAAAGTTAAAAGTGTTAAAGTCGTGCCATGAAACCGGCCGCTTTTGTTGCCTTTCCTTCCTCTCCGGGGCGGATGAAAGGGATTGGCAAATGCCGGGAAGGGTACATACGTGTTTATGCGCCGGGCTTCGGTGTGTGCATGTCTGCCATAAAAGAACCGCGACGGTGTGAAACTTCCGGTTTCATTCCGTCGCGGTCAGATGTGAAAGCATGGCAGCCTTGTGTATCAGAACACAAAGCGCAACAAATCGTTGAAGATGGCGTAGGCCATGAGGGCAAAAAGCAGCCACATGCCGATGGTCTGGGCAATTTCGAGGAACCTGTCAGACGGTTTCCGGCGCGTAATCACCTCGTAAAGCAGGAACAGGACGTGTCCGCCGTCGAGCGCGGGAATGGGCAGTATGTTTACGAACGCCAGCATCAGGGATATGAATGCCGTGAGTTCCCAGAAGCGCAGCCAGTCCCATTGTGCGGGAAATAGGCTGCCGATGGTGCCGAACGAGCCGAGGCTCTGTGCTCCGTCGGCCGTGAAGAGGTATTTCAAATCGTCCACGTAGCCGCAGAGAACATCCCATCCGTGTGCGCATCCTGCGGGGAAAGACTCGAAGAAGCCGTATGTGCGCGTCTCCTTCGGGTAGTCGGCAAAGGGCAGGTGCTTGAAAAATCCGGCCTTTCCCTGTTCGTCGAGCACGAGACTCAGCGTGTCGGGGACAGCAGGTCCTGCGGCGTGTTGTACGACCATGGTGACACGGCTGAGGCTGTCGGTCATGGTTTTGTTGTTGTCCTCGCGATAAGTTTTCAGCGAACTGTTGATGTCGCCCATCTGCACGTCAAACTCATTCCATGTCTCCAGTTTCGTTCCGTTGAGCGCCAGCAGGCGGTCGCCGGCGCGTGCGGCCGGGCTTCCGGCGGCTACGCTGTCTATGACGGCCGGTGCCAGCGGCGCGATGAACGGCGGTTGCGCCTTGAGCATTTTCAGCATGTCGAGGTTGCCGGGCAGGGCGAACGTTATTTCTTTGCCTTGGCGCAGCACCGTGACGCTGTGCGCCTCGGACAGGTCGCGGTAGATGTCCACGCTGTAACGCTCGAACGTCTTCCCGTCGGTGCGGAGCGGGATGTCCCCGTCGCGGAACCCGAGTTTGTGCGCCTGTTCGTTGTACTTGAATCCGTCGTTCATCTTTTCGATGGGTACGTAAGTGTCGCCCCAGGCGAAAAGAATCATGGCATAGATGAACAGGGCCAGCAGGAAATTGACGAGGACGCCGCCCACCATAATCAGCAGGCGCTGCCATGCCGGTTTGGCGCGGAACTCCCACGGTTGGACGGGCTGCTTCATCTGCTCCACGTCCATGGACTCGTCAATCATGCCCGATATTTTCACGTATCCCCCCAGGGGCAGCCATCCGATGTGGTAGTCCGTTCCGCGGAAGCTGAAGAGTTTCCAGCTTTTCCACGGGTCGAAGAAAAGGCAGAACTTTTCCACGCGCACTTTGAACAGTTTGGCAAAAAAGAAGTGTCCGCCCTCGTGAAGCAGGATGAGGAGGGCGAAACACAGAATCAGTTGTAAAGTCTTTATGAGAAATGCTTCCATCGTTTATGTTTATGTAAGATGTTCCTGAATGAATTTCCGTGCTCTCGCTCTCGCCTCGCGGTCGGTCTCGAAGTAGGTGTCGAGGGTCGGAGTGGCGTCGAACCCGGTGCTGTCCATGGTCCGTTCGATGATTTCGGGTATTTGCATGAAGCCGATGCGGCGTTCACGGAAAGCTAGGTTGGCCACCTCGTTGGCGGCATTGAGGATGCAAGGCATGTTCCCGCCCTCTCCGATGGCATCGTAAGCCAGCCGTAGGCAAGGGAAACGTTCCATGTCGGGGCGTTCAAAGTGCATCGAGCCGAGTGCGAATAGGTCAAGACGGCCGTTGCCCAGGTGAAGGCGTTGCGGATAGCTGAAAGCGTATTGTATGGGCAGTTTCATGTCGGGTACGCCCAGTTGCGCCTTTACCGCGCCGTCGGAGAACTGTACGGCCGAGTGGATGATGCTTTCCGGATGCACGACCACTTCCACATCGGACGGAGCTACACCGAAAAGCCAGCGCGCTTCTATCATCTCGAAGCCTTTGTTCATCAGCGTGGCCGAGTCGATGGTGATTTTTGCCCCCATCTTCCAATTGGGGTGTTGCAGGGCCGCGTCACAGGTTACCTTCTGAAGCCGGTCAGGCGCATAGTTGCGGAACGGTCCTCCCGATGCCGTCAGCAGTATTTTCTCGACATCGTTTCCGACTTCGCCGGCCAGGCACTGGAAGATGGCGGAGTGTTCGCTGTCTACGGGCAGGATGGGGACACGCTGTTCCAGTGCGAGTTGCATGACCAGTTCGCCCGCAACGACAAGTGTCTCCTTGTTGGCAAGGGCAATGGGCTTGCGTGCTTTCAATGCGTGGATGGTGGGGCGCAGGCCCGCGAAACCGACCATTGCCGTGAGCACCATGTCGATGGGACCGGCTTCCACCACTTCGCAAAGGGCATCCGCTCCTGCATAGACCTTGATGGGAAGGTCGGCCAAGGCCTCGCAGACGTATGGGTACAGGCTCTCGTCGGCAATGGCTACCGCATCGGGCTGGAATTCACGGGCCTGTCGGATGAGCAGGTCGGCGTTTCTGCCGGCGGTCAGCACGTATGCTTCGAACCGGTCGGCATGTTCGCGTATGACATCAAGGGCTTGCGTGCCGATAGAGCCGGTCGAGCCCAATATAGCTATTTTCTTTTTCATAATATATGTGGTCCGGAATGGTGGATGCCACCGAAAGGGATTTCCGTGCGGCGCGTCGTTGCGCCGGTGTTCCGGTCGTTAGGTTTTAGGTGCGGCTTGTGCTTCATTTGTTCAAATCCGTCAGTCCGTCGGGCAGTTCCAGACAAATCTGTCTGTCCTTGACGCTGTATCCGATAAGGAAATCATCGTGAAAGGGAATAATCAAATCTTTTCCGTTGTCCCGCTTCAGAAAGAAAAGAATGTTGGAAGACGAGTCGTCCACGGTCTCGATGGTTCCGAGCAGTGTTCCGTCTGCGTCTTTCACGGTAAAACCTGTGAGTGCCTGCCAGGAACGGATTTCATTGTTGTCTTCTTCGGGCATGAAGCGGAAGGGATAGAACACGCGCTTGCCCACAAGGCGCTTGGCTGCTGCCTCATCGTCGATATCTTCGAACTTGAAAATGGCGGTTTTGTCGTTCTTGAATTTGTATTCCTCCCAGAAAAACGGGACCAGAATGCCGTCCGCTTCGAGTACAAGGTATTCCGATGTCCCTCTGTCGAAAGCATCGTCCGTGAAAGACAATTCTACTTCGCCCGCTATGCCCCGGAACTTGCTGATATGACCGATGTAGAAAACTTCTTCTTCCCGTATCATGCTTCGCGGCGTATTTGCGCGCCAAGGGCGCTCAGGCGTTCTTCGATGTGTTCGTAGCCCCGGTCAATCTGTTCGACGTTCTCGATACGGCTTGTTCCTTCCGCGCTCAGTGCGGCGATGAGCATGGCGATGCCGGCACGGATGTCGGGACTGGTCATGCGCCGTCCGCGAAGCCGTATGCCGTTGTCGTGTCCGATGACAACGGCGCGGTGCGGGTCGCAGAGTATGATTTGTGCGCCCATGTCGATGAGTTTGTCTACAAAGAACAGGCGGCTTTCGAACATCTTCTGGTGGAAAAGCACCGACCCTTTGGCCTGCGTGGCGACAACGATGAGCACGCTCAGCAAGTCGGGCGTCAGGCCCGGCCAGGGTGCGTCTGCCAGCGTCATGAATGAGCCGTCGATGAAACTTTCTATCTCGTAGTGGTCCTGCCGGGGGATGTAGAGGTCATCGCCCCGCAGTTCCATTCTGACACCCAGGTGGCTGAAGACATCGGGGATGATACCTAATTGCGGGTAAGCCACGTCCTTGATGGTCAGACCGTCGCCTGTCATTGCGGCCATGCCTATGAAACTTCCGATTTCAATCATGTCGGGCAGGATGCGGTGGCTTGCACCGTGCAGCTTGTCCACGCCGGTGATGGTCAGCAGGTTGGAAGCGATGCCTTCGATGCGTGCTCCCATTGCGTTGAGCAGGTGGCAGAGCTGCTGGATGTAGGGTTCGCAGGCTGCATTGTAGATGGTGGTTGTTCCTTCAGCCATTACGGCGGCCATGATGATGTTTGCCGTTCCCGTAATCGAGGCTTCGTCCAGCAGCATATAGGCCCCGGTAAGTTTATCGGCGCGCACCTCAAACGTACCCCGGTCTTCGTCGTAACTGAAAGCGGCTCCGAGTTTCCGAAGTCCCGAGAAATGGGTATCGAGCCGGCGGCGGCCGATTTTGTCACCGCCGGGTTTGGCTATCAAGGCTTGTCCGAAACGTGCCGTCAATGGGCCCATGAGCAAGACACTGCCGCGCAATTGCGAGCAGCGGGCCAGAAAGTCCTCGCTGTGCAGATAATCCAGGTTCACATTGGCGGCGCGGAAAGTGAAATCCCCGTCTCCGTTCTTGCGGACTTCCACTCCCATGTCGGCAAGCAGCCGGATGAGGTTGTTTACGTCGAGTATGTCCGGAATATTCGTTATGCGGACATCCTCTTCGGTAAGGAGTGTGGCGCATACAACCTGCAAAGCTTCGTTTTTTGCGCCCTGCGGAGTGATTTCTCCGTGAAGCCGGTGTCCGCCTTCTATAATGAAAGATGCCATGTCGCGGGGAATGCTTATTTTCTGTTACGTCGGTAGGAGCGGTAGCCTTGTGTCTGTCCTTGAACGCCTCTTTGTTGGGTCGCGCTCTTTTCCATTACCCGTAAGGTCTCTTCTTCTGCGACTTTTCCTTCCGTATAAAGTGCCAAGTCGCGGCCTACTTTCTCGTTTTCCACGTTGTCGCCTCTCCATTCGTTCAGGTTGCGTTTCATGCGTGCCGCTGTCATGGAGATAAGCTTGTCCCGGCCGGGACTGTCTGCCGGCATCGTGCTGAGTTTCTTTACCGTCTTCTCGAGCAGAAGGCCATAGTGGCGGAAGCGAATCTTGTTGTTGGGATAAGGAAGCTTGTTGATGTGTTTCTTTTCGCCTTCCCTGTCAATCTCACACGGGTAGTCCACGTCAAGTTGGTAGTCGGACATGAATGCCAGATGGTTCCAACAGATGTTTTTGTAGTTCGGTGTGCTGCGCATTTGCGGGTTCAGCAATACCATGACCGAGAAAATCTTTTCTGCGTATGCTTGCCGCTGTTTGCGGTCGGTGATGGTCATGGCCCGGTCTATCATGGACTGGACAAGACGTCCGTAATTGGGGAGCTTCAGTTGCTTCTCAGCTGTATTGTAAGTTATGTTCATCAGTGAATCTATGTCTTTGTTGTTGAAAACCGGCCATTTGTTTCCGATTTCATGTGTGTGTGGCAATCGTTGTCTTACGGTGAGGTTCGTCACTGCCGGACGTTGTGGTCAGGACTTCCCGCCTGCGTGCAGGCATTCGGCGATTTTCTTCGACGTTCCCGCCACGAAATCTTTCAGATAGAAGGGCTCGAAATAAGCAACATCTTCAAATTGTTTGCGTCCCAAGGCCCGTTCGGCCAAAGGGAACATGTAGCGTGCGGCCGGATAGATGTTGTCAATGAAATGAGCGTTCGGATGGGCGATTACCTCGCGGCATTTCTCGGCACCGTTGCCGAAGAAATATACGGGTTGTCGGTCCAGGTATTCGTGATAGGTGTCTGCCGTCACGATGTCGGCCTGCGTCGCGCGTGTTTCACGCAGTGAGCGGTCGTAAAGTGCGGCATAGACTTCCATCCGCCTTGCGTCAATCATGGGACAAAGCAGGGCGTCGTCGGGAAGTTCCTCCTGATAGAGCAATACCGGCGTGCAGAGCAGTTGCAGTGTAGGTATGGCTATCAGCGGAAGCCGGCGGCCGTAGCATAAGCCCTTGGCCGTGGATGCCCCTATGCGCAGGCCGGTGTACGAACCCGGGCCCCGGCTGACGGCAACAGCGTCAAGCGGTATCGCATGACTGTCGGCAAACGAAAGGACCTCTTCGACAAAAGGCGCGAGCAGCGTGGCGTGTGACGGCCCCTCGTGGCTTTCTTTATGTGTCAGGCATGTTCCGTCCTGACTAAGGGCGACGGAGCATACGTTTGTGGAGGTTTCGATGTGGAGAATGCAAGACATGTGAAAATTATAATTTCGTATGCAAAGTTAGTATATGGCGGGCGAAAGGCAAAATAAAACACTCTTTTTTTCAGCCTTTGGCCCGTGGAACGGGTTAAGGTTACGAGGGCTTCCGGCCATATCCGCGCACGTTCTGTCTGAGCGGTCCGGCGGTGTTACCCGCGCATCAGGTCGCTCATCACCATGTCCGATACGAGTATGCCTTCTTTGGTGAGACTCATCCTGTGTCCCGTAAGTTGCAGCCGGCGGGCTGCGATGTGGGGGGCTGCCGTTGCGGTCAGTTCGGCTTTGGCCTCGGCGCCGAAACGGCTTTCCAGTGCCTGCAGGGACAGGCCCTCTTTTGTCCGCAGGGCGGTAAAGACCATCTCGTCATAGCGTTCTGCCTCGGACAGGTGTTCTGTGGAGTGGGGAGCTTGTCCCGGGGCGGAGCAATAGGCGGACAGGTTGGCGTCATTGCTGCGTCGGGTGGCATACCCGTCGAAAGAGTGCGCGCCCGGTCCGCATCCGATGTAAGGCGTACCGTTCCAATAGGAAGAATTATGTCGGGAGCGGTAGCCGGATTGGGCGAAGTTGGAGATTTCATAGTGCTCGAAGCCGGCATCTTCGGTCTGGTGTACCAGATCGTCGAACATCCCGGCAATTACCTCGTCGTCGGCTTCGTCAAACTCGTGCCGGTCGCGCATACGGGTAATCCGTGTGCCCGGTTCGTACATCAAGGTATAGGCGGAAAGGTGGCGGACGGGCAGACGCAAGGCTTCGCGCAGATCATTGCTCCATTGCGCCGCCGTCTGGTTGGGCAGTCCGTAAATCAGGTCTATGCTGATGTTTCCTATACCGCCGTCGTGCAGTCGTCTGACCGCAGACCGTGCCTGTTCGGCCGTGTGCCGGCGATGCAGAAAGCGTAGCATCGTGTCATCGAAAGTCTGTAAACCGAGACTGACACGATTGACGCCTGCGTCGCGCAGGATGCCGACATACGCATCGGTCACGTCGTCCGGATTGGCCTCGAAAGTGATTTCCGCATCGTCCGTTACGGCGTAATTGTCTCGGATGCAATCGAAAATGCGTCTGATTTCGTCGCCCGTGAGCTGCGAGGGGGTTCCGCCTCCGAGGTATATCGTGGCGATTTCCCCGCCGGAACATTCGTCCTGACGTGCGGTCAGTTCGGCCAAAAGCGCATCCACGTATTTCCGGCGTACATCCTCGCCGCAGGTGGTGGAGTAAAAATCACAATAGATGCAGCGGCACTTGCAAAAAGGTACGTGTATGTATAGGCCTGTCTTCATTTCTGCAAAAGTAATGAACTTTTTGCAAATACGCCCCGCGTGCCGCTGTCAAAATAAGGCCGTTCCGGCCCGCGCATACCTGTTTTTCTTTCTTGAAATCTAAAGCTTTGAAAAACAGTTTGTAATGACAGCAAAAACTACAAGCCATGTAGGACGAACTACATGGCTTGTAGGAAAAACTAAGTGCCTTGTAGTTTTTCCTACAAGGCACTTAGGAAATACCGTCCCGGCAAATAGGGGTCAGATGCTGTATTTCGGTCTGAAAAAGGAGAGGTACAATTCGTATGAATTGAAAGCCGTGCCACAGGATATGGCGGCTATACATCCCCATGCTATGAGCCGGTAATTGTCGCAAA
Source organism: uncultured bacterium (assembly GCA_905216095.1). Taxonomy (GTDB): domain Bacteria; phylum Bacteroidota; class Bacteroidia; order Bacteroidales; family Bacteroidaceae; genus Alloprevotella. Next base: position 46,813 of record CAJMSQ010000007.1, on the reverse strand, counting down.
GTATTTGTGCAACGAGATTCTCGTGCGGGGAAACGCTGACGTCGGATATGAAATGACCGATATAGGGAAGCGCCGTCGTAAAGACCATGCCGACAACGAAACCCAGGCAGGCGGCAATGGCTACGGCTGTCCTGCTGTGTTTTTTCAAGGCGGCATTATGACTTTTAATCAGTTCGACTGCATCGAGATGCTGCTGTAATCTGTCCAGAAATAAACTGTCGGAAGAAAGTTCCGGCTGAAAGTCTTCGAAAAGTTTTCTTAAATCATCGTCCTGCATGGTTGTTCAATTTTTGTCGGTTAAAAGGTTGCGCAGGTGCTTGCGGCCCCTTGACAGATGTTGTTTGACGGCATCGGAAGATGCTTCTGTCATTCCGGCAATCTCCTTTATGGAATAGTTTTCCATATAGAAAAGTACGATGGATATGCGTTCCTTGGCGGGAAGCCGGTCCAAAGCGTCGTAGAGTGCCTGGTAGTTGAATGCGGCATCGGTATGTTCTTCGGCTGCAATGCCTTCACCCTCTTCGTAGTCTGCCGTGATTTTTTCGTTGCGTCGGCAATTGAGAAACGTGTTGTAGCCTATCTTGTAAATCCACGCGCGGAATTTCTCGGGATTGTCGAAGCTGTCGCTTGTCATATAGGCTTTGAGGTATGCTTCCTGGGCAATGTCGTCGGCAAGTTGGGCATTCCCGCAGCAAAGAGCCACGAGAAAGCGCCGGAACGCCTGCTGTGTGCTCTTCACATGGGAGATGAACTGTTCGCGAGTCATTGTTGTTGCCCGTTGTCGGCTTTTATTTGTTTGCGGGTAACGAAGTAGGCAATCAGGAAGCCGGCACCGATGGCGGAAGATGAGCCGCCAAGGAGTATTATCGTGGTGAGAAAATCCGGATGGTGGGAGGTGCCGCCTGCTATGTCGATGACGTAGTAGCCGATGAAGAACAAACCGAGCAGCAGCAGTACGCATCCGCGTAGCAAACGCTGACCGAGCAACTCGGCAGGTGTCTTTCTCGGTTTGTTCAATGCCGAGGCAAGTTTGTCGGCATCGATGCTGTTGTTCGCTTCAATGGCCTTGATGAGCACTTTGGTGCGATTGTTCGCTTTTTTTACGTCGTTAATGCTGGTAATCAGCACGATGCAGATGGGAAGAATCGCGCAAATCGTAATAGAGACAAGCTCTTTCATGTCTTTTGTGTTTTTATGGGTTGATAAATGTGAGTTGTTCTTTTCGGTCTACATGTAAAGAACACATTTCATGGACAAAAGGTAACACGGATGTCTGAAAAAATAGGGAAAAAGTGAGAAAAACGGGTGTTTCCCGTTCAAAAGAACCGTTTCATGGCGTAAAAGTCCCCGTCGGAACGGTTATGGAATGTCGTGTCGCGGACAGGGAAATTTGAAGTCAGGGCTTGCGTTTTGTCAGGACCATTTCGGGGACAATCTTCACGAGTTTGCGCCCGATGGCCTTGCGGATATTGTTGCCTTCGACGGTACGGAAGCTCATCGTGCTGTCCGAAAGCTGCTTCAATACGATGCTTTGTGCGTCCGACCCCGTGTCATTGCTCATTCTGACGGTGGCGGTCTTTCCCTTGACGCTGTGTCGTGTGATCATCCATGTGCCGTAAATTCCTTTTCCCTCCATGTAGCCGTGGAGCGGTCCTAAGAAACTTAATCCCGGAGCTTCGAGTGTGGGCTCGTATAAGTCGATATGCAATGAGACACCGTGTTCCCGGTTGGAGAAAACACCCTTGAAGAATGTGCTGTCTGCCTGTCCGTGGGCGGTGAGAGGCAGCAGGAGTAACAAAAGAAGGTGCAGAAAAATGCGCATGGGTGTGTCGTTTGGAGCGGGTGGGGGGTCGCGGCTTATTCTTCTGTGTCGCCGGTGCGCAGAATCATGGTTGTCGCACCGATGGTAATGATGGCGCCGTCTTCGATAATGGCTTTCTCACGGTCGCCGAGCATCGTGTTCATCAGGAATGTTCCCGTGTTCGATGGCGCGTCCTGAAGGGTGAACCGCGCCGTTCCCGATTTTCCGGGCTGTACGGTGACGATGCAGTGCGTCGTGTCTATGCTCGGGTCGGTGGTTTTGATGGTTGCGTTCGCCTTTGTTCCTTTTACGTACCTGCCGATAATGTTTTTTCCGGCGTAGAGGGGGATGTCCTGCTTGTAATGAAAAATGTTTTCTACCACGATGAGATGACCGAAAACCGGGGCTTCGGCTTCTTTTTCTTCCTCATCGTTGTGTCCGGAAGGTATGCGAATCTTGAATTGCTTGTGGCATACGGGACAATCGAATACCAGAATGCGTCCCGGTTCGTATTTTGTTTCGTCGAACGTGACACATTCGTCACATTTGGGGCATCGTATGCGCTTCATCGGTATCCTGTTTTTATGCTAAGGTCGTGTGAGGTAGTTGGGTATCCGCGTATTTTATTTGATTTCCATCACCCAGGCTTCGGAAAAATACTTGCCGGTTTTGCGAAGCTTATTTAATTCGGCGTATGCTTCGGCTTCCTTGACATAGTTTCCGTAGAGAACGCGTACCATCTTTCCTTTTATATTGACGGAGGCCAAAGGCAGATTTTCTTTGTGTAGCTTTTCTACAAACTGTTCCGCGTTTTTTTGCGGTACGCAACTTAATAAAACAATGCTATAACCGTGTTCAGGTTTCGTATTGGCTTTTTCGGCCGGACCGTCTTCGGGTTTCTGCGTTTGTTGCGGTGCGGTTTGTTCCTGTTGTGGTACGGTTGGCTGTACGGTTCTTGTTGTGTTGTCCGCCTTAGTCTTAGGCTGGGGGGCGGGGATGGCGGCCGGTGTGATGGCGGCTACGGTCGGAACCGACGAAGCCGGGCTTATGCCGGAGTCGGCTATGGGTGTGGCCCACGCAAAATAGAATAAGACGGCGATAACGGCCGCTGCGGCGTAATTGACCAGTTCCTTGTTGAGACGGAATGTGTAGTTACGGCCTTCTTTTGCTGTATTGTCTGTTGTGGAAAGTGCTTTTGTATTGCCTTTCTTAAGGTTCGGAGCGGCAATGGGGGCAATGGTGAAAGCGTCTAGGCCATATAATTCGGGTGACAATATGCCTGCCTCGTTCGCTATGAAGTCATAGCCGCCGTCAATGTTCATGATTAGCGTTCCGATACCGTTGAGCCTGAACTCGCCGTTGGCTTGAAGTTCCTGCTTTAATTGAGATATGGCATCCTCGATAATGCGTAACGTTTCGGGATAACTGGTATCGTACGCCTGCATGTACGACTGGACAAGCAGTCCGTCGTTTATGGTCAGCTGAGGATTGAACCCGACACTTCTATGCGGCGGAAGGTAGAGATTTTCCGAAGATGAATGCTGTGCTGGAACATAATGTGCAACAAATCCGCCTAAGTGCGGAACAATGACGCAATTATGTTTCAGTAATAAAGCTTCGATATGTCGGGATAGCTCAATCATGATGCAAAGATAAGACTTTTTTACAAATGGAATGAGGAGTGAAAGGTTTTCTTTTGTAATATTTTTCGATTTTGTGTGGCTGAGAATTTTTAGATTCTATATATGTACTAATTCATAGATGATTAAGTTGATAAACATAAAGTTATACTTTTATTTTTGTTGTGTAAGTTGTTTGTCTTTTGACGCTATTGCTGAAGATTTTCTTTCGTCAAATAAACTTCCGGTGGCATATAATTCTGCCGACAAATATGAAATGCTCATTTCACGCTTGCGGCTTTCGGAAAAAGAATGTACCTTTGCGTATACAAAAATATATAATGCGCATTTAGCTGTATTCCTGCGGTGCGTTTACTTGAAAAAAGAAGCCTTTTCGTATATGAAAACTCCTTATCGCGTATCTCTACGGAGTGTCACTGAGGATGTGCGTTATCTGACATTGCTCTCTCGTGATTTTCCGACTGTCTCGAAAGTTACGACTGAAATCATCAATCTTGAGGCCATCCTTCATCTTCCGAAGCCTACAGAACATTTTCTGGCCGACCTGCATGGCGAGAATGAAGCGTTCCATCATGTGTTGCGCAATGCTTCGGGTAATATCAAGCGGAAGGTAAACGAACTTTTCGGAACGACGTTGCGTGACATAGAGAAGAAGGATTTGTGTACGCTCATCTACTATCCTGAGCGCAAATTGGAACTGGTCAAACAGAATGACGTGGACCTGTCGGATTACTATCAGACGACACTGAACCGCTTGATAACGGTCTGCCGCAGCGTCTCGTCGAAATATACGCGCTCGAAGGTACGCAAGAACCTGCCGGAAGAGTTTGCCTATATTATAGAGGAGTTGCTGCATGAATCTACCGAGGACCACAATAAGCAGGCTTATTGCAATGTCATCATACAGACTATCATCGGAACGCGGCGGGCGGACCACTTTATCATAGCGTTGTGTTATCTCATTCAGCGCTTGGCCATCGACCGCCTGCACATACTGGGCGACATCTATGACCGCGGGCCTGGAGCTCACCTCATCATGGACACGCTGTGCGATTATCATAATCTGGACATTCAATGGGGCAATCATGATATTTTGTGGATGGGGGCTGCGGCCGGCAATGCCTGTTGCATTGCAAGCGTGTTGCGCCTGTCTCTGCGCTATGCCAATACGCGTACACTCGAAGAAGGTTATGGTATTAATATGGTGCCGCTGGCTACTTTTGCCATGGAGACGTATGCGGATGATCCCTGTGCTCTCTTCCAGCCGCGTATAGAACAGCCCGAAGAGGACTTGAACGACAAGACAGTACGTCTCATTGCGCAAATGCACAAGGCTATGGCTGTCATTCAGTTCAAACTTGAAGGTGAACTTTACGGGCGGCATCCGGAATGGGGAATGGGAGACAGACGCTTGTTGGACTTTATAGATTTTGAGCAGGGTACGATATGCCTTGACGGAAAGGTTTATGAGTTGCTCGACAATCATTTTCCGACCATAGACCCGGTCGCGCCTTACCGCTTGACGGCCGAGGAGAAAGAACTTGTCGAGCGTTTGCGCCATTCTTTCCTTATTTGTGAACGTCTGCAACGCCATGTGTCCTGCTTGTTGCTGCATGGCGGAATGTACGGAGTTTATAATTCGAATCTGCTTTTTCATGCCTCTGTGCCTCTGAATGCCGACGGAACGCTTCGTGATGTACCGGTCGGCGATGCTTCCTTTAAGGGACACGAACTGATGCAGCGTGTGGAGCAAATGGTGCGCATGGCTTTTGACAATGAAGTGGAGGCTGAGGAACAGCAGGCTGCGCAAGACTATTTTTGGTATCTGTGGTGCGGACCCGATTCGCCGCTGTTCGATAAATCCAAGATGTCTACATTCGAGCGTTACTTTATTGCAGATACGTCCACGCACCATGAAGAAAAAGGTTGGTACTATAAGTTGCGTGATAATGCGGCCGTGTGCGATGCGTTGCTTGAGGAATTCGGAGTGCACGGCCCGCACTGCCATATTATTAATGGCCATGTGCCGGTGCGTGTAGGTAACGGAGAGAATCCGATAAAGGCGGGTGGTCGTCTGATGGTCATCGACGGCGGATTTGCCAAGGCTTATCACAATACGACCGGTATTGCCGGATACACGCTCGTCTATCATAGCCGCGGCTTTCAGCTGGTACAGCATGAGCCTTTCTCCTCGGCAGAAGAGGCTATCCTTACGGGAGCTGACATCCGCAGTACGACACAGATTGTCGAGCTTACAGGACAGCGGGCCATGGTGAGCGATACGGATATCGGTCAGAAACTACGGGCGCGGATTGGCGATCTTGAGAAACTGCTGGTCGCTTATCGCCGTGGCATCATCAAGGAGAGGAATTGAAAGGATTAAAGAAAGAGAAAACGGAATATGAAGAGTCTTAAGGAATTGTATCGTATCGGGCAAGGACCGTCGAGTAGTCATACAATGGGGCCTCGTCGCGCTGCGGAATTGTATAAGGACCGTCACCCGGAAGCCTTGCGCTTCAAAGTTACTTTATACGGAAGTCTGGCTGCCACGGGCAAAGGGCACCTGACCGACTGGGCCATCAATCAGGTCTTGGGCGAAGATAAGACTACGATAGCGTGGTGTGCCGACATCGTTCTGCCTTTTCATCCCAATGGCATGAAATTCGAGGTGTTGGATGCGGAAGGCGCGCTCTATGACCCTTGGGTGGTTTACAGTGTGGGTGGTGGTGCATTGGCCGAAGAGGGAAAGCAGGGTCCGGATACTCCGGATGTTTATCCGCTGGACAGCTTGCTCGACATAAAAGCCTGGTGCGAAAAAGAGGGCCGCTCCTATTGGGAATATGTGGAGCATTGCGAAGGACCGGAGATATGGGACTACTTGGCTGAGGTCTGGCGTGTCATGCGCGAAGCCGTTGAGCGTGGGCTGGAGCATGAAGGTGTTCTTCCCGGAGAACTGCATTTGCGTCGTAAGGCTCCTAATTATTACATCAAGGCCATGGGATACGGCTCCAATCTACAGACGCGCGGTCTCGTGTTTTCCTATGCGTTGGCGGTGAGTGAAGAGAATGCTTCGGGAGGGCTTATTGTAACAGCCCCTACCTGTGGGGCTTCCGGTGTTTTGCCGGCCGTGCTGTATCACATTGCCAAATCCCGCAGATTCGGAGAGAAGCGTGTGTTGAATGCTTTGGCGACAGCAGGACTTGTAGGTAATATAGCCAAAAGCCGGGCCAGCATATCGGGAGCCGAAGCCGGATGTCAGGCCGAGGTCGGTGTGGCCTGTGCCATGGCGGCCGCCGCTGCCAATTACATTTTCGGCGGAAGTCTTGCTACTACCGAGTATGCAGCGGAGATGGGCTTGGAGCATCATTTCGGTATGACCTGTGACCCGATTTGCGGATTGGTGCAGATTCCCTGCATTGAGCGGAATGCTCATGCCGCGGCCCGTGCTCTTGATGCCAACATCTATGCCACGTATGCCGAAGGGGTGCATAGAATTTCTTATGACAAGGCTGTGGATGTGATGAAGCAGACCGGGCACGATTTGCCGTCCTTGTATCGCGAAACAAGTGAGGGCGGCTTAGCGAAAGAATATGCCGAAGATGCACAATAAGGAGACTTTTACTGAGTGAGATTCATCTTGCGCTTTTCAGGAAAGAGACATAGAATATTTACATTATTATATAAGGTAAAGCCATAAAGAAATTTAGGAACATAGTACGTTTTATAACGGTCTTCCTGTTGGGAGGCTATTTCCTGTTGGTGGCTTTGGTTAATGCTTATCCGGTCAAGAAATGGCTGGGAAGTATTGTGGAAAAAAGTTTGTCGGAGAAACTTCATACCGAGGTAAGTATCGGGCAAATGGAGATAGGTCTTTTTAATCGTATCATACTGCGTGACGTCCGTGTCGAGGACCAATCCGGTCGTACCCTGTTGGATGCGGATTTGTTGTCGGCGAAGATAGCATTGGCTCCTTTGGCGGATGGCGTCGTATCTCTGCGCTCGGTTTCGCTTCTTGACGCTTCCGTTCGTCTGTATAAGGACAGGCCTCAGGGACCAAGTAATTTTAGTTTCATTATAGATGCTTTCAAAACAGACTCCGGTGAGGACAGTGCGCCGTTGAACCTGCGTATCAATTCGTTGATACTTCGTAGATGCCAGGTCAGCTATGATGAGATGTATCAACCAAGAAAACAAGATGTATTGGATGCGTCTCATCTGTATGTACAAGACATCAATGCCAATTTGAGTCTCAAGAAACTTACTTCTGAAAACTTGGTGTTGCGTGTCCGCGATTTGTGTTTCCGCGAGCAAAGCGGGCTTGATGTGCGTTCGCTGACTTTTCGCCTTTCTGCCGACAGGTATCAGTGCTCCGTTTCCCGGTTTGACTTAGTCCTGCCCCACAGCCGTGTGTCCAATGAATTACTGACAGCAACTTATGAAGCAACAACTTTTGACCGCTTCATGCAGACCTTGAAAGTTTCGGGGGCTGTCCGGAATGCCGTAGTGTCTATGCAGGACATTGCAAGTCTGATTCCTGCGGTGCGTTCAATGGATTACAAATTGTTTTTGTCGTCTTCGTTTTCGCTGAATCCGTCGGAGATTGCCGTACATGACTTTTCGCTGGATGAACAATATGGCAGAGTCGGTATACAAGGCAAAGCCAGGTTCAGAAAACAGGCCGGGGAAATCGTGAGTGCCCATGTAGAGGTAGACAATATACATTTCCGGACCAACGAAATATTAGGTCTGTACAGCCGTCTGAGCAAGAAGGAATATCCATCCTTCTTGGATAACTTAGGCGAACTGGACTTGAACGGAAAAATCCGCTATCAGCGTGACGGAATGTGTCGTGTAGATGCGAATATCGGTACGGAAACTGGCAATTTGCAGACTGCTTTACACTGGCAGAACCGTACTTATGTGTTGGAATGCCGGTCGGAAAAATTTTCAGTATCCCGGCTGTTGGGAAATGAAAGCCTACCTGATAATCTCGCATTCCGTTTGGAAACGACAGCCGATATGAATGCAGGGGCGCATCCCGATATGAAGGCTGATATAAAGGTGGATAAAGTCGATTATCGAGGATATTCGTACAGCAATTTGGCTTTTAATGGTTCTTGGATAAAACGGAATTTATCGGTTGCGTTCTCTTCTTCTGATGAGAATCTGTCTGCCGACGGACAGATTTCGGCTACTTTTGACGGTCACAATCTTAGTGCCCCGCAACTGACAGCTGTTATCCGTAAGTTGTCGCCTGCACGTTTGAATGTGTATGAAGGCTGGGGCGATACCGATATATCAGCATCCGTTGCGGCCGATTTCAAGACACTGGACTTAAATGCCCCGGACGGAAATATAGAGGTAAAAGACTTCTGTATGCGGGGAAATTCCGTTTCAGACGATTATAGATGCGAACATCTGCGTGCCGCTTTCTTACCCTCACGACGTGGTACGCGCTTCAAGTTATCCGGTGATTTCGCTATTGCCGATATTGATGGGAAATTGTCAGCTTCGGCCCTTCGACAATACTTGAGTGTTGTTCAGTCACGAATGTTCCCGGAACTATACCAGGGGAATCATCCCGTACAGGCCTCTGATAATGATGAATGGCGCTTTTTTGTGCAATTGAGGAAGGATGATTTCTTTAATAAAGTGCTGAAAGTTCCCCTTTCGCTCTCCGGTCCGTTTACGGTGGAAGGACTTCTCTCGGAAAAAGGAAAGGATGTGTCGGTTGTGGCCTCTTCTTCGGGATTGTCTTATGGTACATTCTCGTTGCGTGATTTACGTCTTTATCTGGATGGAAATAATGACAGCTACTCTTGTCTGGCGCAAGGTCTGAAGCGGGTCGGAAGTTCCGACATCCGTTTCGTTCTTGATGCCGTGACCCGCGACGGAGTGTTGCGTTCCGACTTGGGTTGGAAGGACGGAGATAATCATCGCTACTTCGGGCAGCTGAGTACGCTAACACGTTTTGAGCAGACAGCAGGCCGTTCCCGGGCAGTTGTTGAAATTGTGCCTACAGAGATAGTCATGGGAGATACGGTATGGACGGTTTCTTCCGGCGTTCTTGATTGGGAAGATAAGGTTATACGGGTGAAAGATTTCCGTTTGGAACACGCTGGTCAGTCATTGTCGCTCACAGGTGCACTGTCATCCAATCCTGAAGACCATATGATGGCCGATTTGCAGGGGATAGATGTCAGCTACATACTGAATCTGATAGACCTGCAGCCGGTTGCTTTTTCCGGTCTCGCATCCGGAAAAATCTTTGCCCGCAAGGACACGGGAGGAGATTTGAACATTTCAGCCGCTCTGAACGTTCCCGGTTTTCATTTTAACGGGGGACTGATGGGTGATGCGGATATAAAAGGGCGTTGGAGCACGGACGACAAGCGTCTATGGCTGGATGCCGATATGCGCGAAGACGGAGTGGGCAGCACACACGTGAAAGGTTTTGTCGGAATAGGTGAAAAGGCTCTTGATCTTCATGTTACGAGCCAGAACACTAATGTTCATTTCCTTCGCCGTTATATTTCCGATATATTTGGAAGCATCAAAGGCCGCACAACGGGTACATGTCGTATATTCGGTCCTTTCAAAGCATTGGACTTTGAAGGAGAGGAACAGCCCGACTTGAGCGCAGATATTCTGGCTACGGGTGTGAACTATCGTATTAACGATGGAGTGCTTCGTATGTCACCGGGCAGTCTCGAGTTTTCCGGATTCCGTGTCACCGACAAGGACGGCGGAGGCGGAACCCTTGACGGCCGGCTTGGACATAAGCACCTGAAACAAATCAATTATGATGTGTCCGTAAAGGGTGAGCGTATGTTGGTCTATGACCAGCCGGCAACCCCCAACGCTTCTTTCTATGCAACGGTTTACGGTACGGGGACAATTCATTTGCGAGGCCGCTCCGGTTTGGTCACGGCCGATGTGAATATACAGCCGGATGCCAGGACACTATTCACCTATGTAGTAGACTCGCCCGAAACATTCGGGGATACACAATTGTTGAGTTTCAGAAAGCGTGATGAAAGTCGGTTGAGTCTGCTACCGGATAGCTTACGCGCGTCGCAGGGCGCATCATTATCGGCGGAAAAAGGCTTGTCTGACGGGGCTGACGTGAAGAATGAAGCCGCAGGAAAGGCATTGGAAGTCAAAGACGCTTCTTCCGATATCATCATCAACTTTTTAGTGGATATGACTCCGGGGGCAACGTTGAAAGTCATTACCAATGAAAAAGTGGGTGACCATATACTGATGGGTGGCAGAGGTGCCATTCGTGCCACATATTATAATAAAGGCAATTTCCAGATGTTCGGAACGTTGGGGGTAGAGCGTGGAGTGTACAAGATGAGTATACAGGATGTCATACGAAAGGATTTTCAGCTGCAACCGGGCGGACGTATAGTCTTTTCCGGTAATCCTTATGATGCGGACCTCGGTCTTAGTGCGGTTTATAGCGTTCCGTCCGCTTCGTTGTCCGACTTGAATCTCGGAACAAACCTGAGTGACAATTCCGTTCGCGTGAATTGTATCTTGAATTTTACCGGCAAGGCACACGCTCCGCAGGTCTCTTTCGGTTTGGATCTGCCTACCGTCAGCGATGACATCAAGCAAATGGTACGACAACTCATCGCCACCGAAGAGGATATGAATATGCAAATCCTTTACTTGCTCGGAGTGGGACGTTTCTATACATATAACTATGCCGATACGCAGTCGGCCATTGATGGACAGTCACAGAGTTCGTTGGCCATGAAGTCTTTCCTGTCGAATACGCTGAGCAATCAATTGAATAATATTATCTCCAACGCAATGGGAACGTCAAACTGGACGTTCGGAACCAATCTTGCTACCGGCCAGACGGGATGGAGTGATATGGAGGTGGCCGGATTGCTGAGCGGACGCATGTTCAACAACCGTCTTATCCTTAACGGAAACTTTGGTTATCGCGATCGTGCGACCTCTACGACCAACTTTGTCGGCGACTTTGATATCAGTTACTTACTCACGCCTTCCGGTTCGGTAAGTCTGAAAGCATACAGTGAGACCAATGACCGTTATTTCTCGAAATCCTCGCTGACCACTCAGGGCATCGGTATCAAGTTGAAACGCGATTTTTCCAACCTGAGGGATTTGTTCACACCGAGGAAAAGGCGCAATACGAAAGGGCAATGAATGTCAAGGTGCATTCTGTGACAGGCTTTCTCTTTTTCTTTGCTGATAAAAGGTAAAAAATGTTTGTTTTATTTTTGTATATCAAGGTCCTTGTGCTAACTTTGCCCCATTATTTTTAAGGACAAGAAAGGTGAAAAAGGTTATTATTGGTCTGTATGCCGTATTATTGTTGATTGGTTGTACCGGCAATAAGACGGATGAAGCTCAAAATCAGGATTCTGTTGCGGCTCCTTCTGTTGCTGATACAGATTCTATCTCTGTTAAGGCCGAGATGCCGCCGACAGCCGCCGACGGACTTTTCGATGATTTCATGTACAGTTTCATGCGTAACCGTTCGTTTCAGATAGAGCGCATCAAGTTTCCCCTTACCGTACGGACCGACGGAAAAACAGCGACCCTTTCTAAAGAAGAATGGAAGTTCGACCGTTTTTACTCTCGTAACGATGTTTATACAATGCTTTTCGATGATGAGAAATCCGTCGGTCGCGAAAAAGACAGTAATGTCGTTCATGTGATTGTGGAGTGGATTTATCTTGACAAGGGTAGGGTGAAACAATATATCTTTGACAAGTATAACGGACGTTGGATGATGACGGGCGTGGACGCTCATTCGCTCGCCGAAAGTACGAATAAGGATTTCTATGATTTTTATCGTCGTTTCTCCACTGACGAAAGTTTTCAGCAAAAGCATATAGAGAATCCATTTGCTTTCAAAACGTATGATTTCGATACCTATCAGGAACTCGAAGGCGTACTGGATGTTGCGCAGTGGGCCGACTATCGGCCGGAACTTCCGCAGAAAGTCATTACCAATATCAATTATGAACAAGCCTATGCCGACAACGGCAACCGCGTGTTCGTCATTACCAGCCCTTCGGCAGGTATGAGCTGCACACTGCATTTCAAGAAAAAACAGTCCCAATGGATGCTGGTCGGTCTGGAAAACATCTGACGCGCCGAATTCTTCTGCAGATGTTTTGCATCATACCCTATCGTAAAGTCACTTCCTTATGAAAAGATACAAAGACTATTCTCTGCTTGCCCACAATACTTTCGGCATCGCTGCACGCTGCAAGGAATTTGTGGAATATGAAACCGTTGAGGAACTGAATGAGGTTCTGTCACAGCTTCGTCTCACTCCCGGCAGGCGTTTCCTGCACATAGGTGCCGGCAGCAACCTTTTGTTCACGAAAGACTATGACGGCGTTATTCTTCACTCGGGCATACTCGGTAGCGAGGTGACGGATGAAGACGACGATACGGTGTGGGTGCGTGTCGGAGCCGGCGAGAACTGGGACGAGTTTGTAGGACATTGTGTTGCGGCGGGGCATTACGGACTGGAGAATCTATCACTTATTCCGGGCGAGGTCGGAGCTTCGGCCGTTCAGAACATAGGAGCCTATGGCTCGGAAGCCGGCCGGTTCATCCATTGTGTCGAGACTGTTGAGGTTGAAAGCGGAAAGCGTTGCATTTTCGGACATGATGAATGCCATTATGCGTATAGAAACAGCATTTTCAAAGGAGAAAATCATGGTCGTTATGTGGTTACACACGTGACATACAGACTTTCCAGACACTTCACGCCCGATTTGAGTTACGCCGGCCTGCGCCGCGAACTGGAGAACCTCGGATTGTCATCCGCGACACTGTCCGCCGGGCAACTGCGTGACATTGTCATCAATGTACGTCGGGCCAAGCTGCCTGACCCAGCCGATACAGGAAGTGCCGGGTCTTTCTTTATGAACCCTGTCGTCCCTGCCGCCAAGCACATCGAACTGCAACGTGAGTATCCGACGATGCCTGCGTATTCGCTTCCCGATGGGAATGTAAAGATTCCTGCCGGCTGGCTTATCGAACAATGCGGCTGGAAGGGCAAGTCCATGGGACGTGCCGGCGTTTACGACAGGCAGGCCCTTGTCCTTGTCAATCTTGGCGGGGCTACCGGAGGGGAAATAGCCGCTTTGAGCGATGCCGTCCGTCGCGATGTGCGTGACAAGTTCGGCATAGAGATACATCCTGAAGTCAATTTCTTCTGATGAGGCTGCATTTCTTGGGGACAGGAACAAGTACAGGCGTTCCGCAACTGGGCTGTACCTGCGAAGTTTGCCGTTCGTCCGATGTGCGTGACAAGCGGCTGAGGGCTTCCGTTCTCGTCGAGAGTGACAGCGGTACGCGCATACTTATAGATTGCGGTCCGGATTTCAGGCAGCAGATGCTGGACCGCCCGTTCCGGGAACTGGATGGTGTTCTGCTCACGCACGAGCACTATGACCATGTGGGCGGAATTGATGATTTGCGCCCTTTCTCCCGCTTTGGCGATGTATGTATTTATGCGGAGAAGAATTGCCTGGACCATCTGATACAGCGTATGCCGTATTGTTTCGCCGAGCACAAGTATCCCGGTGTTCCGCAGTTACAACTTCAAGAAATATCGGCAGGCAATTCTTTCCGTGTGAAGGATATTGAAGTCCTGCCTTTGCGTGTGATGCATGGCCGGCTACCTATTCTGGGTTTCCGGATGGGTGGGCTGGTTTATATTACCGATATGACAGAACTGACTGACGAAACTTTCGCGCAGGCAGGCGGAGCGCAGATACTTGTACTCAACGGGCTGCGGTTCGAGAAGCATCCCACGCACCAAACCATAGATGAGGCGATAACATTGTCGCGTAAGCTGAATGCGCGGCATACTTATATCACGCACATGAGTCATCATGCCGGATTACATGCGGCAGTTTCCGGCCGGCTGCCTCTCGGTGTGTCATTGGCCTATGACGGTCTTGCCGTCGATTGTCCCGAGTGACTTCTGCCCGTATTCCGCATGATTAGGCTGTGTCGTAATTATAGTGTTACGGCTCGACTTTTTTTATGTTTATATTTCCTGAAGATCAAATATTTTCAAAAGTGGAGATCGTCGTGATTGGAAGCGATTGTACTTGACATAGGCGTTTATGGCGCCAGATGATTATTTAAGGGCATCCTCCACGACTTTCCATATTTCCTCCCCCCTGATGTCACGAGCCACCATAGTGCCGTCAGGGGCAAAAAGCATTATCATGGGTACTCCGTCGAATCCATATACTTCCATGGGTTTCATACCTGCATCAATTATCTGAGGCCATTTGTACCCTTCTGTGGCAATGGCTTTTAGTGCACGGGCTGAATTGTCCCATGTGGCAACGCCGAGGATCTCAAAGCGTTCATTCCCTCCGTATTTCTCATATAACGGCACAAGAGTCTCTCTCCCCTCCGCACGGCACGGAGTACACCAGCTTGCCCAGAAATCGACAAGCACATAGCGGCCACGCCCTACATAGTCGGAGAGTCGCGCTACGGCACCGTCGATATTCTTTCCTTCGATATCGGCAAACATGCAGCCCGGGTGCATCTTAAGGGCTGCGGACATCTTATCATCCCAATTGCGCGTAAACCTTAATCCGAGAACACTTGGCGGCAATCCGGGATACAGTTCTTTCCATTGTTCAGGCGTTGACATCATAGCATACGTTCTCAAGGCCGATTCAGCTATTGCATTATCAGGATTGGCTTGGATAGTGAGCTTTAGATAATCAAGATAATGCCCCAAAAACGGCTCCATCTTCTCACGGGCTTTACTTTCATCCCCAGCGCCGGCATAATATTCCACAAGTTCGCTGGCTACATTGTCAAGGGCATTGAGATTTATCAAGTGTCTACGATATGCCATATTCACGCTGTCACCGCTAAGCGGGGCATGGTTTATGAAATCTACCTCTGTGACCGAAGGGGACAATATTAACTGTGCATACTCCCTGCCAGCATTCACCCTTGCCCATCCTTGTCGGGGAGTATTCCCACTCATTGTGAACCTACCTCCCGATATCTCCGTCGAATCAATCACCTCGTTGGTGTCGTAAAGCATCAGATAGGCTTTCTGTCCGTCAAGACTGTTGGTGTGTAAATCACCCGATACAGTGTATTGAAAAGCCAACGCATATAGCCCTATGCAGGGCAGCATCATGGTTATCCGTAGTTTGTTCCTTACCATCCAAAATAAATATTTATTATTGGCAAATATAGGTAAAAAGTGCAATAAAACAAAATCTGCTATATAAGAATGTTATCATAAGAAAAAACTATGTTGTAACCAAATTTTCGGACTAACTCAAAAATACAAAAGATGGCGTGTCAAAACTCCCTTTTTTAAGAAATTACCCCTGCCACAGGTTGCTGTAGCAGGGGTATAATTGGACATTATGATACACCCTCATGGTGTAACGTAAAATACTTATGCGGAGTCGCGGATACCTGCCGGTATCCGGTGCAACACCTTAGCGGACGAAAATCTTCCGGCAATCGTTGCCGCCTTTCAGCAGATAGATACCCGGACGCAGGTCGTTGCCAACATTCTCCCGTCGGGTCGTTTTGACGATACGTCCGTCAAGGGTATAGACGGTTACATTTTCTTTTTCCCGGATGGTTGCAGGCAGTTCCTCTATACCGGTGAGCGAGGCGTCAAGATAGGCAAACTGTATGACTCCGTCCTTTTCGGTGATGTCGAAAACAGGTTTGTTGAGAGTCGTTCCGGTATATACCGCGCTCGAAGGCTGTGAAAGGTCTGTCAGTTCTGACGCACCGGTCGTTCCGGGAAAGAGGTCGCCTTTGTAGTCAGCCCATCCTTGGGCCTTTTTCACGTTGTCGGCCGGAACTATCTGGAAACGTTGGTGGTCGGGATTGTTGTTCAAGTTGTTGTTTCTCCACGCAGAAGCATCATAGTCCACGTGTGTTATCAGCATTCCGTGCCCCATGACGGCGGGATACCATGTGTCGGGTTGTCGGTTCTCGAGCAGGAAATACTCCTTGGTGTTGGCATCGTTCTTGATGCAATAGGCCGTGTTACCCTGTTCTTCGCTTCCGAACGGATATAACGTCGCTACCTGTGCGTCAGTCAGTTCGCTGACCTTGAGCCAGCCCATCATGCTGCGTTCCAACGCATTGTAACCAATTGGTGCGTAGCCGTCACGGTAGTACTGTCCGTAGTCCATGATAGACCAGAAGTTGGGCGTTTCCAGGCTGTTGTAGATATCGTTGTTGCTGCCCGTATAATAGAAGTCCGGTAGTCCGAGAGCGTGTCCGAACTCATGCACGAAGACGCCGATGCCGTCGAAGGCGGCGCCTTGCGGAACGGGATTGTTCTGGTCGTCAAGTATGTTGCGGTCGTAGTTCTGCAGCAATTCGTTTCCGATGAAGTAGGAATTGATTTTTACATTGTTTACCGTGAATGACGTCCGGCTGAAATGCGCCCAAAGATAGTTTTCGCAGCCGGTCTCATAGGCGGAATGTTCACCGGGTCCTGCGTAATAGATACTGACCAGTGGGACATTGCCTTCGTTTTCCCTGAAAGTGCTGAAATCTACACCTTGCTGTGCGGCCTTGTTCAGCGCTTCCTGAATCAGTGCTTTGCAGTAAATGTCCTTGCGTGAGCCGGAGTTCTGGCCGTAATAGGCATAGTCCTTGTCGGCAGTGACGGTGGCGACAACCTGGAATGTGGGTACGAAAAGCGAATTGCTTTGTGCGGTGAAATAATCCTTCACACTGCCCACACATCCCTGTTCGTCGGCGTATTTGTTCTCGTTGAGCGCGCGGGAAAGCTTCTCGGCCGTGGTGCCTTCCGCGAACTTCCGGTCCGGAAACTCTACCATCACAACCGGGATCGTGGGTGTTCCGATGCTGCTGACCACGCCTCCGGCTGTCTGGCCGTATGTGCCTAAACCGTCACCGCCACCTACGGAGCGACCGGCTACGGGGGAGTCGGATTGGGAAAGGTCTTCGGCGAAACGGGCAAGGAGTTGTCGGGTGCCCGCACTGCTTGCGGTGACAAATGTTTGCTCTGACACGGAACGCGATGCCGGCTCATGCGCAATTCTGTCCGAAGCCAGCAGGTCGTTGCCGCCGAGGCGTGCGTAGCAGAAATCGCCATTCTCGTTCCTTACGAGGGGAATGCCGTCGGCGGTTGTAAGGCAGGTGAAGCGGTGGTTGCTTCTGTCGAAGACCTGCAGGGTCGTGCCGTCGCTTTGCCTGGCACTGAACATGCGGCGGAATGGCCGTGTGGCCTCGCCCGGTATGACGAGAACCGCTAAGAGCAGATAAAGTAATGTCTTTTTCATGGTATGATAGATGATATGTTTCTAATGCTGATTCTCCGGTTGGTCGGGTGCATTTCTGTATAGTCGCTGATTTTCTGTTCCCTGTCGGATAATGGAAAGGAACGTCTATTCCAGTTCGGCTATCGTTATTCCGGCCCCGCCGAACTGTACATGCTCGTCGTGGTAGGCGCGTACGCCGGGGACGGTGGCAAGGTAGTTGCGGATGAGTTCGCGCAGCACGCCTGTTCCTGTTCCGTGGAGTATGCGCACGCGGCTTTGTTCCAGTTGTATGGCGTCGTCGATGAAATAGGAAGTAGCCGTCAGTGCTTCTTCCGCACGCATACCCCGCAGGTCTATTTCGGGCTTGAAGTGCAGTTTCTTCTCGTACATGGCATCCCTTGTCTCCCTGCTGATGAATGTGGCGGCTTTGGAAATGTTGTCCGTCGGCGGCGGGGTGGTCCTTTCGAGCCTGTCGGTCGCGATGTTGGTGTACATCATGCCGAAGAGGACGCGTGCCGTTTTTCCGTTGATGCTGTCTACCTTTCCGATGGTGTCCTGTCCCTTGATGCGGACATGACATCCGGGAGTGATGGGGGACATCTTTCCACCGTTTTCCTGCCGGGGGGTAGTTCCGTTGCCCGGTGTTTGCAGGTTTCCGCCGGTTGTGCCGCCAACCGGGCCTTTCCCTTTGTTGTTTTTCTTGCGTTCCTGCCTGCGCTTTATCTTGGCGATTTTCCGCGCAATCTCGTCTTCCGCCTCCGGCCGGCTGCCTAATTGTTCCTTGAAGGCGGACAGTTCGTTCCGGACGGCGCGTGTCCGTTCTTTGTCGGCTTGTGCTTCCCGGATGGTGCGGATGGTATTCTCGATGATGGCATTCGATTCCTTCAGGAGCGCTTCGGCGTCGGTTTTGGCTTTGGCCATGATGCCTTTCTTCTCCTGTTGGAACTGTTCCATCTCCGTTTCGTAACGGGTGACGGTTTCTTCCAGTTGTTTTTCGCGGTGATGGATG
Source organism: uncultured bacterium (assembly GCA_905216095.1). Taxonomy (GTDB): domain Bacteria; phylum Bacteroidota; class Bacteroidia; order Bacteroidales; family Bacteroidaceae; genus Alloprevotella. The sequence goes on along the minus strand of CAJMSQ010000007.1, from coordinate 28,054 downwards.
TTGCGCCGCTTGTTCTCCCAGTACATCTTGTCGCGGACAATGTCCTGCAGATACTTGTCGGACATCACGTAATCCTTTCCGACGATGTCCGAAGCATGGGCGATGACATCCTCCGGGATTCCGATTTTGCGTGCAATCTCAATAGCGAAAGAACTTCCCGGGTTTCCGGTCTGCAGTATGAAGAGCGGTTGCATCTGTCCCCGGTCGTAGAGCATTGCGCCGTTCACAATCGAAGGACATGACTGGCCGTACAGTTTGAGGTTCTGGTAGTGGGTGGTGATGATGCCGTAAGTTTCTTTCTCCACGAACTTGTGCAGGATGGCCTCGGCCATGGCGCCGCCAATCTGAGGTTCGGTGCCGCCGCCGAACTCGTCTATGAGCAGGAGACTGCGGCGGTCGCAGTTTTTCATCATCTGCTTCATGTTCGTCAGGTGGCTGGAATAGGTGCTGAGGTCGTCTTCGATGCTTTGTTCGTCGCCGATGTCAATGAATATATGGTTGAATATTCCGGCTGTGGAGTTTTCGCGCATGGGTACCGGCATCCCGCATTGCAGCATGTACTGCAACAGGCCGACGGTCTTCAGACAAACCGATTTTCCGCCTGCGTTCGGACCGGATATGAGCAGTATGCGTTCCCCTTTCCGCAGGGTGATGTCGAGCGGGACCATTTTCCGGCCGTGACGTTCGAGCGACTGTTGCAGCAAGGGGTGACGTGCCTGCGACCAGTCCAGATGCGGCGCATCGACCAACCGCGGTGCGATGGCGTCGAACGTGACGGAGAAAGTGGCGAGTGCGCGCAGGTAGTCGATATGTGCGAGGAATTGCAGCGACGACAATATTTCGGGCACGTGCGGCCTTATCTGCTGCGTGAGTTCCTGCAGGATGCGGATGACTTCCCGCTTTTCGGCAGCTTTCAGTTCGCGGATGCGGTTGTTGGCATCCACGACGGCCGACGGTTCTATGAAGATGGTTTTTCCGGTCGCCGATTCATCGTGTATGATGCCCTTTATCTTACGTTTCAGGGCCGGGGCTACGGGGATGACCAGGCGGCCGTCGCGCAGCGTAGGGCTGACATCCCGCTCTATGTATCCTTCGTTTTGTGCCTCGGTGATGATGTTGCGCAGCGTATGCGATATGCCGCGCGTTGTCACCTCTATCGAGTGGCGGACCGACAGCAGTTCGCTGGAGGCTGTGTCCTTGACTTTGCCGTATTTGTTGAGGATGGCGTCTATTTTCTTGACGATTTCGGGAAAGGCGGTGACGCTTTCGGCCATCCGGCGCAGGGCCGGGTAGGGTGTGGCTTCGGCATTGTCACGTCCGTTGCCGTTTTTCCGGGTGGAAGCATCGTTGCCGTCTTCATCCGCAGCCGTTGTCGTGTCACGCCCGTCTTCGTCAGCCGGCCGTGTGAAGAAGCCGACCAAGTCGGAAATGGTCTTGAGCGACCGTTTCAGGTCGAACAGGTCAAGTTCTTCCATGTAAGTCCGTTCCGGCCGTATGCGGAGCAACGGCTGCCGGACGTCAAAGAAGTTGTTTTCGTATATGTCGTCCTCCTCTTCCATGAAGCGGGCGAACTCGCCTGCCCGTTCCTGCGCTTCCAGAATGTCTTCGTAGTCGGTCATGAACGTCAGACGGTTGTCCACCCATTCGGTGCCGAGGGTGGACATACATCTGCCTTTCAGCTGGGTGCGTATGTCGTTGAAGCCGATCTTGCGTTCGAAATTCTCAGGATAAATCATTATTTTTCTGTTTGAAGTGCAAATATAACGAAAAACGCGCGCTTAAGGGCCATGTAGGCGGCTTAAACCCCGAAAAACCATGATATTCCGCTGTACGCCTGTGTAGGACCGCTTCAATATTAACATTTTTAACTTTTGTGCACAATTTCGGGCGCGTATGTGCCATGTGTTTTCCTTTACATGCAGGGCCGAGGAAAACTACATGGCATGTAGGAACGACTGAAAGGCACTTGCGAAATCGGGTCATAGGGATAGTTCCTGCCAGAAACAAGCCTTTTCCTACGAAAAAAGGGCGGCTTCAGCCGTCCCCTGCACTTCCGTAATGCAAAGATAATACATTTTCGGGCCAAAAGCAAATAGTGTTAAAATTGTCGCGCCGTAAACGGATGCGTATAAGGAAGGGGTGGCGGCCGGGCGACGGATGTGTGTCTTTGGCGAGCTTGTCGCGTCAGTCTGCCTTGTTCTCGTTTTTTATATGTATCTTTGCAAAAGAAATACCGTCTGATGAAAATGAAGAAAACATACATACTGACCGTCGTTCTCTTAGTGTTGTCTTTACAGGCATCGGCACAGTACTCCGTACGTCATGAATCCGGACATTCCGCGCGTCGTGGACATACGGTCCGGAAGTCGCATCCGGCTGAGACTTATGACGCCTATGCCGACTCTTTGCAGTCTTTGCGCTCCCGCTTTGCGCAGTGGCGCAATACGAAGCCGGACACACTGAGCAATCCTTACTATTTCCCGTTGTTCGCCTCCCCTACGTTCTATGACCGGGCGGTATCTTTCCGTCTGCAATCGGCCGATTCCGCAGGCAGAAAGCTCGGAGTGGACTCGCTGGCCGGCGAAATAGGACGTCTGCTGACGGATGTGTACGTCACCAGACCGTGGCTGATTAGGCATCTGGCCGAGGCCGGAGGCGGGGACAGCGGACTGCGCGACGATATAGTGCGGGAAGTGAAACCGGAAATTAAGCTTTCGGAAAAAGCACCCGTAGAGTCCGTGCGGCACGACATGGACGATGCCTTGGCCAAAGACTGGGATATTGTCGTGCGGCGGCCTAACTTCTGGAAATTCAAGACGAACTTTTCTTTCCACTTCATGCAGAACCACGTCTCGGACAATTGGTACAAGGGCGGGGAGAGTTATAATTCGATGTTGGCGGCCACATCCATCGAGGCCACCTATAATAACAAGCAGAAGGTGGTTTTCTCGAACACGTTGGAAATGAAACTGGGCTTCCAGACCTCACGCAAGGACGAGGAGCACAAGTATAAGACGAACACAGACCTGTTGCGACTGACCAACAAACTGGGATTGCGGGCGACAAAGCATTGGTACTACACGGTAATGCTGCAAAGCAACACGCAGTTCTGTCGTGGCTATAAGGCAAACGACGCAAAGGTCTATTCGGACTTCATGTCGCCGTTCGAGAGTGTGTTTTCCATCGGTATGGACTATAAACTGAACGTGAAGAAGTTCAATGTGAATGCGACCATCTCGCCTTTTGCCTGCAATTTCAAGTATGTGGACCGTAAGTCGCTGGCGACTTCGTTCGGTCTGACCGAGGGAAGGCACACGAAGTATGAGTTCGGTTCCACCGTTACGGTGAATTACGATTGGGATGTCATTAAAAATGTACATTGGAAAGGGCGTATCTTCTACTTCACCGACTATGACAGGGCGCAGATAGAGTGGGAAAACACCTTCACGATGATTATCAACAAGGCATTGACCGCCAAGTTGTTCTTGTACCCGCGCTTTGATGACAATGTGAACCGCAAGGAGGGGGATTCCTACTTCCAGTTCAACGAGACCTTGTCCCTGGGTCTGGAACTTTCTTTCTGAAAATAAAAAAGAACGTAAGTGAAAATTATTGTATTGACCGACCGTAAACGCTACGGCCTGCAAAATAAAAAACAGGATACTCCGTTAATACTGCAAGGAGTGTCGTTGCCGGCGGATAGAATCCCGGTGGTACATACGTTGCCGGATACGACTCTCTTACGGGACAGTCGGCCGTTTTTCGTGCCCGATTACGCCCGACCCTGTGTCTATGAAATGTCGCTGGTGCTCCGTGTCTGCCGTCTCGGAAAGTGTATTTCATCGAAATATGCGGGCAGATATTATGATGCTGTTACCATGGGAGTTGCGTTTACTGCGCTGAACCTTTTCACTAAGTGCAGGGAAGAGGGACTTCCGTGGGAAATCAGCACCGGTTTTGACGGTTCCGCGGCTATGGGAAAGTTTGTCCCTCTGCCGGAAAGCGGTACGGCGGACGGGTTTCCACGGCTTCGGCTCTGCTGTAACGGAGAGGAGGTGGATTGTGCGTCGGCTGGCCACGTGATGGCGGATGCCGATGAATACCTGGCCTATGTCAGCAATTTCTATACGTTGCGGCAGGGCGACCTGCTCTGTCTGATGTGTGGCAGTGTGCAGCCTGAAGCTGTGATAGATACCCGGCTGACGGGATTTATAGGCGAGGAGAAAGTGCTGTCGTTCAATATAAAATGAAACAGAATAGTGGAATGCGGATAAAAGATACAATACTGAAATACTGCCTGCTGTTGTCGCTCGCGATGGTATGGGGCGGCGCTCTGCAGGCCCGGACTCCGGCAAACGATTCGTTGCCGGTATTCACGGATATTCCCGCAGTGGATTATCCTGTCACCGAGCAGGGACTGCCCGAGTTCGTGACCCGTCTGGAACTGGAGCATGAGGGTTCCGCCGGAATGCGTGTCAGACTGACGTATCCGGAATATAAGCCCTTGTCTGCCGCCGAAAGCCGTATCGTGGACCGGCGCTTTGCACGGCTGGTGGCCGATACGGTCGTGACGAGAACGGAGTTCGGCATCAGCAGGAAGCGGGGGATGCTCGATGTGAGCATCTGTCCTGTAATCAGGCGGAATGGAAAATATTTCAGATTGGTATCCTGTAAACTGGATGTCGTTTATCCCGAATCTTATACGCGGAAGAACGCGAAATCGCGTGCCGGCGTCGAAAGGTGGAAATCAGGCTCTGTGCTCGCCTCCGGGCGTTGGGTGAGAATCCGGGTGGAGGATGAAGGTATCTATCAGCTGACTGCCGCCCGGTTGTCCGAGATGGGTTTCAGGGACATCAGTCGTGTAAAACTGTACGGTTATGGCGGGCGGGTGCAGGAGGAGAACTGGACGTTCACGGGCCGCGACCGGGTGCCTGATGACCTGAACGAAGTGCCGCTTTTCAGAAGGAACGGCTCGGTTCTGTTCTTTGCCGAAGGTACGGTAAGGTGGACCTGGAATTCCTCTACCTCGTCCTGGACACACCGGAAACAGTTGTATTCGAATTATTCCTATTACTTCCTGACCGAAGGTGACGCTCCGGCCGTGCCGGAAACGATTGAGGTGCCGGTGGATGGCCTGACGGCCACGGCAGATGAAGTCTGCCATCACGCACTGATGGATAAGGATGCCGTCAGCTTCTATGCAGGCGGCCGAGAACTGTATGACGATTATGATTTCAAGCAGGGAACGTCGCACACATTCCGTCTGGCCGCACCGGGACTCGTCAGCGGGCAGCAGACCACCGTGGATGTCGGGCTGGCCGCCGCGAACAGTGTGGCAACATCGGTTCAGGTGGAACTGAACGGTGCGTCTCTGGGACGCATGTCCATAGAAAAGCTGGGCAGTGAGCAGAGTGCGCGTGAGGCCCGCTATTCTTTTAAGACGGAACACCTGTCCGGTGAGAATCAGGTTGCTTTCTCTCTTCCCTCGGGGACGGATGCGCGTTTGAATTACATCCGTTTTTCGTACCCTAAGCGACTGGATGCCGCTGACGGGGGATATGCCTTTTCCCTGAACAGGGACGGGAAAGCGGCTTTGAGCATTTCCAATGCATCTGCCTCTACACATGTGTGGCGGATAGCTACGGCCGGAAGCCCGATGGCCGACATGGCCGGAACACTGGAAGGCGGTACATTGCTGGTAGGTATACCCGACGCACGGGATAGATATGTCATAGTGGATGTAAACAAGGAGTATCCTTCGCCACAGGTGGCGGGAGAGGTTCCGAACCAGGATTTGCATGCGTCCGCTCCGCAGGATATGGTCATCATTGTGCCTTCCGGTGGAAAACTGACCGCTCAGGCCGAACGGCTTGCCGAGGCTCATCGGCAGAAAGACGGACTTCGTGTGGCGGTGGTTACCGCACAGCAACTGTATAACGAGTTCTCTTCCGGCACGCCCGATGCTTCGGCTTACAGACGCTTCATGAAGATGTTGTATGACAGGGCCGAAACCGACGCTGACCTGCCCAAGTATCTGTTGCTCTTCGGTGATTGTGCGTGGGACAACCGTATGATTACTTCGGACTGGCGTTCCTGCTCGCCGGACGATTTCTTGTTGTCTTTTGAACTGAATACCGAATCCAGAAGTTATGTGAAAACGGAAATCCTGCATGGAAAAATCGACAGTTATGTCACGGACGATTTCTATGGCTGGCTGGACGATGGCGAAGGCCTGTCTTACGTAACCAATAAACTGGACCTGGGTATCGGACGTTTCCCCTGCACGGACGAAAGCACCGCCACGGTCTATGTGGACAAGGTCATAGCCTATATGGACAACGGGGAAGTGGGAAACTGGAAGAATAAAATCTATTTTCTGGCGGATGACATCAATGACAACCTGCACATGGACGATGCCGAAGAGGTGGTGAAGAAAATGGAAGCGCAACATGGAAATGACATATATCTGCGTAAGGTGTATTGGGATGCTTATAAACGCACTTCTTCCGCCACCGGTTTTTCTTATCCTCAGGTAACGTCTTTGCTTCGGAATTATATGAAACAGGGTGCCTTGATGTTTAACTACACAGGGCATGGAAGTCCGTTGCAGATATCCCATTCGAACCTGCTTACCGATGATGATTTTCGCCTATCCTCGTCGGGGCGTTTTCCGTTGTGGGTGTTGGCTTCGTGCGAGATATGTCCGTACGATACGCAGACGCAGGATATAGGGCGCGTTGCCCTTGGTAATCCTGACGGTGGGGCTATTGCGATGATGTGTGCCTCACGTTCGGTCTATTCCAATTATAATAGAAGCATCAATGCCAGATTTACCAATAATGTGCTGAGTACGTCGGACAACGGGAAGGCGTATCCGATGGGAGAGGCTCTGCGCTTGACCAAAGTCGGGCTTATTGAAGGTAGTGGCGATGTGGACAGGACGTTCAACAAACTGAAGTATGTGCTTTTGGGAGACCCTGCATTATCACTTGCCGTGCCTACGCATCGTATGGTGATAGATAGTATCAATGGTTATAAACTGGCTGATGGAGAACGTTTCCAGTTGAAGGCCGGTTCGGTAGCCCGTTTCAGCGGATACGTGGCGCAGGGTACGGGCATTGCGACTGGGTTTGACGGGCTCGTGTCAGTCACCGTGATGGACCGTATGGAGAAGATAGTGTGCAAGAAGAATGATTATTTAACCTCCAAACCGATGGAATATAATGACAGGACCAAGGTCATCTTTGAGGGACAGGATTCGGTGATGGCCGGAAGGTTTTCTGTCGAGGTTTCTATTCCTCGTGACATCAGTTACACCGAAGATTCCGGCCGCATCATGCTGTATGCGGTGAACAAGGACCATTCGATGGAGGCGCATGGGCATAATGATCAGTTCTATCTCGATGGAACGGACTCGACTGTCGAGCCGGACAAGACCGCTCCTACGGTTTATCTGTATCTGAATACGCCTGACTTCCCGAATGGCGGGATTGTGGGACCGGATGCCGTTTTTGTGGCGGAGGTGAGCGATGATTGCGGCATCAATGTCTCGGGTATCAGTGTGGGACACGATTTGGAACTGACCTTGGATAATGATGTTCAGAACACCCACGTGCTGAATGAGTATTTTTCCTACGATTTCGGCAGTTACCGGACGGGAACGGTCACGTATCCGCTGACCGGGCTTTCAGCAGGGAAGCATAGTCTGTCTTTCAAGGTGTGGGATGTGAACAATAATCCCGCTACGTCGGTGCTGGACTTTTATGTGGGCAGCCGTGATATGGCCGGTTTTGAGGTAAGTGCGACCCGTAATCCCGTTTATACGACAACCAGTTTCGTTACCCTGTTGCCGGAGCACGATTCCGATGTCAGCGTTATCATTGAAGTGTATGACATGATGGGCAAACTTGTATGGATTTCCGCTGCGGAAAGTGTTACGAGTGCGTCAGGCTATCATACGAAGAACTGGAACCTTACAAACGCAGCCGGTGTGCCGCTTCCGGCCGGCGTATATCTGTATCGCGCAAAAGTGACCGGCGCGAACAGAGAAATGGAAACCGATGCGAAAAAAATGGTGATTATTAAGCAATAAATTTCCTAATATAGAGTTTACTCTTGTAGGGTCATTCAAAAGTTGTAAAAGGTATGAAACAGAAAAAAAAGATATGTTTGTGGGCTGCGTTGCTGGTGATGTGTCAGACGACATGGGCAGATGACGGAGACCTGAAGGATAAGTTTAATCCTGTCATGACGGCCGTGACGTCGCAGACCATTGCGGGAGATGCTCGCTCGGCCGGTATGGGTGATATTGGTGCTGCCACTGACCCGGATGTCAATTCCCAGAGTTGGAACCCCGCCAAATACCCGTTTACCATCAGCCGGGCCGGACTGGCTATCAACTATACGCCGTGGTTGCGCCAGCTGGTTAATGACATCGCGCTGCTCAATGCGACCGGCTATGTCCGTCTGGGAGATTATCAGGCGGTCAGTGCCTCGCTGCGATACTTTACTTTGGGAGATGTAGCCACCGATGATGCGGCCATGTCTGTCAAACCTTACGAAATGGCTGTGGACGTAGCTTATTCCCGGATGTTGAGTGAGAAGTTCTCGGCGGCTGTTGCGCTCCGGTATATGTATTCCAACTTGTCCGATCCCCGTGATGACAGCAGGTCTCCCGGTTCTGCGTTTGCGGCCGACATAGCTTGTTATTATAATAACTATGTGATGATGGGCAGTCGCGAGTGCCAGTTGGGCATAGGTCTGAACATCAGTAATATTGGTACCAAGATAAATTTCGGAGATGACTATTCTTATTTTATTCCAACCAATCTTCGCTTGGGATTCAGCTATATGATACCGATTAACGAGTACAACCGTTTTTCCATCAGTGCGGACTTCAATAAGTTGCTGGTTCCTTCCAAACCTTTGCAGCTGGATGATGAGACCAATCAGGAGTATGAGGAAAGAATTCGTAAGGATTATTATGACATGTCTTCCATCTCCGGCATCTTCAAGAGTTTCGGAGATTCGGAGAGAGGCTTCAAGGGCGAGTTGGAAGAAATACAGTGGAGCATAGGTGCCGAATATGTTTATAATGATAAGTTCTCGTTGCGCGGAGGCTATCATCACGAAAGCGAAATGCAGGGTAACCGTAAATATTTTACGGCCGGCGCAGGATTTCGTATGAATGTCTTGTCGGTAGATGCGGCCTATACGATTGCAACCACCCCGAGCAATCCACTGGACCAGACCTTGCGTGTTTCCCTTGCCTTCGATATGGATGGTATCAGGGACTTCTTCGGTCGCAGATAAATCATAGTTTGTCATGAAAGTAAGAGTAGGAATGGGATATGACGTCCATAAACTGGTTCCGGACCGGGATTTATGGTTGGGAGGCATAAAGATTGAACATACCGCAGGATTGTTGGGACATAGCGACGCCGATGTGTTGATACATGCCATCTGTGACGCGCTGCTGGGGGCTGCCGCATTGCGGGATATCGGTTACCACTTTCCGGATACGGCCGACGAATATTCAGGCATAGACAGCAAGATTCTGTTGCGTAAGACCACTGCGCTTTTGTCTGAGCACGGATGGAGCATCGGCAACATAGATGCCACGGTGTGTGCGGAGCGTCCCAAGTTGTCCGTACATATTGATGCCATGAAGGCCTGTTTGGCTCCTTTGATGAACATAACGCCGGACGATGTCAGCATCAAGGCAACCACAACCGAGAAGTTAGGTTTTACCGGCCGGCAGGAAGGTATTTCGGCTTATGCGGTGGCCTTGATTGAAAAAGCCGGCTGAGCCGCGCATCTCCCGGATTCTTTTGATTCCCTTTGGTCTGATTTGTTAAATCCACGTTAATCGGGTGGGCTTGTTCCTCAGACCAAAGGGAATGTCGTATCTTTATCCTCGAATTTATTGTGTAATATAAAATTGAGACTACAATGAAGAATTATCGTATCGAATCCGTTATTCTTGCCGTAGGCTTAGCCCTGCTGGGCTTGTGTGTGTATTGGGGCTTGTGCGGGCTGGCCCAACGTGACAGGGAGGTATCTGTTCGTGGCCTGGCGGAACGCGAAGTGATGGCCGACCATGTAATCTGGCCCATAGTATATAAAACTACGGGAAACGATTTACAGGCGCTTTATGACGATATAAATACGGCCAACAATAAGATTGTTTCTTTCTTGAAAAGGAATGGAGTGAAGGCAGATGAGATTAATGTGGGTGCTCCCCAGATTATAGATTTGCGTGCCGACCGTTATAACGAACGGCAGTCAGAGCGTGACCGCTACAATGTGACTTCTACGCTTACGGTTTCCACCAGTCAGGTAGAGACCGTCCGTGGCTTGATTCCGCGTATGGGCGAGTTGCTTCGCGAGGGCGTGGCCATTTCGGCACAGGAATACGGCATGACGCCGCAGTATGAGTTTCAGAGTTTGAACAAGATTAAGCCTGAGATGATAGAGGAAGCCACCAAGAATGCGCGTGAGGCTGCCGAGAAGTTCGCAAAAGATTCGGAAAGCAGCTTGGGAAAGATAAAGAATGCCACGCAAGGCTTGTTCTCCATCGAGGACCGCGACCAATTTACTCCTTATATAAAGAAAATTCGTGTTGTCACATCGGTGGATTATTACCTGAAGTCATAAAGATATTCTTTCAAAGGAATAAATAAACAAAATGAGAGCAGTGAGGAGGCATAAGCCTGTTTCACTGCTCTTTTTGTTTCGTCGGATGCCTATAAAGTTTGATGTCCTAACATTTTAGTGCCCGATTGCGGCTTGTTGTTGCCCGGGATGAATAAGAAAAACAGCGGAAAGCTGCTGCCTTCCGCTGTTTCATTGTATTTAGCTGCTGATGGTTTTGTGCATCATAGGCACTTGGCCATCTTCATGCCTTCACTGATTTATTCGCCTTTTTCCATTTTTGCCTTCAAGGCAGCGAGAGCGTCGTTATCGCCCAAGCTGGTGGAAGCGGCCTGGTTCTGGATAGTAGCAGTGCTGTCTTCCTTCTTGGCAGACTTGCGTGTAGCTTTCTTTTCTGCACGGGCCTCAGCACGCTGAACGTCCTCGAACGTACGGCTGTGGGAGAGAATGATGCGCTTGCTGTCCTTGTTGAATTCAATTACCTTGAAAGGCAATTTCTCATTGAGCTGGGCGTGACTGCCGTCTTCCTTGACGAGGTGCTTGGGAGTAGCAAAGCCTTCCACACCATACTCAAGCTGTACTACGGCACCCTTGTCAAGCATCTCGATGATGGTTCCCTCGTGAATGCTTCCGTCCGTAAATACGGTTTCAAATACATCCCAAGGATTTTCCTCAAGCTGCTTGTGGCCGAGGCTGAGACGACGGTTGTCCTTGTCTATTTCGAGAACCACTACCTCAATGGCAGCACCGATCTGGGTGAATTCGGAAGGATGTTTCACCTTCTTCGTCCAAGAGAGGTCGGAGATGTGGATGAGGCCGTCTACACCTTCTTCAAGTTCAACGAAGACACCGAAGTTGGTGAAGTTACGAACTTTGGCCTGGTGCTTGGAGTTTACGGGATATTTCACTTCAATGTCCTTCCAAGGGTCTTCCTTGAGCTGCTTGATGCCGAGAGACATCTTGCGTTCCGTGCGGTCGAGCGTCAGGATAACGGCTTCAACCTCGTCGCCAACCTTCAGGAAATCCTGAGCAGAGCGCAAGTGCTGGCTCCAGCTCATTTCGCTGACGTGAATCAGGCCTTCGACACCCGGTGCGATTTCGACAAAAGCACCGTAATCGGCCATAACGACCACGCGGCCTTTGACTTTGTCACCTACCTTGAGCTCTGCATCGAGGGCATCCCAAGGATGGGGAGTGAGCTGCTTCAGACCGAGGGCGATGCGCTTCTTTTCCTCATCGAAGTCGAGGATAACGACGTTGAGCTTCTGGTCGAGGTCTACAATCTCGTGCGGATCGTTTACGCGGCCCCAGCTGAGGTCGGTGATGTGGATGAGACCGTCTACGCCGCCAAGGTCGATGAACACACCGTAAGGCGTGATATTCTTGACAGAACCTTCGAGCACCTGTCCTTTTTCGAGTTTGGAAATGATTTCCTGCTTCTGGGCTTCCAGCTCAGCCTCGATAAGCGCCTTGTGGGATACGACAACGTTCTTGTATTCCTGATTGATTTTTACAATCTGGAATTCCATGGTTTTGCCTACGAATACATCGTAGTCGCGGATGGGCTTAACGTCAATCTGAGAACCGGGAAGGAATGCCTCGATGCCGAATACATCGACAATCATACCGCCCTTCGTACGGCACTTGATGTAACCTTTGACCACTTCCTTGTTGTCGAGAGCCTCGTTTACGCGCTCCCAAGACTTGCTTGCGCGAGCCTTCTTGTGAGAAAGAACCAACTGTCCTTTTTTGTCCTCCTGGTTCTCAACGTAAACCTCGACGGTATCGCCGATTTTGAGGTCAGGATTGTAACGGAACTCATTGACAGGGATGATGCCGTCGCTCTTGTAGCCGATGTTCACAACGACTTCGCGCTTGTTGATAGAGATAACCGTTCCTTCAACCACCTCGTTTTCGTTTACACGACCGAGGGTGCTGTCGTAAGCCTTCTCCAGCTCGTCTTTGCTTTGAGTGCTGTCGGCAACTCCGTTTTCGAATGCATTCCAGTCAAAGTCAGACAGGGGTGCAATGTTCTTTAGATTCTCCATTAATAGTTGTTAGTAAATAAGTTAATTAAAAATGTTGGACTTTATGTTGTCTAAAACGCCGCAAATATACGCTATTTTTTTGAGACGGCAATCTTTTACAGCCTTTTTTGTGCATATAAGTAGAAATAAATGTGTAACTTAGCCGCCAAAATCAAAGCTTTGTCAATATGAAAGGTTTATTTGTTGTATGTACGGTCGCGACACTTGCGCTTTTTACGGCATGTGGAGGCAATAACAAGGCCGACCGGCAGGTAGCGGACGACAGTCTGAAAGTTGTTAATACTGTTCCCGAATGGACGGAGGCGGACTCCACTATCTACGGTCATGCCGATGGCTTCGGACAGGGTGGTTTCACGTTGGTGGCCGACGACGGCAGCGAATGGGAACTTGCTTTGACCTCCGAGAATGACAAGGGAAACGAATATGGGGTGATATACGGTGAGCGCAATGATACGGCCCGTTACGCTATTACCACACGCGACAACAACGAGGCCTTGGGAGTCATGATCAACCTTTCGCAACTGAACAAGTTCGTCAAGGATTATGACATATATAATTGTCATCTTATCCTGAAAGACGGAGAAAACCGTGACTGGGTGGAAATCGAGGAACTGAACGATACGGTTTTCCGGGCAAAGGGCAAGAGTGGAAAATCCTACGTGCTCAGATAAGCTCCGATGTCTTTGGATTAATATAAAAAACAAGGTGGATATCCCTCTGATGATATCCACCTTGTTTTATAGTCACAGGGAAATGTGCCTCTGTCGTGCGGGCTGTCAGATTTTTTCAGGCCCAATGTTGCAGTCTGCTGATGTATTTTCCCAGTATATCGAATTCAATGTTTACGCAAGTGCCTACCTTGATGGCATGGAAGTTGGTGTGCTCGTAAGTAAAAGGTATGATGCACACCTGGAACGTGTCATCGGTCGGGTTGCATACGGTCAGGCTTACGCCATTGACCGTCACACTGCCTTTGTCCACGGTGAAATATCCGCGTCGGGCCATTTCGCGGTTGAACTGATACCTGAAAGTGTAAATGTAACTGCCTTCCGCTGTCTCGAGGGCTATACATTCCGCAGTCTGGTCCACGTGACCCTGTACGATGTGCCCGTCCAGCCGGCCGTTCATCTGCATGGAACGTTCCACATTCACCTCATCCCCCGGTTGCAGTCCGCCCAGGTTGGAGCGGTGCAGCGTTTCTTCGATGGCCGTTACCGTGTAGGTGTTCCCCTCCTGTCGCACGACGGTCAGGCAAACCCCGTTATGCGCCACACTCTGGTCTATCTTCAATTCGTTCGCGAAAGGACATTCCAGCGTGATGTGCAGGTTTTCCTTGTCTTTCTCAATGCCTGTGACACGTGCCGTGGCTTCTACGATTCCCGAAAACATACTTTATTCTTCTTTTGATGTGTTGTCTGTCTTTTTCACTTCTTCCGAACCTTCGCTCATCAGGTCCGTGCCCCAGTGGCGTGAGGCCAGCCGCTGTTCCCTCTCGATGACCTCCTTGGCCTTCTTGGCGTAGATAATCATACGCAGGGACTGGCTGTAAGAGAAATAGTTCCACATCCAGTTGAACAGGACTATCATCTTGTTGCGCACGCCGAGAATGGAGCGCAGGTGTACGACCAGCCACATGAACCAGGCGAGGAAGCCGGCCATTTTCACCTTCTTGAATTCGGCTACCGCCCGGTTGCGGCCTACGGTCGCCATCGTACCGAGATTGCGGTAGCGGAAAGGTTTCATTTCCTTCCCTTTCTCCATGCGTTTCAGGTTTTTGGCCAACAGCGTTCCCTGCTGGATGGCTACCTGTGCCAGTTGCGGATGTCCGCCAGCCCATGCGGGGTCGCCTTCCTCCATGATGCACTGGTCTCCGATGCAGAATACGCCGTCCAGTCCCTCCACGCGGTTGAAAGCGTCCACCTTGATGCGGCGGCCGCGTCCGAGGTGTTCCTCTCCTAAGTTGCCGACCGGCTGTGCCGCGACGCCGCTCACCCAGATGAAAGTACGTGTGGCGATGCTGCTGCCGTCCTTCAGCATGACCCTGTGGTCCTTGTAGTCGGTCACCATCTTGTTGAGCAACACGTTTACGCCCATTCCGCGCAGATATTTCTCGACATGTGTCGAAGACTCCTCGCTCATGGCCGCCAGCAGACGCGGACCCGCTTCTATCAGATAGATGTGCATCAGACTGGAAGGCAGGTCGGGATAGTCCTTGGGCAGTACGAAATTCTTCATTTCGGACAAAGCTCCGGCTATTTCCACACCCGTGGCGCCTCCGCCCACGATGACGACGTTCAGCAATTCCTGCCGTTCCTGCTCTCCGGCGCAGGTCAGCGCACGTTCAAAGTTGTCGAGCAACGCATTCCGCAGTCCCATGGCTTCGCTCACGTTCTTCATGGGCATGGCCTCCTCTTCCACGTGCCGGTTGCCGAAGAAGTTGGTGGTGGTTCCTGCGGCCAGGACCAGATAGTCGTAGCTCACTTTACCGATGGACGTCTGTATGATTTTGTGTTCAGGGAAGATAGAACGCACTTGCGCCATCCTGAAGAAGAAATTCTTCCGTTTCTGGAAGATCTTTCTGAAGGGGAAGGAAATGGAACTCGGTTCAATTCCCGCCGAGGCAATCTGATAGATCAGCGGAGGAAACTGATGGTAATTGTTACTGTCCACCAAAACGACCTGGAAATCCGAACCGCTCAGCTTGTTGGCCAGTTTCAGGCCGCCAAATCCGCCGCCGACGATGACGACCCGTTTCTTGTTTGTTTTTGGAAGATTGAAACTCATAAACTTTCTGTCTTTGGAATGAATATCCCGGCATCCGGCCGGTTTCTCCTTGCAAAGGTAGTACTCTTTATAGAAACATGGTCATCCCGGCCGGCGTTTTTTTACGTATTTTTTACCCCGGCCGGTCATCGGACTTCCGGACAGTCCGGTCTGTATTGCGTCTTTGCTGTCGTACTCCGTTTGCCGGATGAAACATGGAGGGTGGGGCGGTGGCATTGGCCGGTCATCGGCAACGCCGACATTAACATTTTTAACTTTCAGCAACACGAAGAGGGGTGCAACCCCGCGTTGCCGGTTCACGAAAATAGGGATGGGAGTTCCTACAAGGCATGTAGGAAAAACTACAAGCCGCCCGAAAAAAACTTTCCCGAAGGATTTTTTTTCGGGAAAGCAGGCCGTATGGCACTAAAAAAGGACGGTTTTAGCCGTCCTTCGCATTTCTGTTCCACAAAGATACTACATTTTTCCTCCAAAAGCAAATAGTGTTAAAATCGTGCGGAATGAAAAAAACTTCCCTGTCTGCCGGAATGTTCCATTTGCCTGCAGTGATGTTTTTTTAGGGGAATACAAGGATTTTAAGACGACAAGACTTTAACTCTTAAGATATTTGAGTATCTTTGCATTTGTATCTTAAGATTATAATATAGAAAAAAGAAATAAGATAATGGAATTGGCAACCAAGTACAATCCTGAAGAAGTAGAAAGTAAGTGGTACGGGTACTGGCTGGACCATCATTTGTTCAGCTCCAAACCCGACGGACGTGAACCTTATACGGTGGTGATTCCGCCGCCCAATGTCACAGGCGTGCTGCACATGGGGCACATGCTGAACGAGACCATCCAGGACATTCTGGTCCGTCATGCCCGCATGGAGGGAAAGAATGCCTGTTGGGTGCCGGGTACAGACCATGCGTCGATAGCTACCGAAGCGAAAGTCGTGAACCGTCTTGCGGAGCGCGGCATCAAGAAGTCGGACCTCACCCGCGAGGAATTTCTGAAATATGCCTGGGAGTGGACCGACGAGCATGGGGGCATCATCCTGAAACAGTTGCGCCGCATCGGTGCATCGTGCGATTGGGACCGCACGGCCTTTACCATGGACGAGGAACGCTCGCGCAGCGTCATCAAGGTCTTTGTCGATTTGTACGAGAAAGGACTTATCTATCGCGGCGTCCGTATGGTGAACTGGGACCCCAAGGCCAAGACGGCATTGTCCGACGAGGAAGTGATTTATAAGGAGGAGCACAGCAAACTCTACTACCTGCGCTACAAAGTGGAAGGCGACCCGCAAGGCCGGTATGCTATCGTGGCGACCACACGCCCCGAGACCATCATGGGCGACACGGCCATGTGCATCAACCCGAACGACCCCAAGAACGAGTGGCTGAAAGGAAAGAAAGTGATTGTGCCGCTTGTAGGGCGCGTCATTCCCGTCATCGAGGACGAATACGTGGACATCGAGTTCGGTACGGGCTGTCTGAAGGTGACCCCGGCGCACGACATCAATGACTACATGCTGGGCGAAAAGCACAAATTGCAGAGCATTGACATCTTCAACGACGACGGGACGCTCTCGCCCGCGGCCGGAATGTACGTGGGCATGGACCGCTTCGACGTGCGCCGGCAAATAGAGCTTGATTTGGCCGCGGCCGACCTGCTCGAGAGGGTAGAGGATTACACCAACAAGGTGGGCTGTTCCGAACGTACCGGCGTACCCATCGAACCGAAACTGTCCATGCAGTGGTTCCTCAAGATGGAACATTTCGCGGAAATGGCCTTGCCGCCCGTCATGAACGATGAAATCAAATTCTATCCGGCAAAATACAAGAATACCTATCGGCACTGGCTGGAGAACATCAAGGACTGGTGCATCTCCCGCCAGCTGTGGTGGGGACACCGCATACCTGCCTATTATCTGCCCGAGGGCGGTTTCGTCGTGGCCGAGACTCCGGAGGACGCCCTGGACAAGGCGCGTCGCCAGACTGGCAATGAGAACCTTCAGCTCTCCGACCTGCGGCAGGAAGAAGACGCGCTCGATACGTGGTTCTCGTCCTGGCTGTGGCCCATCTCCCTGTTTAAGGGTATCAATGAGCCGGGCAATGAGGAATTCAACTATTATTATCCCACGGCCGACCTTGTTACCGGCCCGGACATCATATTCTTCTGGGTGACAAGAATGATTATGGCGGGATACGAATATACGGGCAAGATGCCGTTCCGCAATGTCTATTTCACCGGTATCGTGCGCGACAAACTGGGACGCAAGATGTCGAAACAGCTGGGCAACTCTCCCGACCCGCTTCTCCTTATCGACCGCTTCGGGGCCGATGGCGTGCGCATGGGCATGATGCTTTCCGCACCTGCCGGCAACGACATCCTGTTTGACGAGAGCCTCTGCGAGCAGGGACGTAACTTCTGTAATAAGATATGGAATGCCTTCCGGCTTGTCCGGGGATGGCAGGTGGCCGAGACCGAACAGCCTGAGACGGCCCGTCTGGCCGTGAAGTGGTTCGGCGCACAACTGCGCAAGAGTGCCGCCGAGATAGCCGACCTTTTCTCCAAGTACCGTCTGAGCGAAGCCCTGATGGAGGTTTATCGCCTCTTCTGGGATGAGTTCTCGAGCTGGCTGCTGGAAATGGTGAAACCCGCCTACGGACAGCCCATCGATGCAGCCACCTATAAGGCCGTGTCCGGCTTCTTCGATGACTTGCTTCACCTGCTTCATCCGTTCATGCCCTTCATCACCGAAGAGTTGTGGCAACATCTGTATGAGCGGAAGGACGGCGAAAGCATCATGACCAGTCCGCAGAGCATCGCAGCTCCCGTGGACGGCGACGACCGGCTGATAGCCGATGTCGAGATGGTCAAGAACGTCGTGGCAGGCGTGCGTGCCGTCCGGAACGGAAAGAACATAGCCCAAAAGGAACAGCTCGAATTGCAGGCTGTCGGTAGCAATCCTGTGGCGGAGTACGACTGTGTGATCCGCAAGATGGCGAATGTCGGTGAAATCGCCGTCGTCACCGATAAGGATGCCAATGCCTCCTCGTTCATTGTGGGGACAACGGAATATGCCGTGCTGCTGGGAAGCCTGATGGACGTTGCCGCTGAATTGGAAAAGGCCGAGGCCGAGTTGAAGCACCTGGAAGGCTTCCTGAAAAGCGTGGAAAAGAAACTGCAGAATGAGCGTTTCGTCTCGAACGCGCCGGCGGCCGTCGTGGAGCTGGAGCGTAAGAAACAGCACGATGCCGAGACGAAAATCGCGGCTCTGCGCGATACCATAGCGAACCTTAAGAACATGAAAGGATAAACAGGGTACGGACGCGATTCGTCGCATCCACCATCTTAAATTCTATATTATGAAAAGAAAATCATTCTTGATCGGTGTAATTGCGGCTTTCAGTCTGATGCCGGGCTGTGCTTGGGCTGACAATGTCTACACCATTTACCCCATTCCGCAGCAACAGACGGCGGTGACGGGTACGGCGAGATTCACGGACCAGGTGAATGTGATTGTGGAGAGCGGCATTGACGCCGCTACCCGGAAACGTCTTGAAGGCGTATTGGCGGACCACGGAATGACAGCTGCATTCTCGGATGCTCCCTCATCGTCGTGCACCAATATATATATAGGTGTGAACGGCTCCGGCAGCATGGCCGACAGCAAGGGGGCCGCAATAGGTTTTTCGCGCGAGGTGTTCTCGAAGGAAGGGAAGTACGATCGCCATTGCCTGAGCCTCACCGTCGAGGGCGGACTGGCGCAGGTGGTCATCTTGGGTGAGAATACAAATGCCGCTTTCTATGCGCTTGCTTCGTTGGAACAGATGTTGGACGGCGACAGAAACGCCATGCCGTGTGTCTTTATCGGTGACTATGCCGACCAGCAAAGCCGTGGCATTGTGGAGGGATACTATGGTTATCCTTATTCGATAAGCGTAAAGAAAGACCTCATGAAGTTCATGATGCGCAACAAGATGAATACTTATCTTTATGGCGCAAAGAGTGATCCGTATCATTCCGAAAAGTGGCAGGATGCCTATCCCACCACGCTTACGGCCGAGCAGGAGAAGAACGGATGGCTGTCTCAGGACATGATTAGTGAGCTTTCGGAAATGTCGCACGACACGAAAGTGAACTTTATCTGGGCGATACATCCGGGTAACAACTTCCTGGGCAGCAATACCGTAGTAGAGGACATCATGTCCAAGTTCGACAAGATGTATCAACTCGGCGTGCGGCAGTTCGCTGTCTTCGTGGATGACGTGAGTATCCCGAGCGACGATGCCGGTTATAAACTCAATGCCGACCGTGTAACGGAGATACAGCGTGCTTTGGAAGCGAAATACAATACTGCGGATGCGGTTCCGGCCGATACGGTCCAGCCTTTGCATTTCGTTCCTCAGATTTATTGCTCCGCGTTTGCCGGTGGCGGTGAGGCGCAGCGTAAGGCTTTCTTCGAGGCCTTGGCCGCAACACCCAACAATGTGACCATCTATACCACCGGATGGGGCGTGTGGAGCGTTCCCAACAGCAGTGACCTCAATCAGGTGAAGCAGTATTTGGGACGTGATGCCGGATGGTGGTGGAATTATCCGTGTAACGACAATGCCGATGCACGTATATTCCCGATGGATACTTATACGAACTTCGTCGATATGCCTGCCATCAGCAACAACTCACGGCTTCCGGAAGAGTTGCTGAACGGTTGCGGTATCGTAAGTAACCCGATGCAGCAGGGAGAAGTTGCGAAAATTCCTCTCTTCAGTGTAGCCAACTATGCTTGGAATACTTCCGGCTTTGACAACAAGAGCAGTTGGGAGGCTTCTTTCCCGGCAATCGTCGGCAAGGAGAAGGCCGAAACTTATAGATTCCTGGCAGAATATCTGCGTTATGGTGAAACTGCTGACCTGCAGTCCCTGATAGACAATTATAAGACTCAGATCAGCGGCGGCAATTATTCGGATACGGCTTTGAAGGAGCGGCTGAAAAAAATCGTTGCAGCCTGCACGGAGCTTGAGGCCTGGAAAGATTCCGAAAATGAAAGTGACAGACTGCTCTACAACGACCTTAAGCCTTGGCTTCTGAAGTTGAAGCAGATGGCAGCCTCGTCTGTCGCATTCCAGGAATTGCTCAACATGGAAGAGAATGAGCAGGGCGAAAAATGGGAAAAGTATGCTCCTCATGCGACACTCATCAACAAGATAGATACGGATGCCAATTACACCGTAGCGGCTCTTGAGGGAATGGGCAGTGGTATCTCTGTTTCCTACAATCAGGCCATGACTGCCAGCTCGGGACTCGAACCTTTCGTCAAGTTCATGAAAGAAAGGTCCATGGAAGGTTATTTCAAACAGTCCGCAGAAACGAAAGCGACATTCTTCTCCAACATTGAGGGCGCGCAAGGTACTTGTACTACGAACAATGACGGATCTGTCTTTATCTTCCGCTCTACAAACAAACTCGAAAAGAACCAGTATGTCGGTATATCCCTGCCTCGTCCCGTGAGACTGGATGATGTGACGATTGCCGATACGATTATAGCCAACTATACGGTATTATATTCCGGCGACGGTTATACGTGGGTGAAATATTCGGACAAGGAAACGATGATGTCTGACTTTGTCAAATTCATGTGTATAAAGAACGAGTCCGATACGCCCAGAACGCTTAGATTTTTCCCCACAAGTAGCGCTTCTTTCTCGGTGAAGCCTGCGGTGGAGGCCGTTACAGAGGCAGTAACAATCCCTTCCGGAGAAATTTACGAAGGACACACCAAAGAATTCTTGGCTGATGGTAGATATGATACCTATTGCTGTCTCAAGCGCAACCAGCAGAATAATGATGCTTATACGCTTCAGCTTGCCAGTCCGGCCAAAATATCCGAAGTGCGCTTATATGTGGGAACCGTAAACGGCGACTACATGAACAAAGGACGTGTGGAGGTCTCGGCCGATGGCAACACTTGGACGGCACTCACGGTGAAGGGTAACTATACGACGGACTTCACGATGAGCCTGCCGCAGGTGAAGTCTTATTCCTCTGAGGTAAGCTATTGCGATTTCGTGAACAATCAGCCTGACACAAATATAAAGTTCATCCGCCTGCGATTGGTGGAGGCCAATACCAACAAGTGGATGCGTCTGTATGAGATTGAATACAAGCAGGATGTGGTTAAGGAAAAGTGTGTGTCTTTCGATGAAAAGGAAGTGACGGAACTGACTGACGCCCTTGCGCATACAAGTATGCCGGTTGCACCTACTATACAGTGGATTAATTACTATTTCCAGCAACGATATCCCGTCAAGTCTGTTGTGATTTATCAGGACTTGGATAATTCAGCCGAAAGAAAGGCCATGTTGAGTGTTAAGGTTGCCAGTAGTCCGGGCAGTGTGGGATACCATGTGGCTGATTTGACAGACTATAAGCAGGTAGTGGATCTGACAGAGTATAAGGATGCCATAGGTTTGCATATTGCATGGGCGGGATTCCAAGCTCCGATTATTTATGAAATCGTGGAAGTCCTTGATGACGCCAAGGAACCGGAGATTACAGGTATACGGTTTGTAGAGGGACAATCCTCAACCCAACTGCGTGTAGAGGGTAACAGACTGTTTGTTTCCTCCCCCGAGGGAATTGCTGCCGTCAATGTCTATACCCCCGCCGGCAAGATGGTGCTTTCGCAGAAACTGTCCGGTGTAAAGCAGGCACAAGTGCCCGTAACGGCAACTTCCGACAACGTGCATATCGTGAAGGTTTCTTTGTCGGATGGCCGAAATGCCACGTACAAGGTCTTCTTCAAATGAAGAGACATTAACGATAGGTTGGGCTAAAGAACTCTCGTATAGAAGAGGTACCTGAACCTTGAATAAAGTCCGCTCCGTATATCAATCATACGGAGCGGATTCTTTATGAAATTATATGTAGTTTTGGAACAGATGTCCTCTATATGGATTGTCATGAAGTCGCGTATGGTACATGGATGCCTCTTGCTGTTCCGTCATTACGGCTTCAGATCGACTATCCTATAATGATGACCTGATTCGGGTATTATTCTGTTCAATAGGTCTGCTGTTTTCAATCTGATGGTAGCGGTATTGACACAAGGGTGACAACCTATGTATTCATATTGGATAAGTGCTCGGTCTATTACCGGTAGAACTTTTTTGTCGTGTTCGTGTATCAATCCCATTGGCGACACTGCACCCGGATGGACGCCAAGCATGCCTACCATTTGTCTTTCGTCTGCAAAAGACAGATGTGGGCATCCTAAGTCCGCAGAAAGTTGTTTGGGGTTGAATGCTTTTTCTCCGGGCATCATAAGCAAATAAAATTGTGTTTTCTGCCTGTTGCACAAGAAAAGATTCTTGGGTATGATGGCTCTTAATGCTTGTTCCATATCCTTGCATTCTTTCATACTGAATATCGCATCATGACATATTGTATGATATTTGATGGTAAGGTTGTCAAGGAAACGGTATGTCTCCTTCTCAACTTCTTCCATATCCTCTCTGTATGGAGGATGCCCTATAAATTCGATTGTTTTCATTTTTTCTACTTTATCCTTTTTTATCTCGGTTCATTGGAGAGCATCAATGCTAATATCGCTCTCTGTAAGCCTTTTTGTCTTCTTTATCGGTTTTACGAATACGCTTTAAATTTGTCTGTCTGTTTGGGACTGTCCGCGCAAAATGATTGTTATATTATTGGCTTGTTGTTCATGAGTATGAAGGTACGAACATGATTTGATACGACCAAATAAATAGCATTTGTTTTAATAAATAATCAGGTCGCTAACAGTGTTTAGTTGCAAAATCGTAATTTTTTTGGATGTCTGGAGCGTTTTTGAAGAACATGTAATGAGAAAAAGCCTATATGTTCTTTGTGGAATAAATTCAAATTCGTATCTTTGCGCCGCAATTTTGCAAATAAAACACAATATTCATTTAACAAGTATGATGAATCAGTACGAGACCGTTTTCATTATGACTCCCGTTTTGTCTGAACAACAGATGAAGGAGACGGTCGAAAAATTCAAGGGTATTCTTACCGCCGAGGGCGCTGAGATTATCAATGAAGAGAACTGGGGCCTCAAGAAAATGGCTTATCCCATCGAGAAGAAGTCCACCGGTTTCTATCAGTTGTTGGAATTCAAGGCTGAGCCGCACGTTATCGACAAGCTTGAAATCGGTTATCGCCGTGACGAACGCGTAATTCGTTTCCTCACCGTGAAGTTAGAGAAGTATGCCGCCCTGTATGCGGAAAAGCGTCGTAACAACAAAAAAACTAAGGAGGACTAAACCATGGCACAAGCACAATCTGAAATCCGTTACTTGACCCCGCCCACCGTGGACGTTCGGAAAAAGAAATATTGCCGCTTCAAGAAGAGCGGAATCAAGTATATTGACTACAAGGATCCCGAATTCTTGAAAAAGTTCTTGAACGAGCAGGGTAAGATTCTGCCCCGTCGCATCACTGGAACTTCTTTGAAGTATCAGCGTCGCGTGGCACAGGCCGTCAAGCGTGCACGCCACTTGGCCTTGCTTCCTTTCGTAACCGATTTGATGAAATAAAAAGGAGGTATAAGATATGGAACTCATTTTGAAAGAAAACGTACACGGTTTGGGTTACAAGGACGATGTCGTAAACGTAAAGAGCGGTTACGGTCGCAATTACCTCATCCCTACGGGCAAGGCTGTCATTGCTTCGGAAGCTGCCAA
Source organism: uncultured bacterium (assembly GCA_905216095.1). Taxonomy (GTDB): domain Bacteria; phylum Bacteroidota; class Bacteroidia; order Bacteroidales; family Bacteroidaceae; genus Alloprevotella. The sequence continues at coordinate 3,855 of CAJMSQ010000007.1, read as the reverse complement.
GAAAGTGTTGGCTGAAAACTTGAAGCAACGCGCTCACAAACTTGAGAAAATTAAGAATGATGCTTTGGCTCTTGCCGAAAAGCTCAATGCGGTAGAAACCATCAAGATAATGACAAAGGTAAGTGCTACCGGTGCCATTTATGGCTCTGTAAACAGTCTGCACATTGCCGAAGAACTCGGAAAACTTGGTTTCGAAATCGATCGCAAGGCTATCGTTGTGAAAGATGTCAAAGAGGTTGGCAGCTATAAGGCTACCATCAAACTTCATAAGGAAGTTTCAGCCGAAGTTCCTTTCGAGGTTGTAGCTGAAGAAGCCTGAGACATTTCTTAAAACACTATAATAATATCGGTGTCGCACCATTTCGGTACGGCACCGATTCGTTCTTATTCCCCATTCATTATATTCATTCTAAACTTATGCGTTTCTTCATACAATTCTCATACGACGGGACCGCCTATCATGGTTGGCAGATTCAACCCAATGCCGACAGCGTACAACAACGTCTCAATCGTGCACTGAGTACACTGTTGCGCGAAGACATACAAGTAGTGGGTGCCGGACGAACTGATGCCGGAGTACACGCATCCATGATGATGGGGCATTTTGATACGTCGGCAACATTCGATAACCAATATCTTAGTGATAAACTCTGTCGGCTGCTGCCTCCCGACATAGCTGTCAGCAGGATTATCCGAGTATGCGACAACGCCCATGCCCGATTTGATGCGACCGGCCGGACGTATCATTATTTTGTCTATACGAAGAAGAATCCTTTCCGCCGTCATTTTGCCACGCGGCTGTTTTTTACCCCTGATTTCGGACTAATGAATACAGCTGCAAGCAGGCTCTGTGATTTTGAGGATTTTACCAGTTTCAGCAAAACGCACACTGATACGAAGACAAACATCTGCCACGTCGAATCAGCCCGTTGGGTTCAGGTTGAGGATGACTTGTGGCGTTTTGAAATTACGGCCGACCGTTTCCTGCGTAACATGGTGCGCGCCATTGTCGGCACATTGCTGGAGGTAGGGCGCAATCGGATGAGTGTGGAAGAATTCTGTCAGGTCATTACCGACAAGAACAGATGTTCTGCCGGTGAGTCTGTACCGGGTAATGCTCTTTCTTTGGTTGCCATATCCTATCCCGACCATATTTTCATGGACAAGGAAGGTATAAAGTAAGGAATCCAAAGATTTTTCTTTCCCATAAGGATGTGCTGCGTCGATGCAAAAGGCTGCCTTGATAGCTCTTTGTGTCTGACAAAATGTCATGTGCGATATTTTTCGTAGAAAGTTGTCAGTTTTGGCATGTTCCTTGCAAATAACAGGGCATACACATGGACATCCATGTAGTATATAAATAAAGAATTAAATAACAAATAAAAATAATACAATTATGGGAAAGATTATTGGAATTGACTTGGGAACGACCAACAGTTGCGTTTCCGTATTCGAAGGTAATGAACCTGTCGTAATCACCAACAGTGAAGGCAAGCGTACAACTCCTTCAATCGTGGCTTTCGTGGAAGGCGGCGAGCGGAAGGTGGGTGACCCGGCCAAACGTCAGGCTATTACAAACCCTCAGCGCACGATTTATTCTATTAAACGTTTCATGGGGGAGACCTATGATCAAGTGCAGAAAGAAATTAGCCGCACTCCGTACAAGGTAGTTCGTGGTGATAACAACACTCCTCGTGTGGATGTGGACGGTCGCCAGTATACGCCGCAGGAGATTTCGGCTATGATACTTCAGAAGATGAAGAAAACAGCCGAGGATTATCTGGGACAGGAAATCACGGAAGCTGTCATCACCGTACCGGCCTACTTCAGCGACTCTCAGCGTCAGGCTACCAAGGAAGCAGGACAGATCGCCGGTCTTGACGTAAAGCGTATTGTAAACGAGCCCACGGCAGCTGCGCTTGCCTATGGTATAGACAAAGCTAACAAGGATATGAAGATTGCCGTGTTCGACCTCGGTGGCGGTACGTTTGATATATCAATCCTTGAGTTTGGCGGCGGTGTGTTCGAGGTGCTCTCCACTAATGGTGACACACACTTGGGTGGTGATGACTTTGACCATGTTATCATTGACTGGCTTGTTCAGGAATTCAAGAATGACGAAGGTGCAGACCTCTCTGCTGACCCCATGGCTATGCAGCGCCTTAAGGAAGCCGCAGAAAAAGCCAAGATTGAACTTTCTAGCTCTACTACGACAGAAATAAACCTGCCTTACATCATGCCGGTTGGTGGCGTGCCCAAGCATTTGGTCAAGACGCTTACCCGTGCTAAGTTTGAAGCTTTGGCTCATGGTCTTATACAGGCTTGCAAGGCTCCATGTGAGGCCGCATTGAAGGACGCAGGACTCAGCACAAGCGATATTGATGAGGTGATTCTCGTCGGTGGCTCCAGCCGTATTCCCGCTGTACAGCAACTTGTGCAGGATTTCTTCGGAAAAGCTCCCTCTAAGGGTGTGAACCCCGATGAGGTGGTGGCTGTAGGTGCAAGTATCCAAGGTGCAATCCTTAATAAGGAAGAAGGTGTTGGTGACATCGTATTGCTCGACGTAACTCCGCTTTCCATGGGTATTGAGACATTGGGTGGTGTGATGACAAAACTCATCGAAGCCAATACGACAATTCCTTGCAAAAAGAGCCAGGTGTTCTCTACAGCAGAAGACAATCAGCCTGAGGTTACCATTCACGTATTGCAGGGAGAGCGTCAGTTCGCCCGCGATAACAAGAGCATTGGCCGTTTCAACTTGGCAGGTATTGCTCCCGCTCGTCGTGGTGTACCTCAGATTGAGGTGACGTTCGACATTGACGCTAACGGTATTCTTAAGGTATCGGCCAAGGATAAAGCTACCGGTAAGGAACAGGCTATCCGCATTGAGGCTAGCAGTGGCTTGAGTCAGGAGGAGATTGACCGCATGAAGGCGGAGGCCGAAGCTAATGCCGAGGCCGACAAGAAGGAGCGTGAGCGCGTAGATAAAATCAATCAGGCCGACTCTATGATTTTCCAGACCGAGAACCAGTTGAAAGAGCTGGGCGACAAACTCCCTGCCGACAAGAAGTCGGTTATTGAGGCTGCCCTTTCCAAACTGAAGGAAGCTCATAAGTCTCAGGACCTCTCCGCCATTGATGCTGCCACGGCTGAACTTAACAACGCATGGCAGGCAGCCAGTGCTCAGATGTATCAGCAGACGGGTGCTCAGCCCGGTCCCGATGCCGGTTCCCAGGGCGGTCAGCAGTCCGGAGGAAATGCCAAAGATGATATCCAGGATGCTGACTTTGAGGAGGTCAAATGATTCCGATAAGGAGGCAGATAATAAACAACAAGCAAAAGCGTGCAACTCATTGAGCTGCACGCTTTTGCTTGTTGTTGCCATACACAATAATATTGCTGCATTTGCAAAGTATAAGATTATGCGAAAATGTGCCGTGTTCTTTACTTTTGACCCAATCTGATTGCAGTGAATAGGTTGCAGTTTTTTGCCGGTTATTCTTGTTCTTCCTGTATTTTCTTGTCTGGATTTTCTAATAAGATGCAGGTCAAGTTGAATGAGAGAATACGCCATGACGAGAACAGGTGCGTATGAAGGGGCAAAATTCAAAGATGATGTCCATAGTGGAATAATCATTACTTTTTTGAATAAAATTTTGTCAGAGAAAAAAAAATACGTACTTTTGCACTCAGAAAACGGGTAGGTGCTGTACGGCCAGCTCCCTTCGAATCCTCCAGGGCTTGATCGCAGCAAAGGTAGTTGGTTGTAGCGGCGCGATACAGAGAGCTTACCCACCCGCCTCTTTAGCTCAGTTGGCCAGAGCACGTGATTTGTAATCTCGGGGTCGTTGGTTC